>CAMWKO010000021.1 GCA_947174885.1 uncultured Clostridia bacterium
CATTATGATGATGTATGCTTTTTGAAACTAAAAATAAAAAATACGGAAACTCAAGTATTTGCATCCTGCATTTCCTAATTTTTATCTGCATATTTTTATTTTAGTAAAAAAACAGCACAATTCCTTTCCGGTCTTGTGCTGTTTCTTTTAAGAATTTAATACATTATTTTAAATTTTGTATTATTTAATTCTTTTTACGTCTCTTTGAATTAACTCCAACAACTGTCATTCCAAATACTGCTATAGCTATCGCAGCGATTTTTAATCTGTCTCCTATCACATCTCTGGTCTGTGGTGCATCAGGTGTAGTTGGCTTTTCAGTTGTAGCAGGTTCAGTAACATCTTCTTTAACTTCTTCAAAGTAAAGCTTAAATACCGCTGAACCATCATCTTTTATTTCTAATGTGAGAATATTACCATTGTTATCCTTATCAAAGGTATATGTCTTACCTCCTACCGTAATAGTAGTCGGCGGTGTAACTGACACTGTATCTCCAATAGTGCCGGTCTTATTTTCCGTAAGATCTGTAGACTTTTTATATTCAGTATCTCCATCGTTCTTTATGTAGTACTCAACCACATACGGTGCAGATGTAGCATTTATATAATATACCTTAAATATAGTTTCCTTTGAATCTAAAGTCTTGCTGATAAGTGTTCCTGATACTGTAGTGTCTAATTTAAAGCCTTCTGAAGAATACTTATTAGCCAGGTTTCTGCCTACACTAATATCTACCCTTGAACCGATAGTAGAAGTAAGGTTGCTCTCCGTATCTGCCACAACCTTTTCAAAGCCTGTGCCGTCGGATTTCTCTTTGTAATACTCTATAGTATATGTTGCCGCAACGGATTTATAGTAAATATTATAAACATTATCACCACCCAATTTTACTACAAGCTCTGTATCTGCCGCACTGTACACATAGCCGGCATACTTATTTTTCTGTGCATTTGTAATATTACTTGGTTTAATAGATGTACCGTTTGCCACTTCAACAGGAGCTGATGTTTCCTTTAATACATATGTTATACCATTAACCGTCTTTTCATTTGCAGGATTTGATGGTTCATTAGTTTTTTCCACCCAGTACTTAATTGTATATTCCGGATCAGGAATACCATTTTCATAGTACTTATTTGAAAATGCCAAACTGTGAACCGTATGGTTAGCCTTTGAAGATCCAACAGCAGATGTAAAGCCTACATATACATCCTTGTTGTTGCCTAAGTATCCCTTCATATCGTTTACCGGAATTGCCTTTGATAATGTTGCTATTGGAGCATCATAATCTGCATTTAAGAAATCACCTGTAGAAACTCTGGCTGTAAGTGTCTCGCCATCGTACTGTACCCATACCGTAAATAATCTGTTATTTTCTCCTGCCTTCGCAAATGAATTTGCTGCTGTATTTTCATAACCGTTCTGTCCGCTAATATTTTTGTTCATATTAACATAGGTATTGTTTGTACCATCCCATTCGCATGGATCGTTCCCCCCTAAATAAGCAACAGCTAAATGTTCTTGCTGGTTTCCGCCTGTCATGATACCAATATGATCAAACCTCTGTTGTGGATTTGCTGGCAGACCTTGATAGTTATCATGAGAATACGGGCCTCCTGTTGGGTCTAAATAAGTACCAGTACCGTATATATAAACCTGATTACTAAAGCCCCAATTATCAAAGCCATCTTTATCCCCCTTATAATAGTATCCGCCATTAAAGAAAGAGTCCATTTCTACAATTAAACTGTTATCAATACCCTGATATCCCATACCTCCACCGGCTGTACCTGTCGGATCCGAATCAGGCTGTATAACAAATGCAATACCGTCTCCACCCGGCTCACGAGTATAGACTCCGGCATCATCTATACAGGCATCTGGCATGGAAATGGTAAACTTAGCCGAGAATTGATAATTATCATTCAAGGTAACCTTTCTTTTTATAAATGCACTGCCTGAACGATATGTTGCGTTACCGTTGTTATCATCAGCACTGTATAATCCATTATTTTCAGCACTGGTAGTAACCCCGTTAATAAGTCTGATAACATTTTCTTTAGCATTTTTATACGGATCTTCCATAAGTCCAGGGGCATATGGACCACCTGTAAGGTCATTCCCGTAGTTGTCAGTACCTTTGATTATCCATCCGCCTATGCCTAAGTCACCAAAATTTGTACCGGTATTCTGTCCTACCATAAAAATAGATTCTTCTACTGTAGTGTCTGCCTTTATATCTGATGCTGTCCAGTTAAGACCGGTAATGCCGATACTCCCAACCAAAAAAGTAGCTGCTGCCATAACACTGACAACTCTTTTCTTCCTTTTTCTCATAATCTTCCACCTTCCTTTTAAATTTTATATTTTACCATTTTGTTTTACCATAGAATTATCAAAGCTGCTTTCCCTCTGCTCATTTTTCTTTAGTAATGGCTACACATTTATATAGTTATTATTATAGTATATTTTTAATTTTTTTCAATACCTTAAATATTTAGAGTCTCCGTATTTTCTATAATTCCAAACACAAAAAAACTGTCATGTTAATAAAAATTTACAAGATATAGCCATTCTTAGTAACAGGAAACTATATCTTGTAGATTTATCACTTAATGTGACAATCCACCCTTTACAAAAATTGTTAATAAAATCTCACTTTATTTTTAATTTTTGCATAAGATTTCTATGATATTTTAGTAACAAGACTTTTGGGAGCCGAAAGTAAGAGCTATGCACACTTCAGTTTAAATATAAGAAAATCCTTTTATTCCTAAAACTATTGTGATAGAATATCATAACATCGAGTTGTAAACAACTCGATGTGCCGATATTAAATGCGAGGTAACAATATGTTTATAATAGCAGGATTAGGTAATCCTACAAAAGAATACAATAACACACGACATAATATAGGCTTTATGGCAGTAGATGCCATTGCAGAATCTTTTGATATTACTGTTAACACAGCCAGACACCATGCTCTTACAGGTATCGGCTATATTGATAAAGAAAAGGTTCTACTTATGAAGCCATTGACATATATGAATTTAAGCGGTGAAGCCATTGCAGATGCCGTAAACTACTACAAGCTGGATGCTACTGCCAATCTTTTAATCATTTATGATGATATCAGTCTTGATGTGGGCAGACTCAGACTGCGCAAAAAAGGAAGTGCAGGCGGTCATAATGGTATTAAAAGTATTATTTCACATTTAGGAACTGATGCTTTTCATCGCATCAAAATAGGTGTCGGAAATAAGCCTGCCGGATATGACTTAGCCGATTACGTACTGGGTCATTTTTCTAAAGAGGATTTAAATATAATGAATGAAAATATGGAAAAGGTTTGTGATGCGGTAAAGCTTACCGTCTCTGACAATTTTGAAAAGGCAATGAATTTATATAACTAGAGGTATCTATGAACAATCTTCTTAACGATCCATTCCTGTCGCTTAATGCCATAGAAAATACTGTTTCGACCCTAAAAAGTACAAGGGCGAACATCCAGATTTCAGGCGTTATCGACACAGGTTCAGCACATATTATGAGCATTTTAGGCGATAGCTTTAAGAATAAAGTTATCGTTACTTTTAGTGAGCAAAAAGCCAGAGAATTATATGATAATTTAAGATTTTATATTCCGGATGTCCTATACTTTCCTCCAAAGGACTTTATATTTTACAATGCTGATATTTCCGGAAAAAGCATGGTCACAGACCGTATTAAGGTAGTTGAAGCTATACTAAAGGGAAATGCTACTGTTGTAACCACCGGAAGCAGTCTTATGGATAAGCTTATCCCATTAAAGGATATTTATGACAATGTTTTTACTATTGATATGGACTCTGTTATCGAGCCTGCTGCTATTGCCACAAGGCTTACCGCTTTAGGCTTTGAACGCAGTGACGAAGTAGCTTCACACGGACAGTTTTCTATTCGCGGCAGTATCATCGATGTCTTTCCTCTTACAAGTGAAGTCCCTTATAGAATAGATTTATTTGACAATGAGGTAGACTCCATTAAAACCTTTGATACAGAAAGCCAGCGTACTATTGAAAATGTAAATAGCGTGACTATATTTCCTGCCAGTGAATATATTCTTGACAAAAAGACTATAGAAAACGGTATAGAAAAAATAAAGACTGATTTAGCCGCATATTCAGAAAGCTTAAGAAAATCCTTTAAGACAGAGGAAGCACACCGGATTGAAGCTCTTACTAATGAGTTTATTGAACAGCTTTTAATTTCTCCTAGCTTTGTAACCTTAGACAGCTATATGTCTTATTTTTATAAGGATTCCTCCTCTCTTTTTGATTATTTGGGAGATGAGGCTCTCTATATGATAGACGAAACTAATCATGTAACCGAACATATAGAGGCTGTATTTACCGAGTTTAAAGATAGTATGATTAGCAGGCTCGAAAAGGGATATTTACTTCCTGCACAGACTGACAATTTAATTATGCCAAGTGAGGTTTATGCCAGACTTTCTTCTAAACGTTGTATTCATTTTACAACCTTAGACCAGAAGCTTAAAAACTTCAAGGTTAATGACTCTTATTCTGTTTCCATGAGAAACTTAACCTCCTACAATAAGAGTATTGAACTGCTTATAAAGGATTTAAACAGATACAGGAAGAACGGCTTTAAGGTAGTGATTTTATCAGGCTCCAAAACCAGAGGCATGCGTTTAAGCGAGTCCCTTCGTGATGAATATAATATTTCCTGCTATTATACAGAGGATATTACCCATTCCTTATCCCCTTCAGAAACGGTTATATCCTATGGAAGCATTAAGGGCGGCTATGAATTTCCTTCCATTAAATTTGTAGTCATTTCCGAGACCGATATTTTCGGTTCCGGCTCTTCAAAAAAAAGGAAGAAAAAATCTACCTATAGCGGTCAGCGGATTTCTGATTTTTCAGACCTTTCTGTCGGCGACTATGTAGTACATGAAAACCACGGATTAGGTATTTACCGTGGTATCGAGAAAATGATAGTTGACAAAACCGAAAAGGACTATATAAAAATTGAATATGCCTCTAATGGCAATCTTTATATTCCTGCATCCTCGCTGGATATGATACAAAAATATGCTTCTGCCGAAAGCAGACGCCCTAAGCTTAACAAGCTCGGATCAAAGGAGTGGGATACTACTAAATCGCGTGTTAAATCCCACGTTAAGGACATTGCTGCGGATTTAGTAAATTTATACGCAAAAAGGCAGTCCAAGTCAGGCTTTGTTTTTAGCGCTGATACCATTTGGCAGAAGGAATTCGAAGAGCTGTTTCCATACGAAGAAACCAGTGATCAGTTAAGCGCCATAGCTGATACAAAAAATGATATGGAAAGCCCTAAGATAATGGACAGACTTATTTGTGGCGATGTCGGATATGGAAAAACAGAAATTGCCATAAGGGCAGCCTTTAAAGCAGTTCAGGACGGCAAGCAGGTAGTTGTTTTAGCACCTACTACTATTTTAGCAGGTCAGCATTACAACAATTTTACGGAACGTATGAAGGATTTTCCCGTAACTGTAGAGCTTTTATCGCGTTTTAGAACTCCCGCCCAGCAAAAAAAGACTTTGGAGGATTTGAAAAAGGGATTTGTAGATATAGTTATTGGTACTCATCGTGTACTTAGTAAAGATATCGGTTTTAAAAACCTTGGTTTGCTTATTATTGACGAGGAACAGCGTTTTGGTGTCGCACACAAAGAGAAGCTGAAACAGCTTCGTGAAAATGTAGACGTTTTGGCCCTGTCTGCGACCCCTATTCCCAGAACACTACATATGTCTCTGGTAGGCATCAGGGATATGAGCGTTCTTGAAGAGCCTCCTATTGACAGAATTCCTATCCAGACCTTTGTCATGGAATACAATCTGGAAATGGTAAGAGAGGCAATAAACCGTGAGCTTGCCCGTGGCGGTCAGGTCTACTATGTGTATAATCGTGTTAATAATATAGAAGAAATTACACTCTCACTTAAAACCGTTCTTCCCGATGCAGTCATAGAATATGCTCATGGTCAGATGAGTGAGAGAAAGCTGGAACAGATCATGTACGACTTTATTAATGGAGATATTGATGTACTTGTATCTACAACTATTATCGAAACCGGTCTTGATATTTCCAATGTCAATACCATGATTATCCATGATGCGGATAAACTGGGACTTTCTCAGCTTTACCAGTTGAGAGGCAGAATCGGTCGTTCCAACAGAACTGCCTATGCCTTCCTTATGTACAAACGTAACAAGATATTAAAAGAGGTTGCTGAAAAAAGACTTATGGCCATTAAGGAATTTACCGATCTCGGCTCAGGCTTTAAAATTGCCATGCGTGATTTGGAGATTAGAGGTGCCGGAAATGTATTAGGTTCTGAACAGAGTGGTCATATGGAGGCAGTGGGTTATGATTTGTACTGCAAAATGCTTAATGAGGCCGTACTTATAGAAAAGGGTGAACAAAAAGACAAGGAAGACTTTGAAACTACCGTAGATTTGGTTATAGACGCATATATTCCTTCTACATATATAAAAAATGAAATACAAAAGCTTAATATATATAAAAGGATTGCAAGCATTAAGACTATTGAAGAATATGAAGATATGGAGGACGAATTGTTGGACAGATTTGGTGATATTCCAAAACCTGTTGTCAATCTGTTAAACATCGCACTTATAAAAGCCAATGGTCACAGGGTATATATAAGCGAAATTTCGGGTAACAGAGCTTCTATTAACCTGCTATTGTACAATAAGGCTCCTTTTAAGGTAGCGGAAATTCCGGATTTGGTTGCAAAATATAGAAATATTTTATCATTCCAGGCAGGAAGTAATCCAAAATTTGTATTTACACCTAAGACTTCTTTTAAGGATACTAAGGAAATGCTTACAGTACTTTCTGAATTATTTGTAAATATGAGTGGAATTATTGACAACAATTAGGTATTTTATGATATACTTTGATATGGTGAGTTTATAGTTTCACATTTCTAATTTTTAGAATTGTAAAGTTTACAATAATACAAAATTATAAACTTTATTAGCCTCAAAATTGGAAATACAAAAGCTTTATATAATTACAAATCGAAAGGACATGAATTATGATAAAACTCAAACAATTAGCCGCCATAGGTCTTTCTCTTGTCACTGCATTATCCTTATTTACAGGATGTAACTCTGATAGCAAGAAGGAATCAGGCAATACTAATACAAACTCTGACAGTGTAGATGTAAATTCTACTCTTATTACTATTGATGATACTACTATTCCATTTAGTGTAGGCCAGTTTTACGCATATAATGAGCAGGCAAGCTATGAGGCATATTATCTTGCAAATGGGTATGTTATAAACTGGTCCACCAAATATACAGAAGAAAATCCTGAAACTATCGAGGATATGGTAAAAAATGATGTACTTGAAAGAATTAAAATGTTCCATGTAGTTGCAAATTATGCCATAGCAAACGGCATTACATTAAGTGATGAAGACTATTCAGAAATAGACGAGTCTGTTTCTAACTACTTAAATGGCAGCGAAAAGGTTATACACGCTACAGGTGCAACCGAGGAATTACTTAAATCTATATATGAAACGGAATCTTACTACAATAAGGGATGTGATTTGATTTTTGAAGGTGAAACTTTTGAGGTTGATGAAGATGAAATTCGTCAATGCGATATATATGCTGTAGAAATCTATCCTGAAGTAATTGAGTTCCCTGAGGACACTGCCAATGCTATTTTAAATCGTGTTAAGGCAGGAGAGGATATCCAAAAGGTTGCAAATGCATATGGCCTTGAATGTCATGAGGGCAATGTTGGAAAGGGCGATTTTGATGGTGACAGCGTAGAAAAGCTTTGTCTCTCTCTTAATGACGGTGAGGTTGGAATTGCATCAGAAGACGGTGCATATCTTGTTATCTACTGTATTAAAGCTACAGATGAAGAGGCTACCGAAATAGCCAGAGAAGAGGCTATAGGACTTTTAAAATCAGATAAGCTTAAGAGTTTTTATGATGAATATACAAAGGATATGAATATAACTGTCGACGAAGCTCTTTGGAGCACCATTACTTATACAAATACTATTTTCAGTTCAGATGATTTAGAGGAGATTTTAGGTGAAGGGGTTACTACCTCAAATGAAGCTGCTACAAGTAACTGATCTTTTCAAATAATGATTATAGTGTAATAAATACATTTTTATGTGATGTTTACATTATAGTCAGTGACATATTGATTTAAGAATGTTAAAATAATTTATAATCATTATTTTATCTTAAAAAGAATTTTAAACCCACATACAACTTAGAGTTTTCGTATTTTTTGTTTTTAGCTTCAAAAAGTCTTGTTGCCAAAGGCAACATAGACATCTTGCATAAAAAGTTGCAGATGAAAGTGAACTTTCATCTGCAACTTTTTGAAGCTAAAAATAAAAAATACGGAAACTCAAGCAATACAACCACTTTGTAATGCTTTTTTAATATATAAAATCCTATCTGTTCTTAAAATTTATCATCATTTTCAGTTCTTGTCATAGTTCCTATTATTTTACATAATATTCCTACTGCTATAAACACCACTGCACATATAATAAATGGATTTATTATTATTTCTGACAGACTTTCAACCACCTTTCCCATCTCTGGTACCTCTGAACTCATACCCTTTACTACTACACTCATAAAGCCCTTTGATATAAATGAGAAAAATAACAATATAATTCCCGGTACAAACAGTGGTGCAAACAATCCTCTCAGTGTAACAGAAATCTGTTTATCAATAATAACTGTAACAGCAATACATATAACGGCTATAATACTAAGCACTGTAATCAATGTCATTATACCACCTTCTACATACTCCATTATTTCAGTAATACTTATATCACTGACTTCATAATAAATCTCCTTTCGTATTTCTACTAATGAATCATACATCTCATCAACCATTTCAGAAACAGATTTCTCTTTCGTGTCCTCTGCAAAATCTAACATCAGCCTTCTAAATTCCTCTTGATTAGAACTGTCAAGCACAATCCTGTTTCCAAATGCACTCTCTATATTCCTTTTAAGTTCCTCATATGCTTCCTTATCCATTGAATCCCCAAACTCACTTACTGTGAATAATTCATCTACATCAATACCGCCTTTTGCCCTTATATCCTTTATAATCTCATCTATATAAATATCAAAGAAATCTACATATATGTTTTCAATTGTTTTCCTAACTTCCTCTTTTTGGGGAATTTTATTGTCAAAAATAACCTGAGTAATATACTCCATCCACTCATCAATGGATTCTCCAAAGTTACCCTCTATATCCTTTATAAATTCTTTGTCTATTTCTGCTATAATATCATTTCTCAAACCATCAATAATGCCTGTATCTTCTATCAGTTTCATAAAACTGCCCTCAGAAAGCACACCGACTTTAATCGAAATCATAATACCGTCAAAAAACAGCACAAATCCTAATAATATACAACAAAGTACTGCGATTACATTTCTGGTCTTACAGTTCCTATACTGATTTGGCGCAGGTATGGGATTATACTGGTTCATATCAGGCGGATAGTTTGGATTATAATTTGGGTCATATCCGTTTTGATTATGATTGCTATTATAATTCTGGTTATATCCGTTTCCCTGATTATAATTTTGGTTATAATTCTGATTATATCCATTATTCTGGTTGAAATTTTGGTTATAATCCTGATTATATTCATTATTCTGATTATAATTTTCGTTATAATTCTGATTATATCCATTATTCTGGTTATAACTCTGATTGTAATTCTGGTTATATTCATTTCCAAAATCGTTATTTTGATTATATCCGTTACTATTCTGATTAAAATTATTATTATCCACTAAACTGCCTCTTTTCCTTTCTCTTTTATGTGTATAACCATCAGTCAATTTTACCCGTTCACTGGCTACATTGTATCAGCCTGCTTTTAATCCCAATGGTATGCTACATAGAAAAAAGGAATGTTTCAATTAATCACATTCCTTTTTCCAAATATTATAAAAGATTTAACTAAAATTAATCTGCTTCATTATATTTTGAAATAATAGCCTCTTGAATCTTAAATCTCACATCAGAGCTAATAGGATGAGCAATATCTCTATATGTACCATCTGCTGTCTTCACACTAGGCATGGCGATAAATAAACCTTTATCGCCATTGATTACCTTAATATCATGAACAACAAACTCATTATCAATGGTTATAGATGCAACCGCTTTTAATTTTCCCTCTGATATATTTTTTTTCAATCTAACATCTGTTATTTCCATGAAAAATCCCCCTTTCGGAAGTTACAAGCCAATACGCTCATTCTTCTCCACTACTATTTTTATCTGACCATTTTCTCCGACATATCTTTCATTAGCCTTAATTGTGTCATGACTTTCTACAATACAATTCTCGATGTAAGTATTATCTCCAATATATACATTGTTTAGAATAATAGAGTTTTTAATTACACAATTATTTCCAATATATGCCTTCTTAAATAAGACTGAATTTTCTACCTGTCCATTAATGATACATCCGCTTGATACCAGACTGTTCTTAATATTAGAGCCCGGATTATACTTTGCCGGCGGCATATCATCTACCTTAGAGTAGATATCAGGATATTGTTTAAAAAAGTAGTTTCTTATTTCAGGTTTCAGGAAATCCATATTTGTCTTGTAATATGCCTCCACTGTAGATATATTACTCCAATAGTTATCCAGCTTATAGCCATAGATACGCTTAATGTTTTTATATCTTACAAGAATGTCATTTACAAAATCATGTCTCTCTTCTTCTGCACATTTTTCAATTAATTCAATAAGCTGTCTTCTTCTTATAATATAGATACCCGCTGATACAGTCCTTGAATCCGATGCCATAGGTTTTTCCTCAAATTCAACAATCCTGCTATCCTCATTCATCTTTACAAGACCAAATCTGGTAATATCTGTTTCCTGTGGCATATCCTTACACACTACAGTAATATCAGCCTTTTTCTTAATATGATACTCAAGTACCTTATTGTAATCCAGCTTATAAATACCATCGCCTGCTGCTATAACTACATATGGCTCATGGCTGTTCTTAAGGAATTTAATATTCTGCCAGATGCTGTCTGCTGTTCCTCTATACCAGAAACCATTATCTGCTGTAATAGAAGGTGTAAATACATACAAGCCTCCCTGCTTTCTACCAAAATCCCACCATTTTGATGAGCTTAAATGCTCATTCAAGGATTTTGCATTATACTGCGTAAGTACAGCAACCTTCTGAATATTGGAATTGGACATATTACTAAGAGCAAAATCTATAGCTCTGTAACTGCCTGCCACCGGCATGGCAGCTATAGCTCTTTTGTATGAAAGCTCTTTCATCTTGTTGTTGTTTCCGCCTGCTAAAATAATACCTATAGCTCTCATTACATTTCACCTGCCTTAATAATATATTCGCCACTTCCAAGTGTTCTGTTCGGATAATCCGACTCCTCCGTCACACCTGAAATAGCTGTGTTTTTACCTATAGTTACATTATTTGGAATAACCGAATTCTCTCCAATAGTTGCAAGACCAAAAGCATAAATCTTTTTATCCAGCTTACTCTCCACCTCAGGTCCGATACCGACTCTTGTCCCCTGTCCTATTACAACATTTTCTGCAATAATAGATTTTTCAATATAAGCATTATCTTTAATAACTGTATTCTGCATAATAATTGAATCTCTTATAACAGCACCCTCACCTATTGTAACTCCTACACCTATAACAGAATTGTAGACCTCACCACGTATATCACAGCCCTCACTAATTATACTTCTGTTGATTACACTCTTGTCAGAAATATACTGTGGAGGAAGTATATCGTTGTTTGTATAAATCTTCCAAAACTCCTCATAAAGATTGAATACAGGAATCAAATCAATAAGTTCCATATTAGCTTCCCAATATGAGCCTAAAGTTCCTACATCCTTCCAATATCCATTGTACTCATAAGCAAAAATCCTGTCATTCTTTTCATGGCAGTATGGAATGATATGTTTTCCAAAATCACACTGCTTCTGATCCTTAAGCTTAATAAGTGCATCCTTTAATACCGACCACTTAAAGATGTAAATACCCATTGATGCCAGATTACTTCTTGGATGCTCCGGCTTTTCTTCAAACTCTGTAATTCTGTTTTCATCATCTGTGAGAACCACGCCAAATCTGCTCGCTTCTTCAATAGGTACAGGCATACACGCAATAGTAATATCTGCATCATGTTCCTTATGATAATTTAACATAAGCTCATAATCCATCTTATAAATATGATCTCCTGACAATATGAGAACATATTCTGCATTGTACTGCTGCATATACTCAATATTCTGATATATTGCATTAGCTGTTCCTGTATACCACTCACTATTTCCACTTTTCTCATATGGTGGGAGTACTGTCACACCACCCACATTTCTATCAAGGTCCCATGGAATACCAATGCCTATATGTGCATTCAGCCTTAATGGCTGATACTGAGTAAGAACACCTACCGTGTCCACTCCTGAATTAATACAGTTACTAAGAGGGAAATCTATAATTCTATATTTTCCGCCAAAAGCAACTGCTGGTTTTGCCATTTTAGAGGTCAATACTCCGAGCCTGCTACCTTGACCTCCTGCCAATAGCATAGCTATCATTTCTTTTTTAATCACGCAATCACCTCGTTGTAAAATTGTATATGCTTATTGTATCACAAAAACAATAAATAGTGAAACTAATTTCCTAAATTTCTGCCATTTTTTTTGAATTTTTTGGTAAAAATACTCAAAAAAAATTTATACTGTTAAAAATCATGTTCACAGAACTTTTATTTCTAAGTGTTTTTAAACTATTTCATTTTTTATTTGATAGTAGTATAATAACTAATTAGAACAAAATGTATATATTAATAATATATTCATTTTAATTATTTTTATCCTAATTAATAGAAATGGAGGATTGTAATTATGCTGACTGGCTGCAACATTAGTTTAAATAATATAAATAATGTTCATTTTATTGGTATAGGTGGCATAAGTATGAGCGGTCTTGCTGAAATTCTTATTTCAAAGGGCAAAAAGGTTACCGGTTCAGATGCAAAGGAATCTGACATTACAAAACATCTTGTATCAATCGGTGCAACAGTATTATATGGTCACAATGCAGAAAATATTACAAGCAATATTGATCTTGTGGTTTATACTGCTGCCATAAAAGAAGACAATCCTGAATATTTAAAAGCCTTGGAATTAAATATTCCTACTATTCCAAGAGCAGAGCTTGTTGGTCTTATAATGAAGCAATACAATACCGCCATTGGTGTTTCAGGTACTCACGGAAAGACTACTACTACATCTATGATTTCACACATATTAATGTCTGCCGAGACAGATCCTACCATCATGGTAGGCGGAATATTGGATTCAATAGGCGGAAATATAAGAATCGGACATTCAGATACCTTTATTACAGAGGCATGTGAATATACAAACAGTTTTTTATCTTTCTTTCCAACGATTGGTATTATTCTGAATGTTTGTGAGGATCATATGGACTTTTTTAAGGATATCGATGATATAAGACACAGCTTTAGGGAGTATGCAAAGCTTATACCCGAAAACGGCACTCTTATCATAAATTCAGAAATACCTGATTATGAATATTTTACAAATGAGCTGCCTTGCAGCATTGTAACCTTTGGTATGAATCCTGCCAAAAGTCATATCTCTGCAAAGAATATTTCCTTTGACGAATATGCCAGAGGAAGCTTTGATTTATGTGTTGACGGCGAGATTACAGACCATATTGAATTATCTGTTACCGGCATTCACAATATATGCAATTCCCTTTCTGCCATTGCCTGTGGGTTGGCTATGAATTTATCCTTAGAAAGTATCAAAAGCGGCTTAAAATCCTGTGTTGGCTCAGAAAGACGTTTTGAATACAAAGGCAAGGTCAACGGTGTCACTATTATTGATGACTATGCTCATCATCCTGATGAGATAGAGGCTACCCTTAAGACAGCTAAAAATTATCCTCATAAGACAACGTGGTGCGTATTTCAACCTCATACCTATACCCGCACTCATGTATTTCTTAAAAATTTTGCGAAATCACTTTCTCTTGCTGACAAAGTAATTTTAACGGATATATATGCTGCCAGAGAAAAAAATACCTTGGGCATATCTTCCTTGGATTTGCTTGAAGAATTAAAAAAATTGGGCTGTGAAGCTTATTATTTCCAATCCTTTGAGGAAATAGAAAAATTTTTATTAAAAAATTGTATTAACGGTGATTTGTTGATAACTATGGGAGCCGGAGATATTATAAATGTAGGAGAAGATTTATTAAAAAAATAGTTTTCCACATATCCACATATTTTTAATTCATTTTGAAATTAAAAATATGTGGATACTTTTTTTATTTATTTTCTTTTCTTATATGATTTTTTAAGGCATTAAAATTTTTTAATATTTTTTATCCACATTTTCCACTTTTTCCACTTTATCACAAATTCTGTTATTTACTGGCTTTGCACAAATTTTAAACTATTCCAAACTTAAAAATTTTGTGTTATACTCTTTCCACTACATAATTGTATTTGGATATTTATACTCAAGTATTTATATCTGTTTTTTGAAACGGATATAATTCTTTCTTAAATATCTATAGTTTGGAGAGATTGTCATGAAGAAAATAATGCTAGAAAAAAACACCACTATGGAGGTAACTGCTATATCCAATTACTTCATAGATGAATATATGTCACGCGCCAATGGTGAATATGTAAAGATTTATCTCTATCTTTTAAGATGCTGTGGCTCTTCTTTGGAGGTTTCAATAAATAGTATAGCAGATACCTTTGAGCATACCGAAAAAGATGTAATGAGAGCCTTAACATATTGGGAACAGGTAGGAATTCTGAATTTAGACTTTGATGCAAATAATAATCTTGAGCGCATTACCTTAAAGGACGTGCGTGCTGATGTACCACTTACCTTTAAATATGTTCCCGAAAAAGATGAAGCTACCATTATCTTAAATACCGAAGCTGATACACAGGCTTCAGATTTAGTCGCTGATACTTCTGTCACTTATACAGCAGGAAGTATTAAAGAGAAAAAGCCGTTTACACCTGAAAAGCTTAAACAGCTTACCTCTGATGAGGAAATCAAACAGCTTTTATACATATCACAGACATATTTAGGCAAGACACTCAGTCCCGCTGATACAGATACCATATTATATTTCTATGAAGGATTAAATTTTAATGTTGAGCTTATAGAGTTTCTGATTGAATATTGTGTTTCAAACGGTCATAAAACCTTAAGATACATAGAAAAGGTAGCAATTGACTGGGCAACGGATAATATTACTACTGTAGATGAGGCAAAAGAACGCACTTCTATCTACAATGCCTCATATTATCCTGTCTTAAAGGCATTTGGACTTTCAGGAAGAAATCCTGCTGCTATTGAGAAAGCCTTTATAGACAAATGGACAAACGAATACGGCTTTAGCATGGATATTATTACAGATGCGTGCAATCGTACCATTTCATCTATATCAAAGCCTAGTTTCCAGTATGCTGATTCTATTTTGCAAAGATGGAAGAAGAAAGGAGTTTCCTCTCTTTCTGATATTAAAGCTATTGATAATGAGCATGCACAAGCCTCAGAAGCTGCAAAGGCTTCAAAAACATCAAAAACAAAATCCACTTCATTTAACAGCTTCCCTCAGCGCAGCTACGATTATAATGAGCTGGAAAGACAACTGTTACACAGAGAATAGGAGAATATATGTCAGTCTCTACATCAAAGTATAATGAAATTATACGATTATATGATTCTAAAAGACTTCGTATTTATCATGATAAGGCAAGAATACAGCAGGAAGTGTACAGCAAAGTCCCACGCATAAAGGAAATTGACGATGCCATTTCTTCTTTATCTGTAAGCACAGCAAAGAAGCTTCTTTTATCAAAAGAAGCTTCTATTCATGACTTAAAAGAGCAGATAGCAGCTCTCAAATCAGAAAAAGAGGCTTTGCTACATACATATTTTCCTGACAGCTCTCTTGAGCCGGAATACGAATGTATTGATTGTAAGGATACCGGATATATTGATAATCAGAGATGTCATTGTTTTAAAAGAAAAATTATAGAAGCCCTTTATGAGCAGTCAAATCTCAAGGAAATATTAGAAAAGGAAAATTTTAATACCTTTAATCTTAGACTTTACAAATCAGATACTATTGATTCTGCTACCGGACTTACGCCATTAGCAAACATTTCTCATGCTATTGAAGCCGCAAATGATTTTATAAATACCTTTGATGCAGAATCAAAAAATCTCTTTATTTACGGTGCCACCGGTGTAGGAAAAACTTTCCTTACAAATTGCATTGCAAAGGAGCTGATGGATAACTCTAATTCTGTAATCTATATTTCAGCTATTAAACTATTTGATATACTGGCCGATAATGCTTTTGGCAGAGGCTCTGCGGATATCTCTGCACAATATGATAATATTTTTAATTGTGATTTGCTTATTATTGATGACTTAGGTACTGAAACAGTAAATACCTTTACTTCTTCACAGCTTTTTAATTGTATTAATGAGCGTTACTTAAATCACAAATCTATTATCATATCTACCAATCTTTCTCTGGCGGATATCAGAGAAACATATTCGGAGCGTGTTTTTTCAAGGATTACAAGTAATTATACTTTACTTAAAATCTTTGGTGATGACCTGCGCATTAAAAGGGCTCTTGAATAAAAACATCAATAGTTCCTTTTTTATTGCATTACAATTAAAAAGCATATATAATATTTTTGCCTAATTTAACATTTTACAAGTGGAGGGACGTTATGTCATTAGAAGAAAACAAAATTTTAGAAACTATTCCTGTTGGACCTTTGGGTATCGTTGCACTCGAAAGCTGTAAAGAGCTTGGTGAAAAAATCGACAGATACATCGTTGACTGGAGAAAGGGACGTAAAGGAGAACATACACATACTATTGCTTTTTCAGGTTATCAGAAGGATTCTTATTTAGTTGATACCAAAGTACCAAGATTCGGCTCAGGCGAAGCAAAGGGCTTTATCAATGAATCTGTTCGCGGTAAGGATTTATATCTTTTAGTTGATGTAGGAAACTATAACCTCACTTACTCATTATGTGGTCATGAAAATCATATGTCACCGGATGACCATTATCAGGATTTAAAAAGAATCATCGCTGCCGTAGGTGGCAAGGCAAGAAGAATTACTGTTATTATGCCTTTCTTATACGAAAGCAGACAGCATAAGAGAACAGGTCGTGAGTCTTTAGACTGTGCTCTTGCTCTTCAGGAATTAACAGCTATGGGTGTTGAAAACATTATTACCTTTGATGCACATGACCCAAGAGTTCAAAATGCCATTCCTCTTAAGGGCTTTGAAACCGTTCAGCCTGCATACCAGTTCATTAAAGGTCTTTTACGTGCAGAAGATGATTTACAAATAGATTCAGAGCATATGATGATTATCAGTCCTGATGAAGGTGGTACAAGTAGAGCTGTATACCTTGCAAACGTTTTAGGTCTTGATATGGGTATGTTCTACAAAAGACGTGACTATGCTCACATCGTAAATGGCAGAAATCCTATTGTTGCTCACGAATTTTTAGGCTCTTCTGTTGAGGGTAAAGACGTACTCATTATTGACGATATGATTTCTTCAGGCGAAAGTGTTCTTGAAGTTGCAAAGGAGCTTAAAGACAGAAAAGCAAGAAAAGTTTTCGTAGCTACAACCTTTGGTTTATTTACAAATGGTCTTGAAAAGTTTGATGAGGCTTACGAAAAAGGTCTTATTGACAGAATTCTTACTACCAACCTCACATACCAGACACCGGAGTTATTAAGCAAGCCATATTATGTAAGCTGTGATATGAGCAAATACATTTCGCTTATTATTGACACATTAAACCATGATGCTTCTATCAGCGAATTACTTAACCCTGTTAACAGAATTCACAAAATTGTAAATGAATATAAGGCTGCTCAGAAAAATTAGACTATATACACTTAAATGAGATGAAACAGATTTTACAGGTTTTGCTCACTTAAATAAAAAGGCTGTCACACTAAAATCAAATCTCGTCATATATAGTTAAGCAGAATGTTATAAGCTATATATGGTATGACCGATCTTAATGTGACAGCTTTTTCATTTTCTATTTTTTACTTAATTCCAGTTTTCTATATACAGTCCTTCATCCGGATATACAGTGGTGTACTGCTCCATATCATCCGGATCAAAATCATCTGTTGTTTCGCTGCCTGAGGCTGTGGTCGCCTTATTCTCTGTTGTTTCTTCACTATTTTGCTCTTTAGTTTCTTCCGGCAGGGTAGTACTTATCTGCCCATGGTTGTCACCATATAAATTGTCGGGAATATCTGTTACGGATGTATCCGCTTCAGTCGTCATCTCCTCTGTGGTGCTTTCTTCACCATAGACCGGATATTCTGATATAGCATCAAGATAAGGATTAAAATCTATTATATCCTTTCCCTCATGTACTTCCTTCATAAAGCTCTGCCATATAAGCCCTGCACAATTTTTACCATACTCGCTGTCGATCGTTCTAGGCAAATCATACCCACACCATACTGCTGTTGTATAATAATGACTATATCCTACAAACCACACATCTCTTATATCATTTGTAGTACCGGTCTTTCCTGCACATATTGCATTATCAATATTATAGTTTCTACCCGTTCCGTTAGTTAAAACACCCTTTAGGATATCTGTCATCATTCTTGTAGCATTAGACTGATATATCTTTTTCTGGTTGTTTGTATTAATACCATTGTCCAATATTATATTGCCCTCAGAATCCGTAATTTTTCTTATACAGGTTGGATTTCTATACACACCATCATTCGCAATCGTGGCATATCCTGCTGCCATTTCATAGGTAGATGTGCCATAGGTAAAACCTCCTACCGCAACAGACGGAACATAGTCCTCCTTAACTATCTTTTTAAAATTCATTTCCTTTAGATAGCTAATACCTGTTCTAATTCCTATTTCCTCAAAAAGCTTCCATGCAATCGTATTAATAGACTGTTCTACCGCAGTTCGTATATTAGTTTTTCCAATATAGTATCCTGTGGCATTCTTTGGCCCTCCCTCAAACTTCTCGTCTACAACCAATGTATCCTGCGTATATCCTCTCTCCAGTATAGGTGTATATACAAGTAATGGTTTTATTGAGCTTCCCGGCTGTCTAAAGCTCTGATATGCTCTATTTAGTGTATATCCTTCATGCTCCTGACTTCTTCCGCCTACTATAGCTACCACATAACCTGTCGCATTATCAATACATGTTGCACTGCTTTGAAATGCATAAATACCTTCATCATATGTTTCATCATAGCTTTCAAGTACAGTATCTATATCTTTTTGAAGGATTTCCTGCATTTTTTCATCAATAGTTGTATAAATCCTATATCCCCCTGTAAATAGCATACTGTTCCATTTATCATATGCCTCACTATACTTTTCTTTATATCTATTTTCTTCTTCGTCAGTTTCAAACTCATTTTTAAATTCAAATCCGTCTACTCTCATAAGCTCTAAAGTAGCACAATATCTGATAAAGGTCTCTTCATAGTTATTTATAAGCTTTTCTCCCGGTGTCAGGACTATATTTTCATTAATTGCCTCTGTATATAGTGTAATATCAATTTCACCCTGGTCAAACATCTGTTTAAGTATTCTGTCACGCCTTTTCAAAGTATTTTCTATATTGGTTGTCGGGTCATATAGTGTAGGATTGTTGGGAATGGCACATAAAAATACCATTTGCGAAATAGACAGATCTGTAACACTTGTATTAAAGTACGCTTCTGCTGCTGCTTCAATACCATACAGACCGTTTCCAAAATATATATTATTTATATAAAATTCCAGTATTTGATTTTTGTCGTATCTGCTCTCTAACTCCCATGCAATAAAAATTTCTTTTATCTTTCTTTCAAACTTTACTTCATGGTTTAAGAATATATTTCTGGCAAGCTGCTGAGTAATAGTACTTCCTCCCTGCGTTATCTCACCCTCATTTTCAATTAATGCTAAAATTGCTCTTGCTACACCTGAATAGTCTACTCCTGAATGTTCATAAAACTTTCTGTCTTCACTGACAATAAATGCTCTTTTTACAATATATGGTATCTGATTATTGGAAAGATAATAGGAATCCCTGCTGCCACTTAGCTCTGCCAGTACATTTCCCTCTGAATCATAAACTATACTTGTAAGATAGCTTTTAAATATTTCCTCTCCACCTGCTTCTACAAGTTCCTCCGCCTCACTCTTATATTTCAATAATAATGAGCCGTATTTTACCACAAGAAATAGTATTATAAATAGTAATACTATTCCCAGCCCAATAAAAAAGCGTTTTATATATTTTTTTATACTTTTTTTCTTATTCATAATTATTTTAACCTGTAACTATTTTGAAAATATCTTTCTTATCCTGTCAATTAATCTTTTTCTTTTTGTATATATAATTTTAGCTGCTGCTATAAGCAACAGACATGTACCTGCAACTATAAGTACTGTAGACAGCTTTGTTTTCTTTTGCGTTTTTTTATCTTCTTCATTGTAATCACCTGCTTCTGTGCCGGTATCTGTATTTTTATTACTATGTTCTTCACTACTTGTACCTGACTCACTGGTTGCTACTGTAGTTTCCTCATTACCGGTTTCTTCATCACTGGTTTTTTCACCCTCTGTTTCTTCATCTCCATTTGTAGTCATTATACCTGAACTATCGGTAACGGATGTAGAATCTTTCTTAGTAGAAGAGCTTTCGCTATTTGTTGCCACTATTTTTGTTGTGTTAGTTTGACTATTATTGGATGTTGAAGTATTTTTAGTAGTACTATTCTGAATAGTTGTATTTGAGGTAGTTGTATTATTTCCACTAGTTATAGTATTGGCTGTTATATTTTTATTTACCCATACTGAAAAGGATTTTCCATTCACCTTAAAATTACCATATCCATTACTGTTTATTGTTACATTTCCCTGAACATTTCCGGTAATGTCATACCACACTTCTCCACTATGACCTGTTCCAACGTACATTGATTTACTGCCACTATTTTTATCGGATATAAGTGCTGCCAGACCTGAATTGGGTGCAGACGATAATCCCTCTCTTGTCCATCCGATAATATCTGCATTATCCAAATAATCATGCTGTGTTCCATAAGCACATTTTGTTCTGGCTGCCATCAGTTTATCAATCTCATTCTTATAGGATTTTATGTAGGTACTGTCTGTAGAAGTTCCTACTCCATAGTAATCACCATAAAATACACATGGATATCCGCCATCCCTTGTTAATATAGCAGTATATGCCAACGGCTTAAACCAACTGCTTACAGTCGATTGCAATGACTGCCCGGGCTGTGTATCATGATTATCTACAAACGTCACTGCCTTAATGGGATTATCTGATACCAATGTATTTTTAAACAGATTGCGCAAATCATAGCTGCCATTACTGTTTCCTGCTGTTTGAAAATTATAGTGCAGTGGTACATCAAATAATGACATATTATAGTTAGTCTGACTTAAGTAGCTTTTAAGCTGATTTATATCTCCTGACCAGTACTCTCCTACAGTAAACATTTCCTTGCCGGTACTTGTACGTACATAACCTAACCAGTTATTAAAAAATGTAGCATCAATATGCTTTAGAGCATCTAATCTGAACCCGTCAAGATTACATTTGTTTGTATACCAGACTCCCCAGTTTTTTAGTTCATTTACAACTGATGTGTTACCAAAATCTATATCCGCATACATCAGATAGTCATAATTTCCGTTTTCACCGGAAACATGACTGTCCCATGTTTTATTTTTAAACAAGTATACACCTGTATTTTTAGTGATATTATCATAATCCACACCATCAAAGCAACTATAATTCCACTTAAAAGAAGAATAAGTATTTCCTCTGCCATCAAATTTGAAAACTGTCCATGCGCCTATAGTTTTTGTGGAATTACTCATTTTACTGTTTCTATTATTTGCATATACCTGATATGCTTCTACATTTTCTACACTGTCTGCACCCGACTTGTGATCTAAAACTATATCTGCATATACATCTATATTATTATTGTGACACGCATTTATTGCATTGATATATTGATTTAATGTTCCATATTTTGTTCTGGTAGTTCCTTTTTGATTAAATTCTCCCAAATCATATAAGTCGTATGGTGCATAACCTACAGAATTTGAACCATCATTTTTGTATGCCGGTGGAAGCCATACTGCCGTAAAGCCTGTATTTTTTAATGTATCGGCGTTACTGCTAAGTTCATTCCACAGATTGCCGTTATTAGGTAAATACCATTCAAAATACTGCATAATTGTTCCGTTTATAGGTATATCTGCTGCTAATACTTCATCCTCATTTTTTTCAGAAATTCTTGCAAATATAAGTCCAATACACATTATTACAGCCAACACAACCGCAAATATCTTTTTTATTCTTTTATAATAAACTTTATTCTTCATATGTGACCATCTCCTTTTGTTGTTGCTAAAATATACATACAACCATATCTGACTGAGACTTACCCGCCAAAGTCAAATAACCTGCATCAAGCTACGTGAAAAAATGATATATTATATTGATACTACAACACTTGCCTTTTTAGTCATTTACGACATTAATTTTCTTAATTCTACACCAAGCTATTATTTTTTTCAATTTTTTAGGAAATTAATATTTGTTTTTATCATAATTTTTGATATATTACATAGAGGAATGTTTTTGGTGTGTTTATCGCCTTAATCACAATAAGTAATAAGAGGTATATTATGGAAAAACGTTATATGATTTCAGATGCGTCTAAAATGGTAGAGGTTGAATCTCATGTACTCAGATACTGGGAGGAGGAGTTGGAAATTGAAGTTCCCCGTAATGAAATGGGACACAGATACTACACTGACTACCATATTCAGCTATTTCGTGATATTAAATGTTTAAAGGATAGAGGCTTCCTGCTTCGTGCTATCAAAATGGTTCTTCCTGAGATTATATCAGGAAAGGATCCTAAAACTATTGATTTTCTGATGGACGATACCAGTGTTCCTTATGTTCTCAATAAAGAAGTTCCTACATATCAGACTACTACAGATAACAAAATGGAGCAGTTTCAGGAGATAATTGGAAACATAGTTTCAAAGGCTATTGTAGATAACAATGAACTACTTGGAGCTACAGTTTCTTCAAGTGTCAGCACTTCCGTTATAAAGGAAATGGACTACCTTCTTAGAATAAAAGAAGAACGCGAGGAAGAACGTTTTAAAAAGCTAGACGAAACTATTCGCAGTTGTCAGCGTAAATCTAAGCTTAATCATAAGAAATTTTTTGGTAAAAAAAAGGCTGTCAACTAGGACAACCTTTTGGATTAATTTATTCCTATAAGCAATCAGCCTGAAAAACGTACTCACTAGTACATACAGTAACTGCTACAAGGATTGAATATCCCACCACCTGCAATGGGGTATGTTACTAGTTAGCTGCTGCTGCACCTGTTGGACAAGTAGCTGCACATGAGCCACAATCGATACATGTAGCCTCATCAATAACATACTGTCCATCACCTGCTGTGATAGCACTTACTGGACAAGCTGATTCACAAGCTCCACACATTACACATTCTTCTGAAATCTTATGTGCCATTCTAAATCCCTCCTTACTCTGTGGTCACATCTGACCTAAACTTGAGTATATTTTAATACATAAACTAATTTAATACAAGCACTTTTATATATTTTCATCTTCTAACTTTTATTAGTTTTATCTAACTTGCTGTATTTACTATATTCTTTTATTATGTGTTAATATTTGCTATTTTATTTTTATACACTCCATATTTTATCAATATATTAATATAAACTTTTCATTATTATTTTCTTCTATGCTCCAAATTTCCAAACTTTGTAAGATCCGGAATCCATGCCAGCTCTATAGTTCCTACAGGACCGTTTCTCTGTTTAGCCACAATGACCTCTGCAATATTGGGCTTATCAGTATCCTTGTTATAATAGTCATCTCTGTATAAAAACATTACAACATCAGCATCCTGCTCAATAGCACCTGACTCACGCAGGTCAGAGAGCATAGGTCGATGGTCCGGTCTCTGCTCAACCGCACGGGATAACTGTGACAACGCCAATACCGGTACGGACAGCTCTCTTGCAAGTGCCTTAAGTGATCTTGATATATCTGCAATCTGCTGTTGTCTGCTTTCAGAAGCCTTATCCCCAGCACTCATAAGCTGCAGATAATCAATAATGATAACACTTAGATTATGCTCCATTTTATATTTTCTGCATTTTGAACGCAACTCGGTGATAGAGATAGAAGGTGTATCATCAATTATAAGGTTTGAATTACCGATAACCTGTGCACTATCAATCAGTTTTTCCCATTCGTCATCCTCCAGATTACCGGTTCTGAGCTTTTGTGAACTTACTCTTGACTCTAAAGAGAACATACGGTTAACTAACTGCTCCTTACTCATTTCAAGGCTGAATATGGCTACCGTATAATCTTTTTTGAATGCCATATATTCCGCCAAATTAAGTACAAATGCCGTCTTACCCATTGATGGTCTGGCTGCAATAAGAACTAAATCTGATGGCTGCATTCCTGAGGTTTGGTAATCCAGATCCACAAAGCCTGTTGGAATACCCGTAACCTGTCCGGACTGTTTTGAAGCCGCTTCAATTTTTTCAAGCGCATTGATTACAACCTGTCTGATAGGCACAAAATCGCCACCGCCCTGAGATTGCATTAAATTGAATATCTGCTTTTCTGTACTATTCATAACAGACTCCAGGGATTCCTTTCCCAAATAGCATCTGTTTGCAATATCCTCTGTGGTTCTTATAAGTTTTCTGAGTATTGATTTTTCTTTTACTATATTAGCATAATGTCTTACATTAGCAGAAGTAAAGACCTGTGACATAATATCTCTTAAAAAGTCAACGCTGCTTAACTCCGGTGGTACATCCATTTCCTTTAGTTTATTCTGTAGGGTAATAAGGTCAACCGGATTACCTTCCCTGCTCAGCTCTACCATTGCCTGAAACAGAGTTCCATACTGCTTACCATAGAAATCATCAGCAATAAGCTTTTCAGAAGCTGCTATCACAGCCTCCTCATCCATAATCATTGACCCTATCACTGACTTTTCAGCTTCTATACTATGTGGCAGGATTTTTTTAATTAATCCTTCGTCCATAAAGCACTCCTATTCTTCAGTTACCTTAACTGTTAAATTTGCTGTAACTTCCTTATGAACTTTAACCTTAATAATATGTGTACCAAGAGTCTTTATAGGCTCGTCCAATACCATTTTCTTTTTATCTATTTCAAAGCCAAGCTGCCTCTTTACCTCTTGTGCAATTTCTTTTGTAGATACCGAACCAAACGTCTTTCCACCTTCACCGGCTTTAATAGATACTGTGACCGGCTTTTCTTCTATCTTGACAGCTAATATTTTTGCTTCCTGCAATTTTTCCAAAGCTAATCTTTCTTCATTTGCTTTTTGAAGCTTTAAATCATTCAAATTTTTATTATTTGCCTCTATTCCAAGCTTTTTGGGTAAAACAAAATTTCTTGCATATCCATCATTAATCTTAACTATTTCACCTTTTTTTCCAAGATTTTTTACATCTTCTAATAAAATGACTTCCATTATAAATCTCCTTCTTCAATCATATTTTTAACTACACTTATAACGAGGTTCTTAGCCTCATCGAGTTCATAACCCTCCAGCTGCGCACCTGCCACACTTGCATGACCACCGCCACCGATTTTTTCCATTATAAGCTGCACATTAACATCTGTAATACTTCTTGCACTTACATATATCTTATCATTATATTTTGTAAGCACAAATGAAGCCTTTATATCATTTACATTTAATAACTCATTCGCTGCCTGAGCACATACAACCGTAGGACTTTCCACACCCTCTGAAGGACAATCTGAAATAACATACTGCTCACAGAATACTTCTGCTCTGGAAACTGTTATAGCCCTTGTCTTAAATTCTTCAATATTATTTCTAAACATCATTCTCACACGCGTAACATCAGCACCGCTTCTTCTCAAATATGCCGCTGCTTCAAAGGTTCTGACACCTGTCTTTTGTGAAAAATTGTTGGTATCTATCATAATACCACCATACATTGCATCCGCCTCTATCTGTTTAAGTTTAATACCATCCTGAATATACTGTAAAATTTCAGCAACCATTTCACATGTAGAAGAAGCATATGGCTCTACATATGATAATAAAGCATTTTCAATACCATCTGTTGTCTGTCTGTGATGGTCAAGTACTACTATCGACTTGCAGTGCTGTAACAGTTCCGGACACTCTGTATAGCTTACCCTGTTTACATCAACTACTATAACTATTGTGCTGCCATCTACCATATCAAGAGCATCTGCACTTGATATAATCAGATTTTCTTCATAATCTTCACTTCCAAGGACCCTGTCAACCATTGGTCTTAGTGACGTAGTAATTTCATTTAAAACAATATGTGCCTTTTTACCCATCTGCTTCATAGCTCTATATAGACCAAGTGCGGAACCGAAAGAATCGATATCACCTATCTGATGTCCCATTATGATTACTCTGTCTTTATTTCCAAGTAATTCTCTAAGTGCATGTGCCTTAACCCTTGCCTTAACACGGGTATTTTTTTCAACCTGTTTTGACTTTCCTCCATAGTAGTATATAGAATCATTATCCTTTACTACTGCCTGTTCACCGCCTCTGCCTAATGCAAGATCCATAGCTATTCGTGAATATTCACAATTTTGAACATAACTATCACCATGAACACCTAGTCCAATACTAATAGTTACATCCATTTCATTACCAATATTTACATTTTTAACTTCATCAATAATGGAAAATTTCGATGCTCTGAGTCCGTCCAGATATTTATACATAAATGCTATAAAATACTTGTCTTTCTCTATCTTTCGTACAATACCGTCTATATTAGATGCAAATTGATTAATCTTTCTGTCTATAAGTGCAGATAATAATGAACGCTTAACATCCTCAACACTTTCTAATGCTTCCTCATAGTTATCTATATATATAAGACCTGCAACCATTTTCTGGTCTTCATTTTCTTTCTTTAACTGCTTTTCTTCTGTAATATCAAATAAATAAAATACGATTAAGAACTCTTCATCCTTGTTTATATCTAATACCTTTGTAGTACTAAACGCATTCTGAACACTTATCTTTCTGCATTCCATTCGGTAAGCCTGTTTTTCATATATTATATCTATAACCTTAACATCCTCTTCATCCATAGATATATTTTCATTAGTTACCTCTTTAAATATATCTGAGAGTTTCTTACTCTTTATTACATCATCAGGTACGATTTCCTTCAGACCCTTATTGCTCCATAGAATATAACCTTCGGGATCACACAAACCATATGGCAATACTAAATCATGCAGCAAATCCTTCTGTATCTGCGCATAATCCATCGCAAACCCTACCAAATCCCGCATAATCAGAGGCTTATTAACAAAATACATAATAATACATACTACTATAAGTATCACTGATGTAGAACCAATAACTATTCCCATTGTAGTATCTGTAAAATAAACACAAACTCCCGATATTAATAACATTACTCCTATAAAAACAGGAAAAATTAAATGTGTAACTATTCTTCCTTTAAATTTCAATTTGGTATTCATATTTTCTCCATAACAACAATAATTGCATTTGGTAATATCTTATCACATTTAATTCCATTTTTAAAGCAATATATGTTATATAGTTTTTGTATTTTTATTTTATGCTTCATAAACTCCTGCTGACATTAGCAGTATGGACATATTGAACAGAAAGTATATATAAAGTCTGCTTGGCTTTGGCTCTTTGCTTGCGGTAATAAAAACACGGAAACCTAGAATATATACTAATATCCACTATTTGTTTTGAAGTTTGTGGTATTACTACTTGTATTATTATAAGTTGTATTTGTACTGTTTTTATATTCTAAAATTCCCATAGCAATGGCATTTGCCATTTCCTCCTGATAACTGTCATCTAAAAGTTTTTTCCTTTCTTCGGGATTAGTCAGAAAACCACACTCCACAATGACTGCCGGTGCTGAAACATTTAACAATATGTAATAGCTGTCATTAGCCTTATGCATTCTTTCATTGCTCTTATCTATACTGCTCTTTATTGAATTTTGAATTATTCCTGCCAGCTTTTCTCCCTCAGTTGAGTGTTCATAAAAAAACACCTGAGCTCCTTTTACATTCTGTGAAGAATAGCTATTCTGATGTATACTTACCAAAATATCCGCACCGCAATTATTTATAATATTACACCTGTTTTTCATATCAGCTACTTTTTTATTGCTATCTGTTTCTGCATATAAGCCAACATCCTCACTTCTTGTCAGCACTACCTCTATACCATTTTCTTCCAATATCTTTTTTAGCTTTAATGTAATACTTAAATTAATATCTTTTTCATATACATCACCCACTATTTTCCCTGGATCATTTCCTCCATGTCCTGCATCTATAACTACTATATATCTGTTTTCATCAGTCATGCTTACTGTGATTAATCCTGCACTGCTACCAAGAGCATACATTGTAACTAAAAGCGCTATAACCATTGCTATTTTAAAATAATTCTTCTTTTCAGCGACAATTTTTTTTAATATATCCATATATAAACACAACTCTATTTTTTTATATTAATATGATTATATTAACCCAAAAAGAACTGTATTTCTTTAAAATAATGGATTTTACAATTTTACATCCTAACCTTTAAACCTACTGCCCATTTACATATTCGTCAATTATTTCCCATATATCATTTATCTCTAATCCTAACTTCCAGCAAGCCACTCCACCCAGATTGTATTCCTTCATTACTTCGATTTTCTTTCTGATAGACTCCTGCTCCTCTAACCATATACGATATGTAATACCCTCTTCTTTATATTCGGCATAATACTGCCCTAAATCCTCCAACCATACTATATTGGCACTATGCTCATTTACATATCTTTTTGCTGTTCCCATGCCTACTGCAAAGCTATCTAATGAGTAATTTCCAAATATGCTGTCCTCTATAATTTCATCATCTTCGTCTGACAATTCCTCCGGTGTTTCACTCCAAATTCTTGTATAGAACGGTATAGCATTTATAACTCTTGATGCTTCAACCTCCATTAATGTATCGGTTATTCCTGATGTAACAAAATTTATTGAAGCTGTAGAGCCTGCCTGACCACATCCTGCCCAATGCTCATCATATCCCATTACAATCACATAATCCGCAGCCTCCCCCACGGAAGTTCTGTCATAGTACATATTGCTTGCTATAGGTACATACATATCAACCGATAGTACAATATCCCTTTCTCTGCACTCAATAGACAGTTCTCTTATAAACTGAATATAAGCTTCTCCATATGTAGATGATATTTTTTCAAAATCAATATTTATACCATCCATTCCTGTTGCGCTTACTTCCAATAAAAGATTTGATATAAGCTCCCGCCTTGACGAGGTCTTTGATAATACTTCATTTATATAATATATGTTATTTTCATCATCATAATTAAAATCACTAATAAGTCCCCATACTTCCATACCCATTGAATGTGCCATATCTACATAGCTTTTTGATGATAATGACGTAAAATTACCATTTGCATCACTTATCTGATACCAAGTAGGTGAAACTACATTTAAACCTTTAGTTTCAGAAACCAAGTCATTCAAAGAGCCATTATCCGCACTGCTTCCAAGTTGATGCCAACCAAGACAAATCTTATAATCTCTCACGGTATGTTCATATACCATGGATTCATAATATAACTCAATAAATTTCTCTGTACGATCACCTAATATTTCATTCTTAACATAGCCTGTTATACCTGTCTTATTTGCAACCTTTGAATATTCTCCTGCATCATCTACAAAATATAAGGTTTCTCCCTTTTTTATATCAAGTAATATCTCTGACATGGAATCAGGCTCATATCTAAGCTTTCCATCATCATTAACTTCAATTAATGTATTGTTAAGAGTTGTACAGATAACCAGTCTGTTTGGATTTTCTGCAATTTCATACTTTACATTATTTGACATAAGCAGACAATAATCAAAGGATATATATACTACATCATCTACTTTAATAGATGTAGCCTTTTCAAATGACTGTTTAACTGAATTCTTTTCATAAGATGTACTTCCGATTTCACTATCAATTATTTCATCAGGAGTAGTATATATTACTAAATTCTCGATATCATCTACATAAAACTTTTTATTTATTTTACTTCTTACAATATCATAAGGAATGTATATTCCGTCTTCACCCTTTATAATACCAAGCCCCATTATGTTATTATCAATTACTATTGCACACGAAGTATTACCTCCGATATCCTCTATGTTAAAATATTTGGACAAGTCCATATATGTATTGTTTTCGCTATTTTTTATTCCACAAGCAGCACAAATAAATAAAGTCATAAATAACAGCATGGAAATGCAGTAAATCCTAGTCACTTTTGTTTTCATTCTTATGTACCTCCAATATTGTACAGATTCTTTCCATAAAAATATTCTCAAATATCACACAGTGCCAGTCCTTAATATTTACACTGTTTACGACTCATAGACATTTGTATTATGAAAACAGTTATATAAATATTTTTACAAGACATTTTATCATAAAACCATAAAATGATTTATGTTCTTCCTTTACTGCCTCGTGGATAAAATCCAACATAAAATTGCTTGTCAATTTTATGGGCCATACACCATAAATCCACTCGGTACATCGAGTTATAAATAACTCGATGTTATTATATCATAAGCACAGCTTATGATTATCCGCAGTCGCCAAATGAGCGTGTAAACGCCCTCACTTGGCTCGTTGCCTATATTATATCATACTAAATTTATCTCGTCATTAAGTTTTCTTGTTTTCCCGCCTCCCATAAATCAATAACAGCACTTGTGAGAAACCTGATATTATTGATTCCCGATGTTTATGCCCATCTAAGCTATCTTAATACACTTATATTTTACTAAATTGTATCCTTTACTATTTACCACTTTCTTTCTAAAAATTCAAAACTTCAAGTTACTGTGTAATTATGCCATTTAAATACGTTGCAAAAATAAATTAAATCTATATATATCTATGATTGTAGATATTTCAATATGATATATTATTCCACTAAACGACTAATCACCTATTTATATTATATTTTCAAAAAATTCTAAGCTGATATTTGTCACTTTCATAGAATTTTCAATGTATGGCATTTGTACCATATTTATCCTTCTATATTTTTTCACCTCTCTTTTTGTTCCTTGCACAATATAGAGCCATGTCCTGCTATCCTCTAAATCTTTAAGGCTGGACATCATTCTGTTAGAGCTTTCAAGCTTCCAGGCTTGTAAAGAAATAATTACAATTTTATAGATGTTTTTAACGAAATCTTCTATTTTCTCTTTACTTGTCTTTCCGTAATCTATAATAATATAATCATATTCCTTCACATATATGTCCACAAGACAGATATTCTCATAGTAGTCTATTTTGTCTTCCTTTAAAACTCCGGTCTTGTTCATATCTGATTTACTATAATCTGCAATTTTTTTATATGTACTGTCACTATTTCTATTGCTACTATACATGACAACAGCAATCCTCTTATGGTATATCTCTGCCAGATATGTAGCCAGTGATATAGAAACAGTAGTAACACCTATTGAGCGGTCTGCTCCCATAATACCAATAGTTTTTGTTTTACTTTCTGAAAAATCTACCAGTAAATGATGCTTTTTTCTCTTTTTTACAGACAGCACCTCCCTTTAAAATATCCTTAAAAAGATTATTAAATATAAGTCTGTCTTCATCCTTCAGCTTTGTATCTGCCGGTATATAGTGCATAATTTGTCCCATTAAACCTGTATTCCTTGTAATGTACTTCAGTCTGTGTTCATCACATAAATTGAAAATAATCTCCTCCACATTGTCAAAGTCAATATCACTTTCTTTAATATTATCAATTTCCCATTCACTGCTGCCACTTATAAGATATAAAAATTCTCCATACGACTTATCCCTTTTATATACACCCTCATCCCTTATGAGGATTTTATAGTCAAAATCCATCTCTACATTTTCACTATATTTAGGTATTAAGTCTAATGAATCAAGCTTAAAAACTCCATTTATATATCTGCAGCACTTATTCGACTTTACATATTTTCGTATATGATTTGAAGTATTATTTTCCTCGTATGCAATATCATATCCTGATTTCTTTAAAAATCTGCACATAAGCAACGCTATATGCGTTGTTCCTACTTTACTCTCTATACCTGCCACTGAAATGATGAGAGGTTTATTTTCTAATAAAGCCTTTGTTTTTTTATTTTTTAATGAATTTAATTGGAATAATAACTTATCTGCACTTTCAAACCGATACAAACTGTCAGTTTCAAGGCATCTAAGTATGATTTGTTTGAATTTTTGTGAAATGTTATCATTTAATCTAAGATGTGCATCTTTATTACTAAGTGGCATACCTGTTGCCATAAAAAATAATATAGCACCTATTCCATAAATATCTGTTGTTTTTCCAATATCCTTACCTGTATATTGTTCCGGCGATGCATAACCGAGTGTTCCCAATATATTTTTTCTTTCATCTGCTGCCTCTGTTATGGAACTTCCAAAATCAACTAAATATAATTTATTATCAGATATAATAATATTTTGCGGCTGTAAATCAAGAAATAGAATGGGATTTGGAACCCTTGAATGCAGATAAGAAATAACTTTTGTCAGCTGAATACCATAATCAATAATTATGTCTTCTGTTACCCTGCCTGCTTTAGAATTTGTAACAAACTCATATAAATTCACACCTTCTATATATTCTTCAATAATATAGTAAAAAATATCATCTTCATATATGTCATATATTATGGGTATATTATTATGGTGAATTTTTTTTAGAGCATCAAGTTCAAAGAAAAAACTTTCAGTATAATTAGAATTTTTTAAAACCTCCTTAATTACCCTATTTGTATGCATAGCTATATGCTCTGCTAAATATACACTACCGCCCTCGCTTTCATGTAGTTTGAATAAAATCCTGTATTTGTTAAAAAAAATCTTCTCCTCGTATTCTTCTGTGATAAATTCCTCCTTTCAGCTTTTAGAAAAACCTCGTGCTTGTATTATATCCATTCTTTAGTAATATTGCAATAATTTTTTTAATATTTTTTATTCTTTTTGGTAATATTTTATATAAAGAAGTAAATTCATACTTTTTTAACAATTTTTAAATACAATATTCTTTACATACAAATTGATTATAGGTTATACTATATAATATACTAAGGTTTTTATAACCTTATGTAATAATGTACTTTTACATTATATTTTTTTGAAATGAGGTGCGTTTTATGAAAATTGAAAAAATAAGTGAAAATCAAATAAAGTGTACTTTAAATAAATCTGATTTAGCCTCAAGGCAAATTAAACTTAGTGAATTAGCATACGGAAGTGAAAAAGCAAAAAATCTCTTTAGGGATATGATGCAGCAGGCTTCTCATGAATTAGGCTTTGAAGCAGAGGATATACCTCTTATGATTGAAGCTATTCCTGTTTCCAGCGATTGCATTATATTACTCATTACAAAAGTAGAGGATCCCGAAGAGCTTGATACACGTTTTTCCAAGTTTGCTCCTTCTGCTGATGATATGGAAGAAATTGAAAGCGATTCCAAGCTTTCTCAGGCAACAGGTTTATTAGATGTATTTAATCAGGTTAAAGGTGAACTAAAGGATGCTATTGAAAAGGGAGAAGATACATTTATCCCACTTTCAGAAGCTATTTCAAAGGCAAAAGCCTCAAAAGAAAAGCAGGCAGCCTCAAAAGCTACTGAAAAGGCAGACGATTCACAGCTGGCAAAAAATATTATCAAAATATTCTCTTTTGGCGAATTAGAAACTATCATTGATGTTTCTTATGTATTAAAGGATATTTACAATGCTGCAAATACCCTATATAAATCTCCTGATAATAACCGATATTTCCTTGTAGTCAGCAAAGGAAATCACACTATTGAGGATTTTAACAGAGTTTGCAATATATTGCTAGAATATGGCACGATTGAAAGAGGTGCTTTATCAAACGAAGCATATTATAAAGAACACTTTACTAAGATTATTCCACGTAAGGCTTTACAAAAGCTTGTTATTATAAGAGGTTCAAAATAAGAGTACACTTATTTAAAGGTCCGGACGAAATCCGGACCTTTATTTTTATATTTATTTTGTAGCTAAATATTCATTGATAGCTGATTCTAATTCATTTGCGTCAAGTCCATGTACCATACATGCCTCTTCTAAAGATTCACCTTGTGCTGATGGGCATCCTATACAATGCATACCTGAACCTAAAAGAATAGGAATAATACCTTGGTCTAACTGAATCAACTCACCTATTAGCATATCTTTTGAAATCTGCATCAAATTATCCTCCTAATCTGTGATGTTTAAATTATAATATACTTAATTGATATTGTAAATCTTTATCCTCCCTTAGTTTACTTATTTTTTTGAGTTTTTGAAGCCGTAATTTTAAAAAATGCAAAACATTCAATTTATCCCTGCAAATCTTTTATTTTGCAATACAGCGTAAATGATGTAATAAATAATGCAATCTGCTTCCTGTCTCTTGAAGTAATTTCAAATTTGGATTTATTGGCTGAGTAAAAATTCTTTATATCCTTAGTATACTTCTTTGTATACTTTTTATCATAACAACCGGCTGCTTTTGCCATATTTTTATACTCATACAGCCAGTACATACATCTTTTAAATGTATACCACATCATATCATATTGGGCTTTTTCTTCATAAAACTTAAGTCTGCACATATATGCATCAAAAATAGAATATTTGTCATTTGTAAATGTCTTATCCTCACCTTTTTTTGTGCTAACCCGATAATTGTACAGAGCTTCATGAATATATGTAACTATTTCCGAAGAATTTGTCAGTTTGAATACTGTATATTCATCAGAATAATTTTTTACATCCGGGAATCTTATTTCTTTAAATAAACTTGCACTATACAATTTATTCCATACCGAAATATTTTCCTTAATAGTATCAGGATACAAGAAATAGCACATATCAAATTCCTTTCCTGTAATTATCTCTGACTCTCCGTTTGCATATTTGCTCTTTTTTCTAATATTACCATCATAAAGATACGCTATATCACAAATACATATATCTGCTTTATTAACATCACAGGACCGTTTCATAATCTCAAGTGTGCCCTTTTCCAAAGTATCATCTCCGTCTACAAACATAATATACTCGCCTGTAGCAGCCTCTAAGCCTGTATTTCTGGTATTTGCAATACCCATATTTTTATCGTGTGCAAGTAATGCTATTCTGGCATCCTTCTTTGATATTTCTTCACAAATAGCAAGGCTTCCATCAGTAGAGCAATCATCTACAATAATAATTTCAAAGTTTGTATACGTCTGCTTTCTAATACTTTCAATACAATCTGATATATTCTTGCTTTCGTTATAGACAGGTACTATAACACTTATCTTTTCCTGCTGTGATTTCCTTCTATTGTTCCAACCAAATCTTTTCTGTCTATCTTTTAAAATTTTAAAACTGTTTAGTAACATATACCTCTCTCCATCTCTTTACATTATCTTAAATATTTGATATGTAAGAATCAATGATATTTACTAGCTTTTCTCTTTCGGAAATATATTTTTCAAACTTTATTTCATTTGCTTCTTTTATTTTAGATAAAAGATTGTCTTCCTCATAACAGCATAACACATAATTCTTTTTTTCAAAAGCCTTTGCAATGTCCAGCTGATGGTCATCGACATGTTCTTTATATTTTTTCAGACGCGGATACACTACTACCGGCTTATTGGCTCTAAGAGCCGTAATAATTGTGCCAACTCCACTATGTGTTACAATTATATCAGCTTTTTCTACAGTTTCATCAAAATTTTTTTTATCCATAAATCTTATGTATTCAAAATTTTCAGGCTCATATGTAGAATTTCCGATTTGAGCTATTATTTTTTCTTTTATTTTCCCATAAGCAGCATAATCATCCATTTCCTGAAGTAATCTGTTCAACTGAAACTTCTGTGTTCCCAATACAATAAAAATCATAATAACCTCACTAGAAAATTTTTCCGCCTAAGATGGCATTTGGAAAATATTGCAGCATATCCTCCCACTGTACTATAAATAAATTTGCCAGCTTAAGCTTATACATTATTTTTCCTGTAAGTGACGGTATATCCACTCTCGCAAAAGACTCTATATATATTATCTTTTTCCTTAGCAGCTTTCCTACCATACAAAACGGCACAGTTGCCAATGCTCCTGTAGATATAATAATATCTGGCTTTTCTTTAATTATAACCTTAAAAGCTACAAGTATCAGCCAGAAAAATTTAAAAATAAATGTAATTTCCTTTCTATTAATCTGGCATACATGAACTACATTATTACAAAAATGCAATTCATCAAAGCTTCCCTTTTCAGTTACAAGAAAGCTGTCATATTTATCTTTTATTTCTACAAGTCTTGAAATCTCTTCAAGATGTCCACCGGAAGATGCAGCAAAACATATCTTATGATTTTTCCTAATATTCTTACTCATTAGAAGGCTCCTTTTCTAGTGAATATCTGTAAAACCGTTTTAATCATAATTCTAAAATCCAACAAAACATTCCATTTATCAATATACTCTGTATCAAGACTTACAATCTCTGCAAAATCCGTAATAGAACTTCTTCCGCTCACCTGCCACATTCCGGTAATGCCCGGTTTTATACTTATTCTGCGCCAGTGATTTCTTTCATACTTATCTACTTCATCAATCGTAGGTGGTCTGGTGCCTACTAAACTCATATTACCAATAAGCACATTAAAAAATTGTGGAAGTTCATCTATACTTGTCTTTCTTATAAACTTACCAACTCTTGTAATTCTGGGGTCATCCTGCATCTTAAACATAAATTCCCCTTCCATTTCATTTTGATCCATCAGCTTTTTCTTAAGACTTTCTGCATCATTACACATACTTCTAAATTTGTATATATTGAAATGACGCCCATTCATACCAACTCTTTGCTGTTTGAATATAACAGGTCCCTTTGAATCTATCTTTATTGCAATAGCAGTCACCAGCATAATAGGTGAAGTAAGTATAATGCCTGCAAGACTTCCTACAATATCTACCGCTCTCTTAATCGCCCTTTCAGACATATTAAGTGAAACTGTATGATATGTAATAACAGGATATGTACCAACACTGCTTACATATGACTGAGCCGCACCGGCCCTGTATGAATCCATAATAATACGCATGGTAACGCCCATTTCCATGCACATACTTATATATTCCTGTACCATATCCAATGCAACACTCTTTCGATGCATTATATATACCTGGTCAATATTATTTTCCTTTATAATTTCCTCTAAATCCTCAATACATCCTATATATTCTGATTTACCCTTATCCTCAGGCTTTACGGAAACATATCCTATAATGTCTACCTCTGTATTACTCTTATGAAGATAATTATTAAATTTCTCAAAATGCTCATATCCACCTATCATAAGTGTTCTGGGTGCAAATACATTTCCTGATTTAACAAGTATCCTCATAATCATGGCACTTATTATTACACAAATATACGTCACTACCAGATATATAACATAGAAACGTCCATCTACTGCAGCATTGCCAATATAAAAAAGCAGTGTAGATGTAACTGTAGTTGCTATAAGAATAGATTTTGTCACATGTTTCAAAACTCTGTCTATGTAAAAAAATGTTGTAACATTATATATTCTTGATTCTTTATTTGATAATATGTAAATTAACATGAAGATTACTGCAACAACAAAATATTTTCTCCAATCTTCCCTTGCAAAAATCCCTGTAATCAAAGCTGATACTACAAAAGAAATGCAACCAAAAAGAATATCACTTACAATATAAAGTACATTCGTACTAGCACCTTTATTTCCTCTTCCCATTCAATTCACCTTACTTTTTAGTCCATTTCAATCTAACCTATCATATTCGTATAAAAACATTCAAATACCTTAATCGCAAGCAACGATATATAATTATTGTTGCTTGCGGGAATAAATAGATTATATGAAACTTAATTATCTTTGTCAATAATATACAATTGTCCTGTTTAACTCCATAGAAATGTAGTTATCCATATATTTTAATTATAATGATGCGTAAAATCTAAAAACTCCGTACTTACTAATTCATCTGAAGTGTTATATATATTATATTTTACTTCGTCACTACCATGTAAGCTATACTCAACTATTTCATATTTTATTTCCTGATTCGGATAATTATTATCATAAATATACATATTATAAACGGTTGGGTTATCAATATCTCTTGTAATTCTTATTAAATTTACTTCATGATTTTCATTAACCGTAATACCAAGTGCAATACCTGATTTAAGACTCCCGATTATTTCATTCCAGTTATCATTTATTGAATATTGTCTTACATAATCAAGTCCGTCATCATTGAACTGCTCTGCCCACAATCTTAATAACAGCTTCATAATGGTTTTGGTTCTTTCAGCCTCCTCATCAGTATTTTTTTTATTAAGTTTATCAAAATCATAGTATAGTACATGAAATTTTGTATATTCCTCTCCAAGGAAGGTTGCCCCTTCAGCTGCCTTATTAAATTTAAGTTGTAATACAGGTACTTCATTTATCTTTTTTTGTATATATGACTTATATACTACTTCCGAATCACTATTTACTACATATTTTTCATCAGCACTAATTTTTTCAATAGACATAACCAGTTTTGTAGTTTCTGAAGTTAGCATCTCATTAATATTATCCATTCTCATATATCCGTTATTTTCTACAAATCCAAGCTCTGTCAGTTCTTCATTCTTTATTGCAGATACATTTTCTATATATACCTCATCACTAAAGGCTGATACCATTAATCGTAAAAACCACAAATCATAATCTGTTTTTGATAGCTTTGATATATTTGCAGGAACTATTCCCAAGTGGTTTAACTGACATAAGGTTGCTATTCCATAACACAGTCCCCCTCCCATATTTCCATCAAATTTTGTAATCGGATTTGAAAATGAAAGTCCGTCTTTATTTACATCAAAATTTGAATCAGCTACTAATATGGAATCATTTTCCCCATCCTTATCTTCATCAATAAAGTTGTAATATAGCAAATTCATTATTTTATTATATACCTGTTCTATAGCATCTGAATTACTTACATATACATAATCACCATTTGTACCTGACGATATATCTATCATTCTATCCACATCTAACATCTGACCCAGACCTATTATAATTATGGTTACATTCATTTCATTTGCCTTTTTTACCAAATCTCCTCTGTCATAATACGAACAATTATCATCGCCATCCGTTAGAATAACCATAAAATTCCGACTCGCTATACTGTCATTAAAATTATCAAGTGCTGCATAAGCTGCATCTATTGTACAGGTTCCGTTAAAATTATGTTCTCTGTCCTTTCTTAATTCATCTGTTATTGACTTAATTTCTTCAATACCTGCTCCCAATTCAAGCATATGATAATATGTACCTGTGTATACACCCATTCCGACTTTTACTTTACTTCCCAATCTTTCTGTAAGCTTTTCAACAAAATCAAATCTTTTAAATTCAGGATCATTTGCAATCCAGCCTGTAGAGTTTGCTACGGAAGGATCATACATACTGCCACTATCATCTATTACATAAAATACCTGTATATCAGTGGTAGCAGTAGTACTTATTTTACTTGAATCTAATACTGCATACCTCGAAAAATGGTTCAACTGCGCTTTAACCTCATTATTAGTTTTATCGACAGTTGAATTTACTTTTATCCAATTTCCTTCATTATCAAACTGATATATGGATAATTCATCCTCATTATAGTTATATTTTTCAATAACACTGTTCTCATATTTTATTGTAAGTGTAGCAGTCTCAAACTTGCCCTCTTTATAAAATTCATATACATCACTTGCCAATCCGTAGGTAGTGCTAAGTCCTGAGGCTTCAAACTTATCTACATAAATATTGGCTACAGATGCATCACCTGTCACACATAATTTAACTGCATCATAATTATAATTTTCCTCAAACTTTATAAGTGCATCATATGTATTTCCATCTGTTTTTACCTTTAACGGATTTAACCCCTTTGCTACCTCACAGCCATCTGATAATGTATCTCCATCAGTATCTGCCTTTATTGGATCTGTATTATAATTATATATCTCGTCATAATCACTTAATCCGTCCAAGTCTGTATCACAGGAAAATGGACTTGTATTATAAACATAATATTCATCATAATCACTTAATCCGTCACCATCAGTATCTTTATCCTTTGAATATTCCATTTTTGACTCATACAAATCCTCAAAGTATAGGTTTTCTGTTCTAAAGCCATTATCTATATCCTCTTTATTCTCATTTGATTTTATAATTAATATTCCTATACCTACACTAATAATTATAAATAGAGCTAATATAGCCAATATAATAATTACTATTTTTTTAGACTTTTTCAATTTGCATATCTCCTTTAAACTTATGTGTATTACTTAAAACATTTTCTTTTCTTTATTCTAGTTCAATAATAACAGATACGTTTTTAATTATCTGAACCATACAAGATGCCTATAACTTACATTTAATCCTAATTTCTACAAAAACAATTATTATTTTACTATATTATATCCTATATTAATTTTATATAAAAGTGCAAATATCATAGAATTTGCTTTTTTTTTTAAAATTTACAAATTATACCATACGCAGCATATAAATATTACACAAAAAAATGTATATAAAATTTATTTTTCATTACATATTACATTATAAAAGACCAATAGGTAACTTTAACCTATTGGTCTTAATATCTTATTCTCAAAATAGTATATAAATATAATTTAAACTCTGAAAATCACGATTATACTGAATCTAGTCTAATGTATAAGGCATTAACGCAATATGTCTTGCTCTCTTTATAGCAACTGTAAGAGCTCTCTGATGCTTTGCACAGTTTCCTGTGATTCTTCTAGGAAGAATTTTTCCTCTTTCAGATACATATCTCTTTAATTTATTAACATCCTTGTAATCAATATCAGCGTTCTTTTCTCCACAGAATACACAAACCTTTTTTCTTCTACGGATTGGTCTTCTCTTCATAGAAACGTCTTTATCGCCTTTTTCTGTTTTATTTACTGGCATAACTACTACCTCCTATATTTTTAGTTAAATGGCAAGCCTTCGTCTTCAACACCGTCCGGAATATTCATAAATCCATCGCCAACAGCACTTACAGGCTCTGGTCTTGACTGCGTATATCCGCCATCTGCGCTTGCACTATTCTTGCTCTCTGCAAACTCAGTACTTTCAACAACTACTTCTGTTGTGTATACTTTTTGTCCGTCTTTATTTGTGTAGCTTCCTGTTTGGATTCTTCCTTCTGCTACAATCTTTGTACCCTGATGTAAGTATCTTTCAACAAATTCTGCCTGTCTGCCAAAAGCAACACATGAAATAAAATCTGCTGTTGCCTCACCATCTCTTTTAAATCTTCTATCTACCGCTAAAGTAAATCTTGCAATAGCAAGTGATGATTCACCCTGAGAATATCTTACTTCCGGATCTCTTGTCAGTCGTCCCATTAGTATTACTTTGTTCATAAATTTACCTCTTTTCTAATAGGTGATAGACTTAAGCTTCCTTCTTAACGCATAAATATCTGACAACATTTTCCATTAAACGAATATTTGCTTCAACTTCGTTTGGACAATTAGCGTCAGACTCGAACTGGACAAAATAATAAAAAGCTTCTTTACTCTTCTGAATTTCATAAGCTAACTTCTTCTTTCCCCAGTCGTCAACGTTTGTTACAGTACCACCGAAACGTGTAATATATTCTTTTACCTTTTCGATAGTTGCAACTCTTTCTTCTTCTTCAAGAGCTACATTAACGATTACTGCTAATTCGTACTTATTCATTTAGTTTTACCTCCTTTTGGTCTCTGGCCCATAGTATCAGTCTATGAGCAAGGAATAATATATCACGAAGAAATATTTTAACATAAAAAAATAAGGATTGCAAGTATAATTTGCAATCCTGTATATCTTCAATATTTCATACAGAATTTGTTTTTTAATCAGACTTCTGTATAGTTTTTCACTCCGGCTTCCTGATTCCCTTTAAATTTTTCTCTACTAAAAATCTGCTTATCATGACCTGATGGTTACAACCCATACATTTTAGTCTGAAATCTGTTCCAACTCTCAGGACTTCCCATTCAAAGCTCCCACAAGGATGTTTTTTCTTTAACTTAACAATATCACCAACCTCAAATTGTGCCATAATATTATTCCTTTTTTACACACAAATATATTGAAATTTTTTCTTCTCCACCCTCCAGCATTGGGATTTTTAATGCCTGAACATCCATTTGCAACCTTAAATTTGTTCCATGCATAGTAATAGGTGGTGTAATATCCATAAAAATTTCTTGTGCCGAAAAAAGTGTTGCAGCATTTCCCATAATCATATTACTTAACTCTCCCAACGCAGAACAAGCCATTTCATCAAGTTCATTAACAGCCATTCCCATCATCATCCTGCTTGCCATCTGCTTGGCATTTTCATCATTCATAACTAATAATACCTGCCCCTTTAAAACGCCTGTAACACCTACTTGCAGTATAAATGTATCATTAGGAAACTCCAACTTAGCTATAACTGGCTTTCCAACTGCCAGCTTAGACTGTGTTGTCATTTCAATTACACTAATAGATGACTGTAAAAAAGGATTAATGTGTTTAACATCTAACGCTTGCATCATAGTAAATATTATCCTTTCTCATAATCTTTAGAATTCACATATCTGTAGAAACAATCTACAGTCTAATTTTTTAAAGTATAACATAAAACTGCAGATTGGTAAACCACAAAATTAATATTTGCTAGTATTTTACAAGTTTTATTTATAGTAATAATTATTATTTTTTGCTTTATATTTTGTTATTTTTTGCTTTCCTATGACACTTTCTCTTTATTTTTGTAATTATCTTTCTTTATACTCTTTCCCATTAAGTATAATACTTTTTCTATTTTTATCATAACATCCGCCTGCATACATATTGTCATATTCTTCTTCATTAAAATCATTAACTGCTTTATCGCAATTTTCATTATCTGTATTAAATTTCCCATTATTTCCTATATAATATCTATTTTCACTGCTTTTTTCCCTGTCTTCCATATATTTTTCTATATCAGTCTTTCCATTTTTTATAGTTTTAAGCTCTTTTCGTATTTTTTTTATCATACTTATTAGGAACCATATAAATAATATTTCTACTAAAGCAAGTACTATTATATACCCTTTACTTTCATCACTTGAATAATTAAATATTATTATAGCAAAACATATTATCAAAAATAAGTAAAACAATCCTCCTATAGTCAATATTATTATTGATACAACCTTCCATTTCTTTGATTTAGGATTTTCGGTACTAGCTGCTAAATCATATGTAGTTTCAAAAATCCCACCAATTATCTCTAAGATTAATTTAAATATAAATTCCATAGAGCAATCTCCTTTATTGTATAATAATTAAATTGTCTAATTGATTCTCTGATTTTTTATTATAAAATCCATGGAACTTTGTTAGATTTTATTACAACACCAATATACTAAAAAGGTAGTATATTAATAATATAAATAATTATCATATAGAAAAATCTTCTTTTTAAAATTCTAGCATTTCTATTTTTGTTTATCAATTCATGTATATATTTTTGTTTTAAAGTATTTATTTTTTGAATCTAATTTTATTTAAATTTTATTAAATAGCATACTGATATAGCTTCTTTATTTATATATGCTCTGTATTTTTATTTTAGTGTTTATAAAGTCTTAACAGATAATACAGCATAAATTTATCAGGGAAAAATTATATTATAAGCTTAATTTTCATTTTTATATACATCTGTATTGAAGAGTTTTATATAATTGTATTATATAAAAAAAGACTACATATAAATGTAGTCTTTCTAAAGGCGCGAGCCGGATTTGAACCGGCGATAACGGTGTTGCAGACCGGGGCCTTACCACTTGGCGATCGCGCCACACTGATTATAATATCAATGTATATAAAATATGTCAACCAAAAAATGCCTTTCGGCAAGTGACTCCGACGGGAATCGAACCCGTGTTACCGCCGTGAAAGGGCGATGTCTTAACCGCTTGACCACGGAGCCGTATATGTTGGTAAAAATATAGGTGAACCTTTAGTTCACCATTAGCTCCCCGAGTAGGACTCGAACCTACGACCTAACGGTTAACAGCCGTGCGCTCTACCGACTGAGCTATCGAGGAATGTATATATTTATTATATTCAGAAATAAAAAAATTATACCTTCAAAACTACACACTAAATTATCCAAAAGACACTTTCTTCCAACCTAACCTTTGGTCAAGCCCTCGACCTATTAGTATCAGTCAGCTACATACATTACTGTACTTCCACCTCTGACCTATCAACCTTGTCGTCTTCAAGGGGTCTTACTAGCTTTCGCTATGGGATATCTCATCTTGAGGGGGGCTTCACGCTTAGATGCCTTCAGCGTTTATCCCTGCCGGACTCGGCTACCCTGCCATGGGATTGGTTCCCAACAGGTACACCGGCGGTCCGTCCATCCCGGTCCTCTCGTACTAAGGACAGCTCCTCTCAGATATCCT
>CAMWKO010000022.1 GCA_947174885.1 uncultured Clostridia bacterium
TGCCTTTGGCAACAAGACTTTTTGAAACTAAAAATAAAAAATACGGAAACTCTATGATGCAAATAGGTTTGAAAATCTCTCATGATTGTTCTATAATAAAAAATAATGCCATTATGGTAAAATAAAAGGAAGTAATTACGATGGAAACATATTCAAGATGTTATGCAACTGTGAATTTAAAGGCAATAGAACACAATATAGATGAAGTCAGAAAAAAAGTTGGTGCAGATACCATGATAATGGCAGTGGTTAAAGCAAATGCTTATGGTCATGGAGCTAAAGAAGTAGCTGATTGCCTAAGGACGAAAGTAGAATACTTTGGAGTTGCGACTATTGAAGAAGCTATAGAGTTAAGAGAAGCAGGAATAGACACTCCTATTCTGATATTGGGATATACATCGCCTAAACAGTTTGAATATGTAATTAAATATAATGTAACACAGACTATATATACATATGAGGACGGATGTTTACTGGATAAGGTGGCAGAGGATATGGGAGGAACCGGAAAATATCATATTGCTATAGATACGGGGATGACCAGAATAGGCTTTTCGGCAGATTACAGAATAGAAGAAAGTATAGAAAATGTACTGTGCCTAAGCAGACTTAAGCATATAGAACTGGAAGGTGCTTTTACACATTTTTCATGTGCGGATATGTATGACAAAACATACTCTTATAAACAAAAAGAAAGATTGCTTGCGTTTTTAAAAGGATGTGAGGAGAAGGGGATAGATATACCTGTTAAGCATGCTTCAAACAGTGCCGGCATAATGGAATTTGATGATATGAATTTTAATATGGTACGTTCGGGTATTATTACTTATGGACTGTATCCGTCTAAAGAAGTAGATATGTCCGGACTGGATCTGATACCGGCAATGGAGTTTAAAACTCATGTGATAAAGGTTAATGAAGTGCCAAAAGGGGAAAGCATAAGCTATGGAGCTACATATACTACAACTAAGCCTACAAAAGTAGCTACACTTTCGGTGGGATATGCAGACGGCTACAAGAGAAGTCTTTCAAATAAAGGCAGGGTCATTATAAATGGCAAATATGCACCTGTTATAGGAAGAGTGTGTATGGACCAGATGATGGTGGATGTAAGTGATATTGAGACCGTAAAGGTCGAGGATGTGGCTACATTGTTTGGCAGGGACGGCAGCTTATTTATACCTGTAGAGGAAATAGCAGATATGTCATACAGCTTTAACTATGAATATATTTGTTCTATTTCTGAGAGAGTTAAGAGAATATATTAGGAGGCAGAATGGATAAATATACTGAATATCGTAAACAATATGAAATATTTAAATACAAAGGCTTTGACCTGAGTGAAGAAAATAATGAAATAAAAGTTGTATATCATTTTGAAATAGAGGGTTTAAGTGAATTTAATCCAAAATGGAGCTTCCCAATGGGAATAAACAGCTTAGAGGAGCTTAAAATTAACGGAACTTTTATGAAAATGATTTTCTCGCTTGGTATGGTAGAGCTTATAAGCTACTGGAAAATATGCTGTCCGAAGAAGGTAATAATATATGGCTATAAACTTTCCGAGGAGCAGATTGACTGGTGGAGAGAACTGTATTTTTTAGGACTCGGAGAATATTTCTATACAAATAATATTAAGGCAACAATAGAAGATTTTATGGAGATTATATCACTGGGCGAAGATAATAGTATGAAGTGTTATCCGCTTGGGGGCAATGCGGGCTGTCTTGTTCCGATAGGAGGAGGAAAGGATTCGTCTGTATCCTTGGAGCTTCTTAGAAAGTCAGGAGAAAATATTAAATGCTTTATTATAAATCCCAGAGGTGCAACTCTTAATACTGTTTCTGCAGGGGGGATGGAGAAGAATTTAATAATAGTCCGAAGAACATTGGATAAAAATATGATAGAGCTTAATAAACGTGGATTTTTAAACGGGCATACCCCTTATTCTGCAATAGTAGCATTTTCATCTACCATAACAGCATATCTTCACAATTTAAAATATATTACATTATCCAATGAAGATAGTGCAAATGAGAGTACTGTAAAGGGGACCGACGTTAATCATCAGTATTCAAAAAGCTTTAAATTTGAAATGGATTTTCATAGGTATGAGGAGAAGTATTTAGGAAGTAATACCTTATATTTCAGCCTGCTCCGTCCTTTAAGCGAGCTTCAGATAGCAGGATATTTTGCGACACTTAAAGCGTATCATGGTATTTTTAGAAGCTGTAATGTCGGAAGTAAAGAGGATATATGGTGTGGTCACTGCCCTAAGTGTTTGTTTGTTTATTTAATATTATCTCCGTTTTTGTCTTTTAAAGAGCTGAATGACATATTTGGAAGTGATATGGCAAACGATATGACCATGAAGGATACACTTGATAAGCTTATCGGAATGGTGGAGGAAAAGCCGTTTGAATGTGTCGGGAGCAGAGACGAAGTCAATACCGCCATATGCATGACAATCAGAAAATATAAAAAAAGCGAAGAAGTGTTGCCGTATTTATTTGAATATTATATGACGACTCCTTTTTATAATGAATATATAGATAAAGAAAATACTTACTTTGACAAATTTAATGAAGAAAATTTATTGCCGGATAAGTTTAGACAGCTGGTGTATAGTGAAGTGGTTGAGGGATTAAAGAAAGGAATATAAGCTGTTTATGAAAGAATTACTGAAGTCCTATATAAATGGTAAAAAGGTTGCGGTTTTAGGCTTTGGAAGAGAGGGAAAATCCACGCTTAAAAAACTGTTGCAAATCGGAGGATTTGAAAAACTCGATATTCTTGATTTGAATTATATTAAGAGAGAAGCTGTAGATGAGATATTGACAGAGGTGAATAAGAACATATCTATAACTCTGATATGTGGGGAAAACTATCAAAAGAATTTGGACGGATATGATATTGTTATAAAGAGTCCGGGCATAGTTCTGGACAAAAATATTGACACATATACCTGTGAGATTACAAGCCAGACGGAAATATTTTTTGAAAAATATAAAAAGCAAATCATAGGAATTACCGGAACTAAAGGAAAAAGCACCACCACCACTCTTATTTATCATATATTAAAAAATGCCGGATATGACACTGTTCTGGCAGGAAATATTGGAATACCGGCATTTGATATTGAGGAGGATATACATGAGAATACGACGATTGTATTTGAGATGTCTTCCCATATGCTGGAGTATATGAAAGTGTCACCGCATATTGGTGTGCTTATGAATATTTACGAGGAGCATTTAGACCACTATGGAACTATGGAAAAATATATAGCGGCTAAGAAAAATATATATTTAAATCAGGAGCAGGAAGATATATGCTTTATAAACAGTCAGATAGAAGATGAGTCTGAATCAAAGCATATACCTGTTGTTTCAGGAGATTTTTTTGAACATGCCAAAACAGAGGATAGAGATTTACTCTTAATTATACATAGTCATATTGAGTTTAAATATGAAGATAAAATATATAAGTATGATATTCCTAAAGATGATATTAAGCTTGTGGGAGAGCATAACTACTTTGATGTGGCAGTGGCATATGGAATTTTAAAATATATAGGTATGCAGGATAAGGACTTTGAGAGCGGTCTGGTCAGCTACAATCCTTTACCGCACCGATTACAGCCTATTGGGGTGATAAATGGTGTGAAGTATTATGATGATTCAATATCTACAATTTGTGATACTACCATAAATGCCTTGAACAGTGTTGGAGATGCGGCAACAGTATTAATTGGAGGAATGGACCGTGGCATAGATTATAGTGAGCTTATAGAATATCTAAGTGAAAGCACTGTAGAAAATATTATACTGATGTATGAGACGGGAAGTAGAATATATGACGAAATAAAGAATAAATTTCCTGATTTCAAAAACATAGAGCGTATTGTAAGGACGTCGGATTTGGAGGAGGCAGTAAAAGTTGCGGTAAAGGTGACAAAACCGGGAAAAAGCTGTGTTTTATCTCCGGCGGCTGCATCTTATGGATATTTTAAAAATTTTGAGGAGAGAGGTAATAGATTTTCTCAATTAGTGAATTTGTACAAAAAATAATAAACCAAACAAACTGTGAAAATTCAGAAAAATGTTGTATATTTAAGATTAATATAGGAAAATTTAGAAGCCGTACAATATATGGTATAATACGAGCATCAACTACCATATTATGTATTGTGAAATATGAATAAAAAAATCCGTTTTTTAAAGGATTTTTAGTAAAAAAATATTTGATTTTATATTAAAAAATGTTATAATACATATAGTAAATCATAAAATTGTGAAGCGATTTTGTGGGTCGGGTGAATAAAGCGGAGTTTTATTCACAAAGGCATTAAACCATATATGTGTGGTATACAGCTTTTTTGTTTGGTTATTTTATAATTCATGATAAGAATGTTTATGAATTATACACTTTTATTTTATTAACTTTAGCATAAAGGGGACATTGAGATGGCTGGATTTAGAACCAGAATTAGATTAGGTGATGTTCTTGTACAAAAGGGCATTATCACAGATGAACAACTTACACAGGCACTTGAAGAACAGAAACGTGTTGGTGGAATGCTTGGTGAGGTTATGGTGACACTGGGAATTGTTTCTGAAAATGCCCTTGTAGACACCTTATGCGAGCAGCTGGGGATTGAGTATTTGGATTTAAGAAAGGTCGATAATATTCCGGATGACATAATTGCGCTTATACCGGAGGATCTGATTAGAAAATATGTCATCATGCCGGTAAAGATGTCGAGCACACAGATGAATACATTAGTGGTGGCTATGGCAGACCCGATGAATATCTTTGCTGTTGACGATTTGGCTATTGTTACGGGACTTCAGATTGAACCTGTGCTTAGCACTACATCTCAGATTAAGGCGAAGACGGATGCTGTATTTGGACAGCAGCAGGCTCACAGTATTGCAGAACAGTACAAAAAAGAGCAGGATGCTTATTTTAATGATGGTAAGAAAAAAGATGAAAATGCAGAGGATGAGGCACGTAAAGAAGATGTTGATAACTCACCTATTGTTCTTTTGGTAAAGGGAGTTATTGAACAGGCGGTCAGACAGAGAGCCAGTGACGTACATATTGAAGCGTTTGAATATAATGTAAAGGTTCGTTATCGTGTTGACGGTGCTCTTAGAGAGATAGTTCAGTATGATAAGGCATTGTATAGTGCTATCATAGCCCGTATTAAGATTATCTCAGGTATGGATATATCGGAGAAGAGAAAACCACAGGATGGTCGTATTACCCAGATGGTTGACAGAAAGGAATATGATATCCGTGTTTCTTGCTTGCCTACAGTTTTTGGCGAAAAGGTAGTTATGCGTATTGCTTCCAAGGAAGGCTTTAACAAGAACAAAAAGGATTTGGGTCTCAGACCGGAGGATTTGGTATTGTTTGACAATATTCTGAAAAATCCAAATGGTATTATTCTTGTTACGGGACCTACAGGTAGTGGTAAGTCTACAACACTTTATACCGCACTTAGCGAGCTTAATACGGAAGATGTAAACATTATTACCGTAGAAGATCCGGTAGAAGCAAATATTGACGGTATCAATCAGGTTCATGTAAACCCGAAGGCGAATCTTACATTTGCCAGTGCCCTTCGTTCTATTTTGCGACAGGATCCGGATATTATCATGATTGGTGAGATACGTGATAATGAAACTGCAGGTATAGCTGTTAAGGCGGCTATTACAGGACATTTGGTTGTAAGCACGCTACATACAAACAGTACGGCTGCAACGGTAGGACGTCTTATAGATATGGGTATTGAACCATATCTGCTTGGAGATTCGCTGGTAGGTATTTTGGCACAACGTCTTGTCAGAAGACTTTGCCCGGAATGTAAAAAGCCGGTTGCGGCCACACCGGATGATATCAGAAAGATGGGACTTGGAAATATAGAAAATCTGACTATATATGAGCCGGGAGGATGCCCTGCCTGTGACAACTCAGGATACAGAGGACGTATCGGTATATATGAAATCCTTACCGTTACAGCGACAATAAAGAGACTGATAGCAAAAAATGCTACAGCAGAAGAAATAAAGAAAGCAGCTGAGCAGGAAGGTATGAGTTCACTTAGAACTTCTGCCGCAAAGTATGTTAGAGAAGGAGTTACTTCTGTAGCAGAAATGATGAAAGCAACATACAGCGCAGATGAGGATTAAAGTATGATAACAATTAAAGAGATTCTTACGGTGGCTAAAGAGAACAAAGCTTCAGATATACATATTGCAGTAGGTATACCACCAAAGATGAGAGTCCATGGAGATTTGATGAACATGAACTATCCGGTACTTTCAAAGATGGATACAGATACAATTATCAAATCTACCATGAATGAGCGTCAGCTTGAGGTGTTAGAAGAAAAAGGCGAAGTGGACTTTTCGTTCTCGCTGGCAAGTGTAGGACGATTCAGAGTAAATGTATTTAAACAAAGAGGTGCGTTATCAGCAGCCCTTCGTCTTGTGAATACTATTATTCCAAGACCTGAGGATTTAGGCGTACCGCCATCAGTTGTAAATCTCTATAAGAAAAAGAGAGGTCTGGTATTGGTTACAGGACCTACAGGTAGTGGTAAGTCTACAACTCTTGCTTCTATTATAAATATGGTAAATGAAAATTTACCGGGACATATTATTACTTTGGAGGACCCTATAGAATATTTACATTCGCATAAGATGTCTACTGTAAACCAAAGAGAAATCGGAATGGACTCGTTATCTTATGAAAATGCATTAAGAGCGGCCCTCCGTGAAGATCCGGATGTTATTCTTGTAGGAGAAATGCGTGACCTTGAGACGATTTCCATTGCTATTACAGCAGCAGAAACAGGTCATTTGGTATTTTCCACATTACATACAATAGGTGCAGCGGCTACTATTGATCGTGTTATCGATGTGTTTCCGCCACATCAGCAGCAGCAGATCAGGATACAGCTTGCAATGGTATTAGAGGCTGTTATATCGCAGCAGCTTATGCCTACGGCAGACGGTCAGGGACGAGTTGCAGCGTTTGAGGTGCTTCATTCGACACCTGCTATTAAGAACCTTATCCGTGAGAATAAGACTTTCCAGATTGCATCTACGATGCAGACTAATAAAAAGCTGGGTATGCAGACTATGGATGATTCGTTATTCTATTTATATGCACAAGGCATTATTTCAAGAGATACAGCTCTTAATTATGCACAGGACCAGCAGGCATTAGAAAAGAAATTGTACTAAGAAAAGAGGTATGAGATGGCACAGTTTTTATATGAAGCCGTTGACGCAAACGGAAAAACCCAAAAATCTAATATAGAAGCCGAAACTGTGGAAAAGGCTCGTAGTATGTTGAGGAATGACGGTCTTACAGTTATAAAAATCGGCGAAGCCGGTCTTTTAAATAAGGATATTAATTTCAGTCTTGGCAAGAAAAAGTTAAAGCCAAGAGATTTGAGTGTATTCTGTAGGCAGTTCCTTAGTATTTTAAAAGCTGGTGTTAGTATGATACCGGCATTGGGAATGCTTGAGGACCAGACAGAAAACAAGACATTAAAAGAAGCTATTAAGTCAGTTAAAGATAATGTTGAAAAGGGTGATACCTTGTCAACAGCTATGAAAAAGCAGGAGGGAGTATTCCCGTCAATCCTTTTAAATATGATTACGGCAGGTGAGTCTTCAGGTAGTTTGGAGGTATCACTTGAAAGAATGAGTACACACTTTGAAAAGGATGCAAGAATAAAGGGTATGGTTAAGAAAGCTTTTATGTATCCCGTAGTACTTATAATAGTTATGATTGCAATCGTTATTATAATGCTTACATTTGTTATACCGCAGTTTGAGAGTATGTTTGATGATCTTGGTTCGGAGTTGCCGGCGTTTACAAAAGCTGCCCTTGCGATGAGTGAGTCACTACAGGAAAACTGGATTATATGGGTTATAGCCATAGTAGCTATAGTAGTTGCATATAAGATTTATGCTGCTACACCTAACGGTTCAAGAGTATTATCTACTCTTAAACTTAAAATACCGGTATTCGGACCACTGTCTACAAAGACAGCCTGTGCCAGATTTACAAGAACATTATCAACACTTATGGCATCGGGTATGCCGCTTATAGATTCCATAAATATATGTGCAAAGGTATTGGATAATGTACTATACAAGGATGCCCTTGCAGAAACTGCAAAGCAGGTAGAAAGAGGTGTACCTCTTACAACTCCGCTTGCGAAGTCGGGACTTTTCCCTAATATGGTTATCCATATGATAAATATCGGTGAAGAAACCGGTAATATGGAAGAAATGCTTACAAACGTAGCAAATTATTATGATGAAGAAGTAGAGATGACTACACAGCAGGCAACAGCCCTCATGGAGCCGCTTATTATTGTAGTCATGGCAGTTGTAGTATGTTTACTTATAGCTGTTATCTACGGACCAATGATGCAGATGTACAACGACATTGGTTAAAATCATCGGGTTATTTGAAAACCGATGTGCTCGTACATAAAGTCATACAGTGATTTTATGGTACAATTACAACGGATATACTCATCAGGAGCCGAGCCTGATGGTTATCAAATATATTAAATAAAAAGGAGAAAAAGAAATGACAAAGACAAACAACAAAGGTTTCTCGTTAGTAGAACTTATCGTAGTTATTGCTATTATGGCAGTACTCATCGGTGTATTAGCACCAGCACTTATCGGTAACATTGAAAAATCAAGAGAGTCAACAGACATCAACAACCTTGATACAGTATTAACAGCTGTAAATACAGCAATTGCTGATGAAGCAGGTTTAAAGGCTGCTAAGCAGAACTATCAGAGTGGACCAGTAGCAATTAGTACATTATTTGGTACTAATGCTCCTAATGACTCTTTTGCTAAGGCATTTCGCGAATATCTTGAAGATGCAGAACCAACATTAAATGCAGGTGCAAATGACGGTGCAGCCATCTATTTCCAGATTGTTGAAAACAATGGTTTCAAGCAGATAACAGTTTTTGCGTCTACAACTGTACCAAATGCTAACATCACTGATGCAACTAATGTTACAAAAGCTAGCAAGCTTGAGTACAGCACTGGTAAAGCAAAATCTTTCTGGGTAGGTTACTTACAGAAGCAGGAACAGAAGACTGAAGAGCAGTCATCATAAGCTGAAATTTATTAATGTATTTAAGGAAAAGGAAATATGCTAGGTGAGATAATACCATTTATATATGTGATAATATTTTTATATGGACTATGTATAGGAAGCTTTCTAAATGTTTGTATATATAGAATTCCATTAAAAGAAAGTGTTGCAAAGAGCAGATCTCACTGCATGTCCTGTGGAAATCAGCTGAAGTGGTACGATTTAGTACCACTTTTCAGCTACCTTTTTCTACGAGGGAAATGTAGAAAGTGTAAAGCTAAGATATCGGTACAATATCCTATAGTGGAGACACTAAACGGACTCGGTTATGTATTTATCTTTTGGGTAAATGATATTAATCTCACAAGCATATTATATTCCTTATGCTTTTCAGCACTTATAGTTCTTACGGTAATTGACTGGAGAACATTTGAAATTCCTTTTGGGATAAATATATTTATATTTACACTGGGAGTTATTGAAACAATAGCTGACTATCATCATATAGTTAATCATTTGCTTGGATTTATATCAGTAAGCGGATTTCTATATATCCTGGTTCTTGCTACAAAAGGCAGGGCAATGGGTGGAGGAGATGTCAAATTAATGGCGGCTGCAGGGCTGCTCATGGGAGTTGGAAACATAATTTTATCGTTAATACTGGGATGTATATTTGGTTCAGTTATACATATAGCGAGAATGAGAATTCAAAAAAAAGATCACAGACTGGCATTTGGACCATATTTATCGGCAGGCATATTTATTGCCATGCTTTTTGGAAATGATTTAATACAATGGTATTTTTCATTATTTCATTTGAATTAGAAAATAACGTGAGAAATCACGAATAATATAGACGGACATAAAACGAAAGTAATATCACCGCAAGGGATAAGGAGGAAAATAGATGTCTAATAGTGTATTATCTATAAGAATTGGAAAAAAATATGTTAAAATCTGTGAATTACAATATGCTTCAAATAATAAAAGCGTATATGTAAACAGAATTTTAAAGGCTAAGATACCGGAGGGTGTTGTAGAAGATGGTTTCATTATGGATTTCTTTGCAGCAGAGACATTTTTTAACTCAATAATCAAAGAAAACAAAATGACAGCTACAGATGCAATCTTTTCAATTTCATCAGGAAAAATTGCTACAAAGGAAATTACTACTCCTATTATGAAAGAGAAGCAGCTTGTTGAGATGATACATGCTAATGCAAGCGAGTATTTTCCTATCTACTTAGATGATTATATTCTGGCACATAATGTCCTTGATAAGGGTAATGCCAAGAAGGGAATTAATCAGATGCAGGTACTTGTACTTGCTGCACCTAAGGATTTGATAGATGATTACTTTAAGCTGGCAGAGAGATTAAAGATTAATATTAAGTCCATTGACTATGCAGGTAACTCCGCATATCAGATGATTAGAAGACAGATTCATGCGGAGACCTCTCTTGTAATTCAGATTCAGGAGGAAACTACAACTGTCAATATCTTAAAGGATAATATATTAAAGCTTCAGAGAACTATTCCATATGGTAAAAATCTTCCTATTGAAGCATTATGTGAAAAACTTAAGATTGATGAGGATGAAGCTGCTACATTACTTGAAACAGAGCGTCATATTCACGAAACCTTTGATGGTGACCCTGTTACGGAATCTATCAGACCTATTATCAACAATGTACTTAGGATAGTAGACTATTACAATTCCAGAAACACGGAAGACCCTGTAGAAAAGGCATATCTTGTAGGTGAATCAGTATCACTGTTGGGCGTTGACTTCCTGTTTGCCAACGAGTTTGAAGTATCGGTAAACCAGCTTGTCAAATTCAATGGTGTTACACTGGAAAAAGAGAATGAGGTTTTACATAGAATTGTAACAAAGTATGTAGGATGTCTTGGTGCAGGTATAGAGCCGGTAGACTTTATGCCAAAGGATAAGCTTGACAAGGCAAGGAGTGCAAATACTTTCAGATTATTAAAGCTTGGTGTTTTGGCGTCACTGGTTGTGGCAATTATTGCCTGTGCAATTCCTGTTACAAAGCTTGTTATAGCGAATGCAGATAAGGATAATGTACAAAAACAGATAGACAATCTTAAGAGTATCGAAGAGATAGTTAATGATTACTATAAGTCCTACGACATGTATACAGATGCAAAGAACTTCAAGGATATGACAGATGGCAATAATGATTCATTAATAGAATTTATTGACACCTTAGAGCAGAAGATGCCAAGTGATATTAGTGTCAAAAGTATTTCTTTTAATGAAGGACAGGTAAGCATTACATGTTCAACAAGTACAAAGGATACGGTTGCCAAGTTTATTGAAGCTCTTGAAAATACTTCAAACGTATATGATGTATTTGTAAGTGCCATTGCAGAGAATAAGGATGCAGATGGTGTTATTACTACCAGCTTTACACTTACCTGTCAGTTTGTAAGAATTGCAGATGGAGTTGATATAATACAGGCAATTTTGGATTTAAATTTGTTAAATTATGATGAATTGTTAGCTTCTACTACAGGTGAAGATGCAAGAACAATCGAAGACATTGTAAATGACCTTATAGATGCATTCGAAAATCCAAGTGTAGACGATGCAGAGGAAGAGTAGAAGGAGGAAAGAATATGAAATTGGATTTTAAATTAGCGACAAAGGATAAAAGACTTCTTCTTACTTTGCTTATCATTGCAATAGTAGTAGTAGCCTTTATAATCTTTAGAAAAATTGATGCTCGGATTGATGAAGTAAATGAAGAAATTAAAGCGCTTGAGGCTGTAAGAGATGATTATGATGAAAAGAACCAGCATAGAAGTGAATATATAGTAAAATCCGAGATATATGACCTTATGTATTCAAATATTATTAATACATTTGCTTCCGGACTGGATGAAGTAAGTACGATTATGGACCTTATGGATATTGAAGATGACACAAATGCATGGATTAAGCAGGCGGGCTTTGGAAGAACAGGCGTGTTATATTCATTTGGGCAGATTCCATCATCAAATCCATCAAGTTCAGGTTCCGGTGTATACAGTACGGATTTACAGGGGGTATCCTCAGCACAATCTCTTTCATATGAATGTACATATGATGAATTAAAGACGCTGATAGAAAGAATTAACAATACGGACAAAAAGTATAAGATTGCAACCATGACAGTAAGCTATAATCAGGGTGAAGAGCTTGTAAGCGGATCTATGTCACTTAATTATTATGCTGTAGCAGGTTCAAACAGAATGTGGCCGGGAGCATATATACCGGGCGTGTCACAAGGTACGGAAAATATATTTGCATCAGGTACACATACTGCTAATCCTGTAGATAAGTCATATCTTGATACAATGAAGAGTGATTATGATGTATATGTTGCATTAAATTCAGCAGCTTCAGATGTTGACTCTATTGTAGTTGCATTAAGAAATGATGTAATCGGTGATACAAGAGCATCAGTAAATTCAAATTCAAAGGAAAAGGTACAGATACATGTATCAGGAAGTAACGGAGACTATAAGATTAGTTATCAGGTAGGCAATACCACATATCCGGCTACAGACTATGCGGCAGGTGCTCCGCTTTTAGTTGGTGATACACTTGATATTCTGGTAGTAAGTAAAGCAAGAATAGATGCTAATGATACTTGTGTAGCTATGCTCACGGTTATAAACGATTCGGATATGACACTTAACCTTGGTATTTTAAATGATGATACAGAAAATCCAAGATGTGTAGTAGAACAGCAAACAGGTAATGTGATAGTTCATCGATAGTCAGGAGATGATAAGGTGAAGACGTTAAAAGAGAATAATCAGGGTTTTTCGCTTATTGAAATAATAGTTACAATTTTAGTTATAGCACTAGTGGTGTCACCATTTCTTAGGAGCTTCTTTTTGGCAATGAATATTAATGGTGATGCCAGAAGACTGCAGAACGCCACAGTAGTCTGCCAAAATGTAATAGAGGAATTCAAAGCGAGAACTATAGATGATATAATTGAATATAGTGATAATGTATATGGTGTTGAAGCTTCTACAGAAGAATTGCTTATAGACGGTAAGACTTATACAAAGTATGTATTTGAGGACTGGGAGCTTACAGGTGCAGACGGTGAAACCTTTTATGCTACTATTACTATGGACCCTACACCTTATACCTCTGACGGAGAAAAATATCCGGTGAACAGTTTGACCAGTCCGGAGTTTTCAAGCCTTTTTGGCTCTGATGCCATAATGCTTTTTAAACAATATACAGACCCCGACAATGAATTGGAGTCGTATTTTAGAGCTAAAGGTGAGTTATCTGAGGCAGAGATTGCCACGTTGACACCACAGAATGTGACTAAAGCTACAAAGATGCTTATTGATTGTGTATATGACAGTTCAACGGATATTTATGAATATGAGGTTACACTTAATATTACATATACATATAATAATGATAAGAGTGTATTGGTAACAAAAGGCATTACAAAAACATATTCAGGTAATGAGGGACATTCAATATACCTTATGTTACCTGTATATGATACATATAATACTTCTTTAGGAGCTGTTAGTAATGTAGGAGGTGTGAGCAGCTATTACGCAAGTGATAAACTTGATATTGAGTACAGCTATACCGGTGTGGATGATAATAAACCACAACTTGGCTTATATATAGCACAGCAGGAGACCGAACATCATACTTCGCCTGATATTTCAGCAATTATTAAGAGCGAGAACGTAACAGTTTTAGACAACACTCAGACTACTCCGACAGCCAGAGGAATTTACAGCTATGATAATTCAACAAGCAACTTCAAGGTATATACAAATATACAGAAAAGTACTTCTGATGCTGCCAGTATAATGCAAATTCCTGGACTTACTTATTCGGATAAGAACGATAATACTGTACTATATGAAATAACAGTTGATGTAAAATATGATGATGTAGATAGTGATGTATTGACATCCTTCACAAGTAGCAAGGAGGATTAGTATGTTTAGAAAGAAGCGATTGAACAATAAAGGTAACACAATGGTTATGGCACTTGTTGCTATAGCCTTTGTTGCATTGCTTGTGGTAGCTGTGCTGTCAGCATCATTAGTAAATATTAATCTAAAGAGAATGAACAGCAGGTCTAAGAATACCTTCTATACGGCAGAGTCAGTATTGGATGAGATACGGGCAGGAGTAGGTCATGATGCCGTAACATCCATGAGTATCGCATATGAAAAGGTACTTACTACTATGGTACGACAGGGTGAATCCTACAAATATGTTATTAACAATGATCAAGCAAATAAAGAGTTTAAGGAAATTTTTATAGAGGATATGCTGAAAAAGGTATCTAATAATGCCCTATCCTTTGAGAACAACAGCATAGTTTCAACTGTTGAGCCGACAGTTTTGGAAGATGCAGTCAGCTATCTGGATGATTTTATAGAAGGCTATGATGATACAGGTAAGACAGCAAAGGTAAAGAGTATAAGCAAGATTACTGCCGTAAAAGAGGAAGGCGGTCTGAGATATACTATTGTTTTGCAGGATGTTGTCATTGATTATAAAGAAGATAAGGCAGATGAAGATTATTTTTCCAATATTACGGTAGATTTGGATATTACATTTCCAAATCTTACGGTAGATTTTGCCGGTGGTAACAGTTTATTATCATTTCAGGAATATTCACTTATTACAGATAGTGATATTATGATTAGCGGTAAGACATTAAATGTAAATAGTGCTCACATATATGCAGGTAATGATATTTCTATTACAGCAGCTGATACATCAGGTGGAGCCGGTGGGGCTCTTAATGTAACCGGAAATGCAGTATCTATAGATGGTGCAGTCCAAAATGCCAATATAGTAGCCAGAAATAAAATCGTTATAAGAGGCTCATCATTTTATAAGAGTCAGATGACTGTAAATGGTGGTGATATATGGTGTACTAACCTGACAACGGACAGTTTTTTAGGAACAGGTGATGTTGATATATCAATAGGTTCGGAGCTTTCTATTGATTCATTTTCAAATACTTATATAAAGGACGATTTAAATCTTTATGGAAGCGAATCAGATGTAACTATAGGTGGAAACCTATATGCTTACAGCTATGATGGTTCAGGCAATACTAATCACGCTACATCAAGTGCAATTATTATTACAGGAGATAATTCACAGTTAAGATTAAATCTTAACAAATTAATTGTAGGTGGTCGTTCATATATTATTATTCCGGGTGAAACTTATAACTACATGACAGGTGAATCGATTTCTGTCAGGGCAGATCAGGAGTTATATCTGATACCTTCACAGTTTATATATGGCACACCTGGAAATCCTATGGCAAAATCTTCATGGGAGCAGTTGGTAGCTGACCAGGCAAATCCTGCAATTAATGAAACAGGAACTCCGCTTGTAAGTATAACCGGTTCACTTACAGAAGGCTTATTAGATAGTACAAATCCATATGTTGTAAAGGTTTCGGGCAATGTAGCATACCTATACTACAATTTTAAGGATAAGGCTTCGGCAACTGAATACGTAAAGAGAATAATAAATGGTGGAGATGCAGTGCTAAGGGCAAATCTTAATTCGTACTTTACAAGTGTAGTATCAGGTGTTTCCATTACAGCAGGTTCTATGTATACAGCAGGTGTATTAATGCAGTCAAGTGGAAGCACAGTAACCAATACAGGATCACTACAAACCGGTGGGGTAGGAAATGTTACTTACGCAGATAGTAATGGTGCTATTCCTGCAGATGTATTTCATTTATCATCAATGAATTATGAAAACAGATTTGATATTCTTACGCATTTGCTTGCGGATATTCCTGCAACCAAAAACGGTACTGAATATATAGTAAATGATACGACAGCTGCGTTGACTGAATTTTACAGTAATTATGCAATAACAGGTTCTGAAATGACAAATAATGCATCAGCTAATATAGTTGATTATTCATTAATTGAATCACATCAGTATAATACAGAAGAGAATCTTGTTATGTATGATTCAGGAATTATAAAACTGGCTATAGATGAAGCTACATATGTAGTGCCTTCAGAGGTAACCGGTGGTATAATTATTTCTACAGGGGTAGTTAAGCTTGATCATGATTTCAGAGGACTTATTATTTGTAAAGAGAATATTATAATTACTGATAATGCTACAGTTACTACGGATGTAACAATGATAGAGAATCTGATAAGAAATGAATATCTGTTTGATGACGGAGAAACAGATCCGGAAAATAAGCAGGTTGAAGAAGAGCCGTTTAAAAATTATTTCTGGGCATATAAGAATTTAGCCGGTGATGATGATTCGAGCGAGCCGGTTAAGATAGAAAACATTAGTTACAAGGACATTGTAGGTGCAAATAACTGGAGAAAATATGATGATGGAAACTAAGAAAAGAAAACTGAATAATGAAGGTGCATCTTTACTGGAATTCATAGTGGTTTTTGCTATTATGGTGGTTGTAATAGGTGTGGTTGTTACCGGGTTTACCATTGTAACGAATTCCTATGCGAGAAAAGCGGCAAGCGGATTCATAGATATGTTGTCCACTGCCAGAACAAAGGCTATGTCTGTAGCTGCAGAGGAATGGAATATGGAGCTTGAATACATAGCAGACAATGGTAATTTTATTTGCAGAGTCAATAAAGTTACACAGGAAACTTTACCGGATGGAAACGTACAAAGTACATCTGAAGTAGTGCAGGAAGAAATATTTAATGGCGATCTGCAAATAAAATTTATTAATGTTACAGGAACAAACGAAACACCGGTTACACTTAATTCGACAGCAAATAAGCTGAAGATATCATTTTCCGGAGGTCAGGGAAGTGTTTCAAATGTATATTTGGGTGATGTTCCATTTAGTAATTGTATAGAACAGCTGGGAGATTTGGCAAGAATTACAATAACAAGCGGAAGTTATGAAAAGAATATTGAATTATATTATACAACCGGTAAATACGAAGCGCTTGATTAGGTGGTGATTGGATGAACAGTAATAATTCAAAACTGAATAATAATGGTTTTACTTTGGTAGAGCTTTTAGTTGCTTTAGCAATCAGTGGAGTTGTAATGGTAATGGTTGCAATGCTTATGACAAACAGTTCTACACTTTTCAAAAACGAAAAAGGGAAAATTAATTTGCAAAATGAGTTTCAGATGGTAGACAGTTTCTTATCTGAAACTATTATGGAAGCAAAGACATTGTATATTACGAATAGCGGTAACGGTCAGACACTTTCATTATATACGGGAGAGAAAAACGGTAATGCACTTGAGCCTGTAACATTAGCAGTAAATGAGCTTGAAAGTGGAGGAGGAAGCACGGATATTACTACTGAAAGAATTATTACTTTTATTCCGGACAGTAATTCAATATTTATCACAAAGTCATATATGGCAACTCCTTCAAAGGGATATTTAATATCAGACAATGTAGAAAACTTTAAAATAACAATAGATGAAAGCTGTAAGGTTTATAGTGAGGTTGTTGTAGATTCGATTCTAGGTACAACGGAGATGGTACATGACGGCTATTCCAATCCTATTATATTAAATGTTGAATTATCAGTGAGTGATGATGATAACACCAAAAATGAAGATTTTAGAATCACTATAAGAAACAAGTTAGACAAGGTAGTAGTTGATGGCACAGAATATTCTGTCAAGTAGGATTTTAAGGAGAAGATTATGAAAAAAGTAAGAAAAATGAAAAACAAAATCCTCAAAATGAGTATGGCATCTAAAGTATTGTGTGGCGTTTTAGCACTGGTAATGGTAGTCAGTGCAGTTATTTATGGTCTTAGCGGAATAGAAGCTAAGGGTGAAGCGGCACAGACACTTGCTGATAAGACTTACCTGTCAGATATTGTTGACAGAATTACAGAAGGTAAGCAAAAGTATTTTACAATTCTTGAGATTGTTCCATATGCAGGTATGGGCGAATTCAAATACTTTGCAGGTGCGGCAGAGGTAGAAGAGGGGATTTTAAGTAAAAGCAAGTCGGAGCTTCAAAGGTTTTATAATGAGAACGGAGGCTATGGCAAAAAGAATGAGTGGATAAAGATTAATTCGTACTTTTCTAACTTTGGATATGAAATAAAGTATAATTCATATCAGGACAAATATGAAATCAGATGCAGTCGTATTTTTAGCAATAATGTTTTAATAGAGCCATACAGATCATTACTTGAAGGCAAGATTAGAGTAAAAACTGTTGAAGCAAATGATTTAACAGAGTCAGATATTGAAGAAGCTGATTTGATTATTCTTACAGCTACTGTTCAGGATAATAGTACAGCAGAAGCTTATAACTACTATACAGGAAATGTAAATGCAAATGGTACGGCAGCAAGTACAACAGGTGTGTACAAAAAGAATGGAGATTCGTATGTAGAATTTACAACAACTAATTCTACAACTATTACATATGATTCCTATGAAAAGATTGGTGATACATATGTAAGCCGTGACATTTCGTGGGAAATGGCTAAGAAGCTGTTAGACTATATGGAAAAGGGAAGAGATTTACTTGGAACAGGTGTATATACGCAGACACCTGTAATCTTTAGTGCAACTCTTACTGAAGGTGGAATATCAAAGAGCAGTAATATGTATAAGCTTTCGCTTATTTACAGAATGTTAGAATCAACACAGTATGAGGATTTTATTAATAATCATATGTCAACTGTTGATGCAGCAGGAAATAAGTTTTTGACTTCAACAGGTATTGAAACAGCAGCTTTCTGCTATGAAACAAATGCGGAGCCAATAACTACAGTTTCTCAGACAACAGAAGAGCCAACAACAACTGTTTCGCAGGAAACAACTTCCGAAGATGAAGAAGAAACAAGCGATACAGAAGAAACATCATCAGAAGAAGTAACTTCTGATGAAACAACAGAAGAGATAACTACAACCAGTCCATTACCATTAACAAGTATGGTATTTATGAATGAATTTACAAGTCAGGATATTATTGCTGCAAATGTATTGAATCCAAATGAGTGTATTGATACAAACCCAAATGCTGCTAAGCGTGTTACAAATGACTATTGGGTTCATAACAATGATGCACGAATGATTCCAAGCAATTTGGCTACAATTATTACTGCAAGTTCATATAAGGGACTTGAGGAAAGAGGTCTGGCAGGAAAAACAGTAGCAGATATAGTAAGATACCTGCTTGGATGTAAGGACTCATATATACCTAAATATGATTATGGTAAGATAAAAATTCTTGAGGTAGAGCCATGCAATTCATTTAACTATGATACCTTTGATAAGGTAAAAGCATTAGCTAATAAGATGCAGATAAATACTTCAGGTTGGACATCTTCAAATTATACGAATTATATTGAGGTAACATCTGTTTCTACAAAGACACTGAACGCTATGACTACAGACCTTATATCTACATATGACATTATTCTTATAAGTGATAATGTAGGTATGATGACAACGATGCAGGCAACTGATTCAAACGGAAATACATACAGTAAACCTATCTATAATGACAGACATCTTGACGGATATATCTATCTTGCATATGGTGATATAACAAAGCTCTCAAGTACTCTTATGGGCTGGATGCCGTGGGAATACGCCAGATACACAGGAGGATATGGAGCTGCAGATATGTTTGGAGGAAATAAAATTTCCAATACAGAGGCTAATGCATATATTCTTCGTGTAACAGAGTATCCTACAGCAACAAGATACTCATCATATGGCTGGGGTGGTACAGGTTTTGTTAGTGGCGGTTCAGGTGAGATGGATAATCAGAACAGATATAATCAGATATATACACTTAGTGCATCAACAAAACGTATCTGGACAGATTATCAGTGGGATACATTATCATCAATTTTTAATAGTGGAGATTTATTAGGTACAATAGATACTGCAGATTATTACCTGAATTTCAATGGATATGGAAAAAATACAAATATAGATATGAATACAGTATTCAGTGATAAAATAGGTAATGCAAGATTTAGTGATAATGATATTACAGCCAAGACAATGAGGGCACTTAAGGATTATGCTGATTCAGGCAAGCTTATGGTATTTGCTGATTCAGTATATGAAAATGATGGTTCAAAGATTTATCCAACCTCTCATTTGGCAGAGCTTATGAATTATGTAACATCAGCAGGTTCAGATGCAAACTATTTGCGTGAATCAAACCTTGCGGGCTTTATTACACATATTAATGCGATGTCACCAAAGCTTTCATTTATAACCGTACCTACACCGGTTACATACCAGAATAATTCAAATGGTGACCAGGTAATTAAAATGCCGGATGATTACAATCGTACACTTCAATATGCATTTACCATTGACGCATATGCAAATACAGAGTACAAGGTTAAGCTTATTATTGATAAAGACGGTAATGGTATTTATGCTGATACGGGTAAAATGATAACAGATGATACAAATGAAATCTATAAGACACTGATGGTAAAGACAGATGCTAATGGTCATGCAGATGTAAGCTTTAAAACAGCGTTGGCGGATAACCACAATGGTCTTATAGCATATAAGGTTGAAGTTGCACAGATGGATGGTGATAATGAAACGACTCTCCGTTCCTCATATATCGGATATACGGCAGTAAGAGCTATGGATGTTCAGGAGGTTAAAGTATTACAGATAGTACCAAGATCACAATACTTTTATGTAAATGCTTCTTTAGCACTTGATATGGCATATCAGTTAAATGGTATGGGTAATGCAACGGCAAATAACGGTGTATTTGCTAAGAAGCTTACAGCTGTAAATAATGGATTAGTTGGATATAATATCAATATATATACTATGTATACATATGAGTTTGAAAATCAGTTTTCTGTATCTGACCCATATATAAAGGGTCAGGATTATAATACCGCAAAGGATTTTATCAATGCCAACTTCTATGATATGGTTATTTTGGGATTTGGTGATATGTATCGTGGTGATGATATTTCAAATGTACATGGTGCCCTTGATTGTATCAATGATTTTATAGACAACGGTAATGCAGTTATGTTTGCCCATGATACAATGAGTTTTAATTCCTCATACAATTACGTTCAGATTAAGGGATTATCAAAGAATGCAAATGGTACAATGCAGGGAAGTTTAGTATCAACAATGCTGAGATTCTCAAAAAATATTATGAACGGAGGCGGAACACAAAATATAGATAATTCCAAGATGTGTACCAGTATTACATTATTCCTTAGAAATTCTACAGGTCTTGACAGATATGGAGTAACCTTATCTGTTGATGACAGAGACGGAAAGGATAAGCCTGTATATGCTAACGGATTACAGATGAGTTATACATCACAATCAGCCGATGGTAAATATTATGTAGAAGAATTACAGGGCTTTAGTGACTGGATACTTTTAAGACAGGGACTTATAAGAACATATAGAAACACTAATAATCAGAATGGCTGGTATTTGGTAAATACGTTTAATGATCCAAATTATACTATTTTCAATTCAAATAATAATAACTTTTTCGACCCGTGTCTGACGACCGTTGTTGATAAAGTAAATGAGGGACAGGTAACAATGTTTCCATACAGGATGAATGATAGAGTATCAATCTCAACTACACATCCACAGTATTATCAGCTTGATATGGAGGATGATGACCTGGTTGTATGGTATACATTGGCATCTTATAACAATTCAGGATATTTGCACTCTACAAGAAAAGATGCCCAGAACAACTACTATATTTACTCAAAGGGTAATGTTACATATACAGGTGCAGGACATCAGGATATTACAAGTCCTGAAGAACTGAAGCTATTTGTTAATACAATTATTAAGGCTATTGATTCAGGTAACGCATCACCGGAGGTAGTAGTTACAAATGGTGCATTAGGCAGTGGTATTTACAATATCTATGCAAGTATGGGAGAGGCTTATGTGCTTAGGTTTAAGGCTACTGATCAGGATTTAACAACACTTGAAACAGCCGACGGAAATCTTGATAATGTTGGTGTATTTGAAACAGGTCGTGTTATTTGGGATAGAAATGGTGATGGTGTATATGATGAGGGCTATGATGTAGTTATGGAATCATATTCAAGAAACGGAAATAAGCTTTATAACGATATAGTTAATACTATTAATATCGGAACCTGTCCGGCACTTGCATCATACCAGGGAGAAATTACCGGACAGATTATTGCAGACGGTACTTACTTTATTATCGAAGCAACAGATATGTACGGAGCAACAGGTACTGCAAGAGCAAAACTTACAACAAGAGATTTATTTGAAATTGATTAATTGAGTAATAAGATAATGAAACGGATTCCTGAATGACAGGTTATAGGAAATTCAGCTATTAAAAGAGTGTCCCGGTTGTTTTATGACCGGGACACTCTTTTAATTCATGACAATAGAAAACTCGCAAAGCGTGTTTTCTATTGTTTTGTAATATTAAAATATATTTATATGGAAACTCAATGGAATAAATCCAGAGTTTCCGTATTTTTATTTTGAGGCTCATAAGGTTTATAATCCTCAAAATAAAAAATACGGAGACTCTAGAATAAATATATTGCAAAAAATTACAAAAAAAACTAAAAATTAAATAAAAAATCTATAAATTTTTATTCTTTAATTTTTTTTTAAAAGTGCTATAATTTTAGAGAAAAATGTCTAAAAAGATATAACAGGAGGATAAAAAAATGACTATACCACAGATTTTAGCAGTCATTATTTTTGCCGCAATGTTTATACTTATTGTAATGGATAAAATAGAAAGACAATATGTTACATTAGTATGTGGATTGCTGACAATAGTTTTAGTGTTTGGTATTGCTATGAGAGATATGCATGCAATACTTGAAACATTAAATATAAGAAGTATTTTTACGTTGGATTTTTGGTACGCAGCGGGAGAGGCAAGCGAATCTTCTTCAGGTATTAACTGGGCGACTATCATATTTATTGCAGGTATGATGGTAATGGTTGAAGGAATGGCAAAGGCAGGATTTTTCAGATGGTTATGTATGTGTCTTGCAAAGCTTGTAAATTATAGAACTATACCATTGTTTATTACATTTATGGTTATGTCGGCAGTGCTTTCAATGTTTATTGACAGTATAACAGTAATTTTATTCCTGGCAGCAGTTACTGTTGAGCTTGCAAAGCTTTTGAAGTTCAATCCTATTCCAATGATTTTATCAGAAATATTCTGTGCAAATCTGGGTGGTTCTGCGACAATGTGTGGTGACCCACCAAATATAATTATCGGTACATCACTTGGATATTCATTTGCAGATTTTCTTACGAATACAGGATTAATAGCAGGTATCAGCTTAATATTAATTATAGTTTATTTTTATATTGTATATAGAAAAGAGCTTACTTCTAATGAAGGTAAGGCTATTGACCCTAAGAATCTTCCTAAACCTAAGGAAGCTATTACATCAAAAAAGGATTTTGCAGTCAGCAGTATTATATTTGGCTGTGCGGTTATTATGCTTATAACACATGCACAGACAGGTCTTACGGTTGCATTTATAGGTGCAGTAGTAGCGATAGTTACACTTGTTACGGCAGGGAAAGGTGCTGTGTCAATCCTTAAAAAGGTGGACTATAAGACATTAATATTCTTTATAGGATTGTTTATGGTTGTAGGAGGTCTTGAGCAGACCGGTATTCTGGAGATTATTGCTTCATTTATCGGTAAGGTAAGCGGTGGTAATATTATGGTTATGGTAGCTATTATTATATGGATATCAGCCTTTGCAAGTGCATTTGTAGACAATATTCCATTTGCAGCTACGATGATTCCAGTTATTAAGAGTCTTTCAGCTACAACAGGTGTTTCACTTGATATTCTTGCATGGACATTATCTATGGGTACGGATATTGGCGGAAGTGCAACTCCTATTGGTGCATCAGCTAATGTTGTAGGTACATCAGTTGCAGCTAAAAACGGTTATATGATAGGCTGGGGAAAATATTGTAAAACAGCAGTTCCGGCCACTATTATTGTAATTACAGTATCTATGGTAGCAATTTTCCTGCGCTACTGCATGTAATATGAGTTTTAAATATCTCTCAGCTTGCGCTATGCTGTAAGATGCTTACATCATTATGATGATGTAAGCATTTTGCCCAAAAAGTTTCAAATGAAAGTGAACTTTCATCTGCAACTTTTTGGGCAAGATGTCTATGTTGCCTTTGGCAACATGACTTTTTGAAGATAAAAATAAAAATACTGAAACTCTAAGAGTAAGTTAAGATAGAATTTATACAGTATTTGGTGTATTATTATATTAAAGGTTTAAGCAGGAATACATAAAAGCAGGAGTAAATACTAATATAAGGAACAATTATAATAATAAAGGAGGAGCTACATTGGAAAAACAGCTTATTATTTCAGTAGGACGTGAGTTCGGAAGCGGTGGACACGCTATAGCAGAGATGCTTGCAAATGATTTGGGCATTAAATTATATGACAGAAATATGCTTGATGAAATTGCAAAAGAGAAGAATGTAGATGCGGCAAGCTTTGACAGTTTTGATGAGAAACCTAAGAAAACTCTATTTTCAAGGAGAGTTCGTGAATTCTCAAGTTCAATGGAGGAAAATCTTGCAAATCTCCAGTTTGAATATATTAGAAAGAAAGCAGATTCAGGTGAATCCTTTGTAATCGTTGGAAGATGTGCAGAAAATGTACTAAAGGATCGAGAGGGTATGATTTCTATATTTATTCTTGGTGACAAAGCTGAGAAACAGAAAAGAGTCATGGAAAAATACAATCTTAGCGCTGATGAGGCTTTATTTAAAATGTTCCGTCATGATAAGAACAGAAAGCATTATCACAACAGTTATTCTTCCGGTAAATGGGGCGATTCAAGAAGCTATGATTTGTGTATTAATAGTAGCAGGCTGGGATTGGAGGAAACAAAAGAGGTTATAAAAGAATATATATTAAAAAGAATTAAATAGTAGTATTATATACAGTATTCTATTCCTAATATAAGCTTTTCTAAGTGTTTTGTATTATGGAATACAGGATTGACATAATCGGTGCAAATTTCTGTCTTTAGATTATTTTGCACCGATTACACTATTATGTCTGAAATTGGTGACACACAGACAAAACTCGAAGAAAACTCTCTAATGTCTTATAAAAACCACTGATACATAATACCAAAAAGCTCTCTTACATAATAAGTAGGAAGCAGCCACCATGCGGTACCGGCAGGAATTGAGTGATAGGTAAGATTTAATGCCGCTGCAATATTTCCTGCTCTATAAAGATGAAATTCATTTGTAACTATTGCAACAGATGAATTTAATCCGTATTCATCTATAATTTCTTTTGAGAACATAAGATTTTCCCTGGTAGAGGTGGATTTGTCCTCCTTATATAGTCTTTGAGGGTCAATACCTTTATCTACAAGATATCGGTACATACACTCTGCTTCTGAGATATCTTCTCCAGAGCCTTTTCCACCGGATAGAATACATACAGATTTGTCGTTATCTGTTAGGAACTCATAAGCAGCCTCCAGTCTTTCGACCAGCATAAGTGATGCATTTTCTCCCTTAACCTTACATCCCAGTACAATAACCGTATCTCCATTAGACGGAGTGTTAAAGTTTGCAGATATCATAAGAAATGTTTCAATTATTACAAATATGGTACATATAATAATTACAACTCCAGATATAATCAGAATAATTCTGGAAGGTATTTTTGACCAGAGCATTACAATAAATTGATTAATATGCTTAAAGAAGCAGCTGTATAGCAGTAACACAGAAAATATAAGTATACCGGAAGCATTTCCGATATTTAATATTCTGCCTGTAAATAAAGGAAGTGAAAACCATGCAATTCCAAGTATGCTTATAATTGATAAAACTATTCTAAATATAATCATTGTCAAATTAAAAATATTAAAATAATATTATATCCTTTCTATATGAAATACCATAAAATCACAAAGTGATTTTATGGGTCAAGTGCGTAACACTTGTGATTACTCACGAAGCATTATACCACAAAAGAGTTATTAAAAAACAATTATAATTTTTCAGGTTTTTGTCTTTTTTTGGAGATTTATAATATTTGACATATGTTTTAGATTGTAGTAAACTGCAAAAAAATACATGTTAAAAGAGGGTGAATGGAATGAAGAAAAGGAAAAATAAATATAATAGGGTTCAGGAAATGGTTATAGATTTTATAAGTATTTCAATTGTTGTAGTAGCAGTAGTAATGGTGATTTTAAATATAGATATTGAGATATTGAGCGGCGAGAATGAGATGGTCAATTCCATTAACAGCATTGAAGAAAAAAAGAATAAGGGTATTTTAAGTAATGGATATACAGGTGAAGGTATGGGTGAAAATGCATATAGTAAATATAACAATGTGGATAAAGGAAAATTGATTGAGACAGAGACTGTTGAAGGGAATTATTTTGAAAATTCTGTTTTCTTAGGAGATTCCAGAACTGTAGCGATGAAAGAATTAGGTATTTTGGAGTCTGCCAATACATTCTCTGTAAATGGTATAAATCATATTGATTTTATTTCACAGATTTTCTTTGATAACATTACGGGTATTACAGGTGATATATTTGAAATAGTTGCAGCCAGAAAACCGGATAAGATATACGTTGCTTTAGGTGTGAACGGGGTATCATTTATACAAAAAGATTTGTTTATAGAAAAATATAACGAATTAATTGAAAGACTTATAGAGGCATCACCAGACAGTAAAATTATTATTGAGAGTATTTTACCGGTAAATGAGAATACTTATACAGGAAGTAATAAAAACCTTACAAATAAAAATATTGATGAAATGAATATAGAGCTTCTTGCAATATCAGAAAATAGAGGAGTATATTTTTTAGATATATCGGATGCTTTAAAAAATGAGGAAAATAGTCTTGCAATACAGTATGATTGCGGTGACGGACTGCATTTTACAAAAGAAGGATATGAAGCAGTTTTTGAGGAGATATGTAAATATGGTGTTGATTAATGTAGAAATACACCTTTAGCATATTGGTTTTTTGAGGAAGATATGCTATAATGTCTGTAAAGATATATTGTGTCAAAGGAGGTTTCTACATGGGTTTTTTAGCTGGAAAAACAGTAATTATAACGGGTGCAGGACGTGCAGTATTGAGTGATGGTCGCTGTGGTTCTATTGGTTATGGTATTGCAACTGCTTATGCAAAAGAGGGTGCAAATATTGTAATAACAGGACGTAATGTAAAAAAGCTTGAGGATGCAAAGGAAGAACTGGAACGTCTTTATGGTATTAAGGTTCTTATTGTACAAGCAGATGTTAATGCAGGAGCTGATAATCTTGCAGTAGTTCAGAATGTTGTGGATAAGACGATTGAAACGTTTGGTGGAATTGATGTTCTCATTAATAATGCCCAAGCATCTGCATCAGGTGTAACACTTGCTGACCACACAACAGAACAGTTTGATCTTGCAGTTTATTCAGGTCTATATGCAGCATTTTATTATATGAAGGCATGCTATCCTCATCTTGCAAAATCCAAGGGTTCTGTTATTAATTTTGCATCAGGAGCCGGACTTTTTGGAAATTTCGGACAATGTGCTTATGCAGCAGCAAAGGAGGGTATAAGAGGTCTCACAAGAGTTGCAGCTACAGAGTGGGCAAAGGATGGAATCAATGTAAATATTGTATGTCCTCTTGCGTGGACATCACAGCTTGAGCAGTTTGAAAAAGCATATCCTGATGCTTTTAAGGCAAATGTTCATACTCCGCCGGCAGGACATTTTGGAGATGCAGAGCTTGAGATAGGAAGAGTTTGTGTACAACTGGCTTCTCCTGACTTTAAGTATATGACAGGAGAAACATTAACACTTGAAGGTGGATTAGGACAAAGACCATAAGCATAATTTAGCTGGGATGCATGAGAAAGAATCAGGTAAAGTATTGATCTTTCTCATTGCATCCTTTTTTTATGCGGTCTAAATTATCATAAATAATTTCGATTTAAAAATGAATTGAAGTTTCCGTATTTTTTGTTTTGTATATATAGGGTAGCAAGACTTTATGAACCTCAAAATAGAAAATATGGAAATATAAAAAAGCTGATAGAAATTCATGGATAAATTAATATATACAAGTATAATATTACTTTTTTTACAAATACTAGTAGCATAGCTCAAATATGCTTAAATTAAAATATATTTTTGGAGGAAGTAGTATTATGAAAGCAACAGGAATTGTGCGACGTATAGATGATTTGGGTAGAGTAGTTGTTCCCAAAGAAATTAGAAGAACCCTAAGAATCAGAGAAGGAGATCCGCTTGAAATTTTTACAGATAATGAGGGTTCGATTATATTAAAAAAATATTCACCTATAGGTGAGATGACACCATTTGCCAAACAGTATGCAGAAGCATTATCAAGTGTTGCAGGGCATATGATTATTATTACTGATAGAGATCAGGCAATAGCTGTAGCCGGTGGAGTTAAGAGTGAGTTATTGGGAAAACATATTTCAAAACCGCTGGAAAATATTATGACTGAGCGTCAGCTTTACAATACAGCTAATGATAAAAACCCAATAACTATAGTAGAAGGTACAGATATGAATTTTAAGGAATATCAACAGGTTATATATCCTATTATATGTGAGGGTGATGTAATTGGATCGGTTATTATTATGAGTAAAAATAATAACAGGCTTACTGATACAGAGAATAAACTTGCAGGTGTTGCAGCATTATTTTTGGCAAGACAAATGGAGAGCTAGGTCATAAGAATGTGAAAAATGGACTTGAGTATTATGGAAAATGCCTAAAAAAAGTCATTAAATTCGTTAGAAATGCCTAAATTTAGGGGAAAACCGCTATAAATTCGCTATTTTTCTTGACAAAATCTGTGAAAGAGTTTATAAATAAGGAGATGGGTAGACATACATATATACCCGTGAATAACTCATACAATGAGTTTAAAATATAAACTATGAACAGAGGAGGAGTTTATCCATGAACAAGTCTGAATTAGTTGCAGCTATGGCTGCAAAAACAGAATTATCAAAAAAGGATTCTGAAAAGGCATTAAAGGCTTTCATCGAAGTAGTAACAGAACAGTTAAAGAAAGGTGACAAAGTACAGTTAGTTGGCTTTGGTACTTTTGAAGTTGCTAAGAGAGCTGCAAGAGAAGGAAGAAACCCACAGACAGGAAAGGCAATGAAGATTGCTGCTTCTAAAGCTCCTAAATTTAAAGCTGGTAAGGCTTTAAAGGACGAAGTAAACAAGAAGAAATAGGTTAAGTTCCTTTGATTATGGATAATCCAAGAAAAAGTCTTATCATTATGATAAGACTTTTTTGCATAATATATCTATGCTATCCGGTCGCAGGGCTTTATGAGTTCCTGTGGCAAATAACCCCGCAGGAATAAAAATACAGATACAAAAGAAATATTATTATATAAAAAATTTAAAGGAGAAAAGAAATGAGATTAGATAAATATTTAAAGCTTTCCAGACTAATTAAACGCAGAACTGTTGCAAATGAAGCCTGTGATGCAGGAAGAGTTTTAATTAATGACAAAGTGGCAAAAGCTTCAGCGGATGTAAAAGTAGGAGATAAAATAGAAATTCAATTCGGAACCAGAAATGTAGCAGTGCGTGTTACAAATGTTCAGGAGACTGTAAAAAAGGAGGAAGCTAAGGAGATGTATGAATACATATAATAATTAGTATATGTCATACTTAATTTTGTAATAATTAATATTTCCCTTAAATATACTTAATATATATTATTCAAGGTAAAAGTGTGCGGTGTCACATCTGTAGGGGGTATATATGGAGGATAAGCGTGGACATATAGTTCAAATGATAGATAGAAAACTAATGTATGTAACTGATGTTAAGGATGTAGATTCGTTTAATCTTAATGAAATACTTCTTGAAACGGGTCAGGGTATGATACAGGTTAAGGGAAATGATATTCATGTTAAGAGATTAAATTTAGAAAAGGGCGAAGCAGATATAGAAGGAAAATTCGACAGTGTTATTTATACAGTCAGCAGGAAAAATAATGAATCCGTTTTAAAGAGATTGTTTAAATAATGAGCTATTTTCTTACTAATCAGGCATCACAGTTTTTATCAGCTATATTTGCAGGGATGATTTTATCATGTATATATGATGTGTTTAGAATATTTAGAAATGTTATTAAGCACAAATCTATATGGGTAAATGTCGAAGACTTTTTCTATTGGAACTTTGTGGGTATATTTTTATATGTACTAATATTTTATAGTAATGACGGAATACTAAGGTGGTTTATTATTGCTTCAGCGATACTTGGAGCATTTTTGTACAACATAGGTATTGGCAGATTTATGGTAAAATATTTATCTGTTTTAATTAACTTTATTATCAATAATCTATTGAAAAAACCTGTTAAAAGGGCTACAATATTATTTGTAAAAGTATTAAAAATTCCAACTAAATTTATTAAGCATAAACTCTCTGTCAGATTAGAACATAGGAAAGCAGGAAAAATTAAAAGGCTTGAAGCTAAAAATGAGAAGTTAAAGGCTAAAGGAAAGCTTCCTAAAAGCAAAAAATCAGAAGATAAGCTTAGTAAAAAGGGAGAAGTAAATGGGAAAAAGTCAAAGAAAAAGAGCAAAATCAAGTAAATTGGGAGTTATCGGTATTATTGCAGTTGTTGCATTTATGGCGATAGTATTATTTTCGCAAATTTCAGATAAAGAAAAAGAGCTTAAGGAGCTGGAGGCAAAACAGGAGCAGCTTGAGAAAAAGCTTGAGGAAGAAAAAACCAGAGGCGAGCAGCTGGAAGAAAAGCGGGTTTATGTGAAAACCAAGAAGTATGTGGAAGAAATTGCGAAGCAGCTAGGATTAGTTTATCCAAATGAGGTTATATATAAACCTAACAATTAATAATAGTATCTTACATATTGTGAAGTATCAAAATTCGATTCAAAAAAGTTTTTTAAAGAAGATTTGTCAAAATAATCTTTGAAACAGAGTAGCAGTTTAGACAAAAAATTTAATGATGACACTTTATAATCCTCTTTCACAGGGCAGATAAATGCTCTGGCAAGAAAGGGGATTTTTTTTATGAAGGAAAAGGTAATTAAATCAGGAGTTATTAGTGTGATAGGTGCTATTTTAAGTATAGTACCGATTATGGGATATTATCCCTTTGTAGGTGCATTTGCTGTGGCTGTTATGAGCAGTTACTGCCTAAGGCTTCCGACTATAGTAGCAATGCTGGCTGCAATGGTGTGGAGACTGGATATAGTATCATGTATGAAATATTCACTTATTTTACTTGCACTTGCAGTAGTGATTAAGTTATTGGAAGAAAAGGGAAGCAGAATGAATAACAAGGTGGCAGCACTGATAGGCTCGGTAACAGTACTGCTTATGGAAACGACGGATATGCTTGGAACAGGTATACATAGCGGAGAAATACTTATTATTACGGGACTTGTATTATTGACCTTCAGTGGCGGGTTACTGTTTCATTTGTTTCTGGGAATATTTATTTCAAGTGGAAGGAGAATACATAGTATGGGGAAGAAGAAAAAGCAAATGGAAGATTTTTTTGTATATGAGGAACGGTTAAGAGATATTGGAGACAGCTTTATCAGACTGTCAAAAATGGCAGGTGATACATACTTTGATAATAATTCGGACAGTGTAATGGACACTTTCAATAATGCGGATATAAATAATATTTTGGAAGCGGATAAAAATGAAGATTTGTATATAGAAAATAAAATAATTGCAAATCAAAAGCAGGAAAGCAGAAAATTACTTTCCATGTATCTTAAGGAAACAGGAAAGATAATTAAGGGAATTTCAAACGAAACCAATAAACTTGTAAAAACTGACGAAGATTTAGAGGAAAATATTGCAAAGAATATAAGTGAAATGAAGATACATTGTATGGATGTAAGGATTAGTGAAGATAAAGGCAAAAAACAGATAACAGTAAAGATGAGGAAAAAGGGCGGAAGCTATATTACTCTTGCAAGTGTTGCAAATAATATCAGCTCGGTAATGAATAAGAAGTATGTAATAGTCGGAGACAGAAAATTCCTGGACAATAAGATGGAGATATATACCTTTGTAGAGGACACTAATTATTTTGTAATGCATGGTATAGCTAAAAAATCTATAAACAGCAGTAGCAGTGGAGATAATTATACATGTATAAATCTGGATAGCGGACAGACTCTGCTTAGTATCTCCGATGGAATGGGAACAGGCAGTAAGGCAAGCAGGGAAAGCAGTCAGGTGGTTGAGCTTATTGAGGAATTTATGGAATGCGGCTACAGTGAGGAACTGACACTTAAGCTCATAAACAGTATGTTTGTGGCAAAGGGAAATATGTGTCCTGCTACTGTGGATATGAGTATTATTGATATGCATTCAGGTATGTGTGGTATTTTAAAATCGGGTGCAGCTACTACATATGTAAAACGTGACAGATGGGTTGAAGCCATTAAATCTACGTCGCTTCCAATAGGAGTTATGGAAAGTGTGGATATGGAAGCTACAAGAAAAAAGCTGTATGACGGGGATTTTGTTATCATGGTATCTGACGGAATTTTAGAGTCTATTGAAGATACAGAAAAGGATAAGGTTATAAGTGATATTATTTTATCTGCCAAGTCAAAGAAACCAAAGGATATGGCATATGAAATTTTAAATACAGTATGTGAAAAAGCAGGCAGTATTATTAGTGATGATATGACGGTGCTTGTAACCGGAATATGGGACAAGTTTGCATAAAATTATAGAGCAGGACCTTATGAACGTTAAAATAAAAGATACGGTAACACCAGGGAGTATAAAATCGCTTGATTTTAAATTATCATTAAAGTATAGTTAGAGAAAGGACTATACAGATATGAAAGAAAAAGTTTTAAAATATATAAAGAGAAATCATATGTTATCAAAAGGCGAATCAGTAGTCGCAGGTGTATCCGGCGGCTCTGATTCAATGTGCCTTTTGAGTCTGTTACTTGAAATAAAGGATATATATAATTTAAATATATATGTAGTTCATATTCATCATGGTATTCGTGGAAAAGATGCTGATATGGACATGGAATATGTGGAAAACTTCTGTAAATCACATCATATTAAATGTTTTTCATATATATATGATATTATTGGTATGGCTAAGGAAAAGAAGCTGTCTACAGAGGAAATGGGAAGAATTGTGAGGTATGAGAAATTTAATGAAATAGCAGAAAAGTATAATGCTAAAATAGCTGTTGCCCATAATATTTCTGACAATGTAGAAACTGTACTTTTCAATATGTTCAGAGGCAGTGGAATTAAGGGGTTAGCGGGTATATCTCCTGCAAGGGACAGAATTATCAGACCTGTTATGTGTCTTACAAAAGATGAAATTTACTCATATTTGGAAGAAAATCATATACAATATAGAGTGGATAAAAGTAATTTTACAGATGAGTATACTAGAAATAAAATACGTCTTCAGATATTGCCGTACATTACTGAAAATATAAATGAAAGAGCAATAGAGCATATTAATGAAACTGCTGATTACATGGCAGAAGTTTTAGAATATATTGAAGAGGAGGCAGGAAGTTTATACAGCAGGTATGTGAGCTGTATGGAACGAACTGCAGATAGAACAGCAGATAAAAGCGGAGATGAAATAAGAGGATTTTTAATTTCCAAAGAAGCATTTAATTGCAGGCATATTTTGGTTGCGGAAGTTATAAGAATGTGTATTCATAAAGCAGCAGGACAGCTAAAGGATATTACAAGAGTTCATATTGAAAGTATTTTTGAGTTAAGTGGTAAGAATGTGGGAGCAAAAATCAATCTTCCATATGGTGTAATTGCAATCAAAAAATATGAAGGAGTTGCCATTATATGTGAGGACAGGAATATTACAGGGAATAATAAAAATATTCGCAGAGATATGAAAAATACAGGGAATAGTAGAGAAGAAAGTACTGAAGCGAATAGTGCCATATCAGATAAGGATACGGAAAAACAGAATGTATTCACAGAGATTATTATAGATGATTACGGAGTATATGATATTAAAGGTCATAATGAGAAAATTTCTTTAACATCGGATACGTTTACGGAAGATGTTTTTTGGGAAAATATGTATACTAAATGGATAAATTATGATATACTAAAAAATAGTCTGTCATTGAGAAACAGACAAACAGGTGATTATATTGTGATAGATGACAAAGGTTCCAGAAAGAAGCTAAAGGATTTCTTTATTGATAAAAAGATACCCAGAGAGAATCGAGACAGTATATTATTACTTGCAAAGGGACATGAGATTGTATGGATAGTTGGATACAGACTATCTGCAAAATACAAGGTTAATGAAAATAGTAAGAATATTATAAGAGTAGATATTATGAAAGCCACAAAGGATGCTTGGAGGAAAAATGAGCGAGAAGATTAGTGTCTTAATTAGTGAGCAGGATGTAGATGCGAGGATTAAGGAAATAGCTGAGCTAATTAGCCATGAATATGAAGGAAAGACAATTACTCTAATATGCATTTTAAAAGGTAGTGTTTTCTTTACATGTGAATTGGCAAAGAGGGTTACAATACCGGTAAGACTTGATTTTATGTCAGTTTCGAGCTATGGCTCAGGTACAGAAAGTAGTGGAAGAGTAAGGATTGTAAAGGATTTGGATGATTCGGTTGAGGGAAAGGATATAATAGTTGTTGAAGATATCATTGATTCAGGAAGAACATTAAACAATTTATTGTCATTACTTAGTGCAAGAAAACCAAACAGTATAAAACTGTGTACACTTCTTGACAAGCCTGATAGACGGGTAGTGCCAGTAAATGTTGATTATACAGGCTTTGAAATACCTGATAAGTTTGTTGTTGGATACGGTCTTGATTACGACCAAAAATATAGAAACCTTCCATATATTGGAGTGGTGGAATTATAGTAGGAGGTATTAAAAGTGAACAGCAAGAGAAGCGGAGGAGGTCTTTCCTTCCTCATATTGATAGGAATCTTAGTGGTGTGGTACTTATTTGCGGTATTCTTTGGAAGCAGAAGCAGTAACTACACATATGCACAATTCCAAAATGATCTGGAGAATAATAGAATTACGAGTATATTTGTAGGTCAGAATAAAGAAGTACCTACGGGCTATATTACAATTAAAAATATAGCAAAAGAGTCGATGACCTTTTATGTTTCAGACGTAAATGCAGCTATAGAATTTATTAATGAAAAAGGTTATAACTATACATTAGGTGATGTTGAAAGGGATAATATTTTCCTCACTATTATATTACCTATTATGGTAGGTGTTATTATTATAATATTTATATTTTTATTGTTTTCCGTAAATGCCGGTGGTAGCGGAAATGCGGCTAACAGTAAGCTTATGAATTTTGGTAAGAGTCGTGCAAGGATGCTTGATCCGTCTAAGAACAAAATTACTTTTAAGGATGTAGCAGGACTTGCTGAAGAAAAAGAGGAAATGGAAGAAATCGTTGATTTCTTAAGAACTCCGGAGAAATATGCAAATCTTGGAGCAAGAATACCAAAGGGTATTATTTTGGTGGGACCTCCCGGTACAGGTAAAACACTTCTTGCAAAGGCTATTGCAGGAGAAGCAGGAGTTCCGTTCTTTAGTATTTCGGGTTCTGATTTTGTAGAGATGTTTGTTGGTGTAGGTGCTTCGCGTGTAAGGGATTTATTTGAGGAGGCCAAGAAGAATGCACCTTGTATGATTTTTATAGATGAAATTGATGCTGTTGCCAGACGTCGTGGTACCGGTATGGGTGGCGGACATGATGAAAGAGAGCAGACATTGAACCAGATGCTTGTGGAAATGGATGGTTTTGGTGCAAATGAAGGTATTATTGTTCTGGCCGCTACAAACAGAGTAGATATTTTGGATCCTGCTATTCTGCGTCCGGGTCGTTTTGACAGAAAGATTGCTGTAGGAAGACCTGATGTAAGAGGCAGACGGGAAATTCTTGAAGTACATGCTAAGAATAAGCCTCTTGGAGAGGATGTAAATTTAGATGAAATAGCACAGACTACAGCGGGATTTACAGGTGCAGACCTTGAAAATCTTCTTAATGAGTCAGCTATTCTGGCGGCAAAGCAGAACAGAGCATATATTATTCAGGAAGATATTAACAGATCATTTATCAAGCTTGGTATTGGTACTGAGAAGAAGAGCAGGATTATTTCTGAAAAGGAAAAGAAGATTACAGCTTATCACGAATCAGGTCATGCGATTTTATTCCATGTACTTAGTGAGGTTGGACCTGTGCATACAGTATCTATTATTCCTACAGGTACAGGAGCAGCAGGCTATACAATGCCACTACCTGAAAGGGATGAGATGTTTAATACCAGAGGAAAGATGCTACAGAGTATTATGGTAAGCCTTGGAGGTCGTATTGCAGAGGAACTTACCTTTGACGATATTACAACAGGGGCTTCTCAGGATATTAAGCAGGCAACAGGATTAGCAAAGGCAATGATTAAAAAATATGGTATGTCAAGCAGGCTTGGCCTTGTATGTTATGATGATGACGATGATGAGGTATTTATAGGCAGAGACCTGGCACATACAAAATCCTATGCCGAAAAGACAGCAGCTACGATAGATGAAGAGGTTCAGGATATTGTAAATGATTGTTATGCAAAGGCAAAGGAAATTATTTTACAATATAGAGATGTTTTGGAAAAGTCAGCCAAGCTTCTTATTGAAAAAGAGAAAATCGGCAGAGATGAATTTGAAGAATTATTTGAAAAAAGTTACAATTTATAAGTGAATAAAGGATAAATAAGTAGTTATTTTTTTGTGAGGTATGCAAAATGCACAAAAAGATACATGCAAATTTGTGAATTTTGTGCAGACTTATTGGAATATGGATGTTATACTACAAATTGTAAAACCCCCCAATACATTATATAGTTTTTGCTACATCCCATAAAAATGAGATACCTTCTCAAAAAAAGACAGCTGAAGCTGTCTTTTTTGTTTGATATGCTATTGCCTGATGAGGTATTTGACTATTGAATTATATTATATTTTGTAATAAAATATTTATAGCTTATGAAAAGGAGTTCAATTATGATTACCTTTAAAAATAAATTAACTGAAGCTGAAAAGAAAATTCTCTATATATACAGTGTTCAGGCAATTCTTGATAAAGAATTATTATATAGTGACTGTACAGAAAACTTTATTACTCCGTGTGAGCCGTTACCGGGTGATACAGTATCTATAAGATTTCGTACTGCAAAATCAAATGTTGAAAAAGTGTTTTTATGTGTTGATGATAAGGAGATTTTGCTGTCATTACTTGTATCAGGAAGTAAATTTGATATATATGAAGCTGTATACACCATAAATGATAATATTCTCAGATACAATTTTAAGGTTATTTCCGGTTTTGAAACCTGTTATTATGACAGAGCAGGCGTATCAGATTATATCAGAGATGAATATAAGTTTGTGATTACACCCGGATTTTCCACACCTGAGTGGGCAAAGGGTGCTGTCATGTACCAGATTTATACTGACAGATTTTATAATGGTGACACCACAAATGATGTAGAATCAAAAGAATATGTTTATATAGGTGAGTATTCTGAAAAGGTAACAGATTGGAACAAATATCCTGCTACTATGGGTGTAAGAGAGTTTTATGGAGGAGATTTACAGGGTGTTTTAGATAAGATGGATTATCTTGAAAAGCTTGGTATTGAAGTAATCTATTTTAATCCTATTTTTGTATCACCTTCAAATCATAAATATGATATACAGGATTATGATTATATTGACCCGCATATTGGTAAAATAGTCATGGACGAGGGGGACTTATTGGAGGATGGTGTCTGGGAAAACAGAAAAGCGACCAGATATATAAACAGGGTTACCAATAAAGAAAATCTTGAAGCTTCCAATGAGCTTTTTGCAAGGCTTGTAGAAGAAGCACACAGAAGAAACATGAAAGTCATAATTGATGGCGTATTTAATCATTGCGGTTCATTTAATAAGTGGATAGACAGAGAGAGAATATATGAGGGACAGGAAGGTTATGAGAATGGTGCTTATATATCAAAGGATAGCCCATACAACCGCTTCTTTAAATTTTATGAGGAGGGAGATCATAACTGGCCATACAACCATACTTATGATGGCTGGTGGGGGCATGATACATTACCAAAGCTCAATTATGAAGGCTCAAAGGAGTTGGAGGAATATATTTTAAGAATTGCTAAAAAGTGGGTATCTCCACCTTATAATGTAGACGGCTGGAGACTTGATGTGGCAGCCGACCTTGGACATAGCAGTGAATATAATCATGAATTTTGGAGAAAGTTTAGAAATACAGTAAAGGAAGCTAATCCAAATGCTATTATTTTAGCAGAGCATTATGGAAATCCTGAAAGCTGGTTGCAAGGTGACCAGTGGGACACAGTTATGAATTATGATGCATTTATGGAACCGCTTACCTGGTTCTTAACAGGCATGGAGAAGCATTCGGATAGCAGACAGGACAACCTTATGGGTGATGCAACAGGCTTCTTTAGAAATATGACATATCATATGTCAAAATTTCAGATGCCTTCACTTCTGGTTGCCATGAATGAGCTTTCAAATCATGATCATTCAAGATTTTTAACAAGAACTAACGGTGTGGTAGGCCGTGTAGGTTATCTCGGACCGGAGGCAGCTAATAACGGAATTAAGAAGTCGGTTATGAAAGAGGCTGTAGTGGTACAGATGACATGGCCGGGTGCACCTACACTATATTATGGTGATGAGGCAGGTGTTTGCGGTTTTACAGATCCTGACAACAGAAGAACATATCCTTGGGGTAGAGAAGATATGGAACTAATTGAATTCCATAGAGATGTTATTGGAATACATAAGAAAAACATTGCATTGAAAAAGGGTTCTTTCAGACAGCTTCATGAGGATTACAATGTAATTGCATTTGGAAGATTTTATTTGGATAATATTCTGTTTACTGTAGTAAACAATAATGACTATGAAAAAGAAGTCAGGTTTAGTGTAAGACCACTTGGAATGGGATATGAGGAGGATATTGAGAGACTTATATTAACAGGTGAGAATAGTTATAATGCTGGCATTTTAAAAAGCCATATCAGCAATGGTGAGTTTAAAACAGTAATGCCTCCTAGAAGCTCAGCTATTTATAGGAAGCTTATTGATACAGAATAACACAGATATGCAAAAATTGCTTGCATATTGAAAATATGAGTGATATAATGACTAGCGAATTTGTTGGTCTGCTGTTTGGCAGACACAAATTTTAAGGATGGATTCCCGAGTGGCCAAAGGGGACAGACTGTAAATCTGCTGCAACTTGCTTCGGTGGTTCGAATCCACCTCCATCCATCTGCTGGTGTGGCGGAACTGGCAGACGCACAGGACTTAAAATCCTGCGGAGTAAAATCCGTACCGGTTCGATTCCGGTCACCAGCATCAAAGGACTATCGACAGATAGTCCTTTTTGTGTATAGTAAAAATGTTTCAGGATGTTTATTATACATAACACTCTGTAAGGAATTTTGTGAGATGAGATGATCTTGTCCGTGCTGTTTAATTATTTAATAAATATTTTATTGGTATTTTCATGAAATAAGTGTTAATATGTGTTGAGTACTAAATCTCAAAAAAGTATATAAAACTACTTCATGCGCGAAAGGAAACACAATGGGAAAACTGTTTAAAAATGTTCTTCCGTACTGGAAGACGGTAATCGTTATTTTGGTACTGCTTACTGTACAGGCATATTGCGATTTATTATTACCACAATATACATCAGATATTATTGATACCGGTATTCAAAATAGCGGTATAGAGCATATTTTGCCGGAGAAAATCACTAAGGAGGAGTATGCGTATTCGACAATGTTTATGACAGAGTCGGAAAAATCACATTTTGTAAATGCATACAAGGAGGAGGGAGACATATACGTCCTTTCCGTAAAAGATGAAAAGGAATTGGATGCATTAGATGAAGAATTAATCATATCGATTGTAATGACCTATAATATGTCAAATATGGAGGAGAGTACTTTCAAATCTATGGTCGCCAATACATTGCTTGAAAATCCGAATACAGCGGATATGGCATCTGGGATTTTTGACATGACTGTTGAAGATATTGAGAAACAGTTGGGCATTGAGCTTGACATAAAGGAAGCAAAGGATGAGAACGGTAATGTTAATACTTATGTAGATATCAGACCGATGATAGCTGCCTTTATTGCAAATGATATGATGGAACAGGACTTAATATCAGCTTCAAGAGAAAGCATGGAAAATACTATAGAAAGCATAGGCTCTACACAGATGAAATCTATGGGTATTGCTTTTGCAAAGAACTGTGATACAAATGCAGGTATAGATGTTGATAATATACAGATAAAGTTTCTGTGGATGTCAGGTGCAAGGATGATTTGCATAACACTTATTATGGCTGTGGCTGCTATTCTTTTAGGCTACTTTGCATCTAAGGTGGGAGCAGGTGTAGGCAGGGATTTAAGAGAAAAGACATTTAAAAAGGTTGTAAGTTTTTCAAACTCGGAAATGGATAAATTTTCCACTGCTTCGCTTATAACAAGAAGTACAAATGATATTCAGCAGATTCAGATGGTTACGGCAATGCTGCTTAGAATAGTATTATATGCTCCTATTCTTGGAATAGGCGGAATTATAAAGGTTATTGGTACGGGAGCAAATATGGGCTGGATTATTGTGCTTGCAGTACTGATTATTTTAGCCTTTGTAATGCTGCTTATGTCACTTGCCATGCCTAAATTCAAACTTATGCAGACATTGGTAGATAAGGTTAATCTTGTATCAAGAGAAATACTTACAGGTTTAAGTGTTATCAGGGCATTTGGCAGAGAAAAGACAGAAGAAGCAAGATTTGACAATGCTAATACTGAGCTTACAAAGACGCAGTTGTTTACAAACAGAGTAATGACATTTATGATGCCCGGTATGATGCTTATTATGTATTGTATTACATTACTTATAGTATGGGTGGCTTCTAAAAATATTGACGCCGGTACACTTCAGGTTGGACAGATGACAGCTTTTATCACATATTCTATGATGATTATTATGTCATTTCTTATGCTTACTGCTATGTCTATTATGCTTCCAAGAGCAGGTGTGGCAGCAGAGCGTATTGATGAGGTATTGAGGACTGAGCCTTCTATTAATAATCCTGAAGCTGCGAAGAAATTAGAAAATAGAAAAGGTATTGTCAAATTTAACCATGTTAATTTCAGATATCCAGGCGCAGACGAGGATGTATTAGAGGATATAGATTTTGTGGCAGAGCCGGGTAAAACTGTAGCTATTATAGGCAGTACGGGATGCGGAAAGTCCACACTGGTCAATCTGATTCCAAGATTTTATGATGTTACTGCCGGCAGTATTACTATAGATAATGAAGATATCAGAAATATAGCACTTAAGGATTTGAGGGATATTATAGGCTTTGTGCCTCAAAAGGGTGTGCTTTTCTCAGGCACGATTGCTTCAAATCTTCGATTTGGCAATAGGGAGGCTACAGAAAAGGAAATAGAGGAGGCAGCAGAGATTGCTCAGGCTATATCATTTATTGAGGAAAAGCCGGACAAATTTGATAGTGTTATAGCACAGGGCGGTACAAACGTATCAGGAGGTCAGAAGCAGAGACTTGCGATAGCCAGGGCAATAGCAAAGCATCCGAATATATTTGTATTTGATGACAGTTTTTCTGCACTGGATATGAAGACTGATGCAGCCTTGAGAAAGGCACTTAATCAAAAGCTGTCAAATGCAACAGTTATAATTGTGGCACAGCGTGTAAGTACAATTTTACATGCTGACCAGATTCTTGTATTAGATGAGGGTAAGATAGTAGGTAAGGGAACGCATGAGCAACTCCTTAAAAACTGTGATGAGTATTTGCAGATAGCAAAATCACAGCTTTCAGACAAGGAACTTGGTATTGAAGACGGAAAGGAGGAAAATTAATATGGCTAATGATGTAAGAACAAAAACTAATGCCAGGGGTCCCATGGGCGGTCACGGAGCCATGATGGCAGGTGAAAAGGCTAAGAATTTTAAGGGTTCTGTTTTGCAGCTGATTAAATATATAGGCAGATATAAAATAGCTATTATTATAGTTATGGTTTTTGCAGCTGTTTCTACGGTATTTAGTGTAGCCGGACCTAAGGTAATGGGTAAAGCAACTACTGCACTTGCCGAAGGTCTTATGGAAAAGATTGCAGGTACGGGCGGAATTGATTTTTCGTATATTGCGAAGATTTTGCTTATTACACTTGGATTATATATAGCCAGTTCTGTATTCAGCTTTATACAGGGATGGACAATGACCACAATCACACAGAAGACCTGTTACAGACTTAGGAAAGAAATTTCTGAAAAGATTAACAGAATGCCAATGAAGTATTTTGAGAGCAGAACATATGGCGAGGTACTATCAAGAATTACTAATGATGTAGATACCTTGGGAATGGGTCTGAATCAGAGTATTACGCAGATTATTACTTCTCTGGCCACTATTATAGGTGTACTTGTAATGATGCTTAGCATATCTCCTCTTATGACTTTGATTGCTATAGTTATCCTGCCTGTATCTTTATTGCTTATATCTGCGGTTGTAAAAAAATCGCAGAAGCATTTTAAGACACAGCAGGAATATTTAGGCCATATAAATGGTCAGGTAGAGGAAACCTATGGTGGACATCTGGTGGTTAAGGCGTTTAATAAAGAAGAAGAAACTATTGAGAATTTCAATAACACTAATAAGGTGTTATATGAGTCAGCGTGGAGGTCACAGTTTTTATCAGGAATGATGCAGCCTATTATGAACTTCGTAGGAAATTTAGGATATGTTGCGGTGGCAATTTCCGGTGGTATTTTAGCAACAGGAGGAGTGATTACTGTTGGTGATATTCAGGCTTTTATTCAATATGTAAAGAGCTTTACCCAGCCTATTATGCAGATGGCACAGGTAGCAAATCAGGTGCAGTCAATGGCAGCGGCAGCAGAGAGGGTATTTGAATTTCTTGCTGAAGAGGAGGAAGACCAGACAGTAGAAAATCCTGTTTCTTTAGATGGAATTGAAGGCAATGTGGAATTTAAAAATGTTCATTTCGGATATAATCCGGACAATATTATTATAAATGATTTTAGTGCTAAGGTAAAACAGGGACAAAAGATTGCAATAGTTGGACCTACGGGTGCCGGTAAAACTACAATGGTAAAATTACTTATGAGATTTTATGATGTAAATTCCGGTGAAATACTTATAGACGGTCATAATGTAAAAGACTTTAACAGACAGGAACTAAGGGAAGTATTTGGTATGGTTTTACAGGATACATGGCTGTTTAAGGGCAGTATTATGGAAAATATCAGATATGGAAGACTGGAGGCAACAGATGAAGAGGTAATAGCAGCAGCAAAGGCTGCTCATGCACATCATTTCATCAAAACTCTTCCGGATGGATATAATATGGAACTGAATGAAGATGCAAGTAATGTATCACAGGGACAAAAGCAGTTGATTACTATTGCAAGAGCAATTCTGGCAGATAATAAGATAATGATATTAGATGAAGCAACATCTTCCGTAGATACAAGAACAGAGGTGCGTATACAAAAGGCAATGGATAATCTGACTAAGGGCAGAACGAGCTTTATAATAGCTCATAGATTGTCGACTATAAAAAATGCCGATTTAATTCTGGTAATGAAAGACGGGGATATAGTAGAACAGGGTGGACATGAACAGTTACTTGAACTAAAAGGCTTTTATGCTGATTTATATAATTCTCAGTTTGAAAGCACAGAGCCTGTCCTAGCATAGAAAACGATGTTAAAATAAGAAAACAAAAATAAAAGCAGGTTTCTCATTTATGAGAAACCTGCTTTATTTTTTACTTTTTAGCCAAAGTATCTATCAAGTAAACCTTTAAATGCCTTACCATGTCTAGCCTCATCCCTTGCCATTTCATGTACTGTGTCATGAATAGCATCAAGATTTGCAGCTTTAGCTCTCTTAGCAAGGTCTGTTTTACCTGCTGTAGCACCATTTTCAGCAGCTACTCTTAACTGAAGATTTTTCTTTGTGCTATTTGTTACAACTTCACCAAGAAGCTCTGCAAATTTTGCAGCGTGTTCTGCTTCTTCATAAGCAGCCTTTTCATAGTATAAACCAACTTCAGGATAACCTTCTCTGAAAGCTACTCTTGCCATTGCCAAATACATACCAACTTCTGAACATTCACCATTGAAGTTTGCACGAAGGTCTTCAAGAATATCTTCGCTGACACCCTGAGCAACACCTACTGTATGTTCAGCAGCCCATACCATTTCACCTTCCTGCTTTTCAAACTTGTCAGCAGGTGCTTTACATACCGGACAAGCTTCCGGTGCTGTTTCGCCTTCATAAACATAACCACATACTTTACAAACAAATTTTGCCATTTTTTAATCTCCTTTTCGTTAAGTAATTTTGTAATATTTTATACAATAAAAGTCCTGAATATGGACTTTTATAAAAAACAGTAACCATTACTGATTTTTAATATAGCATATTAAAAAATTTGTGTCAACAAATAATAATTTAGAGTTTCCGTATTTTTTTTTTTAGTTTAAATAATCGTAAAAAAAAAAAAACTGAACTCAAGATAAAAAAAAATATAACATTTTAAA
>CAMWKO010000023.1 GCA_947174885.1 uncultured Clostridia bacterium
AGAAAAGAAAGCTACAGAGGATAAAAAGCCTGTAGTAGAAAAGAAAGCTACAGAGAATAAAAAAACTGTAGCAGAAAAGAAACAGGATACAGCAAAAAGTACGGTAACAAAAAATACTAAAGAAAAATAGCAAGTACTTTAGTAATATTATAAGATTATTCTATATAGAAATATATAGAATAATCTTATATTTTGCACAAGAAAAGGAGGTATACAATGTTATTTGATGCATCAGCAGGGGCTGAGGAGGTTATTAAAGAGGCTAATAAACTTATTGAAGCAATTGAGAGCTTTCTGCCCAAGGTTTTGCAATTTGCCATAAATGTGATTGTTGCATTACTTATCTTATTTGTAGGTAAAATAATAATAAAATGTATTCTTAGGTTTGTGGATAGGTGCTTAAAAAGAGCTAATGTAGAAATAAGCGTTCAGAAGTTTTTAAATTCACTTGTCAAAGCAGTGTTATATGTTGTGCTTATAGTAATTATATGTGGTCAGGTAGGAATTGAAACTACTTCATTTATAGCAGTGCTTGGCTCGGCGGGGTTAACTTTGGGATTGGCATTGCAGGGAAGTCTTTCAAATTTTGCAGGAGGTGTTTTGATTTTAATATTAAAACCATTTAAGGTTGGCGATTATATTCATGATGGCTCATGTGGTAAGGAAGGAACCGTAAGAAAAATAGATCTGTTTTACACTTATTTAGATACTACTGATAACAAAAAGTTGATTATACCAAATGGAAATCTTGCAAATACACATATTGTCAATTCTTCAGCTAATGATAAGAGACGTGTGGATTTTGAACTGGGAATCAGCTATGATAGTGATATTGATGTGGCCAAAGCCGTAATAAACGAAACAATAAATAAAGAGGAACTTGTATTAAAAGAAGATGAAATATTTATATTTATAAAAGAACTTGCTGCTTCACAGGTAACTGTTGGTGTAAGGGTGTGGTCGCTTAATAAGGATTATTGGACTGTATATTTCAATTTAAATGAGGCTTTTAAAAAAGCTTTTGATGCAGCGGGAATAGAAATACCATTTAATCAGTTATCGGTTCATATTGAAGATAACTCAAGTATTCAATAAAATATGCCTTAAAATGTGGGGCAGTTAGCATAAGAGTGCTGTAACCGGTTCAAATCTTCCATTAATGGTATTTTTGAACCGGTCACAAACTTTTGTCTTGAATTACCTGTATCACAGAAATATACTACAGATATCTGATGTTTACAGATATTTCATAATTGTATTTATAAGTGATTTTATTACCAGAGGCTTAGAAACATGGTCGTTCATACCACAGTGAAGAGCATGATGATAATCCTCTGCAAAAGCGTAGGCTGTCATAGCAATAATAGGTATCGATAGGGAATCGGTTCTTTTTGATGCCCTAATTCTTGTAGTTGTCTCGTAGCCATCTAAAATAGGCATTTTTACATCCATAAGAATTAAATCAAAAAAATGCTCTTCAGAATCTAAGTATTTGTCCAATGCCTCCTGTCCATTTGAAGCAGTAAAAATATTTGCCTTTGTGACACTAAGCATTTCATATATTACTTCAGTATTTAGTTCATTGTCTTCAGCAACTAATATATTTTTTGAAGATAAATCAGAAGATAAAAGCTGTAAAGAATCTTTTAATGGTGCATTAAAAGATTTCTCTTTTTTCTTATCTGTAATATTATTTCCCGGACTTAAGTATAGAGTAACAATAATATTTGTGCCAACATTCAGTTTGGATTTAATATTTATGGTTCCGTTTAGTGATTCAATCAGTTGCTTTGTAATAGTCATACCAAGACCTTTTCCTTCGGTTTTGTAAGTAGAAGGGATATCTGCTCTTTCAAATGGTACAAATATTCTGCTTAAAAAATCTTCCGGTATACCAACTCCATTATCGCTAAAAATAAGTTCATAGCAGATGAGATCTTTCTTATCTGATTTTTTTTCGCTTATAAACATATTAATAGTTCCATTAGGTTCTGTATACTTGATAGAATTACTTATTAAGTTGAAAATAATTCGTTGGACTTTTATGGAATCACCAAAAACGTCTGTATGAATAATGTTATCCTGATAAAAAGAAAAGTTATGCTGCTTTTCGTCAATAGATTGCTGTAATATGGTAATGGTATTGTTTATCAGCTCGATAATATTAAAATATTTTTCGTTGTGTGGAACTATCTGTTGTTCTTCAAGGCTGCTTATGTCTAAAATATCGTTTATCATATTTAGAAGGTGCCTTCCGGAGAGTATGATTTTGTCAATACAATCTTCAACCTTTTCTTTTTTATTAATGTTGTTCGAGGCAATAGTAGCCATACCCAGTATACTGTTAATGGGTGTTCTTATATCATGTGACATACCGGATAAAAGCCCGTTTTTAGCTTCGCAGGCCTGCTTTATCTGTTCCAAACAGTTTTCAGGAAGCTTGGCAGGATTATCATCTGAATGAACTGGTGCATTGATATTTTTAATTGCCCAAATAGCAGTTTCAGGAATACCATTATCATCTAAATTGTTTAAGATAATATCTGATTGAACCAGCTCATAGCCATTTACCGTTTTTCTTTTGTATTGTAAACTTATAACATCCTTAGTTTTTAAGTCTTCATAAATGGAATTAATATCAAAAAAATTCTTTACAATCTCTCTCTCATTAGGATTAATAAATTCTATCAGGCGCACAATAATTGCATCTGAATAGCAGAAAGGCTTAATATCATGGATTTCATAAATTTTGTAATTTGATTTTATTGTATAAAATTCATCTGTTGGTAAATTAATAAAGTAGACTTCACAATATGTTTTTGAAAGTGAACATAGAATATCTTTTGTACAGATTTGGCTTAAATACATTCTAACACTCCGTTCATATGTATGATATTTGCAAATACTGATAGTAAACCCTTTGCGGAAAAAACTCCACATTAGGTAAGAGTCAGACATACTTATCAAAACAAAATAGAGTTATGAAAGACTCTTAGTTTATTATGATATAAAAAACGATAAAAATCAATATTTATTTTAAAATACTTGTAATACATTGGAAAATCAACTATAATTAATATAATAGAATAGGCATTTATAATATCAGGAGGAAGTATGTTAGATATAAAGTTTGTCAGAGAGAATCCAGAAGTTGTAAAACAAAATATTAAAAATAAATTTCAGGACAGCAAGTTACCATTAGTTGATGAAGTAATTGAACTTGATGCCAAAAGCAGGGAAGCAAAACAACAGGCAGATGCATTGCGTGCAGAGAGAAATAAGATATCTAAGCAGATAGGTGCATTGATGGCACAGGGTAAAAAAGAGGAAGCAGAAGCAGTTAAAAAGCAGGTTACGGAAAATTCTGAGAAGTTGGCTGCTTTAGAAGCAAGTGAAACAGAGCTTGAAGAAAAAATCAAGAAGATTATGATGACCATTCCTAATATCATCGATGAAAGTGTACCTATTGGTAAAGATGATAGTGAGAATGTAGAAATACAAAAATATGGTGAGCCAGTAGTTCCTGACTTTGAAATACCATATCATTCAGAGATTATGGAAAGCTTTGACGGACTTGATTTAGATAGTGCCAGAAAGGTAGCAGGCAATGGTTTCTATTATCTGATGGGAGATATTGCAAGACTTCATTCAGCAGTTATTTCTTACGCTAGAGATTTTATGATAAATCGCGGATTTACTTACTGTGTACCACCTTTTATGATTAGAAGTGATGTAGTTACAGGTGTTATGAGTTTTGCTGAAATGGATGCAATGATGTATAAAATTGAGGGTGAGGATTTATATCTTATTGGTACAAGCGAGCATTCAATGATTGGTAAGTTTATTGATACAATTATTCCAGAGGACAGGCTTCCATATACTCTTACCAGTTATTCGCCTTGTTTTAGAAAAGAAAAGGGTGCTCATGGTATAGAGGAAAGAGGAGTTTACAGAATACATCAGTTTGAAAAGCAGGAAATGATAGTAGTATGTAAGCCGGAGGAGAGTAAAATGTGGTTTGATAAGTTATGGCAGAATACTGTAGATTTATTCAGAACATTGGATATTCCGGTAAGAACTCTTGAGTGCTGTTCAGGCGATTTGGCTGATCTTAAGGTTAAATCTATTGACGTTGAAGCCTGGTCTCCAAGACAGAAAAAGTACTTTGAAGTAGGCAGCTGTTCAAATCTTGGTGATGCACAGGCAAGGAGATTGAAGATAAGAGTAAATGGTGAAGCTGGAAAGTATTTTGCACATACTCTTAACAATACAGTAGTTGCACCGCCACGTATGCTTATTGCATTTTTGGAAAATAATCTACAGGCAGACGGAAGTGTAAAAATTCCTGAAGCTCTTAGACCATATATGGGCGGAATGACAGAGATAAAAAATAAGAAATAATAGAGGGATATTACCTAAAATATTTGAAACGGACTATGAGGGAAGAATAAATATTAATAATATAACAGAAATACATAAGGAAAGGGAGGTGTTTTTATTGAATGAAATGCTTTTAAAAGGAATAGAAAGAGATGAAATTACAAGATTACCATATTTAGATGGATTTTGTATGATTTCTGATAAGGTAAGGAATGAAAGTAAGGAATCGTTTCATATAGTAGCTTTTGATATTGCAAATTTTAAACTTCTCAATAAAAATTATGGATTCAGAGAGGGTGACAGACTTTTAAATTCACTCATCAAGAAGATGTGTATAGATAATGAGTCCTGTATAGTAGCTACAAGAGTATACTCAGATCATGTTATCGGATTATATAGAACTGATGAACGCAAATGCACTGTAGCAGAAGAAGTTACAGCATTTAACAATGAAGTAATAAAGGCAACACAGGGAAAGTATCCTGTAGTTCCGATACATATTCATTCAGGTATATATAAAATAAAAGATAATAATGAGCATATAACATCCTGCATTGATAAAGCTAATATGGCACGAAAGGCTGCTAAGGGAAATTATAGAATATCTTATGTAGAATATGAAGAGTCTATTCTTAAGTCACATGAACGTACAGCAGAAATTATAACAGCTCTTGAATCCGGCATTAAGAACAGAAATATACTTATTCTATTACAGCCTAAGATTAATGTTATCAATAAAAAAATAGTAGGTGCAGAAGCACTTAGTAGAATTTACGATAAAAATGGAAAGATTATAAGACCTGATGAATTTATACCAATACTTGAAAAAACCGGTAAAATAGTAGATTTAGACCGCTATGTTATGAAATATGTAATGGATTTGGTAGAAGAATGGTATTTATCTGGGAACTCAGAAATTACAGTTTCAATAAATCTATCACGAATACATTTTTATGCTGATGATTTAGTAGAAAATATAATTAGAACTTTTGAGAAACATAAAATACCAGCCGGTCTTATAGAGTTTGAAGTTACAGAGTCTGCATTTTTAAGTGATACGGAAATGATTATTGAAAAGATAGCTAAAATCAGGGAATATGGATTCAAAGTAAGTATTGATGATTTTGGTTCTGGTTATTCATCGCTAAATCTTATAAGTGTATTACCTGTAGATATTGTAAAAATAGATAAGGGTTTTATAAGAACCAGTCTGAATACCGATAGAGGAAAGGATATTATGCATGGAATTATTAAAATGTTAAAAGATATAGATTTAGGCATAATATGTGAGGGTATAGAAAATGTTTCAGAGGAGCAGATAGTATATGAGTGCGGATGTAATGAAGTACAGGGCTTTTTATATGACAAACCTATAGAGATAGATGAGTTTGAAAATAAATATTTAAATAAATAATGGTGATATTGGCAAACAGGATATAATACTGTTTTAAGAAAATGCTGGTAATCACAAGACAAGGAGATTTTATGTTTTCATTAGACAATGTTGAGAATTTTGATGCAGAGGTGTCAGAGGCAATTAAGCAGGAGATAAGTAGACAGAATAGTCATATTGAGCTTATAGCTTCAGAGAATTTTGTAAGTAAGGCTGTTATGGCAGCTATGGGAAGTCCGCTTACAAACAAGTACGCAGAGGGATATCCGTCAAAGAGATATTATGGTGGCTGTGAATATGTAGATGTTATTGAAAATCTGGCAATTGAAAGAGCTAAAAAGCTGTTTGGTTGCGATTATGTAAATGTTCAGCCACATTCGGGTGCACAGGCAAATATGGCAGCATTTTTTGCAATGGTTACACCTGGTGATATCGTTATGGGTATGGGACTTGCAGACGGAGGACATCTTACACATGGAAGTCCGGTCAATATGTCAGGAAAATATTTTAATATTGTACCTTATGGTGTTGATGAAAATGGATTTATTGATTATGATGAAGTATTGAGAATTGCAAAGGAAGCAAAACCAAAACTTATTGTAGCAGGTGCTTCAGCGTACCCTAGAGAAATTGATTTCAAGAAATTTAGAGAAATTGCTGACGAAGTAGGTGCATATCTTATGGTAGATATGGCACATATTGCAGGTCTTGTAGCTACGGGACTTCATATGAATCCTGTTCCATATGCCGATGTTGTTACAACTACAACACATAAGACGCTTAGAGGACCGAGAGGTGGCATGATTTTGGCAAATCAGGCTGCTGCCGATAAGTTTAACTTTAACAAAGCTATTTTCCCGGGTATACAGGGTGGACCGCTTATGCATGTAATTGCTGCTAAAGCAGTGTGCTTTAAGGAAGCATTGGATGACAGCTTTAAGGTATATATGCAGAATGTAAAGAAAAATGCAAATGCACTTGCAAATGGTCTTACAGAAAGAGGTTTCAATCTTATTTCAGGTGGTACGGACAATCATTTAATGTTGGTAGACCTTAGAAATATGAATGTTACAGGTAAAGAGTGCGAGAAGCTTCTTGATGCTGCTAATATTACATGTAATAAGAATGCAATTCCAAAGGATCCGGCATCTCCATTTGTTACAAGCGGTATCAGACTTGGAACTCCGGCTGTAACTTCAAGAGGTATGAATACAGAAGATATGGATGTGATAGCCGAAGCTATTTCTTTACTTGTAAAAGATGTAGAGGCAAATAAAGAAAAGGCAATGGCACTGGTAAAGACATTGACAGATAAATATCCGCTCTATGCATAATTAAATGATTATAATAGTGTTTTTTATATGATAGGCTTCGGGTGTCAAAATTACTTCTGACACCCGAAGCATATATTATATACAAAAAAGAATGTGAAAGGATTTTGTAAAAATGGCAGGTTCAAGCTTTGGAAATATTTTTAAAATTACCACTTGGGGTGAATCACATGGAAAAGGTATAGGAGTTGTGGTAGATGGATGTCCGGCAGGCCTTTCCTTATCAGAGGAAGATATACAGGTATTTTTAAACAGAAGAAAGCCCGGACAGTCTAAGTATACTACACCCCGCAGTGAGGAGGATGCAGTTGAAATCCTTTCAGGTGTTTTTGAGGGGAAAACCACAGGTACACCTATTTCTATGGTGGTTTACAACAAGACACAAAGGTCAGGGGACTATTCAGAAATAGCAGGTTACTATCGCCCGGGACACGCAGATTATACCTTTGACAAAAAATATGGTTTTAGAGATTACAGAGGCGGCGGACGTTCTTCCGGCAGGGAAACTATAGGCAGGGTAGCAGCAGGTGCCATTGCTTCAAAGCTTCTTTCGGAGCTTGGGATAGAGGTAGTGGCATATACAAAGTCTATAGGTGATATTGAAATAGATTATGACAGATTTGATATTTCATACAGAGATAAAAATCCGGTTGCCATGCCTGATGAAACAAGTGCCATAAATGCACAGGACTTACTGGATACAAAAATGCAGGAGAAGGATTCTGTAGGCGGTGTAGTAGAGTGTGTAGTAAATGGTATGAAGACAGGTGTAGGAGAACCGGTATTTGAAAAGCTGGATGCAAATCTTGCAAAAGCTGTTATGTCTATAGGTGCGGTAAAGTGTGTTGAGATTGGGGCAGGCTTTGAGGTTAGTAAAAAATCGGGTTCAACCAATAATGATAGCTTTACGTCAGATGATAAAGGATATGTTACCAAGAGGACAAATAATGCAGGCGGAATTTTAGGCGGTATATCTGACGGAGATAAAATAGTACTTCGTGCGGTCTTTAAACCTACACCTTCCATATTCAGAGAACAGGAAACTATTAATAAAGAATATGAGAATATTAATGTTCAGATTAAAGGAAGACATGACCCTATCATAGTACCAAGAGCAGTAGTTGTAGTAGAATCCATGACAGCAATCACAATTCTTGATATGCTATTTATTAGTATGACTTCTACTCTTAGGGGAATTAAGAAATTTTTCAAAGAATAATCCAACAGCAAACCAAGCGGGTGCATAATCAACTCTTATGAGCCCGCTTATATTATATTTAGAATCACTATAATCCCAAGGACATTTGTCTTTCTTTTTTAAAAGGTATCCCGTAGAATATTCCATTACAAAAATTCCTATAGTATATACTATTCCCCTCACAAACATACAGTGTTTGTTTAAAATTCTATACATTGGCTTTATGACAGCAGCCATTCCATAGATTGGAAACATAAGAATTGAAGTGTTTCCCATCATTTTTTTATCATCCTTGGCATAAGAGTGAAAGCCTGTCCAAATAATTTCAATACACCAGCCAAGAAGACCACATTTAATAAAGTTCATAGATGCTCCTTATAAATATATTATTAAATCAAGATTAACTGTAGAAATATTATTGACAAAAATATCTGAAAATATACAAAATGTTAAATATGGGAGATTTATATTTTCTTGTAGTGAGCGTTCATGCTTAGTTCATATTAATAATAGTACTAAATTCTATCTTCGTGAGAATGGATTTCAATAGATATATCAAAGGTTGAATTATCGATATAATTGTGGTAATATAAATAAAGTTTGCATACAAAAATACAATATATGAGGTAATTTATGTATAAGCTATTAAAGCGTGACGGATTGGCAAAACGTGGAGAGTTTCATACAGTTCATGGTGTAATACAGACTCCTGTATTTATGAATGTTGGAACAGCAGCAGCGATAAAAGGTGCTGTATCTACGGATGATTTGCAGAACATAAAAACACAGGTGCAGCTTTCAAATACTTATCATCTGCATGTACGTCCGGGTGATGATATAGTTAAAAAAATGGGTGGACTTCATAAGTTTATGGTCTGGGATAAGCCTATTCTTACGGATTCAGGTGGATTTCAGGTGTTTTCACTGGCAGGACTTCGTAAGATTAAAGAAGAAGGCGTGTATTTTAGCTCTCATGTAGACGGTCGAAAGATATTTATGGGACCGGAGGAAAGTATGCAGATACAGTCAAATCTTGCATCCACTATTGCCATGGCATTTGATGAATGTGCACCGGCAAAGGCTGACAGGAGATATATAGAGAATTCCGTAGCAAGAACCACAAGATGGCTTGAACGATGTAAAGCAGAGATGGTGAGACTTAACAGTCTGCCGGATACAATAAACAAGAATCAGCTGCTCTTTGGTATTAATCAGGGAGGTATTTTAAAGGATGTCCGAGTCGAGCATGCAAAGCAGATTTCAGATATGAATTTGGACGGGTATGCTATCGGAGGATTGGCAGTCGGCGAAAGTCATGAGGAGATGTACGAGATTATAGAAAATGTTGTTCCGTATTTGCCGACAGAAAAGCCTACATATCTCATGGGAGTAGGGACCCCTGCCAATATATTGGAGGCAGTAGACAGAGGAGTGGATTTCTTTGATTGTGTATATCCAAGCAGAAACGGAAGGCATGGTCATGTATATACCAATTACGGAAAGATAAATCTATTTAATGCAAAGTATGAAACAGATTCAGAACCTATTGAAAATGGATGTGGATGTCCCACATGCAGGTCATACAGTAGGGCATACATCAGACATTTGTTAAAAGCAAAGGAAATGCTTGGAATGAGGCTGTGTGTGTTGCATAATTTATATTTCTATAATACAATGATGGAAGAAATCAGACTTGCCATAGAAGAAGGCAGATATAAAGAATATAAAAAAGAAAAATTATCTAAAATGAATGTAAAACAGAACTAGGAGGACATTTTATGAACGCATTATCAATTTTAGCAGAAGGAACAGAAGCAAATTCACCATCAAGCTGGATTATTTTAATAGTCTATGTTATCGGCTTTGCTGCTATTATTTATTTTCTGATGATAAGACCACAGAAAAAGCAGCAGGCACAGCATAAGGCAGTTGTGGATTCAATGGAGGTCGGAGATTCAGTGCTTACTACGTCAGGCTTTTATGGTGTATTAATAGATGTAAGTGATGATATGGTTATTGTTGAATTTGGAAATAACAAGAATTGTAGAATTCCAATGCAGAAGGATGCTATTGTAGAAGTTGAAAAAGCTAATGCAGATGAGTAAATTATCACAGAGTTTCTAAGAAATTCGTAGAGATAGGAGAATTGTTATGAAGTTTAATATTGCTACTATATCAGGTGATGGTATAGGTCCGGAAATAGTGACAGAGGCTAAAAAGGTTTTAGATGCGGTTGCTGAAAAATTCGGACATGAATTTAATTATACAGAAGTTTTAATGGGTGGAGTTTCTATTGATGCTCACGGAGTACCTCTTACAGATGAGGCACTTGCAATGGCAAAATCCTCAGATGCAGTACTGCTTGGTGCAGTAGGCGGTAAAGTAGGAGTGGACAAATGGTATGAGTTACCTCCGAATCTCAGACCGGAAGCGGGACTTCTTGCGATTAGAAAGGGTTTGGGATTATTTGCAAATTTAAGACCGGCATTTTTATATGATGAACTTAAAGCAGCCTGCCCATTAAAAGAAGAAGTGGCAAGCGAAGGCTTTGATATGATAGTTGTAAGAGAACTTACAGGAGGTCTTTACTTTGGTGACAGATATACAAAGGAGATTGACGGCGTAATGACAGCCGTCGATACCTTAAAATATGATGAAAATGAAATTAGAAGAATTGCTGTCAAAGCCTTTGAAATAGCAATGAAGAGAAATAAAAAGGTAACAAGTGTAGACAAGGCTAATGTACTTGATACAAGCAGACTCTGGAATAAAGTAGTGGCAGAAGTGGCTAAGGATTATCCTGAGGTTACAGTAGAGAATATGCTGGTCGATAACTGTGCAATGCAGTTAGTCAAAAATCCAAAGCAGTTTGATGTTATTCTTACAGAGAATATGTTTGGAGATATTTTATCAGATGAAGCAAGTATGATTACAGGCTCAATAGGTATGCTTTCATCAGCTTCACTTGGTGCTACAAAGCTTGGATTATATGAGCCTAGCCATGGTGCAGCACCTGATATAGCAGGCTTGGATATTGCAAATCCTATAGCAACTATTCAATCGGCTGCCATGATGCTTAGATATTCCTTTGATTTAGATAAAGAAGCTGATGCTGTAGAAGCTGCCATTAAGCAGGTTTTAAAAGACAATTACAGAACAGTGGATATTATGTCAGAAGGAGCAAAACAGGTAAAGTGTAGTGAAATGGGTACACTTATATGTGAAAGAATTTAGTCTTCATAAAGAAAGGAAGTAATGAAAATGAAAAGTGATGCAGTAACAAAGGGAATGCAGCAGGCACCTCACCGCTCGTTATTTAATGCCTTAGGCTTAACAAAGGAAGAATTAGACAGACCGTTAGTAGGTATTGTCAGTTCCTATAACGAAATTGTTCCTGGTCATATGAATATTGATAAAATTGCCGATGCAGTTAAGCTGGGAGTAGCAATGGCAGGCGGTACACCTATTATGTTCCCTGCAATCGCAGTATGTGACGGTATTGCCATGGGACATACAGGTATGAAGTATTCTCTTGTAACAAGAGATTTAATAGCCGATTCAACAGAATGTATGGCTATGGCACATCAGTTTGATGCATTGGTTATGATACCGAACTGTGATAAAAATGTTCCGGGACTGCTTATGGCAGCAGCAAGACTTAATATTCCTACGGTATTTGTAAGTGGCGGTCCGATGCTTGCCGGTAAGGTTAAGGGTTGTAAGACTTCATTGTCAAGTATGTTTGAAGCAGTGGGCTCTTATGCAGCAGGTACTATGACACTTGAAGATGTGGAAGAGTTTGAAAATAAAGCGTGTCCTACATGTGGCTCATGTTCAGGTATGTATACGGCAAACAGTATGAACTGCCTTACAGAAGCGTTAGGTATGGGGTTACAGGGAAACGGTACTATTCCGGCAGTATATTCCGAAAGAATAAAGCTTGCAAAACATGCAGGTATGAAGGTAATGGAATTACTTGAAAAGAATATAAGACCAAGAGATATTATGACAAAGGAAGCTTTTGAAAATGCTCTTACAGTAGATATGGCACTGGGATGCAGTACAAACAGTATGTTACATTTACCTGCTATTGCACATGAAGCAGGTATTGACTTGGATATAGATATGGCAAATGAAATAAGTGCAAAGACACCAAACCTATGTCATCTTGCACCGGCCGGTCATACGTATATTGAAGAATTGAATGAAGCCGGTGGTGTATATGCAGTTATGAACGAGCTTAATAAGAAAGGCTTGTTGCATACGGATTTAATTACGGCTACAGGAAAGACAGTCGGCGAAAATATTGCAAATGTTGAAAATAAAAATCCGGAGGTTATAAGACCGATAGACAATCCATATAGTGAAGTAGGCGGTATAGCAGTACTCCGTGGTAATATTGCACCGGATACCTGCGTAGTTAAGCGTTCGGCAGTAGTTCCTGAAATGCTTAAGCATGAAGGTCCTGCAAGGGTATTTGACTGTGAGGAGGATGCAATAGAAGCTATAAAATCAGGAAAGATTGTATCCGGTGATGTTGTAGTTATCAGGTATGAAGGACCAAAGGGTGGTCCGGGTATGAGAGAAATGCTTAATCCAACCTCTGCTATTGCAGGTATGGGACTTGGCTCATCTGTTGCACTTATTACAGACGGACGTTTCTCGGGTGCTTCAAGAGGTGCATCAATAGGTCATGTTTCTCCGGAAGCTGCAGTGGGTGGTCCTATTGCTCTTATTGAAGAAGGCGATATTATAAAGATTGACATTAATAATAACTCAATCAATGTAGACCTTACGGATGAAGAATTAGCAGCGAGAAAGGCTAAGTGGCAGCCAAAAGAACCAAATGTTAAAACAGGCTATTTAAACAGATATGCACAGCTTGTTACATCAGCAAATAAAGGTGCTGTCTTAAAAAGCTCGCTATAATATTGATTATATTAGTGCCAAAGGTTCCTTTTGGCACTAAAAACATATAGATTTATTTTTACTTTTGTTATAGAATATTTTTGGACAACATAAAGAGAGGAAAAAGAAAATGCAATTAACAGGTTCAGAAATCATTATTGAATGTTTAAAAGAACAGGGCGTTGATACAGTATTCGGATATCCGGGAGGCTGTATCCTTAATGTATATGATGCTTTGTATAAACATCAGGATGAGATTAAACATATATTGACATCTCATGAGCAGGGGGCATCTCATGCAGCAGACGGATATGCCAGAGCTACTGGTAAGGTTGGTGTTTGTATGGCTACTTCCGGTCCGGGAGCTACAAATCTTGTAACCGGTATTGCTACAGCTTATATGGATTCAATTCCTATGGTTGCTATTACTGCAAATGTAGCCAATCCATTGCTTGGCAGGGATTCATTTCAGGAGATTGATATTACCGGCGTGACAATGCCTATTACAAAGCATAATTTTATTGTAAAAAAAGCAAGTGATGTAGCAGATACCTTAAGAGAAGCTTTTTATATAGCAGCTTCCGGCAGACCGGGACCTGTACTTGTGGATTTTACAAAGGATGCTACGGCAGATTTGGCAGATTATAAAAAGCAATCGCCAAAGCCTGTTACAAAAGCAAAAACAGATGTAAATGAAGAAGATATTGAAAAGGTAGTTAAACTTATAAATAAGTCAAAAAGGCCATATATTTTTATTGGTGGTGGTATCATTGCTTCGGATGCAGAAAATGAATTAAAAGAATTTGCAGACTTGGTAGATGCACCTGTTTGTGACTCACTTATGGGTAAGGGGGCATTTGATGCAACAAGTCCTCGTTACACAGGTATGATTGGTATGCATGGTACAAAGACATCAAATTATGGTGTTACACAGTGTGACCTTCTTATTGCAATAGGTGTCAGATTTAGTGACAGAGTTATAGGAAATGTAAAAAAATTTGCTAAAAATGCCAAAATCGTACATATCGATATCGATGCGGCAGAGATTAATAAAAATGTCAGAACTGATGCGTCCATAGTAGGTGATGCAAAGGAAATACTTGCAATACTTAATTCAAAGGTATCAAAGTCCGAAAAGCCTGAATGGAATGCAACTATTGCAGAATTTAAAGAAAAATACCCGCTTTCATACAGCCAGAATGGTCTTACAGGTCCGTTCATTATGGAAACCTTGTATAAAGTAACAAATGGTGATGCGATAATCACAACTGAGGTAGGTCAGCATCAGATGTGGGCGGCACAGTTTTATAAGTACACTAAGCCAAGAACCTTCATATCGTCGGGTGGTCTTGGTACTATGGGATACGGATTAGGAGCTTCTATTGGGGCAAAGCTTGGTGCACCAGAAAAACTCGTTTTCAATATTGCAGGTGACGGCTGTTTTAGAATGAATATGAATGAAATTGCTACAGCAACAAGATATAATATCCCAATTATACAGATAGTAGTAAATAACCATGTTTTAGGTATGGTTAGACAGTGGCAGACATTGTTCTATGAAAAGAGATATTCTAATACAATATTAAATGATGCGGTTGATTTCGTTAAGTTATCTGAGGCTATGGGAGCTGTAGCTTTCAGAGTTACAAAGAAAGAAGAACTTGAAGAAACCATAAAGAAAGCTATAGAGCTTAACAGACCGGTAGTAATTGATTGTATTATTGATGAAGATGATAAGGTATTCCCAATGGTTGCTCCGGGTGCAGCAATTTCAGAGGCATTTAGCGAGGAAGACTTATAAAAATTAAAATAAACTATGTTAAAGATTATTATTTCTAGGAGGATTTAAAATGAGCAGAGTTTACAATTTTTCAGCAGGTCCTGCAGTATTACCTGAAGAAGTATTAAAAGAAGCTGCAGCAGAAATGCTTGATTACCAAGGTACAGGAATGTCAGTTATGGAAATGAGCCATCGTTCAAAGGCTTATGACGAAATCATTAAGACAGCGGAAGCAGATTTAAGAGAATTAATGAATATTCCTGATAATTACAAGGTTTTATTCTTACAGGGCGGTGCTTCACAGCAGTTTGCCATGATTCCAATGAACCTTATGAAAAATAAGAAAGCAGCTTATATTGTTACAGGCCAGTGGGCAAAGAAAGCATATCAGGAAGCTAAAATTTATGGTGATGCAGTAGAGGTAGCTTCATCAGCAGATAAGACATTCTCTTACATACCTGATTGTTCAGATCTGGATATTCCGGAAGATGCTGATTATGTATATATCTGTGAGAATAATACAATTTATGGAACAAAGTTTAAAGAGCTTCCAAATACAAAGGGTAAGACATTGGTAGCTGATGTATCTTCATGCTTCTTATCAGAGCCTGTTGATGTTTCAAAGTATGGTGTAATCTATGGTGGTGTACAGAAGAATATCGGACCTGCAGGTGTAGTTATTGTAATTATCAGAGAAGATTTAATTACAGAGGATACACTTCCGGGAACACCAACTATGTTAAAATACAAGATTCACGCAGATGCGGAGTCTTTATATAATACACCTCCATGCTATGGTATTTATATCTGTGGTAAGGTATTCAAATGGTTAAAGAAGATGGGTGGTCTTTCAGCTATGAAGGAATATAACGAAAAGAAGGCTAAGATTCTTTATGATTTCCTTGACCAGAGTACTTTATTCAAGGGAACAGTTGAAAAGAAGGACCGTTCTTTAATGAATGTACCATTTGTAACAGGTAACGAAGAACTTGATGCTAAATTTGTTAAGGAAGCAAAGGCAGCAGGCTTTGAAAATCTTAAAGGACACAGAACTGTTGGCGGTATGAGAGCGTCTATTTACAATGCAATGCCAATAGAAGGTGTAGAAAAATTAGTTGAATTTATGAAGAAATTTGAGGAGGAAAATAAATAATGATTAAAGTTAATTGTTTAAATCCTATCGCAGAAGTAGGTATTAATTTATTACCTGAAAATTTTAGTGTAACAGATGATTTTACACAGGCAGATGCAGTACTTGTAAGAAGTGCTGCCATGCATGAGCTTGATTTACCGGAGAGTCTGCTTGCAGTAGCAAGAGCCGGTGCAGGAGTAAATAATATTCCTCTTGACAAGTGTGCCCAAAAGGGTATTGTAGTATTCAATACTCCGGGTGCAAATGCAAATGGTGTTAAGGAGCTTGTTGTAGCTGCTATGTTACTTGCTTCAAGAGATTTGAAGGGCGGTATGCAGTGGGTAGCTGACAACAAAGATGACGATGCTATCAATAAGACAATGGAAAAGGCTAAGTCTAAATTTGCAGGTACGGAAATTAAAGGAAAGAAGCTTGGTGTTATCGGTCTTGGTGCCATTGGCGTATTAGTTGCCAATGCAGGTATAGCAATGGGAATGGAAGTAGTCGGATGTGACCCATATCTTTCAGTTGGTAATGCTCTTAACCTTTCAAGAGAAGTAAAGCTTGTAAAATCAAACTCAGATATTTATGCTGATTGTGATTTTATTTCGGTTCATGTTCCTCTTCTTGATGATACAAGAGAAATGTTCAACAAGGATTCTTTCGCTATGATGAAAGACGGTGTTGTAATTCTTAACTTTGCAAGAGATTTACTTGTAAATGAAGATGATATGAAGGAGGCTATTGCTTCAGGTAAGGTTTCTAAATATGTAACTGACTTCCCTACAAAAAAGGTTGCAAATATGGAAAATGTAATAGCATTTCCACATTTAGGAGCTTCAACAGCAGAGTCTGAAGATAACTGTGCCATTATGGCAGTAAATGAAATCGTTGATTATATTGAAAACGGAAATATTAAAAATTCCGTAAATTATCCTGCCTGTGATATGGGTGTATGCTCAAAGGCAGGAAGAATTACAATAAACCACAAGAATATTCCAAATATGTTAAGTCAGCTTACAGGAGTACTTGCATCTGAAAACATCAATATTTCAGATATGTCAAGCAAGTCAAAGGGCGACTACGCATATACAATGTTAGATCTCGATGCAGTAGCTACCGAGGCAGCAAGCGAAAAGATTAAATCACTTGATGGTGTAATTAAGGTTAGAATAATTAAATAAATATAATGCTTTTAAAAATAATATGTTGACAGTTAGTGTATTGATGATATATAATATTAATTAATATAAAAGTGAAAAATGTATTAGATATACTAATGCTAAAGAAAAAGCTATATAACATAAATATTATCGCAATCATTTTAGATAAAAAGGATTGTGTTATGTTATATAGCTTTTTTGTTTTACAATTTATTATTGTGGAATTTAATCCCACGATCAACGAGCCAAAGTCAAGTAAACTTTACTTTGGCGACTTCCACGAAGGTCAAATACCCAACAGCTCTGCTGCGTTGCAAGTCTGATGCTACATAGTTTGCTGTGGGGTATTTGATTGGCATTGCAGATTGTAAAGTGTATATGAATTAAGAAAGAAGGTAATGATTATGAGAAAATTAAGTTGTTTATTAATTATGATGGTACTTATTTTTACCGGCTGTGGAAGTGTAGATAATGTAAATAAGAATGTAGAAAATCCAACAAATGATACTACAGAAGAAAACTCTACAAGTGATACTACAGAAAAAAACTTTGTTCATGTGGATAAGACATATACTGCATATTTTGTAGTTGATGGTGATCGTAATGCATCTGAATCTCTTAAAGACCTGAAGGTTACGGATAAAACTACATCAGTATATATTGATGCTGATTTTATAGACGAGAGAGATACGGCTCCTGCTGAATATGCAAAAGGAAGATTCTATGGTAATCTGATTGTAGAGGGAATGGAAACTGACCATGAAATAATAGCTGATGTTGGTGGTGGTGTTATAGAAGGTATATATCCATACCCTTTTGACGATACAGGTGAGTATTTTGTGATTGACTATAGTGATGAATTGATAAATATAACGGGCGACTCATATGAATATAGCCATGATGTAGTAAATCAGTACAGGTATATGATGGCATTTAAAAAGGATAGTCTGGAGGAGTTTTTATTATATGTATGGTATGATGAATATGATGAAAATGGTGAAATACTTGATGGTTCTCTGTTATTAGATTATGTACTTGTATGTGCAGAAAGCAAAGAAAAGGCACAGGAGTTTTATGATGAATTGTTAGAAAATGTTCGTGGATTTTATTAAATAAAAAATATTGAAAAGTGAACTAAAGAAAGGGAAAGCTTTATGAAAAGTTTGCTGTGGGGTATCTGACCAACATTGTAGATTGTAAAGTGTATATGAATTAGGAAAGAAGGTAATGATTATGAGAAAATTAAGTTGTTTATTAATTATGATGGTACTTATTTTTACCGGCTGTGGAAGTGTAGATAATGTAAATAAGAATGTAGAAAATCCAACAAATGATACTACAGAAGAAAACTCTACAAGTGATACTACAGAAAAAAACTTTGTTCATGTGGATAAGACATATACTGCATATTTTGTAGTTGATGGTGATCGTAATGCATCTGAATCTCTTAAAGACCTGAAGGTTACGGATAAAACTACATCAGTATATATTGATGCTGATTTTATAGACGAGAGAGATACTGCCCCTTCGGATTCAGAATCTCCAAAAGGGAGATTCTACGGTAATATGGTGGTAAATGGAATGGAAACTGACCATGCAATTCTGGCTGATGTTGGTTATGGTGTTATGGAAGCTATATATCCATACCCTTTCGATGATACAGGTGAGTATTTTGTGATTGACTATAGTGATGAATTGATAGATATAACAGGTGATTCATATAAATATAGCCATGATGTAGTAAATCAGTATAGGTATAAGATGGCATTTAAAAAGGATAGTCTGGATGAGTTTTTATTATATGTATGGTATGATGAATATGATGAAGATGGGGAAAAACTTGACGGTTCTTCATTATTACATTCTGTACTTGTATGTGCACAAAGCAAAGAAAAGGCACAGGAGTTTTATGATGAATTGTTAGAAAATGTTCGTGTATTTCATTAAATAACATATATAGAAAGGTGAACTAAAGAAAGGAGAAACTCTATGAAAAGGATTAAATTTATGATAATGGCTATAATAGTTGCTGTTATTATTTTTTTACAAAATACAATGGTGTACGCAGAATAGTCTGTTGAAGGCTTTGGGGAAAATAATGAAGATAATATTATTATAACATCAGAAGCCTCAAAAAGAATCGAAGAGTTACATGATGAACGCAGAGAGTTAGTTGATGAATGGGATAAAAATGAAGCCCACATAAAGGAGATTGATAATGAAATAATTGAACTGGGAGCAGAAGAGTTAAGCAGTAATGAAGTATATGAATTATTGTATAAGGCAGGTGTAGATGAAGAAAGTCTGAAATTAAATAATGCAGGAATATCGCCGTGTGTCGATTTAAATCCAAGTAATACAATAAAATGGACAAGCACAAGGGAATATTATAATTGCAGAGGAAAGCTGTATGAATTACAGATAGTGAGAGGAGAAGTAAATGATGATGGTACTACAAGTGAATTAGTGGCAACATATGCAAATATTCAAAGAAGTGCTACAAATTTTAAAGCTATTACAATGAATGTTATGAAGGTTACGGCAACAGCCATTGTATCATCTGCACCGAAGATTGGTACTGCAATTTCAATAGCCACTACGGTATATGATATTTTAAAGAAAGTAATATCGGGTTTATCTACAACAACAACTATCACAAATGCTACAGCAGTTTATCTTTTAAAGCTTAGGAGTGAATGTTTATATGTATTTGTAAAATATGCAGGAAGCTTAGATGCAGGTAATCAGGTTTTAGCCTATGCAGGAAATTCGGTATATTTTAATTATATTGCTTCAATGGACACAAATCTGATATCAGATTTGGATGGTATAGAAGGAAAAGACTATGCATACTCACAGTACTATACATCCGGATACAAGGAAATAGCAGCAACTAATTTTTGGAATTATAAAGAAAACGGCAGTGATTTTAATTGCCGATACGAACTGACAAGGATATATGTTGATATGCTGGGAACGGTATCCAGTTACAGGGTACCTTTTCCGTTTAGTGGATTTTAGGGGATTATATATAATTTTTATATTATGAATCAGTATCTGTTTGATAATACTCTTGTTTATGCTATAATTTTACAATACAGCATAAGGTTATTTATATCCCCACTGCCTGCGGTGGGGTGTTTCACTACTATGGAGGTTTAATATGAAAGATTATCTTATTAGTGCAGAAAAGCTCATAGATATACTGGGGGAATGCACCTGTTCATTTACTACCGTAAAAAAGGCAGTTAAAATGCTGTCGGAGGCAGGTTTTACAGAGCTTAAATTAAATGAATCCTGGAATATCGTATATGGCGGTAAGTATTATATTAGCGTATATGATTCGGGACTTTTTGCGTTTACTGTTGGAGAGGATTTCAAACTTCAAAACGGCATAAGAATGGCGGCTGCTCATACAGACCATCCATGTCTTTATGTGAAACCCCATCCTGAAATTAAAAAGGATGGATATGCAGGAGTAAATGTAGAGGTATACGGAGGAATGATTTTAAATACATGGCTGGACAGACCGTTATCAGCGGCAGGTAAGATCACCTACAGAAGTAATGATGTATTTAAGCCAAATGTGAAAATTATAGATTTGAAGAAATCTTTATTTACAATACCTAACCTTGCAATACACCAAAACCGTGAGATAAATAAAGGAATTGCCCTTAGTAAGCAAAATGATATGTCACCTGTATGTGCAATGCTTAAGGACTGCCTTGATAAGGACGACTTTTTTATTGCATTTTTATCGGAGGCTGTCAATATACCTAAGGAGGATTTATTAGATTTTGAAATCTATATATACAATAATGATATTCCCGAAATTATCGGCTTAAATGATGATTTTATATCTTCTCCAAGACTTGATAATATTACATCGGTAGCTGCCTGCCTTAATGGTATTATAAACGGAAAAAATGATAAAGGTATAAATGTTATAGCTTTATTTGATAATGAGGAAATAGGCAGTTCTACAAAACAGGGTGCTGACTCATCATTACTGTCCATCGTGCTTGAAAAAATATATATGTATCTCGGATATGGCAGAGGTGAATATTTAGACAGTGTAACAGGTGGATTTTTCATATCTGTCGATGTTGCACATGGTGAGCATCCAAATAAGCTTGAAAAATCGGATGTGACAAATAAAAATCCGTTAAATGGCGGTGTTGTTATAAAGAGAGCCTGCCAGCAGACGTATGCTACAGATGCCACTTCCATTGCCATAGTGGAGCAGTTGTGTATGGAAAATGATATACCATACCAGAAATTTGTTTCTAATTCCGATATTACAACGGGAAGTACGCTGGGATATTATGTCAATAAATTTATGCCAATGAGAATGGCAGATTTAGGAGTACCTGTACTGGGAATGCATTCTGCAAGGGAAACTATGGGCTCAAAGGACCAGAGAGCATTGGAAAAACTGCTGGAAGCATTTTTTACGGTTAATATGTAGCCAAGCTAAAGAAATTATATTATACTTATAGGGAATTTTACTTAAAGGAGGATAAAAATGGCAACAGTTAAACCGTTTATTTGTATAAGACCTAATGAAGATGTAGCAGACAGGGTAGCCGCATTACCATATGATGTATATAACAGGAGGGAAGCCTGCGAAGCAGTAGCAGGAAATAAGCTTTCTTTTCTGAATATTGACAGAGCAGAGACACAGTTTGACGATTCTGTAGATACATATGATATGAGAGTGTATGCTAAGGCAAAAGAGCTTTTAGAGGGAATGATTTCAGATGGAACATTTATAACAGACAGTGACAGCTGTTATTATATATATGAGCTTACAATGAATGGAAGAGTACAGACAGGTTTGGTAGCCTGTGCATCTATTGATGATTATCAGAATAATATTATTAAAAAGCATGAAAATACAAGGGCTGATAAGGAAGCAGACAGAATTAACCATGTAGATATATGTAATGCCCAGACAGGTCCTATTTTCTTAGCATATAGAGCTAATGAAGTCATTAGGGAAATTGTTAATAAAACAAAAAATGAAAAACCATTATATGATTTTACTTCAGAGGATGATATTACACACAGGGTATGGAAAATATCAAAAGAAGAAGACGTAAATGCTATATATGAAGCTTTTGGTGGTATTAACAGTATCTATATAGCAGACGGTCATCACAGAGCGGCTTCGGCAGTAAAGGTCGGATTAAAGAGAAGAGAAGAAAATCCATCGTATAATGGAACAGAGGAGTTTAATTATTTCCTTTCCGTACTTTTTCCTGATGAAGAGCTTATGATTATGCCATATAACAGAGTAGTTAAAGATTTAAACGGTAATACAGAGGAAGAGTTTTTAGAAAAGGTAAGCAAATGCTTTGATATTGAAAAAGTGACTGATCCATATTTGCCGGAGGTTAAAGGAAATATAGGAATGTTTCTTAATGGTGAGTGGTACAGGCTTTTGGCTAAGGAGGAAATTAAGGTTTCAGACCCTGTAGCCGGCTTAGATGTTGCGTTATTGCAGAATAACATACTGACACCAATACTTGGAATCGGAGATCCACGAGTAGACAAGAGAATAGACTTTATAGGCGGAATCAGAGGATTAGAGGAGCTTGAAAGAAGATGCAGCCTCGATATGAAAATAGCATTTTCGATGTATCCTACTTCAATAGAAGAGCTGTTTAATGTATCTGATGCAGGAAAGTTAATGCCACCTAAATCGACCTGGTTTGAGCCAAAGCTAAGAAGCGGATTATTTATACATAAATTATAAAAAGTACTAAAAATACCCCCTTAAAAGGGGGTATTTTTTTAGTAAAAGAAATAGTATTATATCATAGTAAAATTTAAATCTAAATGGAGGAATACAAATGCAGTTTACACAGGAAGACATTCAAAACAATAAGGTGATGGCAGTATTATCTTATTTCGGAATTTTAGCTTTAATTCCGTTTTTAGCAGCAAAGGAATCACCATATGCTCAGTTTCATGCTAAGCAGGGATTAACACTTTTTATCGTTGAAATCGTATATTCAGTTCTTTCAGTGATTTTAGCTTTTATCCCGGTTATTGGCTTGATAGTATCCGGAGTTTTAGGCCTTTGCGTGTTTGTACTTGCAATCATTGGTATTGTAAATGCAGTACAGGGACAGGCTAAAGAACTTCCTATTATTGGAATGATTAAAATCTTCAAATAATAAAAGCTGATTACATATTTAGAGAACGACTACGTCGTTCTCTTTTTATATGCAATACTTTAATTCTGTGATATTATTCACACTGATTGCACTGATTATGGAAACCTTGTAATACATCCAAAAAGGAAACTTTCTTCTACTGGATATTATATAAAAGATGTGCTAAAATAAGTTCTGTTTATGCAATAACACCGAGTTGGGAATCAACTCGGTGTGCCTCATGCATAAAATCTGCGATTTTATCCATGAGGCTGTAGTGATAGGTGAATTATGGTATAATAACACCGAGTTGAGAAACAACTCGGTGTGCCTCATGCATAAAATCTGTGATTTTATCCATGAGGCTGTAGTGATAGGAAAAATGTGCGATTTTATGGTTATATAATTTAGGAGGCAGTTATGTCACAGTTGGTATGCAAAAATATTGTTATTGCCTATGAAAAAGAAAATGTAGTAGACGATTTTTCAATGGAGGTTGAAAAAGGCGATTATATAAGTGTGATAGGTGAAAATGGTACCGGAAAAAGCTCTTTATTAAAGGGAATACTGGGTATAATACCACTAAAGAGTGGTGTAGTTACATTTTCGGACGGAGTTAAGAGAAATAATATAGGATATCTTTCACAGCAGAATCCAATGCAGATGGACTTTCCAGCCTCATGCTATGAGGTAGTACTTTCCGGATGTCTTACAAGAAAAGGCATAGTACCATGGTTTAGCAAAAGTGAAAAGGAAAAGGCATTAAAAAGTATGGAGAAGCTTGGAATTACAGAGTTGATACATAAATCCTTTTCTGAATTATCAGGGGGACAAAGACAGAGAGTATTACTGGCAAGAGCTTTGTGTGCTACAGATAAAATCATTTTTTTGGACGAGCCTATTACCGGACTTGACCCTATTGCCTGCAGAGATTTTTATAATGTTATTGAAAAACTCAATAAAGAAATGGGAATTACAATTATTATGATTACTCATGATGTAGATAATGCCCTTAAATACTCAAATAAGGTTTTGCATATGCACAAATATAAGTATTTCTTTGGGAATAAATCTGATTATTTGGAAAAAGGTAAATGTACAGAGGAATGTATGTGTGAAAACCACAAGAAGGGAGGCATAAAATAATGGCAGATTTTTTTAACGAAATTGCAAATATGTTTTCCTATTCCTTTATGGTAAGAGCAATATTTATAGGTGGGCTGGTGGCATTATGTGCGGCACTTTTAGGCGTAATATTAGTATTAAAGAGATATTCCATGATTGGAGACGGATTATCTCATGTAAGCTTTGGAGCAATGGCTATCGGACTGGCATTCAATCAGGCACCTCTGTATGTTGCCATACCTGTGGTTATAGTGGCAGCTTATCTGCTGTTAAGAGTAAGTGAGAACAGTAAGATTAAGGGAGATGCTGCAATAGGACTTATATCCAGTAGTTCAATAGCTATAGGTATTATAGTAAATACGCTGTCAAAGGGTACAAACATAGATTTGAACAGCTATATGTTTGGTAGTATTCTGGCAATAGGAAAAGATGATTCAATACTATGTATAGTATTGGGAATAATTATTCTTGTTGGATTTATATATTTTTATCATTATATATTTGCCATTACCTTTGACGAAAATTTTGCAAAGGCTACAGGTATAAAAGTAGAGATTTATAAAACTTTGCTGGCAGTGCTTACGGCACTTACCATAGTAATTGGCATGAGGATAATGGGAACGTTGCTTATATCGAGCCTTATTATATTCCCGGCAGTTACTTCAATGAGATTGTTTAAAAAATTTAAAAGTGTTCTTGCAGCTTCTGTAGTAGTTGCTATGATAAGCTATTTTACAGGAATGACAGCATCATATATGCTGGAGATTCCAAGTGGTGCAAGTATAGTGGTATGTAATCTTATTATCTTTATTGTTGCAGGAATAACAGCTAAAATTAAGAGAGGATAAATTAAAGAGAATAAAGTTTAAACTAAAGCAGGCACTTCTGATTAAAGTATTAGGCGGCGAATATGAAAAATCAATAAACTTTACTATTATATAGATATTTGTTATAATTCAATAAATTTGAAATTTATTCGGTAATTATCCAGATTGGAGGACACTATGAAACTTTGGGGCGGACGCTTCACAAAAGAAACAAATCAGTTAGTACATAATTTTAATGCATCATTGCCTTTTGACAAGAGATTATATAAACAGGATATAAGAGGCAGTATTGCACATGTTACAATGCTTGCAAATACGGGCATTATCAGTATTGAGGACAAGGAGTCCATTATTTCAGGACTTTTAAGCATAGAGAAGGATATAGATGATGGTAAACTTGAATTTACAAAAGAACATGAGGATATTCACTCTTTTGTAGAGGCTCATCTTATTGAAAGAATTGGTGATGCAGGAAAAAGACTTCACACCGGGAGAAGCAGAAATGATCAGGTAGCTCTTGATATGAAGCTGTATATAAGAGATGAAGTAGTAGAAATGAATGAACTCTTAAAAGGCTTATTAAAGGTAATTCATAGAATTATGAAAGAAAATACAGATACTTTTATGCCGGGATTTACTCATCTTCAAAAGGCTCAGCCTATTACGGTAGCACATCATTTTGGTGCATACTTTGAAATGTTTAAGAGAGACAGAGGAAGATTATCAGACATTTATGACAGAATGAATTACTGTCCGTTAGGCTCAGGCGCATTGGCAGGTACTACTTATCCTCTGGACAGGGAGCTTACGGCTTCCATGCTTGAATTTGACGGACCTACTTTAAACAGCATGGATTCAGTATCAGACAGGGATTATTTAATTGAACTTCTGTCTGCGATGTCAACTATTATGATGCACCTAAGCAGATTTTCAGAAGAGATTATTATCTGGAATTCAAATGAATATAGATTCGTCGAATTAGATGATTCTTATTCGACAGGCAGCAGTATTATGCCTCAGAAAAAGAATCCTGATATTGCAGAGCTTGTACGCGGTAAAACGGGACGTGTTTATGGTGCACTTATGTCAATGCTTACTACCATGAAGGGTATTCCGCTTGCATATAACAAGGATATGCAGGAGGATAAGGAGCTTACCTTTGATGCTGTTGATACAACAAAGGGATGTATTGCATTGTTTACGGGTATGATTGACACAATGGTATTCAACAAGGATAATATGGAAAATAGTGCAAAGCATGGCTTTACAAATGCTACTGATGCGGCAGACTATCTTGTAAATAAAGGTGTACCATTTAGGGATGCTCATGGTATAGTGGGTCAGCTGGTGCTATACTGCATTGATAAAAATATTGCTTTGGATGACATGAGTATTGAAGAATATAAAAATATCAGCCCTGTATTTGATGAAGATATTTATGAAGCTATTTCTATAAAGAATTGTGTTGAAAGGAGAGTAACTATAGGGGCTCCGGGACAGGAGGCAATGAAAAAGGTTATAGAAATAAATGAGCAATATCTGAGCAAATAGGAAAGCTTGGACAAGGTAAATGCAGGATCAAATTTTGTAATGCAGAAAGGTAAAAGGTAAGAATAAAATGGAATTATATGATGAACTCGTGGCAAGAGGACTTATTGCCCAGGTTACAAATGAAGAAGAGATTAAAGAAATGATTAATAACGGAAAGGCTACATTCTATATCGGATTTGATCCGACTGCAGACAGTCTTCATGTAGGACACTTTATGGCACTTTGCCTTATGAAAAGATTGCAGATGGCAGGTAATAAGCCTATAGCATTAGTAGGCGGAGGAACGGGCATGATTGGTGACCCGTCCGGAAGAAGTGATATGCGTCAGATGATGACAGTAGAGACTATTAATCACAATGTGGAATGCTTTAAAAAACAGATGAGTAAGTTTATAGACTTTTCAGAAGGAAAAGCATTACTTGTAAATAATGCAGACTGGTTAATGCAGCTAAATTATATTGATGTATTAAGAGAAGTAGGCTCGCATTTTAGTGTAAACCGTATGCTTACGGCAGAATGTTACAAGCAGCGTATGGAAAAGGGACTATCTTTCCTTGAGTTTAATTATATGATTATGCAAAGCTATGATTTTTATATGTTATTCCAGAAGTATGGCTGTAATATGCAGTTTGGTGGGGATGACCAGTGGAGTAATATGCTTGGTGGTACAGAGCTTATCAGAAGAAAGCTTGGAAAAGATGCACATGCTATGACTATTACATTGCTGCTCAATTCAGAGGGTAAGAAAATGGGTAAGACTCAGTCAGGAGCAGTATGGCTTGATCCCGAAAAGACTACTCCATATGAATTTTACCAGTACTGGAGAAATGTTGGCGATGCAGATGTACTTAAATGTATCAGAATGCTTACATTCTTACCGTTAGAAGAGATTAATGAAATGGATGCGTGGGAAGGAAGCAAACTAAATGAAGCTAAAGAAATTTTAGCATTTGAGCTTACAAAGCTTGTTCATGGTGAAGAAGAAGCAAGTAAAGCAAAGGATGCCTCTAAGACATTATTCGGTGGTGGAAACGGAATGGAAAATATTCCAACTGTAGCCATTGCACCGGAAAATCTTACAGAGGATGGAATAGAGTTACTAAGTGCCATGGTATTAGCAGAGATGGTTTCTTCAAAATCAGAGGCAAGAAGAGCTGTCGAGCAGGGCGGTGTATCTGTAGATGGTGAAAAGGTTACAGATATTAAGATGATTATCAGTAATGAAAAGTTAAGTGCTGGTGTTCTTATCAAAAAAGGTAAAAAGATATTTAAGAAAATTACAAGGTAGATTAAATGGATATAATTGAAAATGAATTATTAATTGCTTCTTTTAACAGAAATGGTGCTGAAATAACATCATTAAAATCAAAGAAGACAGGGAGAGAGTATATTTTTCCGGGAATACCACAGTTTTGGTCAAAGAGTTCACCAGTACTGTTTCCTATAGTAGGGTGTGTTAAAAATGGAAAATATACTCATGATAATACTGAGTATAATATGCATATTCATGGATTTGCAAATTATCAGGATTTTGAAGTATTAAATACAACAGATGAGTCTATAGAATTTATTTTAAAATCAGAGGGCAGATTTTTAGATATCTATCCGTTTGAGTTTGAACTAATTATAAGCTATAGATTGGTGGAAAATGAGCTGATAGTAGGGTATAAAGTTATAAACTTATCAGAAGAGACAATGTATTTTCAAATAGGAGGTCATACAGCGTTTGCCTGTCCGATAGAAAAGAATGAGGATAGGAAAGAATATTATCTTATGTTTGAAAATCTTAAAACCTTAGACTGCTCAAGAATAGATATGAGTTGCGGACTTTTAATGGAAGAGCATGAGACCATTCCATTATCAGAAATTGGGCAATATAGTGAGAATGGTATTTTGAAAATTGAAGATGGCTTGTTTGATAAAGATGCTTTGATTGGTGAAAATAATCAGACCAACGAAATATATTTGCTTACTCCGGACCAACGACCATATCTTTCTGTGAAATTTGATGCACCGTTATTTGGAATATGGTCACCTAGAGACAGAGTTATGCCGGAGAATATTCCGGCACCGTTTGTATGTATTGAGCCATGGTATGGCAGATGTGATAAACGTGAATTTGCGGGAGAGCTAAAAGATAGAGAATGGATTAATAAATTGGGGTATAAGGAGGAATTTTATCGGGAGTACAGAGTTAAGATATTCTTTGACTAATTCAGCTGTTTATGGTAAAATTTCAATAGATGACTTATGTGAGTGACTAATATATACAATGGAGGAACTATTATGAATGAAGACAATATGGAGTTTGAAAAAGATGAGGTTTTAGGAGCAGTTGGTAAAGAGGAGGAAGATGTTACAGAAGCTGTGGAAGCAAAAAATGAACCTGCTTATGAATATGCAGCTAAGGAATCGGATCTTTCAGATTCGATAAATGTAGCAAAGAAAAAGGGTTTGAGGCTTACATCTAAGATTATTATAGCAGTAGTAATAGTATTGCTTTTAGTATCAGCATTATCTATTATGATATCTACAAGTATACTAAAAAGTGCTTCTGTAGACCTGGTTGAAAACCAGCTTAATGCTACAGCTTATGCTACGGTTACACATTATTCAGGGCTTAGTGCCGCAGATTTTAAGGTATCGGAATCGGGATTATTATACAAAGGAAGCTATACCTTGCAGGAGAATATTGGTTTTATTCAGGATATAGCAGCAGACAGTGGAATTTATACAACAGTATATTATGAAGGAAAAGCATACATATCATCTATTACAGGTAAGGATGGAATGGTTTTAGATTCTACGGTGCCGGAGGATATTGAAGAGCAGGTATATGCCGGAAACACAGTTTTCAATAGTAGTATAGAGGTTGACGGAAAAGATTATTATGGAGTTTTTGCTCCACTTATCCAACCATCAACAGGAAAGCCATGTGGTATGGTATTTACTGCTATACCGTCAAGTGTTATTAGCGATAAGATACAGGCTTCTGTTATTACAATTACTTCATCCGGTTTTGTAATTATAATAATCAGTATTATAGTAATTATACTTATTCTTAGAGTAATCATTAAGGCATTAAAGAAAGCCGTAAATGATATTGATGGTGTTTCGCAGGGAGAACTGAATTTTGAAGTCAGTCAAAAGCTTACAGGTAGAGCTGATGAAATTGGTGATATGGCAAGAAGTGTTAATACAGTTATTATAAACTTCAGGGATGTTATTAAGAAGATTACCATGGCATCAGAAAATCTTAATGAGTTTACAGGAAACTTTTCGGAGTCATTTACAAAGATTTCAGAAACTATTTCAAATGTGAATGTTGCAGTAGATGAGATTGCGCACGGTGCTACAGAACAGGCATCAGAGACTATGACCGCAAATGATAAGGTTATAAACATTGGTGATGCAATAGGCAGTGCTGATACAAATATTGAAGAACTGGGTGAAAGTTCAAAGAAGATGAAAACATATAGTGATGAAGCCAGCAGCACATTAACTGATTTAGTTTCAATAAATGAAAAGACAAAGGCAGCAGTCAACGAAGTACAAAATCAGACAAACCTTACAAACAAGTCTGCATTGGCTATTCAGGAGGCTACATCATTAATAGCGGATATTGCAAATCAGACAAATCTTCTTTCCTTAAATGCTTCTATTGAAGCTGCAAGGGCAGGTGAAAACGGATTGGGATTTGCAGTAGTTGCAAATGAAATTAGAAATCTGGCAGATCAGTCAAAGGCATCTGCTGAAAAGATTACAGAGATAGTAAATAATCTTATCGAAAATTCAAATGAGAGCGTTGAAACTATGGATGAGGTTATAGATATAATCGGAATGCAGAATAAAAAGCTTGATGATACCCGTAGAATGTTTGATTCATTAAACAGCGAGATACTTTTAGTAAATGGAGCTATTGTCAATATTGAAAAAGAAATGGAACAATTACTTACAATTAAGGATTCCGTATATATGAGTGTTGAAAATCTTGCTGCGATTGCACAAGAAAATGCAGCAAGTACAGAGGAAACCTCAGCATCCATGACTTCATTAACGGGAATTGTTGATGAATGTTTAGTTGCCACAGAGAAGCTGTTACAGCTATCAGCTGAATTAGATGACAGCATAAAAGTATTTAAACTATAACAATTTATATGTTTTGTCCTCTTTTTAGAAAAGACCACACTTTTATAGTGTGGTCTTTTACATTTTAAGTTGTTTGATTTTTATTCCCGCAAGCAACGGGTCAAAGTCAAGTAGGCTTGATTTTGGAGACTGCCGTGAGGGTAAAATACCCCGTAGCGTTGCTTCTTTACGGGCTTGAGATGATCATAGTTTGCTGGGGTAGTTGAGTATAGAATTTAAAAATCTAAGCATATTATATTATGACATATATTTGAATATAAACAGAAATTTTGAAATTACCTATATATACTATACAATCTATTAACATTATTTTATAGTATTCATATTTTAATGAAGAATTTGTAAAAAAGTAGTAGCCAAATTTTAGAATGTGGTTTATTATATAAACTATGAGTAAAAGCTACTTAATATAGTATTAAAAACTACATTATTAGTTTTGAAAGTAGAGAATGACAGTCTATAAAATCGTTATGCGATTTTATAGATAATTGCTTGTGAGTAAGTAGAAGTCTTACTTATGTGCTTCATAAATTTGAAAGGACAGATAAATATGACATATCAGATAATCAGTGATGGTTCTTGTGATTTAACAAAACAATATGTAGAAAAAAATGATATAGTAGTAGTGCCATTTTATGTTTCTTTTGATGGGGAAAACTACTTAAAAGAGGGTATAGAGGTGGATCATGATGATTTTTATAATAAGATGATAGATGAACATGCCTTTCCGAAGTCATCATTGCCATCAGTACAGGATTATATTGATGCATTTACACCTATAGTTAAAGAGGGAAAGCCTATTATTTGTATATGTATTACAGAAAAATTTTCAGGTTCATATCAGTCGGCTACTAATGCGGCAAATATGGTTAAGGAGGAATATCCTGATGCTAAAATTACTGTGATTAATTCTATGGTAAATACTGTATTACAGGGTATTTTAGTAAATGAGATAGTTAGAATGAGAGATAATGGACTTAGCTATGAGAATACTATTGAAAAGATTAAAGAAATTATTCCTACAGGGCGTATTGTATTTACTCTTGCCAATATTGAGTATTTAAAGCAGGGTGGTCGTATAGGTAAGCTATTGATGTTTGCAAGTGACAAGCTTGGTATCAAGCCTCTTATTACATTAAAAGAGGGAGAAATATTTCCGAGCGGGATAACAAGGAACAGAGCAAAGTCAATAAAAAAGGTAGTTGAGATTACAAAATCACATTTTGAAAAAAACAGGCTCAACCCAAAGGATTATCAATTCTGTATAGGCACAGGCATTACTGATGATGAAGCTAAGGAATTGGCTAAAATGATAGAGGATGAGCTTAATATAACAATTGACTTCTGGGATGTCAGAATAGGTACAACTATTGGAACTCATACAGGACCGTATCCTATTGGAACGGCATTTATAAAAAAATATGATAGATAGAAAGGCAATTTAAAACATAAAAAACCAAAGGGGCAAAATTATGACAGTAACAGAAAAGCTTGATAAATTAAGAAAACTTATGAAGGAAAAAAATATACAGGCATATATAGTCTGTACGGATGATTTTCATGGTTCTGAATATGTGGGAGAATATTTTAAGGTAAGAGAGTATCTGTCAGGCTTTACCGGCTCTGCCGGAACACTTGTGGTTTTAGAGGATGAAGCAGCGTTGTGGACTGACGGAAGGTACTTTATTCAGGCGGAAGAACAGCTTAAGGGCAGTACCATAGAATTAATGAAAGAAAAGGAGGAGGGAGTCCCTTCTCTTTCTCAGTATTTGTCGGAAAAGCTTAAAGATAACAGTACAGTAGGATTTGACGGAAGAACAATCAGCAGTGCTTTTGTATATAATCTCAATGAATTGCTGAAAAATAAAAATATTTCCTATGAATTTAAGTTTGATTTAGTAGAGGATATTTGGACAGACCGGCCTGCAATGTCCAAAAAAGCAGTGTGGGAATTGGGAATAGAATATGCAGGTATAGGAAGAGAAGAAAAGCTTCTAAGGGTTAAAAGGAAAATGCAGGAATTAAAGGCAGATATAATGATTATTACTGCATTAGATGAAATTGCATGGCTTTTAAATCTTCGTGGTGATGATGTTAAATGTAATCCCGTGTTTTTATCATATATGATTATTGAAAAAGAAAAAGCATCATTATATACATATGAGAAAAAACTTGGGGAAGAAATAACCGACAGACTTAAAAATATTGGGATTGAAATTTTACCATATAATAAATTTTATGAGGATATTAAAGGTATAGACATTAATAAATGTGTACTGGCGGACTCGTCAGTGGCAAATTATATGGTAATGAAATGTATTCCAACAAATACAAGAGTAATAGATATGAAAAGTCCTATTGCCCTTATGAAGTCTGTAAAGACAAAATCTGAGTGCGAGAATATGAAGAAGGCTCATATAAAAGATGGAGTAGCCATGACTAAATTTATGTATTGGCTGAAAAATAATGTGGGCAGTCTGGAAATGACGGAGTTAAGCATTGTAGAAAAGATTAGAGAGTTGAGAAGTGAGCAGACAGGATATTTATCAGAAAGCTTTGAGCCGATTGTGGCATATGGACAGCATGGTGCAATAGTACATTATGCAGCTACAGATGAAAGTAATATATCCGTAAAAAATAAGGGTATGCTTCTGGTAGATACAGGAGGTCATTATATTAACGGAACTACAGATATAACAAGGACTTATGTTTTGGGGGATATATCAGAAGAAGAAAAAAGGTTATTTACCCTTGTGCTTATGGGACATCTGAATTTGTCAGATGCTAAATTTTTATATGGTGCAAGAGGGATGAACTTAGATTATATTGCAAGAGAGCCATTGTGGAGAAACGGACTCGACTACAATCATGGTACGGGTCATGGTGTAGGCTATCTGCTTAATGTTCATGAAGGACCAAATTCATTTACCTGGCAGTCTGTGGATGGAACAATTAAAAATGCTGTATTTGAAGAGGGAATGATTACCTCAAATGAGCCGGGAGTTTATGTAGAAGGTAAATATGGAATACGTCATGAGAATATGCTTATGTGTATAAAGGCTGAAAAGACAGAGTATGGACAGTTTATGAAGTTTGAAAATCTGACAAAGGTACCTTTTGATTTAGATGGAATAGATGTATCATATATGACGGACAGGCAGATAGAACTGTTAAATGATTATCATAAGGAGGTATTTGAAGCTGTTTCACCGTATTTGGATGATAATGAAAGGGAATGGCTTAGATATGCAACGAGAGAGATATAAAAGACTAACCAATTAAAAAAACAAAAAATTGTACTATAATTTAAATCTGCTATTTTTATTGAAAATGAGAAAATGGATTTGTGAAAAAACACAAGGAGGTGTAATATACGGCAGATAGTGAAAAGTTAGATATACTTTTATATACAAAACAGGTATTATTCCAAAAAAATGAAAAAGCACTGTAAAACTGATGTTTTACAGTGTTTTTAGATTAAATTATTTAATTAAGATAGCAGCTCATAGGGGAATCGAACCCCTGTTTTCGCCGTGAGAGGGCGACGTCTTAACCGCTTGACCAATGAGCCATATTTTTAACTGCTAGGCTATTATACATAAAAGATTAAAATTTAGCAAGTACTTTTTTAAATTTATTTATTAACTTATTGGAAATTAAGCAGAAATTACATCTATATAAGTAAATGTACAGTTTCATAGCAGTATCGGGACATTTTATCGGATTGTTTTATATAAAATATTTTTCTTGCATTTAGTAGAAAATAGTGGTAGACTCTAAAAGATGATAATAATTACTTACTATCGAGAGTGGGCATTTGTCCACTCTCTTTTATGATATGAATTAGTAATAGGCAAGGAGGAATAGAATGTCAAAAAGAGAGGAATATGAAAAGCTTGCTGAAGAGTTGGTGATACCGATAATAAATGAAAATAATTTTGAACTTATAGACGTAGAGTATGTAAAAGAAGCTTCAAATTATTACCTTCGTTTTTATATTGATAAAGAAGGAGGAATTACTGTTGATGATTGTGAGATTGTAAGCAGAGCATTGGGAGACCTGCTGGATGAAAAAGATTTTATAGAAGAATCATATATACTTGAGGTGAGTTCACCGGGACTTGGAAGACCACTAAAGAAGGAAAAGGATTTCAAAAGAAGTTTGGGAATGGAAGTAGAGATACATCTCTATAAGGCAGTTGACAGGCAAAAGGACTATACAGGAGTACTTACGGCTTATACAGACAATGATGTTACAATATCTATAGATGAAGAAAAAGAAATGAAATTTGAGCGCAAGGCCATTGCACTTATTAGATTAGCATTTGACTTTTAAAAGGAGGAATTTAGAAAATGAACAGCGAATTAATCGAGGCATTAAATATTTTAGAAAGGGAAAAGGATATAAATAAGGATGTATTGCTGGATGCCATTGAAAACTCTCTTATAACAGCATATAAGAATCATTTTGACAGGGCTGATAATGTTAAAGTTAACATTGACAGAGAAACAGGTGATTTTACTATTTTTGCTGAAAAAAAGGTAGTGGAAACAGTAGAAAATCCGGTAACAGAAATTAGTCTTGAAGCTGCAATGGAGATAAACAAAAAGTATAAGATTGATGATATTGTAAATGTTGAAGTAAAGACTAAAGAGTTTGGGCGTATTGCTACATCCGTTGCAAAGAGTGTTATTACACAGAAAATCAGGGAAGAAGAAAAAAATGCAGTATTTAACAAATATTACACAAAGGAAAATGATATTATAACAGGCATTGTCCAAAAGATTAATTCAAGAGGTATTATTGTAAATCTTGGAAAGCTGGATGCAGTACTTACGGAAAATGATATTGTAAAAACTGAAAAATTAAAGCCAAATGACAGAATTAAGGTATATGTAACAGAAGTTAAAGAGCAGGAAAGAAGCTCTGTACCGAAGATTTCCATTTCAAGAACAAGTGAACAGTTAGTAAAGAGACTGTTTGAAACTGAAGTGGCAGAAATTATGGATGGTATTGTAGAAATAGTAACAATAGCAAGAGACCCTGGCTCAAGAGCAAAGATTTCCGTACGATCAAGAAATCCAAAGGTAGATCCGGTTGGTTCATGTGTCGGTGTAAATGGTAACAGAGTTGGTGCTGTTGTGGCAGAATTACGTGGTGAAAAGATTGATATTGTCAGATACAGTGATAATTCAGCAGAATTTATTGTAAATGCGTTATCTCCTTCAAAGGTTGTATCAGTTGAGGCTGATGATGATGAAAGAACAGCAAAGGTAGTAGTACCTGACAATCAATTATCATTAGCGATAGGAAGAGCCGGTCAGAATGCAAAACTGGCAGCCAAGCTTACAGGATATAAGATTGATATTAAGAGTGAGTCACAGGCGAGAGCTTTAGAAGAAGAAGCTGATATCCAGCCTGAAGACGAAACAGAAAATGAAGCATAATTAATTTCAAATTGCGTTGAGGTAAACATGAGTACTATTAAGAAAATTCCAATGAGAAAATGTACTGGTTGTGGTGAATTAAAACCTAAAAAAGAGTTGATTAGGGTAATTAAAAATGGCAATTCAGAAGTAATGCTGGATTTAACTGGTAAAATGAATGGACGTGGAGCATATGTTTGCAGGTCTATGGAATGTCTTACCAAGGCTGTCAGAACAAAGGCTATTGAAAGGTCTTTGCAGATATCAATTAGTCAGGAAGTTTATGATAAGTTAAAGGCGGAATTAGACAATGAAGGATAAAGTATTATCACTTATTTCTTTGGCAACAAAGGCAGGAAAAACCGTAAGCGGCGAATTTGCAGTGGAAAAAGCAGTTAAGAAAAGAAAAGCATTAGTTGTAATTGTATCAGATGAAGCCTCTATGCGTTCCAAAAAAATGTATAGTGATATGTGCAGCTTTTATAAAGTACCCTTATATTTCTATGGAAAAAAGGAAGAGCTAGGACAGTTTACAGGAAAAACGTTTCGTGTATGTGTAGGAATATTGGATGAAGGTTTTAAGAATTCAATAGTTAAACAGCTTGAGCTTAATAGTAAAGAAATTTAATCATGGAGGAAAATAGATGTCAAAAATTAGAGTATATGAGTTAGCTAAACAGATAGAAAAAGATAGTTCGGAAATAGTCGCAAAGCTTAAGGAATTCAACGTTGATGTAAAAAATCATATGAGTTCTATTTCGGAGGAGGATGCAGAAAAGATAAAGTCTTTTTTTTCTAATGCAAATAAAAACAGTGCTTCGGAAGAAAAGGCAAAGGAAACTTCTAAAGAAAAGGAAAAGTCTTTAGATGTAAAAGGAGAAGCAAATAATAAACCTATAAAAAATAAAAAGTCTGCGAAGGAAGAAACAAATAATCAGAAGCAGAATCAGAATAATGGAGAGGAAAAGAAGAAACATATTACAAAGGTCTTCAATCCTCAAAACAGCGAGCAGGGTAAATATAAGAATAACAATAATAATCAGGGAAAAAACGGTAAGAAAAATAATAGTGGCGTAAATCATGTAAATAACAGCCAGAATAACAATCAGAACGGCAATAATAAGGGTAACAATCAGAACAATAGAAATAATGGTTTTAACGGCAATAATAAAAACGGTGCATTCGGAAATAAGAATAAGCAGCAGAATGCTCCAAAGCCACAGCCTGTACAACAAAAGGAAGAAATCAAGTCAATCATTATTCCGGAGACATTAACAATTAAAGAACTGGCTGACAAGATGAAGATGCAGCCTTCTGCACTTGTTAAAAAATTGTTTTTACAGGGTAAAGTAGTTACAATAAACCAGGAAATAGATTTTGAAGCAGCAGAAGAAATAGCATTAGAGTTTGATATTATTGCGGAGCTTGAAGAAAAAGTAGATGTAATTGAGGAACTTCTTAAAGAAGAAGATGATGAGGAAGAGACTTTAGAGAAAAGACCTCCTGTTGTATGCGTAATGGGACACGTTGACCATGGTAAAACTTCGCTTCTTGATGCAATCAGACAGACAAATGTTATTTCCAGTGAAGCCGGTGGTATTACCCAGCATATTGGTGCTTATACAGTAAAATGTAAAGGGGAAAATATTACATTCCTTGATACACCGGGGCATGAAGCATTTACTGCCATGCGTATGAGAGGTGCACAGTCTACAGATATTGCTATATTGGTAGTAGCCGCTGATGATGGTGTTATGCCACAGACGGTTGAGGCAATTAACCATGCAAAGGCTGCCGGAATCAGTATTATAGTAGCTGTAAATAAGATTGATAAGCCAAGCGCAAATATAGATAAAGTAAAACAGGAATTAGCAGAGCATGAACTGGTAGCAGAGGACTGGGGAGGTGACACGGTATTCGTACCTGTATCAGCCCATACAAAAGAGGGTATTGACCAGTTACTTGAAATGATTCTCTTATCTGCTGAAATGTGTGAGCTTAAAGCAAACCCAAATAGAAAAGCCAGAGGTCTTGTATTAGAGGCTAAGCTTGATAAGGGACGTGGTACTGTAGCTACCGTACTTGTGCAAAAGGGAACACTTAAGGTTGGAGATGCTGTAGCAGCAGGATCATGCTATGGACGTGTAAGAGCAATGATTAATGATAAGGGTGAAAAGATTAAAGATGCTACACCTTCTACACCGGTTGAGATATTAGGTTTAAATTCAGTTCCTAATGCAGGAGAAATTTTTGTAGCTACAAAGAACGAAAAAGAAGCAAGAAGCTTTGCAGACACATTTATCAGTGAAGGAAGAGAAAAGCTTCTTGAAGGCTCTAAGGCTAAGAGTAAGATGTCTCTGGATGATTTATTCAGTCAGATTCAGGCAGGCGATGTTAAGGAATTAAACATCATTGTAAAGGCTGATGTTCAAGGCTCGGTAGAAGCCGTAAAGCAAAGCCTTGTTAAACTTTCAAATGAAGAAGTTGTAGTTAAGGTTATTCATGGTGGTGTAGGTGCTATCAATGAATCAGACGTTATTCTTGCATCTGCTTCAAATGCTATTATTATCGGATTTAATGTAAGACCGGATAATCAGGCAAAGGATATTGCAGACAGAGAAAATGTTGATTTAAGACTTTATAGAGTAATTTATCAGGCAATCGAAGATGTAGAAGCTGCCATGAAGGGATTATTAGATCCCGTATTTGAAGAAAAGATAATCGGACATGGTGAAGTACGTCAGCTTTTCAAGGCTTCAGGAGTAGGTACTATTGCAGGCTCTTATGTATTAGATGGTATGTTCCAGAGAGGCTGTAAGGTAAGAATTACAAGAGAAGGTGAACAGATATTTGAGGGACCGCTTGCTTCACTCAAGCGTTTTAAGGATGATGTAAAGGAAGTTAAGGCAGGCTATGAATGTGGTCTTGTATTTGAAGGCTTTAATGATTTGCAGGAGCTTGACCAGGTAGAGGCATATATTATGGTTGAGGTTCCAAGATAGTAGTCTTGCTATTGGAGGAAATATGTATGAGAAAAAACAGTGTTAAAAATGTTAGAGTTAATTCAGAGGTAATGCATGAATTAAGTAACATTATTAGAAATGAAATAAAGGATCCGAGAATCTCACCTATGACAAGCGTAGTTGCTGTAGAGGTTACTCCGGATTTGAAATATTGCAAAGCATATATAAGTGTATTGGGAGATGATGCTGCAAGAAAGGACACTTATGAGGGATTAAAAAGTGCAGAGGGCTATATTAGAAAGAAGCTTGCCAGTACTGTAAACCTTCGTAATACACCACAGATTACATTTGTAATGGATCAGTCGATTGAATATGGTGTAAATATGTCTAAATTAATTGATGATGTTAATAGTAATAATGGAAATAATGGTGAGGAATAGTCTGCCATTATCTGAAAGGAAGTGCTTGGGTTGAAAATTCATGATAAGTTAAATAATGTAAAAAAAGTAGGTATAGCAGGACATGTAAGACCGGATGGAGATTGTGTAGGCTCCTGTATGGGACTTTATAATTATATGATTGATAATTACAAGGATATAGAAACACATATATATATGGAGGACCCTGGTGATAAATTTAACTATATAGCCAATATAGCCGATATTGAGGAAGAAGTTAAAGATACTGATTTTGACCTGTTTATCATATTGGATGTAAGCGAGAAGGCCAGAATTGGTATAGCCTTGGAGGCCTTTGATAATGCAAAGGATACTTTGTGTATCGATCATCATGTGAGCAATATTGGTATGGCAAAAGAAAATATTATAGTTCCGGATGCCAGCTCAGCTTCAGAGGTTTTGTATGATTTACTGGAAGAAGATAAAATTACTAAAAATACAGCAGAAGCATTATATACAGGTATTATTCATGACTCCGGTGTATTTAAGTACAGCAGTACTTCTGAACATACTATGAATATAGCAGGAAAGCTTATAACATATGGATTCAACTTCCAGTCTATTATAGATGATGGATTTTATTCAAAATCATATATTCAAAATCAGATTCTAGGAAGAGCATTACTTGAGAGTATTTTATTCCTGAATGGAAGATGTATTTTCTCTGCACTGTCAAGACAGAATATGGATTTTTATGGTGTTACACAAAAAGAATTGGGTGGTATTGTAGAACAGCTTCGTCTTACAAAAGGTGTAGAATGTGCAATATTTATCTATGAAATAGGAGAATTAGAATATAAGGTAAGTATTCGCTCTAATAATATTATTGATTGTAATCTTGTAGTAAGTCATTTTGGTGGTGGCGGACATATAAGGGCTGCCGGCTGTACTATGAAGGGAACGGCCCATGATGTAATTAACAATTTGGCAGAAAAAATAGAGGAACAGTTTTTACAGGTGGAAAAGGATGTATAATGGCGTTATAAATATTTATAAAGAAAAGGGATATACCTCCTTTGATGTAGTTGCAAGGCTTAGAGGTATGTTGAAACAAAAGAAAATCGGTCATACCGGGACACTTGACCCCGATGCTACAGGTGTTTTGCCTGTATGTCTGGGTAAGGGAACTAAGCTGTGTGATATGTTATTAGATAAGGACAAAACCTACAAGGCTGTCCTTATTTTTGGTATATCAACAGATACAGAGGATATATCGGGAAAGATTATTAATGAAGAAAATGAAGAGGATATAAGGAAAAAAATAAGTGATGAAGATATTGTGAATACTATAAATTCATTTTTAGGTATATATGAACAGCTGCCACCTATGTATAGTGCAATTAAAATTAATGGTAAAAAGCTGTATGAGCTTGCAAGGGAAGGTAAAACTGTTGAAAGAAAAAAAAGAACTGTAGAAATAAAGGAAATTAATATTAAGAAAATAGAATTTCCAAGAGTATTTTTTGAAGTGACCTGTTCTAAGGGTACATATATCAGAAGTCTTTGCAGAGATATAGGTGACAGATTAGATACTTCGGCCTGTATGGAGGCATTGGAACGTACTAAGGTAGGTAGATTTCATATTAGTGAAAGTATCACTTTAGATAAGCTTCAGGAGCTTGCGGACAGTTGTGAGCTTGAAAAATACATTTTATCTATAGATGAAGCTTTGGAGGGATACTCAAAAGTAACAGTTAAAAATCAGTTTTCAAAGCTTTTATATAACGGAAATCCCATTGGAATTGAAATGATTAATGAAAAGGCTGATTTTACAAATAATGAATGGGTAAGAGTATATGATTATGAGAATACTTTTATAGGAATATTTGAATTTAATGCGGAAAAAAAGATATTAAAGAATGTAAAAATGTTTTATGAAAATTAAAATATTTTAAAATCAGGTACTTGTAATGCAGATAATAAGAAATGTAGAAAATTTTGAACTTAATAATACAGCTATTGCTATAGGTAAATTTGACGGAATACATAAAGGACACAGACTTATTATGGAGGAACTGGCAGCTTCTAAATCACAGGATTTGAAGGCAGTTGTTTTTACATTTTCAAAATCACCTGACAGTATAGTTAAATCAGATAATTTAAAATATCTCCTGACTAATGAAGAAAAGTATAGGTTTTATGAAAAAATGGGAATAGATGTTGTTATTGAATATCCTATGAGTGAAAAGCTTTTATGTATGGAACGGGAAGGATTCCTAAAAGATGTGCTTGTAGATAAACTGGGAATGAAAAAAATCATATGTGGCGATGACTTTAAATTTGGTCACAATAGATTAGGCGATACAAAATATCTATTTGATAATGCATTGAAATACGGATATAATGTAAAGGTATTTGATAAGCTTAAAATAAATAAGACTGATATAAGCAGTACCTTAGTAAGAGGTCTTATTTCTGAGGGAGAGATTGAAAAATCTAATGATATGCTGGGATATCCGTATACTATTATTGGTAAAGTGGTTCATGGAAATGAAATAGGCAGAACTATAAATTTTCCAACTGCAAACATTATTCCTGACAAGGAAAAGCTGCTTCCGCCAAATGGTGTATATTTTACAAAGGTCAACATAAATGGTAAAGATTATAAATGTGTTACAAATATTGGAAAAAGACCTACAGTTGGTGATAATCATCTGATAAATGTAGAAACTAATATATTTGATTTTACCGGTGATTTATATGATACCATACTTGAAGTAAGATTTTACAAATATCATAGAAGCGAAATTAAATTTGAAAGTACAGATGAATTAAAAAAACAGATAGAATATGATGCAGTCTGTTGTAAAGATTTTTTATATAATATTTAGATAATTTCTAATTAGGAATATCTATTTGAACATAGGAGGTACTTTGCTTTGAGTGAGGTTAAAAAAGAATATATTAGCGTTATTATTCCTGTTTATAATGTTTATAGATATTTAGGAATATGTATTGATAGTATATTAAATCAGACATATGATAAATTGGAGATTATACTTGTAGATGATGGTTCAACAGACGGTTCGGGAGAACTGTGTGATGAATATGCAGATAAGGATAGCAGAGTTATTGTAATTCATCAGAAAAATGGTGGAATTTCGAGTGCAAGAAATTCAGGACTTGACATAGCGAGTGGCGAATTTATTACTTTTGTTGATAGTGATGATTATCTGGAAAATCATACATATGAAACTTTACATAATCTTATAATAGATACCGGTGCCGATATGGCTTATGGAAATATCCAGCTTGTAGATGAAGACAATAAGCTTATCGAAAAACAGCATATCGATTTTGAAGGTGAAACAGCTATTGTTTATGAAAGGGAGTTTTGGGAGTATTGCTGTACTACCAGTGGTGCAACTGTTGTCTGGTCAAAGGTTTATAAAAGAAAGATTTGGGAGAATATAAGGTATCCTCTTGGCAAAATCCATGAGGATGAAGCTATGACCAGTTTTATACTCAGACAGTGTAATTATATAGCATGTACTCAGAAAATCTGTTATAACTATAGAATGAGAACAAACAGTACCATGCATACTAAATTTAGAATTGGTAATTTGGATAAGAGTGAGTTTTATGCTAAAAGAATTAACTATTTTATTAATAAAGGATTTGAAGAGTATTATATGTTTACCTTTGGAGAGGGAACAAGAATTTTAATAAGAGGATATCATGAACTTGATTTAAAGGGTGATGAAAATGCCAGAAAGAGGGTAAAAGAGTTATATAATGAATACAGGATACTTGCTAAAAAACTGCTGCCGTATGTAAAGGGCTGGAAACAGAAACTCAGACTGAGGCTTTTTAGGGTAAATTTGGGATTGTACGCTTTTGTAAGGAATATGACAAGAGATAATAAACTGTAGAGGTGTATGATTAGTTATTTTAATTAAGGGTATGGAAACAGTTTTCTTAAAATAAATAGGTGATTCACACAAATGTAATTATGTATAAGGTATCTTATTCTCCATGGTCACAATATAATAATTATATTTGTGTGAATCACTGAAATTTTTTCTAAAGCCGGCTTCTGACATTGAATTACTGTATTTTATGTACGAATAAAGTCATATTAGTTATTATTTTATAAATTCTCCAAATTTAGCAGATACTATTGCTTTTCTTACAGCGAGTGCAAGGATATATGCTAAAATAATTGAAACAATATCTTTAGGAATATAAGGTATTGATACAAGTAAAGCTGCACTCCGGGTAGAGGTTTCCAAATATATTCCTGCGGCAATACTACCAAGTACATGACAGAGTAAAAGACCGAAGATTGACAATACAATACGAATAATCGAAACAAGAACAGCATTTTTTATCTTTGTAAACTTCATTCCGAGTCCGGAGAAAAATCCAATAAATAAAAATCCAAAGATAAATCCGCCTGTAACTCCTAATAAAACACCTATTCCGCCTAAAAAACCATTGAAAACCGGAAGACCGATAGCACCAAGTAATATGTAAATAAAAATAGTTAAGGTTCCTTTTTTATAACCCAGTACAAAACCAGCAAATGCCATGGCAAAGGTTTGAAGTGTGGCAGGTACACCGAGAATTTCAAAGCCTATGTTTAATGAGGATATTACTGAGATAATAACTGTAAACACAGCGATAAGAGCAATTGTGTAAATATTATTATTTCTTTTTTCCATAATAAATGTCTCCTAATGCAAAATAAAATTGTCAACTAACAAAATATAATGGTTGACAAATGATATTATAT
>CAMWKO010000024.1 GCA_947174885.1 uncultured Clostridia bacterium
GCACTTGACTTTTAATCAAGTTGTCCGGGGTTCGAATCCCCGATGTCTCATTAAAGGAAAATTAGTCAAAATCGTTGGAAATCCTCGATTTTGGCTAATTTTTATTTGAACGGATTGTAACGAATTTGACCGATTTTTGGCGAGTTTGTATGTCCTAATAAGACATTTTTTAAGACTAAAAAATTTTTTGTCCTAAAAAATGTCTTATTTTTTTGGTCAGGAGGAGGTGAAGTGAAAAAGAGTTTGTAAATAAATTATACGTAGAAAATGGCATGATGGAGTAGTATCGGAATAAGAGGATTATAAAATCTAAGAAAGCAAGGTATTGTAATGAGGTTAATTGATGCAGATGAATGGATTAATTTTTTAAAAAAACAAATAGAGGACGAAAATTCACCAGGGGAACTGAAGGATTTTAATTATATGATAATTGGCAATATAGAAAGTCAACCTACAGCTTATGATTTGGAAAATATGATTAAGCAGTTGGAAGAAAAAAGAGATTATTGCTTTACAGAAATGGAAAAAGAGGAAAGAGAGGAAATGGATTATTTTTCTCAACATATTTTTGAAGAATTCTACAATCAAGGCAAGGCATATAATGATTCTCTAGAAATTATCAAATCTGGCATAAAAGGAGTGAAAGTAAAGTAATTATGAAAAAATTAAAGAAAAATAAATTATATAAAATTGCTACTGCACTTTGTAAAAAGTATAACTATGATGTTGATTTTCCAAAATTAACATATGTTTCTTATTCATCCAGTCGAGGTTATGAGAGTATTACATTTTCTGCCGGAGATTATGATTTTTATTTTTCCAATGTTGGCTATTTTGTTTTAAGGGTTTCTTTTTATGATGATTATTGTAAGCCTCATGAGATTTTTTATAAAGCTTTATTTATTGACGAGCTTTCTAAAATGATAGATTTTGATGTAAGACAAATGTTGTGCTAACGGTATTATGGATAGAAAGGATATTTTTAATGGATGGTATACTATATATTTTATTTGTAGTTATAGGTTTAGCTGCACTTCGTTTTACTATTGAGATAACACTTTATTTATTAGAAAAAGTTATTGATTCATATATTCTTATAGCAGTAGTGTTTGGTGTATGTATAGCATTGCTAAATTTAGAAACTAGGTTGTTAGTACATAATTTTGAATTAGCAGTAAAGTTTTTTATATGAAGTTCCAGCGGATATAAAAAATTAGGAAGTAGTAGAAGAGAGATTGTTGTTAGTTTAATAAATAAATTTTTTAACTGTAATAAAGGAATAAAAGGAGAGATTTTTATGGAAAGAAATTTAATTAAATGTCAACATTGTGGAGGTAATGATTTTGAAGTCATTGTTAATCGTTTTATTCCACAAATAATAACATTAGAGTGCAAATGCGGTTTTTTTACACCAATAGCTTTTTTTGATAAACAAGAAAAAGTATATGGTATAAATGATAAATCACTTCAGGAACTTTCTGATAGAACATATTATGATGTAATAGAACCAAAGGAAGCAGCAGAGGTAACATTAAATTACTTGAAAAATAAGGAGAAAGACAAGATAAATGAAAAGGCAGAGTGAAAGACAAAATAAAAATAATAAACATATAAAAAATTTTTTAAATGAAAAACCGGTGCAGCCACAGGACTGCATTTTTGGATATGGTGTTTGCTGTTATCCGATTGAAGAATGTTCTAACTGTCCAAACAGAGAAAGAGAGGTAAAATAATGAGAAAAATAGCATTTGTTAATATTAAGGGCGGAGTAGGGAAAACAACAGGTATTTTTAATGTGGCAGGAGTTTTGGCGAAAAAGGGTTACAAGGTTTTATGTATAGATTTGGACAGGCAGTGTAATCTGACAAATACAATGCTTGCAAATAGTGAATCTGATTATAATCCAAAATGCGATAAGAACATAATGGATGTATTTACTGGAGGTAGTGGTTTTGGAGAGACTGTAAAAAGGAATTACATTGTTGATATTGGTAAAAGAAAGCCGGCATATTTCAATATAGATGTAATTCCCGGTTCTAAAGAATTAAAAAGAAATGAATATGTCAGAAAATCATATATAGGTATTAAAGATAAACTAAACAAATTTGCCAAAGATGAAGGCTATGATTTTATTTTATGTGATTTGCCGGCGAATTCAGAAATTATTAATGAAATCTGTTTTGGAGATATTTGTGATGAAATAATAAGTCCTTTTTCAACAGATGTGTATTCTGTTGAAGGATATGAGGAGCTGATGGATGTAGTAAATATTGCAAGAGAAAAAAATGAAGTAAAAATGCTCGGAATATATTTAAGTAAATATGATAAACGGGTTGGTCTTGATAATTTTATCAAAGAGGAGTTGGAAAGCTTCGGACAATTATTTATCAAAGAAATTCAGATACCGGCAAAGACAGATATTAGGGAAACCATAACAATGGGTAAGCCAATAAGTTTTTATAAAAATCAATCATCAACACGAGAAGCATATGAAAGATTAACAGATGAAATTTTAAAGAGATAAAAGGAGAATGAGGAAATGGCATTTGAAAATAGAGATGGTAAGAAAATATCATATGAATGTTCTAAGTTAATTGAGGAACTTAAGAAGGACATTGCAGAATTTGGTGGTGAGAAGCTTGTTTATGTTATTACTGAAAAACAGGAGGATGTTGTAATTTATAAAGATTACTTTCTTGCAGCTCGTGACAAATCTTCAATAGAATTGAAGGGTAAAGAGAAATTAAAAATAATGACTGCAAGTGCATTATTAATTCTATATAAAATGGAAAACAGTATATTTTAAAGGAGGCATATATGGGAAAATTTGATAAAGCTAAAAACAAATTTAATGAAGTAAAAATAAAGAGTAATGAACAGGCTAATGAAAAAAAGGTAATATGGATTGAAGATGACTTATTAATAGATCATCCACTCAACCAGGAAGATATAGAGTATATAGATGATTTGGTTGCTAATATAAAATCACAGGGATTTTCATATGAACTTACAGTAACAAAATACGGTGCTCCTGAAGGAAAGTATTATATTGTATCCGGACATAGAAGAAGAAAGGCAGCTCATGAATTAGGATACACAGAATATCCTTGTATTGTGAAGGACTATGCAAGTGATGCAGATGTATATGAGGCTATTCTTACAGGAAATGGAACAAGAAATACAGATAGAGATCCGTTTTGTTATTCAACCAGATATATGCAATGGGAGAAGCTTCTTACAATGCAGGGCTTTACAGGTAGTATGCGTGAAGAAATTGCAAAGCGACTTGGATGTCATGTAAGACAAGCTGACAAATATAAGGTTTTTTCAAAACTTATTGAGGAATTAAAGGATTTAGTTCGTGAAGGAAAATGTGGAAGAGAGCCTTTGTTGTCAATAGCAAATAAGAGTGAGGATGTTCAAAGAGAATTTTTTGATTTTATCTGTAATAATTTTGATAATTATGATAGCAGGATTAACAGTAAACAGATGCAGGATATAATAAATGAATTTAATGGAATAGACAAGACGGTTAATACAGCTGATATAGAGTATGTTAAAGATAAATATGATAAAAATTCAAACTCTTTATATCCGGAGCAGGATGAAGAAAACATATCAGTAGATTGTGAGGATGAAACAGATATAAAAGAGGTATATTCTGGGAATGAAGAAAGAATTAATGTAGTTTATGAAACGGAGGCAGATACAAATGAGGTATATTTTACAAATGAAGAAAAAGTTAATGTAATTCATGAAATTGAGGGGCATAATGATACTGAAAAAATGAAAGCCATTGATGAAGATATAAAAAATCAGGTTATTGCAAAAGAATACCGTGATTGTAATGATGAAACTTCAAATTATAAAGAAAAAGAAGAAATAACAAATGGAAAAAGTTTATATAATGCTATGAAAAATGCAAGTAATAAATTTGATTATGAAATTGAATTTGCAACGATAGATCAAGCAGCAGATGCTCTTAAATTAGCTAAGGATTTAATAAATTCTGCTTTATGTTTTATGGAGGAAATAGGAAGCAAATATATTTTAAATGAAGTGTACAGAGAATGTATGGAATCAATAAAAGATAATGTAACTGAAAATCAATAAAAATATGAGTTCTTAGTTAAGAATGAAGATAGGAGCAATATGGATGATTTGGTAACAAGTAAAGAAGCAGCTGCTTTATTGAAATGTACCAGGCAAAATATAGCCAGATATGTAGCAGAGGGTATATTACATAAAGTGACAAATGGTAAGGAGGGGATATACAGGCGAAGTGAGGTTTTAGATCTGAAGGCTAATATATTAAAAAGAGGTGAATGTGAGCTGCCACTTAGATTAAGAAAAGGAAGCAAAGTAAGAAAGTACGATGAAAGTATAACAAATGACATAGCTTATAAAGATGGAATAGTACAAAAAGGCAGCTATATTGTTACCGGATATGAAAAGGTAAGTGTAAAATTTAATGATAATACAGTTAAGGATATTCCGGTTAATGAACTTGTAAAATTAAGCAGCCGACTAAGGCTGAAGGAGTAAGTCATATGATTTATTTATTAACAGTGCTTTGTACATATGCTTTATGTGAGTTGTTATTGGTTAAAGTAGTTAAATGTGAAAAAACAATTCAAATTCGACACGATTTAAGCCTTTTATTTGCAATTATGGTAATAATCTTGGGTGCAGTTAAAATAAACGCAATACGGACCGATTTGGGGGTTAAAACAGTTCTTGGTATCTTTGTTGGCATAATGTTGTTTGAAGCACTTTGCGATTTGAGAAACAAATACATATATAGCGTATTTATGTATGGATATTTTTTCTTATCGGTAAGTTTCATTTTATGCAGGGGAAAATTAGAATTAGTTTCATCAGGTATGTTTATAGGTATAATTGCTGTAAATATAATTATCGGATATATATTAAAAATGTACGGAAATGGGGATACACTTTCGTTTATAGCAATAGTAATTAATTGTTATATGGTTTTTCAGAAAAATTTTATGGTAAGATATTTTGTTATTCATTTACTTGCGTTGATATTATTTTTATTTGTACATTTAAAGGATTTTTTTAGAAGCAAAAAGAAAGAAAAAAGTAAACATCCTCTGGTGCCGGAAATATTGATAGCATATTTAGTTATTTTGTAGTAAATTATAGAAAAGGAGATGTTATTATGGATGAAAAACAAATTAATGAAAATCAGGAAAAATTGCCAAAAAGAATTACAGAAGATGGAAAGATATATGAACTGGATGAGGAAACACAAACATACCATAGAGTGGATATAGAATATCCATTAACAGAGGATGAAATATTTAAGAAATTAGGGACAACAAAATATTGTGAAATGAGATATGAGTTTTTAAAAAATATGAAAGACAATTCTCTGTACAGGTTGCTTGTAGATTTAAATTTAATGCTTCCTGAATTGGAGAAAACAGAAGAATTAGGATTTGATATGTTTAGAAAATATAAAGATATTTATAAGGAAAAAAATCCGTTAAAAACTCCAGGCTCTTTTGAAGAAAATTATAGTAGAAATTTATTAGCAGATTCGTTTGCAAATGAATTTGTTATTAAAGAAATAATTGAAAGTGAAACTTCACATATAACTATTTGGTAATCACAATTATTGTAATCTGTAAAAGTGGTATTTATAAATACCGCTTTTATTTTTTTGCTAATTTATACTATTTGTATAATTAAAAATTTATAAAGAGAGGTAAAAAAATGGGTGAAAAAAATAATTTTACAAAAGAAGAATTAAATTTAGCAAAACAGGTATCAATGAGAAAATTAGTTGAAGCACTTGGATACACATATATTAATATTGGTCATTATGGAAGCGTAAAAGAAATAGATTCTATTCGTATTTATAATGATAGAAGTTGGTATAGGTGGTCTGAAAAAGGAAGTAAAAACGGTGGTTCACAAATAGATTTTTTAATGGAATTTGAAAATAAAAACATTGTGGAATCTGTTAATTTTTTATTAGAACTAGATGGTATAAATATCGAAAATAATCCGGTAAAAAATCATTCGGATTATGAACAAAAAAATAAACAAATTAAAACTGAAAAAAAAGAATTTGTTTTGCCAGAAAGATGTGAAAATAGTTACAGAAGATTGTATGCTTATTTAATTCAAAAACGTGAAATTGATAAAAATGTTATTGACTATTTTGTGAAAAATAATTTGTGTTTTGAAACTAAAGAGCATCACAATATTTGTTTCTGTGGATATGATAAAGACGGAAATGTCAGGTTTGCATCCATGAGAGGAACTTTAGATGATTATGGAAAAATTTTCAAAGGAGACGTTTATGGAAATGATAAAAATTATGGAGTAAATATTGTTAATCAAAAATCAAATGTTTTAAATGTATTTGAAGCTTCAATAGATATGATGAGCTTTTGCTGTTTAGAAAACGATATTAATAAAACTAATAAGCTGGCTCTGGGAATGGTTGCTGATAATCCGTTGGCTACTTTTCTGAATGAAAATCCTAACATTGACACAATTCATTTATGGCTTGATATGGATGCTCCGGGAAGAAAAGCAGCTAATAATTTAGAACTAAAATATACAGCCTTAGGATATAATGTTGAAAATCATGAGCTACCAGAGGGGAAAGATTTAAATGAATATTTGAAAATTGTAAACAGTGATTTAATGAGAGGGAGGTGCAGATAATTGTGAAAGAAAAAAGCTCAAATCTAAGGAATGAGAATGTAAAAAATATGTCTTTTTTGTGTGAATTTCAGCAAAAAAGTGTTGAAAGGGGTTTTAGGGTACGCCCTAACAAGAATTTGCATTTGTAGCTACAAATGCGTATCTGGCCATTTCCACAGGAAATGTGGTCTCAACGTTTAGTTGAGACCAGCGTACAGTTAAAAATAAACAAAAATCAGAGGAAAAAATTAAAAAAATGGCAATTTCAAAATTGATGAATATTAAAAGCAATAAAAATAAAAGTTCAAATGGAAAAGTTAAAAGTGCTCATTTAAAAAATTCAATAGAATACATCTTAGATCCTGTGAAAACTGAAAATGGATTATTGTGTGGAAGTGTTAATTGTATATGTGATAAAGATATGGCATTGTCTCAAATGTTATATACAAAAGAGCATTTTGGTAAAAATGATAAAAGACAGGGATATCATTTTGTAATAAGTCTAAAACCCGGTGAAGGGGATACGGAAACAATGATGAAAATAACAGAGGAGTTTATAGAAAGATATTTTAAAAATGCATATGAAATAGTTTATGCAGTACATAATAATACAGATAAATTACATTCACATATTGTATTTAACTCCGTAAATTGTGTTGATGGAAAAAAATACAGATATAATAATGGAGATTGGGAAAAAGAAATTCAGCCATTAGTAAATGAAATTTGTTTAAAATATAATTTAAGCACACTAGAAAATAATAGAAATATTGAATGTAAAAATATCAGTTACGATAAAATAAGAGATGATATTGATGATGTAATTTTATTATCAAAGAATTTTGATGATTTTATTAGCAGAATGCGTTCCATGAATTATAAAATATCTTATGGAAAATATTTAACAGTCCGACCTGAAGGAAGAAGCAGGAATGTAAGAACAAAAACATTGGGAACTATGTACACGGAAGCTATGATAAAAAATAGAATTGCAATGATACATTCAAAATTAAAAAATACAAATGAGAAAAAAATTATAAGCAGACCGCCTAAAATTAAATATATCAGAAGTAGAAGAATAAAATATAATCAAATGACTAAATATCAAAAAAAGATATTAGTGCATCATCTGAAAATTAAAAGAATGATTTGCAGAAGAGATAATAATAAAAAAACTTGGAAGCAAGAAGTTGATTATAGAAAACTTCGACAGAATGAAAAAAGACTATTCTATATTTATGATAATAATATAAAATCGTATGAGGATTTAGAAAGTCATTATAATTTGTTACAAGATAAAAGCAGAGAATTTTTTTCAAAAATAAAAGATTTGGAGAAGGAAAATAAAATATATGAAAAATTAATTTCAGCTTGTGAAAAGATTAAGGAAATAGAAAGAAAAACTGATTTTAGTAATAAAGATAATATTTCAGATGAAGAAAATCATTTAATGTATGCAGAATATATTGCCTGCAAAAATCTTATATCAAATAGTGGACATACAGAAAAGGAAGTGTGTGATTATATCGAGAATTATGAAATAAGAAAAAGTAACTTGATATACTTAAGAAAAGAAAATTACAAAAATCAGAAAATGGTTGAAAAAATGATAGAGGAATATAGAATGGATAATTATTGCAGTTGTATGATAAAAAATGACATTGACAATATAGATAGTGAAGATATTTCTTTTGATGAATTGTCAAATTTCTATTTATATAAAGCTATAAGCTTTGAACAAGCAATGAACAGACATGTTAAGATAGATTATTCTTCAGAGGAAGCATACTATGTTGTTAACAGACTAGATCCAACCTGTTTCATAGAGGTACATACCAAACGGGATATTTATAATGGAGAGGAATACACCAGATCAGATTATTTTTTATACAAAAATAATAACTTAATCAAAAACGGTAGTGAAAATTATTTTAGTGATAAGAAAACCGATAACCAACCACAATATTATTGGTATAACTTAAAAAAGGATATATTAAAACAGGGAAGTTTTGATACAAATGATATAGTTATTATGAAAAAAAGAAGCTTCGACAGGTATACAGAGGCTTATAAAAACAAAGATATAGATAATGATAGAATAGTTAATAAATTAAGAAAATAACTTAAATTGAAAAGTGGTAATTTTAATTACCACTTTTTTTATTCATATATTCTATTATATCTATGTCTGAATTTTTTATAGAAAGGTATAAAATGGGAAAACAACTAAATTATGATGATGTTATTCGTGTACGAGTAAAAAAAGATGATAAAGCATTGTTTTACAAAAAAGCTGCTGCAGCAGGCAAGTCAGGAAGCGAATTTTTAAGGCAGCTAATAGATAAGGGAGTAGTAAAGGAAAATAAGAATACAATTAATGAGCTGAAAAAACTGACAAATGAGATTAACAGAATTGGAGTTAATGTTAATCAGATTGCAAAAAACAATAATAGCCATTTTTATACCGAGTACGAAAAGAAAAAACTCTTTGCTATGTTAAAAGAAATAAACAATGCTCTATTAGAACTGACGGAAAGGATATATTAATGTAATGCAAAATAAAGATAAAAATATTGCAGAGATTGATGCAGTTACAGACAATCTGTTTTCAGAATATTGCAATAAGTATGGAATGGTAGTTGAAAAGATACAATTAAATTTTATTAATGAATGTTTAGTTATGGGTATAGATATTGATGCTATACATACAATTCTTGAGCAGGAGGATATTATACGGAATGACCTGATTAAAATATATTTAAATTCAAATGATAGAAAATGGTTTGAAAAAGCCGTAAGCTTATTTAATTTTTTTAAAGGCAGCTCATATATAAGCAGAGCCAAAAGATATGTAGAAATGATTAGAAACATTGTAATGTTGGGACAACCGTTTAGTCTTTATGAAGATTATTTTAGTTCCTGTGATAATAATAACAATGTGTATGTAGAGATAAAGGAATTGAGTAGGATTAAAAATTCTATAGAAGGAAGTAAATATACTAATAAGAAAGAGGTTGAAAGTCTCCTTAAGAAAATACAGTTATATATTGATAATAAAGATTTATATGAGCAGAATAGGCAGCTTGAAATAAATATTGATAAAAATCTTAATAGATATGAAGAAACAATGGAGATGGCGGAGGATATAGAGGAAGTTTTAAGAGATTTCACCCAAAAACATAAACTTATCAATGATATTGCCTTGTATGAAGAAGAAATAAATTCCTTACAGAATCAGAACAGTATATTAGAAAATAAAATAGAAGCAATCTCTATAGAAAATGAAGAATTACATATGCGAATACAGGCACAGAAAACTGACACACAGCAAAAGGATGTAAGAATGACAGCTATTACCGGCAGTAGTTATAATTACGGTAATACGGATAAAAACAAAAAAAGCATTTTTAAAAGAAAATCCAATCCTTCGGCTTCATTGGAATTGATTCAGTTAGTCAGAACAAAAAATTATAATAGTGAACGAATTAAAAAAATATGCAGTGCTATGAAATCAAGGGTTTCTATTAATAAGCTTGAGGAGGTGGTTGAAATGGACTTAGATGATACAGCTTTTAGTGAGGTTATAGATTTATTGATTGAAAACCGGAAAAATAAGTAGTCGTGACGAGTAATTTGAAAGGAGATTTATATGGATAATGAATTATCAAGTATAGTACAGATTGAGATGCAGGGAATGAATATGGCATTTGAAATTGGAAGTAAAGTAGCAGGAGTGGCACTCCAGTCTTTTGTAAGAATGCTTAATATCATAAGTGCAGGAAGAAAGTTGATAGGGAAAGGTGTAACAGAACATAAGGATAAAAAAATAGTTAATCTAAGCGGCAAGGTTGAGATGAGCCAGCTTAAATTACGAGAAGGAGAAAATTTATCATTATTTAAAATTAAGGATGCTGCTATGGAAGATTTTGATAAAGCCATGATTGCGATGAATATTCCATATGCTGAGTTACCTGATTTTAATCGTGAAGACGGTTATAAATTTATAATGTTAGGTTCAACACATGATAGAAATGTTAATTATATATTAGAAGAATTACTGGCAAAAAATCTGAAGAAGGAAAATCAGGAAACTAAAGAGGAAAATGTAGGAGAAAAGGTTAGTGTCAAAGAATATATAGATGCTAACTCTGTTGATGAAAATGGAAATATGGATGTAAAGAATTTTACCAACTCCGTTGAAGAATTAGAAAAAGCATCAGGTATTTCTATAAATAAAACACCCAATGAAAGCTCAACAGGATTGAGCAGTACAGAGGCGGAAAAATTAATAAGTAATGTGAAGGAGATTGAAAATACAAAAGAATTAGAAAATATATCATCTGATAAAATCAGAGTATCGCAATCTGTAATTACAGATGAAGATGAGCATATGATTTACCTTGATATAGGTAATGATGATAAGCTTATGATTTCAAAAGAATCAGTAGTCTTTAATGATAATAAATATGAAATGTATTTAAATTTTGATAACGAATCAATAGTTACTCTAAATGGAGAAAGAATAAGTTCCGGTGATGTAAAAAAACTTCTTAAAGACAGAGAAAGTAAGTTACTTAGTTTTGATTCTAAAAATAAAAAGGGAAGTAAAAAACTGGAAGAGGCTATTGATAAAGTTGATAAAGCAATATCAAAGGCTGTAATAAGTAAGTAAAGTACTCGTGACGAGTACTGGTTAGTGTGTTGATATGAGAGATTTTAAGAAAAACAGGAAAATATTTGCTATATATTATGGAATAGGAGCTATACTGGTATTTATTTTTGTTTATGCGGTAACGGCAGCATTTGCAGATGTTGATAAAGGAAATATAAATCAGGTATATGATAATTTTACATATATAATAAAAAAGCCGACAGTACTTTTTGATTTTAAAAAGTACATGAATAAAGTAAGTATACTTTTTATATTTTTAATCGAACTTCTATATTTAAGTTTTGCTGCTGTCAGAATTATTGAAATAAGAAAATATTTGAACGGACAGGAATATGGTTCAGCTGAAAAGGCTGATATAAAGAAAGTAGATAATCTTCTTAGAAGTCATAATGAAAATATATCTGAAGAACATATGATTCCATATACAGTAAAAGCGAGTATTTTAGGTAGATTATTTAACCAAAAGGATGAATTGTATTTTGCAAAAAATACTGGATTTATTAATACGCAAAACAGATTATTAAGCAGAAATGTTCGTATGGACATAGACGGAAGAGATACACATGGTCTTAACAAGAACATTTTAATTGTAGGTGGCTCAGGTGCAGGAAAAACACAATACTTTGTACGTCCGAATCTAATGCAGATGTCCTCATCCTTTATAGTAACAGATCCAAAGGGTGAAGTTTTAAAGACCTGTGGAGAATTTTTAAAAAGGAATGGATACAATGTTATCTGTTTGAATTTGATTAATGAACATGAGATGAAGAAAAGCAATCATTATAATCCATTTAGATATTTACATACTATGACAGATATTGACCGGCTTGTAAATAATTTTATAAAAAATACAACGCCACCAGATGCACAAAAAGGAGAGCCTATTTGGGAAAATGGCGAAAAATTATTATTAAGTGCCATATGTAAATATGTATTTCTTGAAAGCGATGATAAATCTTTCAGAGAGGTAATGAGATTATTAAGAAAAGCAGAATTTAGGGAAAATGCAAGGGGACAAAAAGAGGATTCTGAATTGGATATACTTATGCAGGAGATTGAGGACAGAGATAAGATGAAAAATTACCTTGAAAAAGGAGTAAATGAATGTAATCATCCTGCGGTTATTGACTATAACAAGGTAATGAGAGGTGCAGCTGATACTGTAAGATCGTTTATTGTGTCGCTTAATACAAGAATGGGCTTTATGCAAAATGAAGTATTGTTGGATTTACTTAGTGATGATGAAATGAATCTGCAGGAAATAGGAGCCGGTGTAGGGTATGATGGAAAAACTAAAACAGCTTTGTTCTGCCTTATTCCCGATAGTGATAATACATATAACTCAATAGTAGGAATGCTGTATACACAAGCTTTTCAGGAGTTATATTACTATGCAGATTTTATGACAGAAAAAAGGAGATTGCCTATTCATGTGACCTTTATGTTGGATGAATTTGCAAATGTAGCATTACCGGATGACTATTTAAGGCTTCTTAGCACAATGCGTTCCCGTGAAATATCATCAATAATCATAATACAAAATCTTGCCCAGATTAAGAAAATGTATCCTAATGATGAATGGGAAACTATACCGGGAAATTGTGATACATTGATATTTCTTGGAGGAAAGGAATCAAGCACTCACAAATATATATCCGAGGAGCTTGGTGAGGGAACATACGATAAGAAAAACTTTAGTATATCAAAGGGACAGATGAGCAATACATCGAATTCATTTGATAAATATGGAAGAAAGCTTCTTAATCCGGATGAAGTAGGAAGATTAGATCCTGATACCTGTATAATTATGATTAGAGGACAATTACCTATTTTTGATAAAAAAATAAATACATTTAAGCATCCGTTTTGGAAATATATTAAAAAGGCTAATTGGAATTATAATGCGAATAATTATCGAAAGAATAAATCTTTTAATAATAAAGAAGAAAAGTATGATTTCGTAAGCTCATTAAAAATTATAAATAGGATTAAGGAGGATGAAATACATAATGAGTTTCTGCCTAAGGAAGAACAAAGGCAGAGAGTGTTTAATATGACAGTTGAAGATTTTTTATCAATAGATTTTGAAAATATTGATAACAACACCGGATTAAATCATATGCTATCAGATATACAATTAAAAAGAAATCAGGAGATAAATGATGCTGTCAATGTAAGCGAAAAAAAGGAAGTCAGGAATAAATATCTTAATGAAAAATATTTTCGTGAGTTTTTGCAGCTGCGAAAGCAAGGTTATGATCAACAACAGACTTTATCATTAGCTGAATTACTTGAATATAAGTATACGGTTTCTCAGATTATAGAAACATTTGCTACGGATATGTCTGTTGATGAAATAGATAAATATAAAATCTTATTATTATCAGAAGCATAAAGGAGAAGATATGAAACAAAAAATTAAAAAAGTAATTACTGTAATGAGTACAATGACATTAACATTATTGGCAGGAATTGTGGCATATGGTGATGAAAAAGAAAATGACATTGCTAATCAGGTATTACAACCTATAAATGTCTTAAAGACTATTTTTATAGCAATTATTGGTGCAGTTGGAGTATTTATAATAGGTAAAGGTGTTATTGATTTGGCAGTAGGCATAAAACAAAGAGATAGCAGTGCTTTAGTTGAAGCTATATTAGAGCTTGCCGGTGGTGCAATTGTTATGGCAGTAGATCTTATTGTTGGTATTTTTGCTTTGTAATAATAAGAATGGAAATGAAGGTGAAGTACTGTGTTTGATTGGAATCCGGGAACAGAAATATTTAATCTTATACAGGGAATGATAGGTATCTGGAATGATTTTGTCGCATTGGCAATGGATTATCTTGGATTAGATATTGAACAGTTGTCAAAAGCAATTTCCAAAGAAGGCTCAAGTATAAGTGTAGTCTTAAAAACACTGGAAGATAATTTGTTTGAGCCAGTTGCCTGTGGATTAGTTGTTATATTTTTCTTGTGGAATTTTATTGGAGAAACTATTGATATAAGAGACAAATTAAAACTATATAAGTTCTTTATAAGCCTGGGTAAAATATGTCTTGCACAGGTCTGTATATGTTATGCAAGAGAAATAGTAAGTGCCATAATGCAAATAGGAATAAATATTGTAGATTTAATTACGACCAGTGGTATGGTAGGTAATTTAAAGGTAGAGATACATGATGCAAATACATATGCAGATGTATTAGGAGATATGTCCTTTTTCCCTGCTTTATTTTTGTTAATTTTAGCATTTATTGCAGTAATAATAGTATTAGGCTGTTCCATAATTATGGTTTATACGGTAATATCCAGATTTATTAAAATCTTCATATTAATACCATTTGGTATACTCGGTTTTTCTACTATTGTTGGAGGCAGAGAAATGAGTGCTTCCTCAAAAGCATTTATTAAATATATTATTTTAACAGTTCTTGAAGGGGTTTTAATTGTGGTTACGTTAAAGATAACATCCGTATGGAATGGCATAGGTTTAGAAAAAATTCTCAACGCAGATTTTAAAGCTACAGGAACTATATTTGATGGAATTGTCTGGATTTTAGATACTATGTTACCAATGGTAATGACTGTTGGACTGGTAAAAACAGCTCAAAGTTTATTAGGAAAGGCATTAGCTTTGTAGAAAAGATGTATTTATTATAAAAATAGTAGAGAGGATTAAAATGCTAAGAATAAAAATCACAAAAAATATTGAAGAATATGAAACGGGATTTGCTGCTGGATTAAGTTTCGGAAAACTGTTAGGTGTTATTTTTATTTTATTTGTATATATTATTTTGGTTGTTATGTTCTCGAAGATAATGCCAATGATTTTAAGCATATATATATCTATGTTATTTTTAATACCAGCAGGATTGATACTTTTTTATAAAAGAAATGGAATGAATATAATTTCACTTATAAAAATCATTTTTAAAGGAACGGAAAAATATCAAAAAAGTACATTACACAATAAGAGATTAATTGATGAATTGATGAAAAAGCATAAAGCAGAAGAAGGTGATATATATGATTAACACTAAAAAAACAAATAAAAAGAACAAAAAGGGTAATAAAATAAAAGGATCTAAGCTTACTCAGATAAAAAAGGCAAGTGAGCCATTGTACGCTGTTCCGGAAAGTACTAATGAATGGATAGATATAAAGAAAATATCACAAAGTGGTATATTTGATTTGGGTGATAACATATATTCACGAACATATTCTTTTAGTGATATAAATTGGGAGGGTGAGCCTGAAGAAAGTCAGATACAATTATTTGATAAATTTGTTGAATTACTGGATTCTATTGATGCAAAGTTTAAAATTACAATGATGAATAGAAAAATAGATATGAAATCATTTACAGATGATATTTATATGAAAGAAAAGATGGATACATATGATTTATATCGGGATGCCTATAATGACCATTTTGATAATATAATCAGTAAAACAAGAAATGGAATTGAACTGAGTAGATATATAACTATTTCCTGTGAAAGAAATTCATTTGATGAAGCAAAATCATATTTTAATACTGTAGAAAGTACTATTCAAAATTGCTTTAGGCAATTAGGGAGTGATTGTAAGGCATTAGATGGAAATGAACGGTTGGATATTATACAGAAGTTTTATACCAATGGTGAAGAATTTGTAATTAAAGCGGATGTAAATAACTATATAGACAACTATGATGATTTCACATCAGATATAGCTGCATCGTATATAGAATCGGATGAAGAATACTTTGAATTAAATAAGAAAAAATACGGACAGGCATTATTTATATCAGCATATGATACAAATGAGCTGCCGGACAGATTTCTTAAATATCTGTGTGATATTCCTTCTGAAAGTATTATTTCAATAGATTATGAGCCGATTCCTAAAAATGTTGCTAAAAATTTTATTGAAAACAAAATGCTGCAAATTGAAGCCAGAATAATAAGACAGCAAAGAAGGAGAAATAAGAACAGAGATTTTTCTTCAGATATTTCATATCGTACCAGGAACGAAAAACTGGATGTTGAAGATATAATGGATGACCTGCGTGATAATGATCAAAACGCATTATTCATATCAACAACAATAATTGTTGTTGCAGATTCAATAGATGAGCTTAACAGTAAGGTTGATTCGTTTAAAAATATATGTAGGAACAATGGATTAAAACTGGAAAGTTGCTATTTAAAACAGCGACAGGCAATTAGTACAGCGTTGCCTTTAGGGAAAAAGTATTTGGAAACGGGCAGATTTATGCTCACATCCTCAGCAGCTGCATTTGTTCCGTTTATATCAGAAGAGTTAAATGATTATTCAAAAGATTCATTAACTTATGGATATAATCCTATATCTAAAAAGATAATACATGGTAACAGAAAAAAACTTCTTAATGGTAATGGTCTTATTTTGGGTAAACCGGGAGCCGGTAAAAGTGTGTCACTAAAAGATGAATTATCACAGGTTTTCATGTCAACAAGTGATGATATTATAGTTATAGACCCTGCCGGTGAATGTTTGGATTTGGTAAATAAGTTTAATGGTTCATACTGTAATTTATCAAATAATGCTACAAATTTTATTAATCCTTTATCTGTTAATATAAATGATTTAGATGAAAATGATACAAACGGTATAATAGGTAGTAAATGTGAGCTTATGCTAAGTTTAAGTGAAAAAGCACATAAAAAAGAATTGTCTGCTATATTAATAAGCATTATAGATGAATGTACGAGAAAGTTATATTACGATATTATTAAGGGAAATAGAAAAGAAGAGCCTAAACTGGAGGATTTCCAAAAGGAACTTTGCCGGAGAACGGAAGATGCAGCACAAGAGCTGGCGATAGAATTTAATATTTTTATTAATGGTTCATTAAATATATTTAATCATAAAACTAATATTGATATAAAAAACAGGTTTATGTGTTTTGGTATTCGGGATTTAGGGGAAAGATTATTCACTATGGCAATGGTAAATGTTATGGAATTTATTAAAAATAAAGTCTATGAAAATTTCATGAAAGGAATTGCAACATGGGTATTTATTGATGAATATCATATTCTTCTTGGTGATGAATTTACTGAAACATATTTGTATAAATTTATTAAGGAAGTAAGAAAACTTTTAGGAATTGTTACCTGTTCCACACAGAATGTAAAAGACTTTTTTCAATCATATAAGCCGGCAACAATGTTTGAAAATTGCGAATATATTGTTTTGCATAGACAAGGACCTTCTGATGCAAGGGATTTAGTTGGTCTTATTGATAAATTAAATACGGAAGCTGCAAAATATCTTACGTCTTGTGATGCAGGATGTGGAATCATGATTTGGGGTAACAGTGTACTGAGATTTAACAGACAATTTGAAAAAGATAACATTTTGTACAATTTGTTTAATACTAACGGTCATGAAAAGGCTACCATAAGTCAAGGGATAAAAGAGGTGTAATAATGGATAAAACAGAAGTAAAAGAATTTATGCGTAATGATTATCTTGAATCATTGTCTAAGAATAGAAAACATAAGAGTACTCGTGACGAGTACTCTTATGTTAGTAAGTATGGAAATACTGTTAAAACATCAAAGTCAAAGAGTGATGAAACAAATACAAATGAAGAATATGAACAGGAGCTTAAAAAAAACAAAAATAAAAATGATGAAAGTAGTAGAAATTCAAGATATATATTAAGTAATAATAAGAACAGGCATCATCTGAATAGAAAGTATATATCAAAAGCAGAAAATAGTAAAAAATATATTAGTCAGATTAATACAAATGGCAAGTATATATATGATACTATTAAGATAGAGGGTACGGATAAAGTAAGAAATGATTTTTTTAAAAGCAATAAAAAAGAATATTCTATAAATTTGAATAAAAATGCCAAGATAAAGTCAAAGAAAAAATCAAGCAAAAAAAGAACCGGTAATAGATTAACCAACAATGTTAAGAACAGGATTTTAGATGTCTATATTAATGATTTAATCGGAAAGGATAATAGAGATTTAAGAAGAATTATAAAAGCAGCAATTAAAGCTGTATCTAAGGTGGCAAAATCTATTGCTACATTAACAATACATATCGGATTACAGATTATTACAAAGCTGTTAAGTATTATAGTTTCTTTTTTAGGTGTTCCATTGGTAATTGCAATTATATTTATTGCAGTATTTAATTATCTTTTTGATGAGGGTAGAAATTATAATAATAATTATATTGCAAAAGCAAGTATTGAGCAGAGCCTTATGGAAGTGGGGTTATCGTTAGATAATGAGATATATAACTATACAGAGATTATAAGTGATATTTCTCCATTGGAGCTGCGTAGAAATATAGCACTAATATCATTAGTGAAAAATAATTATGATGTTTTTGATGAAGAAAATATGTCGGAAGCAGATAAAAAAATAGTAAGTGATGTTGTTGAGAAGCTGATTAATGTTTCCTTAGAATATCAGACGCAAAAAATTACTATTCAGGATGGAGATATTATCGGGCAAAAAAGTATTTCTGAATACATATATAATGGACATGACTATTCAAGTAAAGGTATCCTGTTTTGGAAAGAGTTTGGTCTGCATGGCTCGGATGGAAGCTATGATATGTTTGATAATATATTATTGCAATATGTATGTGATATACAAGGGCATAGTATCTGTGACAACTGTATGTTAGATGCGACTTTAGGGGATCAGTTATTCATACCTATTGTTGTTGATCATCGCTCATCAATACCACTTGGAAGCATTATTGAGGTACATACCAATGACGGAAAAATATATTATTGTGAAGTAATATGTAAAGCACATGAGTTTAATAATGCAGAGAACGATGAGTATGATTTATGTTTTTTTTCAACTACTAAATTGGCATTGGGAAAAAGTTATTTTTATCAGGATGAATTTGGTTGTATAGCCAGGATTAATAATATAACCGGTCCATATAATTCTGATTTGGCAGATATACATAGCAGTAACGGCGATGTGTTTATGTCATCTGAAGATGTAGTGTTATATTATCGTACAGCTACGGATTTAATTAATAAAAATCCGGATTTTTTTAAGGAAAATGCCAAGCGGTTATATAATTATTTTACTGATAATGGATATACAGCATATAGCAATGTGGATGAAGTACAAAAAGAATTGGAATACCGGTTTGAAATGGAATATGGAGATGATGGAGCAATATATTCTAAATCAATGGTTGTAGATGAAGGTGATCCTGAATTTGAAGATTTGGTAACTAATTATAATGGTATTCCTGAAAACTTATATAATAGGATGAATGTTACTGGGAAAATAATTAATATTCAATCACTTACTATAGATCAGTTTATTGTAAATGCTACAAATGATGATGGTACTCCATATCTTACAAGTGACCAGATAAAGCTGCTACAACAACTGGTAATGATGTATGATGAGGGGCATGAGGGATTAAAAAATTATGTGGATTCAATATTTTGTGGCAAGCTGCAGGATACATTGGTGGATAATGTTACGAATTGTGTTAATAACAACGAATGTAACTATAAGACTATGCCAGAATTAATTGCTAATGAGTATTTAAAATCGGGAATATTCTGTAATGCCACACTTAATAACTTATGTAAGCAGTTTGAAGATAGTAATAATTTAGTATTTAATTCTAAACAGTATATTATTGAAAAAGGGGATTTAATATTTGTTGAAGATGCTCAGGTAAGTATACTGTTTACAAGACCGGATAGAACTACATCATATGTGGGTAATGTAATGGTTTATATTGGAGAAAATAAATGCGTATATCAGGATGATAATGGGAAGTTTTGTATAACAGATGTTCCAGACAATAATGATATTGTTTTTATTGGAAGATTCAATTACTGAGTTTAAAAGTCACCACAAATAACTTCTACCTCTACAGACAGATAAAAGAAATTTAATTATTTCAATATGTCTGTAGAGGTAGGATTGTATCTATATTAGGATATTTAAATTTAATTTATAGAAATAAGGTTATCCAATTTGTCATTAAGATTTTCTTTGAGCTCATCCAGCTGGGCATAGACAGTAAGAATCATTTGTATGTCAGTATGTCCCATTAGTTTGGCAGCCTGCTTAGTAGTAACATTGGAATAATATAGCATAGTAGCATAATTCCTCCTAAAGGTATAGGATGTGAGATTATTAACATTTAAAAATATCTTTTTCTTATTACGTTTTGAATTTTGTAACAATAAGTTATATTCATCTTCAGATATGTAATCCAGATAATTAATTTCATTATATTTTTGAATTTTATCAACTATGTTATTAAACAAAATTCTATATGAAGTGTTTGTAATTATGTCTGAAAATTTTGAGGAAAGGCAGTAGGTTTTTTCCTTTATCTGAGTGATATATTCGTTAAGGAAACCCTGAGCCGATAAAGGAATATACATTTTACGATACCCGGCTCTTGTTTTAGTGCCTTTAATTATCATCTTTTTTTCGTTACTATTATAAATAGCAGCTCTTGATACAGTAACTGTATTTGTTGAAAAATCAAAATCTCCCGGTTTTAAAGCCTTAATCTCTTCCGGTCGTAAACCAAAATAGTAAAGCATATACAATAAAAATTTTTCTTTATCCGTAAAATCAGATATATATTTGATTGCATCAAGCTCTTCGCTAAGTAAAGCTCGTTTTTCTGTTGGTTTGTAAATGGGTAATTTTATCATTTTTGAATAACATGGATTATACTCAATAATTTTTAAATCTATAGCATAGTTAAATAATTGTTTAAGCGTAAGCATAATTTTCTTGCAGGTACAAGGCTTAGAAAAGTGTTTATTAATTAAAAGCTGAATATCTTCCTGCGATATGTTTCTTATAAGGTAATAGCCTAAGCTATCATTAATATGCTTAATAGCTGTTAGATACATTTCCTGAGTATTATGTTCTTTGTTTTCCTGAAACAGGGTAAACCATTTATCTGTAAGCTGCGACATGGTCGTATTAAGTGTATCCTGATGATTTATGTAGCTGTTTTTATTAAACTGATATTTTTCGTCATACTTTAACTTCAATATTTCTAATTCTTTAGACGTTTTTGCGTATATGGATTTTCTTATAATTTTACCGGTGGAGGCATCAATTCCTATAGTAACTTTTGTCTGATAAAGATTGTTTTTTCCTTTAGTATATTTGCTCTTTGGCATAGAAATTCCTCCCTGTACTTTACTTTTTTTTTAACTATAGCATATGATTTATAAAAATAATAATTAATATTCTGTTACATAGTGTATATCTTATACACGATATGGGATGAAAGGATAGTATAATGTACATAATGCTATATGAAGCAAGGATGAAGAAAAAAATTACAATAGTAAAATTAGCTGAAATATCAGGATTATCTAAAAGTGCAATTAACAATTATGAAAATGGAAAATCCTGTCCAAACTTAATTCAACTTGAAATATTAGCTCAATCCTTAGGATGTCGTATAATTGACCTGTTTGAGTCAGATTATAAATAGCATATTTCAAAAAAAAAATATATAGTTTTAGAAAAATTTCCATAATTATGGAAATATGGAGATGAAATATTGATATATTTATTTTTATATGTTATTTCTTAGAAAAGTAAATATACCTTAAGGAGGAAATAATGGAGGAGCAGAAGAAAATACTTATTGAGAGAATAATGGATTGCAATGATAAACAAATTATTGATTATTTATATTATTTTGTGTTGGAATATATAAGAATTAATTTGGGATGATATATTTTTCAAGATTATAGAAAAAGTAGTAGTTGATATTGAAATATTACTTTGATATATTCTAATCAGGAGAAGGAACACTTGAAACACCAAACCTAATAATAAAGCCTTGCATTAAAGTATGGCTGTCATTATTGAGTAATGGTGGATTTTCTTTATTAGCAGATTAGAGAGCTGTTATAGTAGAAGAAGTATATGGAGGAAAGATGATATTTAAAAAGAATATATGGAATGAGGATATAAATGAATCGCAACTTTTAAAAAGGCAAGTAAATGGATTTAATGATCCATGCATAATGAAATATTCTCCATTATTATTTAGTGCTTTTTATAAGGAAGAATTTAAGGAAAATGAGATGAAAAAGGAATATATTCGTTCATTTATAGAGGCAGCCAAATCATTAGCAAAAAGCGAAAGTAATCAACAACCAAATATGAATGGAATATTTAAAATATTTCATAATTATTCTTTAACATTACCAACATTATATCTATGTAGGCATAGTATAGAAATAGCAATTAAATATTCTTTAGAAGCAATGAAAGTTGAGTATAAAAAAATCCATAAACTAAAAGAACTTTGGAAGAAATTACTTGACTCAATTCCTGATGAATTAAAAAATGGAGAAGAAAGAACTATAATAAAAAATATGAGTTTGTTTATAGATATTATGAACAATTTAGATGAGAATGGACAAAAGTTACGTTATGCTATACAAACTAATGGGAAGTTAAGCCAAGATAATTTTTTGTGGGTTTATTTACAAAATATTGTGGAAAGTACAGAAAATTTTGTTAATCAGATATTAAATATAGATGTTGATAAAATATTAAAAGAAAAAAAGCAATAATATATAACTGAAATATAATTTACAGAGGACTTTGGTAATATTATTCTTTGAAATACATAACAATAAACAATTAAAAAAAGGAAATGTCAATAATGGAAATAAACCGGATAATGTAGAGAATATAAATAGAGGGAGAAGCAGATAACAGATACTAAAAAAAAGAGTAAATGCAGTATTGACAATATACCCAAAAGGGTATATAACCTAATTAAGGTAAAGGACAAAGTCCAAATAAAAATTGAAAGGCAAGCACAGCTTGAAAGGTAAAAAATATGGAAAAGAGTGGGAAAGATTAACTAATATAGATAAAGAAAGAAGAGAAAGTTATATAGTTGGTTTAGCAAATGTGCAAGAATATGAAAAAGATAAATGGCAATTTGCTGAAGATGAGAATGGAAATATTGATAGCGATATTTATGAAATAGCGAAAGAATATAAGTAAATGAATATTAGTGAAAATATAAAAAAAGAAAGAAAAAAAGCAGGTATGACACAAAAAGAACTCGCTGAAAAATTAGGTGTATATCAAAAAGATATAAGTAGGTGGGAAACCGGAGAGAGGACACCTTCTATAAGGAATATATATAGAATATGTGAAGTTTTAGATATTCCAGTAAATATATTACTTAAGTAAAACTGTAAAATACAATAGCGGAAATTGTTGTAAAATCGTTAGAAATAAGTACTCGTCACGAGTACATAGAGCGGTTAGGAGGGTTTAATATGAAAAACTTTTTAGAAAAGAATAAGAAAGTATTAGGAATAGTATCAGCTGCCGGTGCTGCATTAGCGGTATTAGTGATTATTATTGTTTTAATCGTATTATCAAAGAATGAAGATACAAATTTACAGGCACAGATGGATACTTCTAATATGACTACTACAGATAAAGAGGAAAAAACTACTCCTGATGAGATTACTATAGAAACAACAACTGAAAAGGAAGATGAAGAGGAAGAAACAGAGAATATAACTAAAGAAGAAATAACTACTACTGAAAATATTCGCAATACTACGGTGCAACAGCAGACAACAGAACAAACAGTTGTACAGGCAACAACTACAGCTACTTCAACAACGCAGCCAACTACAGCTGCAGCATTAAAGATAAGTGACTTAGTAATGAATAATCCGGATTTTAATAAAAAAGCTATAACGGATGAGTATATAAGTTCACTTCAAGATATGGGATTTAGAGTTGAATATAGAATACAGCATTCAGAATTATATGTATCTTATGTACCTGAAGATGTAAAGGCTTATGTTGATAATATTGCAATTAAATATCTTAATGATGAAATAACAGGCAAAGAATGTTATGATAAAATATATAATTATCTCTATAATTACACCCCTGAAGGAACCTATTGGTATAATGAAACAGATGGACAATATTATGATGTGTCACACTGGATACAGGGAACAGATGGGAATTGGTATGATTATTATATAACATTGGGTGTAGGAGGATATGAAGGTAATAGTTATTTAGACTATGGAAGTAATGAAGGTTGGCAATATAAATATGGTAGAAGTATCTCTATGTATGACAATGATAGTCATTGGTCATTAACAAAAGGAGATAAGGGTATTTGCTTCTAAAATGTAAAGTCGTAATTATAATTACGGCTTTTTTCTTTTATTTGTGATAGCTTTATTATTATATTCAAATAAAGGAGGAAATTATGAAAAAGGTAATTAGAAAAATGGCAGTATTATGTATTGCCGTGGGAATGTTTGTATCAGTTCTGAATGTATTTAATGCTAATGATGTATATGCTGCCGATGTATGGGAGGATGCATATCTGTATTGGAATACATATAATGATTCTGATAATGGTGTAAAAATCCACAAAATTAAAGATGAAACCTATATTTATATTGGATATAGAGCAAAGAGTGCTGAGGGGGCAGCTGTAACATATGCTAATGTAGGTTATAAAATAAAATATGAAAATACAGGATATTACATATATGTTTTAAAACATGACAGTATGTATATGGATGAAAAGGATAATAAAACAGTAGACGGATATGTATATAACTTAGTGCGTATCAGGGTAACAGATATTTATGCACTATTTGAAAAAAAATATCCTGATGTAGATTTTTCAACCACACTTAGAAATCCTAATAAAACTAATAATATATATTTTGATTCAATAATGACATATAGAAGGGATGGAGTTTCTAAAACATATAAATCCATAGCAGAGGACGGAAAAGGTGGTCTTAACATTAACGGTCATGTTTATTGTAGTGCAGCATCATTTAGAGAAGCATATAAAATATATACAGGCGTGACTTTAGATAATACACTGGAAACACAGTATTTTAATAAGCATTATGCCTTTCCCGGTGTAAGAACGAATAAAGTGCCGGGTGTTGTATCACTTCCAACTATTAGCACAACAGGTATTACTTTTACGGGAACAACAGGAGCATATTATAAAAAGGATAATAACTATTATTATGTAAGAGCAAATACTGATTTTAGTTTATCATTTTCGTCAAATGTTAATTTAGCTCTTGCTTCTTATCAGGCTAATAGAAATGAATTAATGGTATCCGGATTTGGTAGTGGATATTATTTAGACACAGCGAATGTATCAGGTGGAACATCAGCCTCAATAACTGGAAAGGGTGGAAGTACTAATAATAAGTATACATTGGTTAGCTATTCACAAAATAGATCCGGATATGCGACTTTAAAATCAAAATTTACATTAAAACAGACGGAACAAACCGGAGAAGTAAAATATTATGGTAAGGGTCATATTCTTCAAAGCGGTGCAGATGCAGTAACGCCTAGTATAGGAGCTGCAATTACAGTAAAAGCAGATGGAACAGGTCCGATAATTACATCACAGGGTAATACACAATGGACAAGTGCTACATATAAGCTGAATGCAAGTGCAAGAGATAATATTTCAGGAATGAAAAAAATAGAAATATTAGATAGTAAAGGAAATGTACTTTCTTCCGGAACAAGCAGCTGTACATATAATGTTACAGCTTCAGGATTAACACAGTACACAGTCAGAGCAACTGACAATGTAGGAAATGTATCAACAAAAACAGTATCAGTATACAGAGATACCGAAGCACCACAAATAACTATTTCTAATCCAAATGATTCTAATCCGGAAACACCGGAAACAAGTATACTGGAGGATTCAAAAGTAATTGGTTGGATTAATTATGATTATCTTTTAAATGTAACTGCCGAAGATATCGGTCCTTCAGGAATGAAAGAAGTATACCTTATGGATACCATTACTCATGCAAAACTTGCTGAAGGTGTAAATAGCTTGTCTTATAAATTTACAAATGAGGGAGAACATAATTACATACTAACAGCGAAGGATAATGCAGGTAATGTAAAAATTGTTTACCTTAAAGTAAAAATTGACAAAACAGCACCTACAATAAAAGGCAATGATGAAGAAGGAATGTATAAAGGAAGTGCTTTAGATTTTTACAGCTATGATGTAGGTGGTTCAGGATTAAAGAAATTTGAAATATATGATGAATCAGGGAATTTATTATCAGGTAATGAACATACAGAAAATACGAGAGCCTATATTAAGTACAAAATAAAAGAAAATTATGGATTATCCTATAAATTTGTTGCATACGATAATGCAGGTAATAAAATGGAATATGAGGTAGCTACACCTTATAACTTCTCTGTAAGAGCAACGGTTACATCCGATGCCGTAAATGAAAAGGAGTCTACAGAGGATGAAACAAAGTATGTATTTTTAGCCGGCGAAAAAGGATATCTTAATATAGATACATTTGGTTACGTAGATACACTGGAAATACAATTTGATAGAAATCAGGAGGGCGTAGCAAATAAGGAAGATTATAGCCTTAATTATTTATTGGAGAAACAAAATGAATTAACAAATGAGGCGATAATATTAGAAGTCCCTAAGTCAGAGGATAGTACTTACATTGAATTTAAAGTACCGGAAAATTTCTTCAATATATTTTCAAGCTATAGAGAAGCAAGGAAAGCAGACGGGATTGTTAAAATTACAGCATGGAGAGACGGATATAGCAAATCAATAACATTGCCTATGTTATTGGTATATGACTATACAGATTACATTTATGTTAATTTTAGACGAGTAATAGTAAGATAGGTAAAAAAAGTACTCGTGACGAGTACTTTTTGATAAAGGTTGAAACACCAAAAGAAACTGTAAACGGTAGACTTATGCAATCAAAATGAAACTGTTAATTATAATATATCACAACACTGGCATAATGATACCTTATATCTTTGATAATTCAATTTGTAAATGGAGCTGTCACATTAATGATTAAAAATCATGAAGTGGCAGCTACATTTCATCTTTATATCGGGTTTGAAGTGGATAACCACAAATAGAGCAGGGCATTTTTTAAATATTATTTTGAGATGTATCCTCATTCCAATTACCATGAAGATCAACATTTTCATTATAATCCTGCTTAATTTCAATCAAAAATTCAGATGGATTCTGTTCTGGAGCAACAAAATAAACACGATTTTTTGTTCTTGTCATTGCTACATAAAATAAACGGCGTTCTTCGGCATCGTCAAAGGAATGATCTTGCTTAATAACTAATGATAAGACAGGATCATCTTCTATTTTTGCAGGAAAACCATAAGCTTCATTTTGTCCATTTATTACAATGACATTATTAAAACCTAAACCTTTTGAGGCATGAGCAGTCATATAAGTAAGTTCTAATTGTGGATATTTTTTACTCTTTATTTTTTTATTATTTTTATTTTCACTAATTAATTCAAATAAGTTTGAAGTTGTTAACTTATCGGAATCATTATTAAATCTACCTAGTAAAAGTATTGGTGAATTTTCAGTCTTATTTTCTTGTTTACTAAATTCTACAATTTGTTCAAGAATTGATTCAACAGTTTGGGCAATAGCGTAGTTGGAGTTACTATTATAAGTATAAATCATAACTGGCTTAACAATATTTTTTGAAGATTTCAATTCTTTTGGTATTTGATTTGAATTTTTTTGAATAAAGCCTCCGGCAATATCAATTACTTCTTGTGGGGCTCTATAGGTATTTACAAGTTTAAGCTCTTTGGCATAACCCATTGATTCCTTAAATTTTGTAAAGAGGGTAATATCTGATCCGTTATATTCATAAATTGACTGCCAATCATCACCCACAGCTATTATTTTTGCATTAGTTATATTGGACAAAGCTTTGATAAAATCAAATCTCTGGCGTGAAATATCCTGATATTCATCAACTATAATGTATTTATAATCCAAATCAAAACTATTTCTGTTAGCATAGCGGAAGATTTTAGCAGATTGGTTTATTATATCTTCAAAGTCGATTAAACTTTCATTTTTCAGGCAATTCTCGTACTCTGAATAGCAACTTTTGCAAATATTTATGAAGAGTTTGGTACGGACATTATGTGTAGAGTTATACATATAATCAAATATATCAATACTAAATCCATTTGCTTTAAAATTATTTATAAATCGACAAACCAAATTAACTATTTTTTCAATATATTTATTTTTATATAATGATATAAGTTTTTCCGTAATATCTTGACTAGAGCGTTTATGTAGTTTAAATCCATTACTTAATAATTCTTCTTTTAAATGTTCTAATAGAGGTCTGCAATCAGAGTATTCTGAATAAGTATAAATCAAAGTTGTATCATACTTTTTATGTATTTCAATTTTGTCGTTAATACAGTTTTGATAAGAAATAAGTTCATCTTTGTTAAAACGATGACTATTTCCATCCTCTGTAATCCCAAAATGTTCAATATATGCAACTTTGTCTCCTTGCTGAATTTTAAAATCAGGTGTATAAGGTTTTTTTGAATTGGGGAAGCAATGAGGATATATAGGCTCATATTCATATTCTATACTATTTAAATATAAGAAATTTGCAATTTTAACCTCTTGATTAGAACGCATAACCTCACCACAAATAGAAACTTTTTCTTTCTTCTCAAATTCATATATTTTTTCTTCAAATTCATTTAGTTCACTTCGCATTGTAGTGAGGCAAGAATCATCAATCTCATTAAAAATGTTTTTATCTTCATGAGGAAATTCAAAATAAGCATCAAAGAAATAAATAAAGTTTTTAGCAAGGCTTTCGTCTTTAAGAATTGTCTCTCTAAAATATGTTTGTACTACAGACCTTAATTTTGTTGGGTCGATTTTAATTTTACATTCTTCAGGGTCTTTAGGGATTTGTATATTTATAATGTAGTTACCAAATGAATGAAAAGTATAAATCTTACAATTAATAGATAAAATTTTATTCAGTTTTTCTTTGAGTTCATCTACTGCGTTATTAGTTAAAGATACAACAAGAATTTCTGAGGGTAAAATATTTTTCTTTTCTACTAAGTATTTTACCTTAGCTGCAACAGTAGTTGTTTTTCCGGTACCGGCTCCTGCGATGACAAGACAGTAATCTTCATCTGTTAAAATAACACGACGCTGATATTCATCTAGCACAATTTGAGAATCTACATCACAAAGGATTTCATCTAAATATGATTTTTCCTCATACATTTTATTCTGTATATATTCTTCATTATGTAATTCAATAAGATTTTCAAAAGAATCATATTGTATAAGTATATTTTCAATAGCTTCTATGTGAATTTTACTATCGCTACAGAATACCTCTAGGCATCCCATATCTTTAAGATTGGTAAATGTTTTTATTAGTTCGGCTTCATCCAAGAGTTTGTTTTGATATTTACTTTTGGCAATATAGTGGTTTTCAGATAATATTGAATCCATATATTCCTTAAGATTTAAAAGACTTTGAATTCTGTGATATATAGTGTTTGTTGTATTGATACTGGTAGCCTTGTTATTTTGTGTATTTGATAAAATTTCCATAAAAACCTCACTTGTATGATTTTGTTATTTAATTAAAAAGTTTTCATTAGTAGGTTGAATGTATTTTATCAAATACATTTTTGTCTTGGGCATTTAGATGATTATTTAGCTGTCATCTTCTATTTTAACTTGATTTTTAGAAGATAAAAGATTAATTAAATCATCAATTGTCTTTTTATCTGTATTAGGTAGATTTATATAGTCTGTAATTAATTGCTTATCTTTATCAGTAAGACTATAGATCTTATATACTAATTCCATAAAGTTTCTGTTTGAAACAATAATTGCATCTTTTATAGCTATTGGAGTATTATTTTGAGGATTTATTTGTGGATGTTCCGTATTGCCTCTTAAATAATCTACAGATACATTAAAATAATTTGCGATTAATTCCATTGTTTTAATAGACGGATGGCGTTTTCCACTTTTCCAATAACTAAATATTGATTGTGAAATACCGATTTCCTTAGCTAACTGTGCTGGTTTAATATTTGAGTTTGAACATAGATTTTCAAAAATAGTATACATAAAGTCTCCCAAAAAAGGTTGACTTGTCAAATGATATATTGTAAGATAAAAATGTCATTTGACAAGAACGCTTGCATATATCTTATAAATTGTGGTGATTTTATTATATATGCAAGCGGAAATAATTGCAATAATTGTGTTTAAATTAAAGAAAGGAGTGTTTTATGCCTAAATTATCATATAAAAGATATGAGAAATTGAGAGATGAAGCTGGGATGACTAATACAGAGGTTGCAAAAAAGATTGGCATACCACAACCGATAATGAGTAGTTGGAAAACGGGTAGGAGAATCCCAAAAGTCGATAAAATTATCCTCATTGCCAAATTATTTAACAAGCCGGTAGATTATTTCTATGTTGATGAAAATGAAAAAGAGCATGAACAGGAGTAGTGATATATATGATAACATTCAGCAAACCCAAAATGTCAGCCAGACGAGCTGCTATTGAATTAAATATATCAAAAGATACAATGTATGATCTTTGCAGAAGAAAAAATCAGAATTTCGCATATCAGCTAAAGCCAAATGGCAAGATTATAATAGATACGGTCTGCCTTGCAGATTATTTAAAGAAAAATAATATATTAGTAAGCAGAAATAAATAAGTGGATGCGGTAACATCCACTTAAAATATTAATAATAAATTTTGTTTTGAGCTCGCAACTCAATTATATGATGTGCTAAATACTAAGCAACCATACGATTTTTTGAGTATAGCATAGTATTAAATAGTTGTCAAATCGTTTTGTAATAATTACGAAAGGAGAAGTAACTTTTATGATGTCAAGAATAAAAAGAGAAGAGCTTCAGAAAATGAAGTATAAATATAGTGATGTAGATAATCAGGTAACGGATATTACAAAAAACAGTTACAAGATTATTATAGATAGAATTAGAGAAACCAATCTGACTAATGGAAATTTAGCAGCAATAACCGGATTAAGCAGTGGACCGTTAAGGGAGATGGAAAGATGTGCATTTGGTACAAGAGATGAATTTAATATAAGACTTTTTAGCTTTCTTAAAATTGCAATAGTTTTGGGTATGGATATACCATCATTGTTTATAGATGATGAAAACAGACTAGATACATTAAAAAAGCAGATAGGTAATCTACATATTGATGAAAAAAGAGAAATAATGGGACTTCTTACAGATACGCCAATAGAGAATGTATCAGGAAGTTCTGCCAGGATTAATGGGAAATATTATTCTCCTAAGTATTTCTGCGATATATATTGGGAAAATAATGTATTTGCATATGATGCTGCAAAACTTATGTTAGACACATATATATCATTTGACGAAAAATATGCACAAATGATTGAAATACTAAATAGAAAGCAAAACAGTATTTTTTATACAGCAAAAGACGAACTTCTGGAGATTAAGTATGATATTAATTCGGCTATTATAATTGTGTATTATTTTGATGGAGTGGAAGCTGACAGGCAATATATGACAGCTACACAATTTTTTGATGCACTTATTTGTAAATATTATAGTAAAAAGGATAGGGAAAATGAATAAGCTGCGATATGACATTATAAAACGAATATCAGGTGATTTTACTATAACAAATGATGAATTTAATATGATTATTTTCCTGGCAAAGGTGTGTGACGATTGGGGAGAAGTTCAAGCACTTTATTATAAGTATTATATTGAAACAATGGATATTTCCAAAAGTCAGTTTTATAAAATAAAAAAGAGTTTGGAGCAAAAAGGATATATTAGCTGTTCAAAAAAATATATTGAGGATATAGACATATGTTTGAACTGGAACAGCTTTGAGGAATATGTAAACGATGATGTTTCCGGTGATGAGAACGGGTTAGTGGCTAAAATTGTATACAAGGATTACATGAATCTTAATCGTGAAATGTTTGAGTTTGGCAGTGACTTTTACAATTTAAAAGTAAATGAGAAAAAAATATTACTTGAACTAATAAAGCAAAGTGATAATAATAAGGCAAGAATTGAGAGGAAATACCAATTAAAAGCATATAGTAAGATTTTTAGAAAACCAATGAAAATGATAGCTGACTTTGCATCCATGCTCGATGTCGAGGTTAGGACTGTTAAATCTTATTTTGAAAAATTGAATAAATGGATTTCAACCTGTATTGTACAAGGTTCTGAAATTGTAACAATCGCAGAAAGTGAAGTTAGAAATCCTAAAATAAAAATAACTGATAACAAAGTTTTAAAAAGTAAAGATAAGCCGGCGAGGTTTGATAGTGATTATAATTATATAAAAAATCATTGCAGAAGATATAAAATTGATTATGATAAACAATCCTTGATTGATACGGCTAATTTAGTCAGCCAGTTTATCAATAAAGCAAAAGAAGTCAAAAAGGATAGTTTTTATGAGGTTATTGAGGCGATTCATAGTTTAGAAGAAAAACTGCTTAATGCTGCAGCAATTAACAGGTACATAAGTAATAAGTTCAGAAAAATATTAAACAGTAAGAATAATATTGATGATGAATTGATTAGCAGCTTAGAAGAAAAATTGCTTAGAAGATAAAATATCAGGCACATTATATTGTATAATGTGTCTATTAGTCGTTTCTATTATAAAAGAAAACGGCAATCTGTTAAAGCTGTTTTATGAAAAATTAAAATCATGATAACCAAATTTTAGTTTCAGGAAGTGAAAACTTCTTTTTTTTAAAGATTTTCATTCCACTTTTATGCAATTCATTCTATTAATAATCTTTTTAGTCTATTAATAAGTAAAAATCAGTCCATTTTTAAACATTATAAAAAGATAAGAAATGCCAGAAAATAGGGGGATTTTTTAAGATTTTGATGATTCATATATATATCTGTAATATTTACCTTATACATATATAATCTATAAAATATAGAATAAATATATTCATATTTTCCTGATTAATAATTGATATAATAATTCCTCCTCCAAATTTTTAAGAATATAAGTAAAGCCGGTTATGTTTTGGCAAGATAAAATTTATGTATACAAATAAAAATAATAAAGTCGTAATTATAATTGCGACTTTTTTTTACTGTATAGATTATTATTTTATTTATAAAACTTGAGGAGGTAACAATGTTTGTTTTAAAAGAAAGCACAAAAGATGAAAAGCCTGAAATTGAAATTGAGGCTGAAAGTAATGCTGAGGAAATAAATAATAATCTGAAAAAAGAAGAGACAGAATTATATAAATCTCCGGAAAAAGAAACGGTACCTGAAAAAAGGAAAACTTTTATTTCCAGATTTATTGGAGATAAGGAAAGTAGTATACCTGAAATAGATAGAGTGCAGAAATCGGAGCCTGAAGAAGATGAAGATGCTAGCTCTTATAACAGTGAGATTGATTCCAATCTTATAGATGAAATAATAACATATTTTATCGAATCTACAGAAGACAGCAAGTTATTGTTCGATATTCAAAAAGAGTGTAATGAAGATAAAAAGGAAGTTAAAAAGAAATTGCTTCTCAAGAAAGCAGAAACACAGCTAAAACTAAGGAATGTACTTAAAGAAGATATGAAAAAATATATATCAGCTTTATCAAAATATCTGTGGGGCTTTCATGTTCTTCAGGAATTAATAGATGATCCGGATATACAGGATATAAAAGTACTATCATATGATCAGATAATTACAACATCTAAAGGAAAGGAAAACTTTTCAAAAATTAAATTTTCAAATGAAAATGATTTTGACAGATTTATAGATTCCCTGTGTGTAAAAAACAAAATTAATTTTTCAGATATAAATGCCGTACAAACCTTTCCGGACAAAAGATCGCATCCTGATTTTCGTTTAAGAATATCAATATCCTCACCTTATGTTAATGGAGTTGATAATTGCTATTTGCATATCAGGAAACACGCTAAAAGGAAAAAAACACTTGATATATTAATAAAAGAAGGCTTGCTTACAGATGAACAGGCTGATTATTTAATAGATAAAGTAAAGAGAGGTTCTTCATTTCTGTTTACAGGGTGTGGTGGCTCAGGAAAAACGACTTTATATAATGCCCTATTAGAATATGTTGATTGTAGCGGAATTATTATAGATGAATCAGAAGAACTTTTTACTACAGAACGGAAAAAACTAATGTTTTTACATTCGGTAGATAAGAGGGGAGAAGGAAAAGTCAGATATAGTTTAGAAGATTTATCAAGATTCGGTTTGAAAACGAATCAGAAAATGTTTGGTATCGGTGAGATTACAGGTAACGAAGCTGCATATTTTATGATGGCTTCCAATACCGGACATATATGTTGGACATCCTCTCATGGCTCATCTGCTTATGAGGCATCTGATAAATTAGCAGATTATATTGTAAGAGCAACTAATTATGACATCACAACCGTCAGAAAATTTTTAAAAAATATGGATACGGTCATTTTTCTTGAGAACTACAAAATAAAAGAGATAACAGAAGTAGTTGGATTCAATAAAAATACCGGAGAAATAGAATATACAAAAATATTTTAAGCTGATAGGAGGTAGTAATGAACGTAGAATTACTTATTTTAATTAATGTTGTAGCATTTTTTCTTTTATTTGTTTCGGATTATCTGATAGTAGGATATATAAAACATAATAATGTTATACAGGATATTAATGAAAAGTTAAAAGAAAATGCTAAAAACAGAAAAAACAAAGAGGAATTAATAGCTATTGAGGAAGGTAATGTTGAAAAGAGAAATAAACTTTTCGAGTTGGATTTACTCATCGAACAGTCCGGAATTAAAAAGATATTTCCGTCACTTACAGGAGAGCTTTTTATAATATTTATGCTTGTTGTTGCAGTTATAGCTTTTGCATTGTTAGATGGACTTGTAAATTCAGTATTAATATGTATATCTTTGTCTGTTGTGGCTGCAATAATGCTGTATTTTGTAATTGTTCTCTTGGCTGATAAGAATTATAGATACATTGAAAAGCAGATAATGGCATTTCTTAATATTATAGAAAATTATACTAAAACAACGGATGATATTATAGATGTATTTGGAAAAGTATATCCTTATTTGGATGAACCGTTATCATCTGCAGTACAGGAATGTTACGTTGAGGCTATGTCTAATGGTGACTACAGAACAGCCTTCCAGCATTTTGAAACAAAAATACCTCATGAGAAGCTTAGTGATATTATCAGAAATATCGAGATATGTTCACGTCACGAAGCAAATTATGATGTAATTGTAGAAGAAAGCAGAAACATTATGAGAGATTATTTAAGATCAAGAAAAGAGCAAAAAGTAATGGCTCAAAACTTTACTGCTGAACTGGTGATTTTTACTATATTAGGTTTTCTGGCATTAAATATGGTAAATACTCTTATATCAGCTTCCATTTGGGAATTACTGTTTAATTCTTTTATCGGTAATCTTTTTGTAGCAGCTCTTATAGGTGTTTATGTGTTTTCAGTATATTCAATAATTTCAGTAGCAAGAAGGTAAGGAGCCTATTATGAAGATATTACAGTTTATATTATTTATATTGGAAATTTCAATACCAATAATCTCAGTATTTTTATATGTAGTATATACAAAGGGCAGGGACAAAAAAGCTGAAGAAAATGAGCTGTTAGAGATAAGGAAAAAAAGGGAATACATCACCAGTAAAAATAAATATCTAAAGAAAAAGTCGGATAATTTAAAGCTATATTTGTGCCAGTATGGTGTTGAGTATATGTTTGGTATAGTGACTCCATTACAATACTATCTGGTTAAATTTATTGCTGCAGTATTAACCTTTATTTTTATTAAGGAGCTAATAGGTATAACAAATATATTATTTTTACCTTTGGGATGGTTTGTACCTAATTTAGTAATTAAAGCATCTAATGATTCAGATAACCGGGCAATAGCTGCAGATGTAAAAAATCTTTATGACACATTAAAAATACAGACAAGAGCAGGTGTTTATCTTATAACTGCACTTGAGGAATGTTATCTCGTTGTTAAAAATAAAAGATTAAAATCTGCTTTATTACAACTTCGCAAAGAAATTATATTAAAAAACGATATTGAAAGTGCTGTTGATATGCTAACCATAAAATTTAAGAATGAGTACATAGATTCATTTGCCATGATTATTGCACAGAGTTTACGAACCGGTCAGTCTGTTAAGCTGCTTGATGATATCGGAAAACAAATGTCAGATTTAGAGCATAGTATTCAGCTTAGAAATAATCATAAAATTGAAACAAGGTTTTTGATTTGTACAATGCTTTTGTTCGTCGTCGTAATATTTATATGTATGTATGGTGTTGTATCAGAACTTACAACATCCATATCTACATTTTAAATAATATATAAAATCAAATTTTAGGAGGAAAAGATTTTGAAAAAATTAAAAGAAAGATTAGTTATGAAAATGAATATGGCATTATCAAATGCTATTTTAGGAGTAAAAAAGACAGAGGAGGGAAGCTCGGAGTTATTTGTAGTAATTTGCTTAATTATAGTGGGGCTTATTGCTGTATTGATTTTCAAAGATGAAGTTTTAGAGTTTATAAGTGCTATTTTTGGCAGCCTTAGAGAAAAAGTTTTAGGATGGATTTAAAATTCAGATTGAAGCATTAGGAGGCAGAAATGAAAATAAAACTGTTTAACCGGATAAAGGTAAAAAGAGAAGAGGCATCATCATTTGTACATTTTATTCCTATAGTAATTACTATATTGTTAGCAAGTTTTTGTGTTATTGCGTATATCCAGTATGTATCTGTATTTAATGTAAAAGATGAAGTGGATATGATAGCAAGGCGTTACATAATAAAAATGGAAACAACAGGATATTTGCAAAGTGAAGACTGTGATGAGCTTGTTGATGAGCTTAAGAAAATTGGGATATATGATATTGACTTATCAGGAACAACGATGACAGAAGTATCATATGGTTCGGAGATACAACTGGTAGTTAGTGGAAAATATGATTTTTCCTCATATGGAATTGATTCATTATTAAATTTTAATGAAGATACTGAAGTATTAAATATAAATATTACAAAAGCATCTACATCACAGCATTGATATAAGGAGAATTATGGTGCGAAAAATAAAAAAATTTATCATTAAAAATGATAATGGAAGCGTAGAGTATGTAGCCTGTCTTTTTGTTCTTTTAATTGTTATTGTATTTATATTAGCCTCAGTAGGTCTGAGATTTGCTAAGCTAAATAAAAACTATGTTGATGATGGAATAACAGCTTCATTGTTAGCCAGTGAAGTATATAATGTATCGGATTATTTACAGGGATATATAACAATTAATGAAAAAGAAGCATATAAGCTATTTTTTTCAACATTGAAGAAAAATCTAAATTTAGATGATGATTGCGTTTCTCTGGATGGAGAATATTTCACACATATAACAATAAGTGATTTTATTGTATACAATGTGAAAGATAGTGATGTATATGAGTATATCTATACATCAAACGGAAGCTATACAACACAAGTTTATCAAAACAGTGTAGGCTCTTTAAGCACGCCTAATGGGGATATTATTGAAAAATCGTCTGCATATGCAAAGGTAATAGTATATATAAATGACTTTTATAATGTGGATTTTGACCCTATGCAAATTGATAAGTTTGTGTCGTTAGTTGGAAATGAATAAATAAAATACATATATTTATGAACGGAGGATTCTATGAAAAGAAAAATTGGTTTAAAGAGTTTAATAATAGCATTAATACTAGCTATATTAGCATTTTTTATAGTGATTTTTATTGAGCAAAAAATGTTAAACGATTATGAAAAGGCTACAGTTGTAGTTGCAGTTAAAAATATATCGGCATACACAAAACTTGATGTTACTAATATAAATGAATATTTTGCAGTAGTTGAAGTTCCTAAGGATTTTAAAATGAGTGGTTCGTATTCCCGTATAAATGACATAAATACTAATGCGGTTATAAAATATGATATTGAAGAAGGTGAGCAGCTCACCAAGAATAAAATTGTATCAGTAGAAGATGAGGTACTGTTGGAATATAAAGAGCCGGTATCAGTATCTCTGAAAGTAGAAAATATATCATATGCCGTGTCAGGAACTCTTAAACGTGGAGATATAGTTGATGTAATAGTAACTAATGATTTGGAAAATGAGTGTACTATTATCAAAAAAAATGTTTTTATCTTGGGAGCATATGATTCATCCGGAAACGAAGTTATTGTTTCAAATGAAAATAGTAATGATAGTGTAGTCGCATCAGTTATATTTAATTTCCTTATTGAAAGAGAGGATTATCCTGATTTTGTCGCATCAACATCCGGGAAAAATATTAAGCTGATAAAGGTAGATAATATTAGATAGGAGTATAAGGATGGCAAGAGATGTCGAAGAAATCATCGCAAAGTATGATGATCAGATTCGTTTAATTAAAGAAAAAAAGCGGGAAGAATTAAAAAAATTGAAAAAGAAAGCTGATATTGCAGAACGTAAGTATGCGAGAGAATTATTAAAAACAGTAAAAAAATTGAAGATTCCGGTAACGGATGATAATATAGCAACCCTTAATGAGTATATTCTTACAAATAAAGAGAGAATAGTTGCCTATATTAATCAATCACAGGTACATCTGAAAACTAAAGATAATGATACTAATTCAACTTCAAATCCGGCAGAAACGGTAGAAATGTTTAGTACTCATGAAGATAATGATAATCTATTTGGATAAAGTACTCGTCACGAGTACTTTTTTATAGGAAGAAGATTGAAACATCAGGAGGCAAGGATGAAAAAAACGATAGTATTATTTTTTCTTTTATTAATTGTATTTATGGTTGGATGTGATAAAGCATCGGATAAGGATTTTGAATTATACGATGTAGTAACTGTTAGTATTGAAAGTAATGATAGAATTATTTTTAAATTAAATGCTGATGAAGCTATATTAGAAAAAGGTGAAATTATAAACAGTACATTAACTATTTCCAACTTATATAATGATAATTCTGAGGATAATGGATATATTTCAGGATATGAAATAAAGTCATCAGAGAATGTGGATAATGCTGTATATATATTTGACCCTAGTACATCTGTCAATGAACACTATAGCAAATATTCATTGACTACAAATAATACATATACCGCATCTGTGAAAATTATAGATGAAATCAAAATCCAGAAAAATGAAATAACCCTTAGAAATGTAAAGGATGAGTTTATAATTCAATACATAATGTCAGATGATTATAATATTATTGAAATTAAGGGGGCAGCGCAGAATGTTAGCCAGATTGTATTTGATGTTTCTAACAATTTTCTTACTATGAAATCGGATAAAAATATTAGTGATTTGTTGGTAAGTGTATATGATGGAGAGGGTAATTTATACTTTGAAGAAAAATTTAAGGATGTTGTTGAATTGGATAAATTGAATTTATTAGGAGAAGGGTAAAATGAAAAAATTATTTATAACAGAAAAACCTTCAGTAGCTATGGAATATGCAAAAATACTTGGTGTTACAGGAAGAAAAAAAGGATATTATGAAAATAGTGAATATGTAATTACTTGGTGCGTTGGTCATTTAGTTGGCTTAATATATCCTGAAGGCTATGATTCAAAATATAAGAAATGGAATATTGATGATTTACCATTTATACCTGACAAATATAAATATGATGTGATTAATTCCGTAAAAGAACAATATGCGGTTGTTAAAAAATTGCTGCATAGTAAAGAGGTAGAAATAGTATATTGGGCAGGTGACTCTGCAAGAGAAGGACAAGTCATTGAAGAAAATATAAGAATGCTTTCCGGAGTAAGAAATGGTATTAAAGAACTAAGAATATGGATTGATTCACAAACCGAAGAAGAAATTATTAGGGGAATACGAGAAGCGAAGCCAATGTCAGAGTATCAAAATCTTGGGAGTGCCGGTATTATGAGGGCAATAGAGGACTTTGCTGTTGGCATTAATTTTTCTAGGGCATTATCATGTAAATATGCTAATTTAGTAAATGAGAAAGTAAAAACAAAAAAATATACTCCGATTTCCGTTGGTAGAGTAATGACTTGTGTATTAGGAATGGTGGTAGATAGAGAAAATGAAATAAGGAAGTTTTCTCCAATGACATTTTATAAGCTAACAGGAAATTATAGTGGAGTATCTCTTGAATGGTACTATAATGATAATTCATGTATTACGGATAAGAAAAAATTATATAAGGATAACAGCTTTTTAGATATTAATGATGCAAAATCAGTAAAGGATAGAATATTAAATAAAAATGCGGTAATAGAGAATATAAAAATTGTTACGTCTAAAAAGGCAGCTCCTTTACTCTTTAATTTAGCCGAGCTACAGAGTGAATGTACAAAACAGTTTAAGATTAGTCCGGATGAAACATTAAAAATTGTTCAGGAACTGTATGAAAAGAAATATGTTACATATCCAAGAACTGATGCAAGGGTTTTATCATCTGCTGTTTCAAAGGAAATAATAAAAAATATAAAAGGTCTTATAAATTGTGATGAAATAAGTGAATATGTTAAAAATATTATTGATTCAAAATCATATTTAGGAATAGAAAAAAGTAAATATGTTGATGATGCAAAAATATCCGACCATTATGCGATAATTCCTACAGGAGTATTGCCGGATGTATCAAATATAAATGAATTGCAAAAAAGTGTTTATATGCTTATTGTAAAACGTTTTATTTCAATTTTTATGGATGCAGCAACATATTCATCTACAGAAATTAGAGTAAATATTGAAAATGAACTGTTGTTAAATAATTCAAAGGTACTTACATCACCGGGATATTTAGTTTTATATAATAAAAAAGAGGAAATTAATAGTTGTAACAGCATACATTCATTTTTATCTAATTACAAAAAGGGTGATAGCTTTAAATTAGAGGAAATATCAATAACAGAGGGAAAAACAACTCCGCCAAAAAGATATACTTCCGGTTCAATGATTCTTGCGATGGAAAATGCCGGTCAATTAATTGAAGAGGAAGAATTAAGAGAACAGATAAAGGGTAGTGGAATTGGAACAAGTGCAACAAGAGCGGAAATAGTTAAAAAGTTAGTTAATATAGAATATTTATTATTAGATAAAAAAACGCAAGTGTTATCACCGAGCATTTTAGGAGAAATGATATATAAGGTAGTATTAAATACAGTACCTTCTATGCTACAACCACGAATGACGGCATCATGGGAAAAAGGATTAAAGAGTATAGAAGATGGAAGTGTTACACCGGAGGAGTATCAGGAAAAATTGTATAATTATATTATTAAAGAGATTAGTAATATAAAGAATAATGATATAGGAAATTTATTGTAAGGATATATTTTTATAATAAATTAAATTTAAGGAAAAGATACTCGTGACGAGTATTTTTTTCTTTATACAGTAAAGATTTATTATTTTATAAAAATTCCAAAAATGTATTGCATTTGTGCGTACAAATGAGTAGAATATAATTAGTGAAGAAAACCTCAAATGTTAATAAGAAGGAGTGATATACGATGGCAACAAAGTCAGCTAATTTATACGCAAGAATAGAGCCGGATGTAAAGGAACAGGCAGAGAGTATACTTGCAGCTCTCGGAATTCCCGCATCTAATGCAATTAATATGTTCTATAAACAAATTATATTGCAGAAGGGTTTGCCTTTTGCTGTGAAACTTCCTGTAACAAAACCTGTGGCAATGGGGTCACTTACAAAGGAAGAACTTGATGCAGAACTGGAGAAAGGATATGCGGATATGCTTGAGGGACGCACCGAACCTGCAAAGAAGGTGTTTGATGATATACGCAGAGATTATGGCTTATGATTTATAAGATTGATATCACAATGCAGGCAAAAAATGACTTAAGAGGAATATATGAATACATTGCTTTTACACTTCTTGCACCAGAGAATGCAACCGGACAACTTGGCAGACTGGAAGAAGGTATTATGAGTTTAAATCGGATGCCTATGCGATTTAGAGTATATGAAATTGAACCATGGAAATCAAGAGGTATTCATATTATGCCTGTAGATAATTTTGTAGTGTTATATACATTTGATGAAGAAATTGGTATTGTAACAATTAACCGTGTAATGTATGGTGGCAGAAATATTGATGAGCAACTGAATATGAATACTGACAGTAGATAAGAAAAGAATAAATAAAAATGCCTATCCTGTCTGACTACAGGATAGGCGATATCCGTAAGGATATTCTTTGGTTTTTGGTACATCCACCTTTGGAGTGGGTACTTTTCATATGTCTAATATAACATAAAGAATTGGTAATTTTCAATAAATATTTTTCCTATATGTGAATACTCAGTAACAATGTCCAAAGTGAATATTTCCAAATAAAACTGAAAAATTACGAAAACCATTGAAAATATTGTATATATCTTTAATAAAAACCAAGAAGAAAAAATTTCTAGTTAGAATAAAACAAGTCTTTCATATAAAAATATTATTGTACACAACTTTTGATAAATATCTCGCCATATGGTGTAAGTTCTATTGTTGCTTTTATGATTTCTATATAAGTTGCTTTAGGAATTATTTTATTTTTTATATCATTTTGTAACTGTTGATATAGGTTTGTAAATTCAAATGGTTCATATTTATACGAACTCACCTCTTCATCAAAACGTATTTTAACCAATCCTAATCTTTCTAATGATGATATAGAAATTGATTGTAGTATTAAATCTGTTTCATCTTTATTTGACAAAAAGATATTTTTATAATAATCGTCAAAAGATTTATCTTTAAAATGCACACGATAATGGCATATTGGATGATAACCTTTTTTTGAAAATATTAATATATTTCTAGCATCTAAAGGATTCATTTGCTTTATTATATCTGAAAAGGATGGATGAACATATTTACAATAATCTGAATTTAATGATGAAGTAATCAACTTAGAAAAGAGCATTCTTAATTCTTTATGTAGAATACAATATTTAGAAGATTCAAGAGCAGGAGCTATAATTTGTATGTCAGGTTCACATAGTTTATCATTTGGAATTTGCTCAAGTTCTTTTTTTAATTCTTTTTCAAATTCTTTAAGAGCATAAGAATATTTAAGTTTTCTTTTGTCAGCAGCTTGTGAAATTCCACCAAAAACAAGATACCAAATATCTGCAAGAGTAGTACCTATATTTTTAGTTGATTTGTTGGTTAAGTTTTTAGCAGCATTGTCAATAGAATCAGGAATTATGTCTATTAATGATTTTTTATTTTCTGACATATATGTACCTCCAAAAATTTTATAGAAGTATTATATAACTACTATTAAAATAAATAAAGTATAAAGGAGATGAATATGACAAATCAGAAAATAATTGAAAATATAATTGTTGTAGATTAAACTTATTTTTTGTATTACAAATAAATTAATCCCATTATTAAAGATAAACATAATTATAAGTGATACTTTAAAATATCAC
>CAMWKO010000025.1 GCA_947174885.1 uncultured Clostridia bacterium
CAACATAGACATCTTGCGCAAAAAGTTGCAGATTAATAATATCTTGCTTTATTATGATAAAATTACAAATATTTTAAATTTAGAATTGTTATTTGAAATTAATATTGATATAATATAAAAAGATATTTTGTGAAACAAATGAGGTAGTGATAACTTTGAATATTTATTTTCAGACATGTGGGCTTGTTATACTTATACTAATAATGATATTGTATTCAAAAAGGAGCATTTTGAATACACCAACGACTGTTGCGTTCAGAAATTTATTGATAGGAGTACTGGTATCTACCTGTATTGATATACTGTCAATAGTTACATTGAATTTTGAAGACTATGATACAAACATATATACTGCGGTTATATGCAGAATGTATCTTATATCATTAGCATCGGTATCATATTTTCTGTTGAAATATACAGTATGTCAGTTGGAAAATGTATCAGAAAGTATTTCAAAGAGAATAAAAATATTAACTTATGCAGATGGTGTAATCATATTACTTTATGCTATATTATCATTTTTTATGGAAGTTAAATATTATGTCAGACATGAGCATGTTTATACATATGGTCCATATGTAATATTGACATATATTATTGCATTTCTTACAGCAATATTGTGTTTAGGATTTTTAGTTATATTTTGGAAGAATATCAATATTTCAAGAATTCAATCTACAATATTTACACTCTCTATTCTGTGTGCAGCCACGCTGATTCAGTTTTTTAATAATGAATTGTTGCTTATTAATTTTGCACTTTCGTTAGCAATGATGTTTATGTACATATATCTGGAGAATACGAATGACTATGTGGATAAGTTATGTGGAATTTTCAATTTAGATGGTGCAATTATTTACTTGGAAAACATGATAAAAAAGAAAGAGGATATTAATTTTATTACAATAGAAATTACAGGAATAAAATTTATAAATGAAACATTTGGTGCTGTTGCAGGTAATAAACTTTTAGTTACGATTGCAAAATTTCTGGAATCCATGAAGGACAGCTTTGCATTCAGAATGAATGGTGCAATCTTTACAGTAGCACATTTTGGTACTGAGGATGAATTTAAAAATCTTATAGATGTTATTAAGGAAAGATTTAAAAAGAATTTCTGCATTATGGACGTTAATACGGTATTATCCGTTAGATATTGTACCTTTAAAAATAATAGTATATCACTAAGCATAAATGAAAAATTAGAGCTTATAAGGTATTTCATGAATGATAAGGAGATAAAAGAAGTAGATGGAACCATAGTTATAGATGAGCATGCAATAAATGAAAAGTTCTATAAACAAAAGATTGAAAAGGCACTTAATAATGCATTGGAGCATGATAAAGTAATGGTCAATTACCAACCTATCTTTAATAATAGAAAAGGCTTATTTACAAGTGCAGAAGCACTTATGAGAATAAAAGATGATGAAGGTAATTTTATTCCGCCTGACATATTTGTACCTGTTGCAGAAAAAAACGGTCTTATTATTAAACTTGGAATGAATTTATTTGAGCAGGTATGTAAACTAATAAAAGAAAATGATTTGCAAAACACATCTTTAGACTATATTGAAGTAAATCTATCAGTTATTCAATGTATGCAGCATGATTTGGCTGAAAAGCTGATAGAGGTTATGGATAGATATGATGTAGAACCATCATTTATTAATTTTGAAATAACAGAAACAGCAGCAAGTAATTCTGAAAATACATTACTATATAATATGAGAGAGTTATTGAAGCATAATTCATCTTTTTCATTAGATGATTATGGTTCAGGATATTCAAATATAAATTATGTTTTAGATTTGCCAATTTGTCTGTTAAAGTATGATAAAAATATGGTATGGTCATATTTTGATAGCGAAAAGGGTAGAGTTATTTTGAATTGTACGGTGAATATGACAAAGGAGCTAAATTTAATGTCATTAGCAGAAGGAGTAGAAACAGAAGAACAGTTTGAGCAGATTAAAGGATTAGGTATTGAATATACACAGGGATATTATTTTTCAAGACCTTTACCTCCAGAAGAGTTTGTAAATAAAATCAAAGGTTAGTAATTGTAAATATTAAATATATAGAAAGTGTGAAATTATGATAAATGGATTAGACAGCATTGTAAAAGGCTTGTATGAGAATTTATTATCAAATGTAGGAAATAAGTATAGAAATTGTATTGCAATTAACCAGTATAATTCTATGGATGTATCAAAAGAAATTGTTTATGACATGTTAGGACTTACAGATGCTAATCAGTTTACTTCTGAAAAAATTAATATACAATATCACCAGTTTGATGCTTCTGATTTGCGCAGTACCTATGAGCCTTTCTTGGACTATATCTCAAATGGTGTAAAAAGTTTAGACGTTGATATTGAAAAGATGTTTACAATATGTGAGGTATTACCTATACAAAGACCTATGTTCAGAAGATTTTTTGAGAATGGTTTATTTGTTAGAAATGAAATACTTATTTACAACGAATATGAGTATGAGAAGACAGCATTTAGAAATTCTGTTTTTCTGATGATGAAATATATATCAAAGCAGAAGCCTGTTTTGTTTATACTTAATAAAATACATATTGCACTTGATACCACTATTGAAATGCTTGATTTGCTTATAACAGACGGCTGTAAAGATATTTCATTTTTAATGAGCTATGATAATTCATATAGCATTGATGCATATATGCAATCAAAGTGGATTGATTTAAATAATACATTAAAGAAATATGATTTGATTGTTGAATGGCAAAGCAGTTCACCAAATAGGGGAAATATGGGTGGATTAAAGATTGATTTGAATAGATTATCTGAATATTATAAACAGATTTACAATATGAAGGAGACTATGGCATTTGAACAGGCATACTATTATGCAGATAAGATACATACTATAATTTCCAGAAATAAAAATAAAATCAATATATCATTAAGGTATGATTTTTATGGTGTTCTTACTATTATATGTGTGTATGCAAATAAGATTGCCAGTGCCATATTATTCTGTAATGAGATTAAGCAGCTTAGAAATGATAAAGAATGTAGCGAAGAAATGAAAATAAAAGTAGATTTCTTTTACGATTATTTACTTGCTTATACTCAGATGTACAATGATCATGAGACCGATGCTAATGAATCTGCTAAAAGATGTATTGAGTCAGCTAAGAAATTAGGAGACAAGAGGAGTATATTTTGTGGTGAACTTATTGAGCATATGTCCAGATTTTCAGGCTGGAAAGATGATGTATGGTTAGGGGATTACAACGAAGAATTAGATGAAAAATTAATAAAGAGAGCCGAGGAGTTCGGATATACAAATCATTTGGCACATATACTTGTGTATGCCTTTGATAATCATAGTGAACAATATAATTCCATAGAAGGCTTAGAAGAAAGAATTCCACGCTGGAAAAAGGGTATTGATATAGCTGCCCGGATTAAAAATACCAAATTTCTCTTAGAGGCTTGCAAGAAAGCCATTATGCTTGCATCAACCAGCGGATATTATGAGGTAAGTGATTATATTTATTTAAATTACTCTAAACCTGTTGTTAAAAAAACAAATGATTCTTATGAAGAAGCAAATATTTATAATGGTCTTGGATTTAATAAATGTATGGAGGGTAACTATAATACAGCAAATGAATACTTCAATAAAGCATTGGACTTATTTATGAAGGATGAAAAGTATGATTATGTAGCAGAGACTATATATAATATGTCCATAAATTGCATAAAGGCTGGTGATTATGACAATGGAGAGGTTTTCATAACCGCAGTTATTAAAATACTTGAAAAGTTAAGAACAAGCATGATGAGAGTATGCCATTTATCAAAACTGTGTGGACTAAAGGCAATTTGCACCATTATGAACGGAAATCTATATACAGCGTGTAATTATGCAAATAGAGCTAAACAGTATTTATCTGCTGCATTAGATATTTCTATAAATGACCCATACATTAAATATTGGCGTGATGATATATTTCTCTACAACTATGCAAAATTATGTATAGAACTGGAGATGAATAACGAAACAGAAGCGGAATTGTATTTTAAGAGAGCTATAGAGCTGACTAATGGTGGTGGTACATATAATGATTTAATGTTTGGATGTACTGACATACAGGAATTCAAGATAAAATATGAATCAGAGAGAAATCAGGTCACTACCGGAAATAAGCTGTATTTGGAAAATTATTCAGTAGATGAGATATTACAGGCTACAAAGAATATATCAATAAAGATTGAATATAAGGCCATGAAAAATGATATTGAGTTTATTAATGCATGGAAACAGCTGCTTAATAATTTGGGAAATAATCCGTTTTTACTTGTGGAAAATGCAGCAAACTCCTTTAAAAATAACTATAATGTTACGAATTTTATTGTTATTCAATATTCAAGAGAAGAACCGGCTATCCTGTATAATGATTCAGAAATATATATGGACAGAGAAAGGCTTAATGGAATAACAAAATATTTTGAAGATAATCCAAAAGAGCTGTTTGCATCAAAGTTTGAAAGAGGCTTTGATTATTATCATGATATACTATCTTACTTTGAAGGTGATTTTATAGCATCATTCTTTGCAGTTCCGTTTTTTAAGAATGGAAAACTTGATATTATTATTGTTACATATTCAAAGATTAAAAATACCTGGAACAGACAGGAAAACAAGATTAAAATATATGAAAATAATCTGATATTTTACAATATTGTTTTTCAGGAGCTTGTGGATGCACTTGACAAGATTAATGATAAAATTAAGATTGAAAATAAGGTGGCACTTGAGATAGTAAATGAAGAACTTAAAAAGCTTGCAAGTATAGACAGACTTACAAAGATATATAACAGACAGGGTCTGTATAACAAGATTGATGAATATGTAGAAAAGCAAATTAATGATATTTGTGTTGCATATATTGATTTAGACAATTTCAAATATTACAATGACCATTTTGGTCATGATGTAGGAGATGTTGTATTAAAGGAAGTAGCACATGTATTCAGTAGTATTTGTGGTGAAAATGATATTGCTGTCAGATATGGTGGTGATGAATTCTTGATTTTGTTTAATACGGATGACTGTGAGCTGGCAGTAAATAAAGTTAAGACTATCTACAATGTATTTAAATATAACAATTACTATATAGATAAGATTGGAAGTATATTATTAAAGCCTGTGGACATACCGGAGGAATATAGGATTTCCTGCTCGGTAGGTGTGGCAAAGGTGTGTGGAAACAATCTGAAAGAGGATATAAGTACTGCTATTACAAATGCAGACAAAACACTTTATTATATAAAACGTACTACAAAAAGAGCATGTAAAATATGGGATGAAGTCAAGTGTATGGTATAACATCGAGTTGTTTACAACTCGATGTGGAGGCAGTAAAGACTGGCAGTTGACAAAAAGTATTTTTATGTTAATATATATTAAGGTTTTACTTAGATAATTTAAAGACAAAATATTTTAGAGATGTCGAGGTGTATTATATGAGAAAGATGGTTCTTTCAGTATTAGTTGGCAATACATCAGGTGTTTTAAACAGAGTTGCAGGTCTTTTCAGCAGACGTGGATATAATATTGACAGTTTGACAGTGGGAGAAACTGAGAACCCTTTATTTTCAAGAATGACAATAGTAGTTCACGGTGAAGAGGAAATTCTGGAGCAGATTGAAAAGCAGATTTCAAAGCTCGTTGATGTTAAAGAAATTACAGAACTTAAAGAGGGTTCATCTGTATGCAGAGAACTTATTTTAGTTAAAGTAGCTGCAAATGCTGAGCAAAGAGCGCAGATTATTGCGATAGCAGATGTATTTAGAGCAAAGATAGTAGATGTATCTCCGGAATCACTTATGGTTGAACTTACCGGAAATCAGGTAAAGCTTGATGCGTTTATTGGTTTACTGGAGGGCTTTACAGTTCTGGAGCTTGTGAGAACAGGTATTACAGGACTTACAAGAGGTATTGAAAAGGGTGGAGTGTGCTATGAGGATGTAGGAGAGTAGCAGGTAGTTATAGTTATAGTTTATATGTCGTTATGCCATGTACATAAGCACATAGTGTATACGCATTAAATAAAATTAGTTATTTAAAATGGAGGAATTTAAAATGGCAAAGATATTTTACCAGGAAGATTGTAACTTATCATTATTAGAAGGAAAGACTATCGCTGTTATTGGCTACGGTAGCCAGGGTCATGCCCATGCATTAAATGCAAAGGAATCAGGCTGTAATGTAATTATCGGTTTATATGAAGGAAGCAAATCATGGGATAAGGCTGTAGCACAGGGATTTGAAGTATATACAGCTGCTGAAGCTGCAAAGAAAGCAGATATTATTATGATTCTTATCAATGATGAAAAGCAGGCTCAGCTATATAAAGAATCAATCGAGCCAAACCTTGAAGCAGGAAATATGCTTATGTTTGCTCATGGTTTCAATATTCATTTTGGACAGATTGTTCCACCAAAGAATGTTGACGTTACAATGATTGCTCCTAAGGGACCAGGTCATACAGTAAGAAGCGAATATCAGGCAGGCAAAGGTGTTCCATGTTTAGTAGCCGTTCATCAGGATGCTACAGGTAAGGCTCAGGATATGGCATTAGCATATGCTTTGGCTATTGGTGGAGCAAGAGCGGGTGTTCTTGAAACAACTTTCAGAACAGAAACAGAAACAGACCTTTTTGGTGAACAGGCAGTTCTTTGTGGTGGTGTTTGTGCTCTTATGCAGGCAGGCTTTGAAACATTAGTAGAGGCAGGTTACGACCCAAGAAATGCATACTTTGAATGTATTCATGAAATGAAGTTAATCGTTGACCTTATTTATCAGTCAGGCTTTGCAGGAATGAGATATTCTATTTCAAATACAGCTGAATATGGTGACTATATTACAGGACCAAAGATTATTACAGAAGAAACAAAGAAGACTATGAAGAAAATCTTAAAGGATATTCAGGATGGTACTTTCGCAAAAGATTTCTTATTAGATATGTCACCGGCAGGTGGTCAGGCTCACTTTAAGGCTATGAGAAAGTTAGCTGCTGAGCATCCATCAGAAATCGTTGGTGAGGATATCAGAAAGCTTTATAGCTGGAACAACGAAAGTGATAAATTAATTAACAACTAAAATATAATTATATTTTTACTTATTCCTTTTAAAGGCAGTCTGGAAGTACATAAATTCCAGACTGCCTTTTTATATAATAATAGGATTAATACATCAAAAATACGAAAATCAAAATAATTTACGATTGTATAATAAAATATTTTGGTTGTATGATATAATATAGGCAACGAGCCAAGCGTAAGAGTTTACGATTACATTTGGCGACTGCGGATAATCATAAGCTGTGCTTATGATATAATATAGGCAACGAGCCAAGCGTAAGAAAAAAGTTTACATATGCCGGTACAGCAGTATATAAAACGGTAATATGCAAAATGTAGAATTACATAAAGAAAAATTCCTTGAAAATTGTGATAAAGTGATTGAATTATGAGGTATATTAAAGTATAATTATCATATAATAAATGTTACCTGAAATGTTCGACACCCTGTTATATTTGAACCTACAATTTGAAAAAGGGATTCCTATATTATCTGATTGATGTCAGGCCTCTTTTAAGTGGAAGGCAGATATCAGCATTGCGGTTGCCCACCTAGCACTGCTAGGACTCAAAAGGCAGGAACGGCATTTTGGGCTACATACAGATTATAAAGCAGCATGAAAATGCTGCTTTAAGTTTTGTATTGTAATTTTTTTATAAAAGCATACATAGATTGTACAAAGGCAAATTGAGTTTCTGTTTTTTGTTTTTAGCTTCAAAAAGTATTGTTGCTAAAGACATCATATACATCTTGTGCAAAAATTGTAGATTAAAGTGAAGTTTAATCTACGATTTTTGTGCAAGAAAATGAAAAATTCAAAAATTCAAGAGTCTTAATTATATTGAAAAATAAAGGAAGAAATGTATGAAGGATAGAAAAAATATTATTTTAATATTATCATGTGTGATTATTTGTATTGTGCTGATTGTATATGGAGTCTTAACTACTAAAGAGGATAATCCAATGGATAATTATATTTCAAACGCAATAGTGGCAAAGGATGTTGCTATGCTGTTCCATTCCATGGATGAGATAAATGGACTTTCAAATAACAGCTTTGATGAAAATATTAAAGAATGGTATGTTCCATATGTAAATATGATGTATGAGGATGAATACTTCAGCCAGAGTAATGTTAAGGCTACTGCAGCAGGTGTTGATGAAAAAGTTACTTTTGGGGGACTGGAAACTTTATTTACCAATATGGGAGTAGTTGATAAGGAATTAATGTCTTTTATAAATAATAATAAATCCAGTTCAAAAGTTACATTGTTACAATGGTCAGAAATATATGAATGTATGGTCAGAAAATTAGATGTAAATAACACTGTTACCAGGCTCGAAACTATTGTAGTAGGTACACCGTCAAATGATGAAACAATGGAAGCATGGACATTTAAAACCTCAAATGGAGAATTTAAGTTTTATGGATTATCGGTAGACTATTACATTGATAAAAAAGTAACGGCATATGTAAAGGAGGGAGAATTATTACTTATCGGGAACGTGATTAGTGAAAATATAGAGTATAATAATTCATGGATAATTACTATGGATAATGGGAAAATAAAGGCATATATAGATGGAGTTATTAGAGAGTTTACTACTACATCAAAAACAGAATCTTACAGTAATGTAGTTGCTGACTTATCCCTGAAAAAAGGAAAGCTGGATAATTTTACTATAAGAAAAGATGTAGTTTTAGGCAAGGTTTTGTCCTCAAGTACAGACGGAATAGAAATTGAAGATAAAGGCTTTTATGAGCTGGACGAAGATATTAAAGTTTACAGAACTTTTGGAAATTTAAGTATGCTAAAGGTAAGTGATATATTGGTAGGCTATGATATTGGACAGTATTTTATAAAGGACGGTAAAGTAGTAGCAGTAGTTATAGATAGGGATGTCAATGCGGAAAATATAAGAGTAATACTTATGAATACAGGACATAGCAGTATATATCATGATGAGGTTGTACTTACATCTTCTACAGGACTGACCTTGGAGACAAAAAATAATACTTATGATATACCGGCAGGAGAGAGTTTATCATTAAATACAAGCAATGAATGGCTCAAAGAGGGCAGAGTAAAGATAGAAGCTAATGGGATTGACGGAAAGGTGTGTATTAAATCTATAAACAGGGGACAGGGAAGTCCTGAATACAGAGGAACTATTGAAGTTAATATCTATGATGGCAAAATTATTATAATTAATGAATTGCCGGTGGAAAAATATCTTTTAAGTGTAGTGCCAAGTGAAATGCCATATACATATAATATCGAGGCGCTAAAAGCGCAGGCAATATGTGCACGCAGCTATGCATATAAGCAAATTATGGGAAACGGATATAGCAGATATGGTGCACATGTAGATGACAGTACAAATTATCAGGTATATAATAATGCTGCTGAACAGGAAGCATCTACACAGGCTGTGGAAGAAACATATGGAAAGGTAATCACATATAATAATGAGGTTATTACAGCATATTTCTTTTCGACCTCCTGTGGCAGTACTACTACATCACAGGTGTGGGGAAATGATGTACCATATACACAGGATAAGATACTTACCAGTACTGAAAACGGGATGGACTTATCAAAGGAGGAAACCTTTGATGCATTTATCAGAGTATCGTATGACACATATGATAGTGAATATCCATGGTACAGGTGGAATGTAAATCTGACGTTAGAGGAGCTTACTAATGTAATAAACAGTCATTTGGCACAAGTATGTGAAATTAGTCAGGGGAATGTATATGTGCTTAATGATAATGGAGATTATGTAAATGAATATGTTTCAAATATTGGAAATGTTAAAAAAATTGAAGCCACAGAGAGAGGCAAGGGTGGAGTATTAGAAAGTGTTATAATATATGGCAGCGATAAAACCGTTAAAATAACAAAAGAGTTGAATATAAGAAGAGTATTTAATGTAAGCGGATATACAATAAAAAGACTTAATGGTTCAGATGTAACAGAGTTTGCATTGCTTCCAAGTGCATATATAATATTTGATCCTGTTATTACGGATAATTTATTAAGTGGATATAATATCATTGGTGGTGGTTACGGACACGGAGTAGGACTAAGTCAGAATGGTGCAAATTATTTAGGAAAAAATGGCAGCAATGTAGAGGAGATTATAAAGTTTTTCTATAAGGATGTAGAGATAGAGAAGATGTATTAAGGAGTAGTATCTTTTGAACGTTCTTCTTTTAGCTGATGTACCATTTGTTTTGCCATTTGGAAATGCTGATGAAAATATACATTGATTTCAGCACCGATAAAAAGGATATACATACAAAAATATATCCACAAAAGTAGTAATATTACGGTTGCAAGTGGACCGTAAATATATGAATGGTTAGAATAATAATCTATATAAATGGAATAGGCATATGAAAAGATTTCCCAGCCAAGTGCTGAAAAAATAGCACCGGGAACATGGTCAATAAATCTGAAATTTTTGTTTGGAACCATTTTATATAGAAGTACAAATATAAAGGATAAAAATGCAGGAATATATACACCTCTTATTGAAATAATAAATGCAGCAATATTGTAAAGTATTGGCTGATTATGCTCAAAAAAGGAAAGAAGTGAATTTCCAAATACCAAAACCGCAAGAGATACAATAATACCTACAATAAAAATTAAAGTATATATTGAGGCAAGCAGACGTAAAACAAAGTAATTTCTGTTTTCCTTTATGTCATATATACAATTTAAACCTTTAATAAGTGAAAGAATGCCCTTAGAAGAAGACCAAATGGCAGTTATGGCAGTAATAGAAACAATAGCTATATCGCTATGAGTATATAAATCATTAATAACAGACATTGCAGTTTCATGAAAATTTGCTGGTATAATTGATGTAATTATACTTATTAAAAATTCTTCTGTTATATGTGTATATTTTAGTAATGTCAATAAAAGCATTATAAAAGGAAATACAGATAATAATAAAAAATATGAGCTTTGGGCAGAAAAAGCACTAATATGGTCTTTGCCCAATTCATCTATGAAGCCTTTTATTAACGAATAAGCTTTGTAAATGAAAGATTTTTTGCCATGCTTCATATATCATAACTCCTTTGAATTTTTTATAATAACACTGAGTTGTTTTTTAACTCAGTGTTAGTATATCATATTTTATAATAATTAGAAACTTAATTAAATATTCCTAAGTTTAAATATTTTTTTCCCGCAAGCAAAGAGAAAAAGTCAAGCAAGCTTGACTTTGAGTTCATGAAGTTTAAAACTTTAAAATGATATAAGCATATTGAACAAAAAATGTAATGAACAACAGACTTTATCATACATTTTATGTGCAAGATGTCTATGTTGCCTTTGGCAACAAGACTTTTTGAAGCTAAAAATAAAAAATACGGAAACTCAAGTTAAATATTTAGTTGTTAAATTACTGGCTTTGTAATATAATAAAACGAGTTATAGTGATTTGATGATAAAATAGGAGTTTATTATGTCATATATTAAAAAACATATAGAAGCAGTTGCATTTTTTATAGTGTTGTTTTTTATAATTGCAATGATTATAGTGGTCAATTCTTATGATAACTATGATACAGGCTTTTATAAAGGCTTTGAGATTGAAAAACTTACAAATGGATGGACAATGAAAGATAGTACCGGTCAAAGCAGGAAGACGTCTTTACCGATAAATGTTAATGTGTCAGACGATGTAATTGTAGAAATAGAACGTGTATTACCGGATGAAATAGATTTAAATACTTCAATTTGTTTCAGAACCAGTCACGCAAGGGTAGCAGTGCTTATAGAAGATGAGATTATTTATGATTATGCATGGGATGGAGATATACCGCTGGGAGAATCGCCAGGAGGGTTGTGGAATATTGTAGAATTGAAGCCTGAATATGCCGGGAAGATACTTACTATTAAATCCTACAGTCCGTATTCAAACTATAATGGAATGTTCAGAAGTGTTATATATGGCAGTAAGAATAATATTATTCTGTATTTACAAAAGGAAACCTTTTGGATGTTTTTCTTTAGCTGTATACCATTAGTTTTAGGAGTATTATTGCTTTTCATTGCGTTATTTTCGAACAAGGATATTTCGGGAAAGCCATTTCTATACATAGGAATTTTTATGTTGATTGTTGGTATCTGGGAAATGACAGAGTCGGGATACTTACAGTTTAAAAGCGGACATATGTTTACAATGCAGATATTAAATCTGCTGACTTTCGGGTTTATTCCTCTTAGTGCTGTTATGGCATTGAGATATACAAATATGCTAAAGTATCATTACAATAAACTATTTTGGAGTAATGTTGCGGCATTCTGCGTATATTTACTGTCACAGCTGGTAGGAATTGCAGATATGACCTCTATTATGTGGATAATACATATTATGGTACTTGTAGACGGTGTATTCGTATTTATAGATACGAAAAAGTATTGTGAAGAGATGGAGGAAAACGGAAGATTTTGGTTTATTACCATGACATATGCTTTTGTTTTTGTTTCTATTGTTATAGATATATACAGAGTATACATATATCCTGATTCTTATAATGGATACGTTACACGAATAGCGATAGTAATTTTCATTTTACTTATGGGAATAAACATCATATATGCTTCCATGGCACTTCAAAGGTCTAATGTTGAAAGAGAAACTATTATCAGTATGGCATATACAGATAATCTTACAGGCATTAATAACAGACGTTGCTTTGAAGAAGATACGGAAAAACTTGTAGATGCTAAAAAGAACTTTACAGTTGTAGCTATAGATATGAATAATCTTAAGATGATTAATGATGAGCTTGGTCACAAGTTTGGTGATGAAGCACTTATAAAAGTGGCTGAGGCACTTAAGATGTTTGAAAAGTTTGGTGAGAAATGTTATCGTATGGGTGGTGACGAGTTTGAGGTTATCTGTACACATATGACAGGTGAGGAAATTGATAATTTATGCGAAAAGATAAATGCTGAACTCGGAAAAACAGAATACTTCCCGGGAAAGCCACTGTCAATGGCATATGGATATTTTAGATTTAGTGCTAATATGGATAAGGAAATTAACAAGGTATTAGCACAGGCAGATAAGAAGATGTATGAAAAGAAAGCAAAGATGAAAGCGATGGGATATGCTACAAGAGATTAGAAAAGGCTTATTTATTGACATTGTTTTCTATTTATGCTAAACTGTGAAAAGTTTAATATAGATATAATTATTTCATATTTACAGACTATGATAGTGCATAGTAGATGTATATATTCTTTCAGAGAAAGGAAGTCATTGGCTGAAAGCTTCCTTAGGTTCATATATACATTGAAATTCACACTGGAGTTTTGCTTTTGAAGTTATAGTAGAAGGCAACGTGAATACGCGTTAAGTATAAGAGAGTCTGATTTTTTCAGGAATTCGGGTGGTACCGCGGATATATATTTCGTCCCTTTTTAGGCATGAAATATATATCCGCTTTTTAATATTATATGAAAGGAAATGGAAAGATGAAAGAGAGATTGCAGAAAATCAGAGAAGAAGCAATTCAGAAAATCCAAAGCTCAGATAATCTTGATAAATTAAATGAAATTAAGGTTGCTGTACTCGGAAAAAAGGGTGAACTTACAGAGGTTTTAAAGGGAATGAAGGATGTAGCAGCAGAAGACAGACCTAAGGTGGGTCAGCTTGTAAATGATACAAGAGCTGCTATTGAAACAAAGCTTGAAGAAATGAAGAAAAAGCTTTCAGAAATGGAAAGAGAGCTTAAACTTAAAAATGAAGTTATTGATGTGACACTTCCTGCTAAGAAAAATAATGTAGGTCATCGTCATCCAAATACTATTGCATTAGAGGAGCTTCAGAGGATATTTGTAGGTATGGGATACGAAGTGGTAGAGGGACCTGAGGTTGAATATGATTACTATAATTTTGAGGCACTGAATATTCCTGCAAACCACCCTGCAAAGGATGAACAGGATACTTTCTATATAAATGATAAGATTGTACTTAGAACACAGACATCACCTGTTCAGGTAAGGGAAATGGAAAAGGGAAAGCTTCCTATCAGAATGATAGCTCCGGGAAGAGTATTCCGCTCGGATGAAGTAGATGCAACACATTCACCGTCTTTCCATCAGGTAGAGGGACTTGTTATAGACAAAAACATTACCTTTGCCGACTTAAAGGGTACATTGGCACAGTTTGCCAGAGAACTTTTCGGAGAGGATACAAAGGTTAAGTTCAGACCGCATCATTTCCCTTTTACAGAGCCAAGTGCAGAAATGGACGTTTCCTGCTTTAAGTGTGGCGGCAAGGGATGCAGAATGTGTAAGGGTTCAGGCTGGATTGAGATTTTAGGCTGTGGTATGGTTCATCCGAAGGTGCTTAAGATGAGTAACATCAATCCTGAAGAATATCATGGATTTGCCTTTGGTATCGGACTTGAACGTATAGCGTTATTAAAATATGAAATAGATGATATGCGTTTATTATATGAAAATGATACACGTTTCTTAAAACAGTTCTAAATATATTTGAAAGGAAGTAAAAAAGATGAATACTCCATTGTCTTGGATTAAAGCATATGTTCCGGAGCTTCATGTGACCGATCAGGAATATACTGATGCAATGACTCTTTCAGGAACAAAAGTAGAAGGATATGAAAGATTAGATAAAAATCTTGAGAAAATAGTAGTAGGTCAGATTGTAAAGCTTGAAAAGCATCCTGATGCAGACAAGCTTGTAATATGTCAGGTAAATATCGGAACAGAAACTATTCAGATAGTAACAGGTGCACCTAATGTATTTGAGGGGGCTATTGTACCTGTAGTACTGGATGGCGGCAGGGTAGCAGGTGACCATGACGGACATAAAACAGAAGGTGGTACAAGGATTAAAAAGGGTAAGCTTAGAGGTATTGAATCTAATGGTATGATGTGTTCTATTGAAGAACTGGGTTCAACAAGAGATTTCTATCCGTTGGCTCCGGAAAACGGTATATACATTTTTCCTGAAGGTACACCTGTCGGAGCAGATGCAGTAGAGATACTTGGACTTCATGATACTGTATTTGAATATGAAATTACCTCAAACAGAGTGGACTGCTTCGGAGTTATCGGTATTGCAAGGGAGGCTGCTGCTACCTTTAGAAAGCCGCTTGTACTTCCTGAGGTAAAAACTACAGGAAACAGTGAAGATGTAAACAGCTATATCAGTGTAGAAGTAGAGGATAAGGACTTATGTCCGAGATATTGTGCAAGGGTAGTAAAAAACGTAAAGCTTGCACCATCACCGGAATGGATGCAAAGAAGACTTGCTGCTTCCGGTATAAGACCTATCAATAATCTTGTAGATATTACAAATTATGTAATGGAGGAATATGGCCAGCCGATGCATGCGTATGACTTAAGTACTATTGCAGGTAATAAAATAATAGTTAAGCGTGCCAAGGATGGAGATGAATATACTACACTTGATGGTCAGGTAAGAAAGCTTGACAGTAATGTTCTTATGATTTGTGATGCAGATAAGCCGGTAGGTATTGCAGGTATTATGGGTGGTGAAAACTCCATGATTACAGAGGAAGTAAAGGATGTACTCTTTGAAGCTGCCTGCTTTGACGGAACTAACATCAGACTTTCTTCAAAGAGAGTAGGTCTTAGAACAGATGCTTCAGGCAAATTTGAAAAGGGACTTGACCCAAACAATGCCGGTGCTGCTATTGACAGAGCCTGCCAGCTCATTGAAGAGTTAGGTGCAGGCGAGGTTGTAGGCGGAATGGTAGACGTATACGATAATAAAAAGCAGGAAAAGAAAATTAAATTTGAGCCTGAAAAATATAATAAGCTTTTGGGAACAGACGTATCAAAGGAAGAAATGCTTGAGTATTTTGAAAGACTTGAGATACAGTATAATGAAGCCGATAATGAACTGATTATTCCTACCTTCCGTCAGGATTTGGAATGTGATGCCGATATTGCGGAGGAGGTTGCAAGATTCTTCGGATATGACAATATTCCTATAACGCTTCCAAGCGGAGAAGCCACAGCAGGTAAGCTGAGCTTCAAGATGAGAGTAGAGGCAGTGGCAAGAGATATAGCAGAATTTTGCGGATTTTCACAGGGAATGTCATACTCATTTGAAAGTCCTAAGGTATTTGATAAATTACTGATACCGGAGGATTCTGAAATCAGAAGAACCGTAAATATTTTAAATCCTTTGGGTGAAGATTTCAGCATTATGAGAACAACATCACTTAATGGAATGTTAACCTCACTTGCTACAAATTATAACAGAAGAAATAAGGATGCAAGACTTTATGAGCTTGGCAATATATATCTTCCAAAGCAGCTGCCGCTTACGGAGCTTCCGGAGGAAAGAATGCAGTTCACGCTTGGTATGTATGGAGACGGTGATTTCTTTACAATGAAAGGCGTTATTGAAGAATTTTTTGATAAAATCGGTATGAGAGATAAACCGGAGTACAGCAATGAAGACAAAAAGCCATATCTTCATCCGGGCAGACAGGCAGATATTATTTATGATGGCAGGGTAGTAGGATATTTAGGTGAAGTACATCCTATAGTACTTGAAAACTATGATATTGGTGACAGAGCATATGTGGCAGTACTTGATATGCCAAATATACTTCCATATGCTACTTTTGGCAGAAAATATCAGGGCATTGCAAAATATCCGGCAGTTACAAGAGATTTAAGTATGGTAATGCCAAAGAATATCCTTGTAGGCGATGTTGAAAAGGTATTTGAAAAGAGAGGCGGAAAGCTTCTTGAAAGCTATAATCTTTTCGATATATATGAAGGTGCACAAATAAAGCAGGGATATAAGTCAGTTGCATATTCACTCAGCTTTAGAGATAAAGAGAGAACTTTAGAGGAAAAGGATATTGCAGACATTATGGAAAAGATACTTAAAGAGCTTAAGGAAAAGGATATTGAGCTTAGGAGTCTGTAATTTTTTAAGCATATTTAGAAAGGTTTAAGGTAAAATATAAGTTATGAAACTTGGAATCGTCGGTTTGCCAAATGTTGGTAAAAGTACATTGTTTAATTCTCTAACAAAGGCTGGTGCGGAATCAGCAAACTATCCGTTCTGTACGATTGACCCAAATGTTGGTGTGGTTGCAGTACCGGATGACAGATTAAATAAGCTGGCAGCACTTTATGATTCAGATAAAATCACTCCGGCTGTTATAGAATTTGTTGATATTGCGGGACTTGTAAAGGGTGCATCAAAGGGTGAGGGCTTAGGAAACCAATTCTTGAGCAATATCCGTGAGGTAGATGCGATTGTTCATGTCGTAAGATGCTTTGAGGATACTAATGTTATTCATGTAGAAGGCAGCATTGACCCATTAAGAGATATTGAAACCATTAATCTTGAACTTATATTCTCTGATGTGGAAATATTAGAGAGAAGAATTGCAAAGGTAAGCAGAGGTGCCAGAAATGATAAGTCTCTGGCAAAGGAATTAGACCTGCTTACGGCTTTAAAGGCACATCTGGAGGAAGGTAAGCTGGCAAAAAGCTATGAAACATCAGATGAAGATGAGCTTAAGTGGTTAAAGGAATATAATCTTTTGACATATAAGCCGGTAATCTTTGCCGCAAATGTAAAGGAAGATGACTTGGCAGATGATGGTGAATCTAATGTTAATGTTGGAAAGGTCAGGGAATTTGCAAAAGGTGAGGGCTTTGAGGTATTTGTTGTATGTGCTCAGATAGAACAGGAAATTTCCGAGCTTGATGAGGACGAAAAAGCCATGTTTTTAGAAGACTTGGGACTAAAGGAATCAGGACTTGATAAGCTTATAAAAGCAAGCTATTCATTACTTGGACTTATAAGTTACCTTACAGCAGGAAAACAGGAAACAAGAGCATGGACAATTACTAAAGGGACTAAAGCTCCCGGAGCAGCAGGAAAGATTCATACAGACTTTGAGAGAGGCTTCATTAAAGCGGAGGTTGTAAACTATCAGGATTTGCTTGACTGTGGCAGCTATACCGTGGCTAAGGAAAAGGGATTGGTAGGTCTTGAAGGTAAGGAATATGTAGTTAAGGACGGAGATGTAATTCTCTTTAGATTTAACGTATAGTGGAGGATGTATGCTTTTAGATGTTAGTATTAGCTTCCCTAATCTTGGAATAGATATAAGTGATTTACCTAAAACCTTTAATCTTTTTGGAATAGATATTGCTTTTTACGGATTAATTATTGGAATAGGTATGATGCTTGGTATGGCAATAGTATTCAGAGAAGTAAAAATCACAGGTCAGAAGATGGATAATTACCTGGATATAGCATTGTTCTGTATTATTTTTTCGATAGTTGGTGCCAGAATTTACTATGTAATATTCCAGTGGGAGCATTATAAGGATAATTTACTGTCAATATTTAATATCAGACAGGGTGGACTTGCCATATATGGAGGTATTATAGGCGGTGTACTTACAGGCTATATTATTGCACGCATTAAAAAACTTAATTTCTGGCAGATAGGGGATACAGCGTGTCTTGGACTGTTGGTGGGTCAGATTATCGGAAGGTGGGGAAATTTCTTTAATCGGGAGGCATTTGGTGGTGATTCTGATGGTTTATTTGCTATGAGAATAAATGTAAATGATCCTTTTGCAAATGTAAGAGTGCCGGACGGAGTAAGCTATATTGATAAAGCACATCAATGGATACAGGTACAGCCAACCTTCCTTTATGAATCAGTCTGGAATTTAGCGCTTCTTATAATAATTATGATATTCAGAAAAAAGAAAAAGTATTATGGTGAAGTGTTTATGTGGTATCTGCTGGGATATGGTATAGGAAGATTTATTATAGAAGGAATGAGAACAGACCAGCTTATTATACCGGTAATAAACTATCCCGTGTCACAGCTGCTTTCACTATTAATTGTGATAGTAATGCTGACACTACTCATTGTAAACAGAGTATTTTTGGTAAAGAAAGGTAGAACAGCATTTAAAATATTTAAGGTAATTGAGTAGATAGAATATACTAATAGTGAAATAAGGGCGATTTATAATAAAAACATATAATACTGATATTATACAATATTTAGTGGTTAAAAAATATCAAACCTCAAGATATGCTTTTGGCATATTCTTGGGGTTTATTTTTTTATGAAAATTTGAAAAAAGCCTTGATTTAATAGTGTTTTTATTATATTATTTTAAGCAAGAAGTGGTGAAAAGTGGATGATAGTGGTGTAAAAGTGTCATAAGGTGGTAATTTTATGACAAATCACTGTCATAAAAGAAGGTGTTGTTTATGTTCATGAGTGAATACACTCATTCAATCGATGCAAAGGGACGAGTTATCGTTCCTGTTAAGTTTCGTGAATCATTGGGCGATGAGTTTGTTGTTACTCAGGGCCTTGATGGTTGTTTATTTGTATTCCCTAATGAAGAGTGGAACATCTTTGAAGAAAAGTTAAAATCACTTCCAATGTCCAATAAAGATGCACGTAAGTTTGTTCGTTTCTTTTTAGCAGGAGCTGCAGTGGTGGAGATGGACAAGCAGGGAAGAATACTTATTCCTCCGGTACTTAGAGGATTTGCAGGCTTAGAAAAGGATGTAGTTGTAGTAGGTGTTGGTAACAGAGTTGAAATCTGGGATAAGTCAAGATGGGATGAGTCTACCACATTTAGTGACATGGACGAAATTGCAGAGCATATGTCAGAATTTGGACTTATTATTTAAGGAAGTAAGATATGGAATTTAGTCATAAGTCAGTATTGCTTGATGAAACAATAGACAGCTTAAATATAAAACCTGATGGCATATATGTAGACGGTACCTTAGGTGGTGCCGGCCATGCATATGAGGTAGTAAAGAAGCTGTCTGATAAGGGCAGATTTATTGGAATAGACCAGGATGAAGATGCTTTAGCAGCAGCTACAGAAAAGTTAAGCATATTTAAGGATAAGATTAAGATTGATATTGTTAAGAGTAATTATAAGGATATTAATAATGTACTTAATGCTTTAGGAGTAAAAAAGGTAGATGGGATACTTTTGGATATAGGAGTTTCTTCGTATCAGATAGATACAGTAGAAAGAGGCTTTACATATAAAGAGGATGCACCACTTGATATGAGGATGGATAAGAGTGCATCATTGTCGGCAAAGGATATAGTTAATGATTATAGTGAAATAGAGCTGTTTAGAATAATCAGAGATTATGGAGAAGAAAAATTTGCAAAAAATATAGCAAAGCATATAGTTTCCAGAAGAAATGAAAAGCCGCTTGAAACAACAGGTGAGCTTATTGAAGCTATTAAGGCAGCTATTCCTGCAAAAATAAGAGCAAATACAGGACATCCGGCTAAAAAGACATTTCAGGCTATCAGAATTGAAGTTAATAAAGAGTTGGAAGTATTGGAAAACTCTATTGATAATATGATAGAGATATTAAATGATGGTGGAAGACTTAGTATAATTACTTTCCATTCCTTAGAGGACAGAATAGTAAAGAATAAGTTTAGAGACAATGAAAATCCATGTGTATGCCCACCTAATTTTCCGGTTTGTGTATGTGGTAAAAAATCAAAGGGAACAGTGGTGACACGAAAACCGATTGTTCCAGGTGATAAAGAAATAAATGATAATAAAAGGTCAAAAAGCTCAAAGCTTAGAGTGTTTGAACGCAGAATATGTGAGTAACTGATATACTGCATATATACTTCAGGGACTTTAAGAATTGTTCTTTTGGTCTTTCCAAGGAAGGAAAAAAGCTTAAATGGAAAAGAGAGAATCAGGTAGAAAAGTTAATAATGTGATTTATGTGACTGAGGGTAATGCAGTAAGAAAAATAAATACCGTACCGGACAGGGTACAACCTCCAAAGAGAAATTTTAAATCCGATGAACAAAAAAGACAGGAAATAAAAAGACAGAACAGAAATTACAGAAAAACTTACAGAGAAAACGAAAATGCTTTTACAATGAGCGTTCCATATGTTATATTTTTAACTGTGGCAGTTATTGCAGTTGTAGCTATGTGTATTCAATATTTACAGTTAAGTGCTAAAGTTGCAGATGCAAAAAACAATATTGCAAGTTTAGAATCAAATATTGATACACTGGCAGCACAGAATGATGCAATAGATTATGATATAAATGGATATATAGATGTAGATTATATTATGAAAGTAGCTATTGAGGAATTAGGTATGGTGAACCCTGCTAAAAATCAGATTCAGTATTATGATAGCTCAGCACTGGAATATATGAAACAGTATGAAGATATCCCAAACAGCAACTAAGTAGGTGTATCAATGAGTAATTCAACTAAAGCGAGACAAAAAAAATCAAAAAGACCGGCAGTTTTTGATAGGGAAATGAGAATAAAGCTAGGCGTAATAGTTAGTTTTATCATAATTCTACTGGTCTTTTTAAGTGCGGTACTAATATACAGAAACAATGTAGATGGAGAGGAATACGCTATAAACGTTCTGGAACAGCAAAACTATTCAAGTACAACCTTACCATATAAAAGGGGAGATATTTTGGATAGAAATGGTGTAGTATTGGCTACCAGTATAAAAGTATATAATCTTATATTAGATCCCAAGATTATTCTTTCTGATGACGGAAAATATTTAGAAGATTCAATAAATGCACTGGTAGATTGTTTTGGATATGACAGACAGGAGCTTTTAGAGCTTGTAAATGAAAACAGTGAGAGACGTTACTATATATATAAAAAGAAACTTTCATATGAGGATATCAAGGATTTTTTAGATGCTAAGGCAGATGATAAAAGATATCCCAATCTTCAGGGAGTATGGTTTGAAACTGAATATGAAAGAAGGTATCCGTTTTCTTCACTTGCCTGCGATGTTATAGGCTTTACAACGACAGGAAATGTAGGTATATGGGGGATTGAAGAGTATTATAATGACTATTTAAATGGTGTAGACGGAAGAAGCTATGGATATGTAAATAATGAAAATGTTATGGAGCAGGTAGAAAAGAAAGCAGATGATGGAGATACAGTTATATCAACTATCGATTTTAATATCCAGTCCATAATTGAAAAATACATAGCACAGTATAATGAAGAACTTAAACCGGAGAATATCGGAATAATAATTATGGATCCAAGAAATGGAGAGGTTTTGGGAATGGCAGGAAAGCTTTCGTATGACCTTAATAATCCAAGAGATCTGACAGCCTTTTATACAGCAGAAGAAATAGCGGCGATGAGCGATGAAGACAAGCTTAATGCACTTAATAATATCTGGAGAAACTACTGCATCTGTGACAGTTATGAACCCGGCTCTACAGCGAAGCCATACACTATTGCAGCGGCATTGGATGAGGGTAAGATTAAAAGTGATGATGAGTATGTTTGTGACGGATATGAAAAACTTGGTGGGTGGACTATAAGATGCCATAATAATGAGGGTCATGGAACAATCGATATGTACCAGGCTATTGCTTATTCATGCAACGATGCTCTTATGGCAATAGCAGCGACTGAAGGAGCGGAAGTATTTTCCACTTATCAGAAAAGGTTTAATTTTGGTATGAGGACCAGAATTGATCTGCCGGGTGAGGCAAGCTGTGCAAACCTTATATATCCTGCTTCTAAAATGGGACCTGTTGATCTTGCTACAAATTCCTTTGGACAAAACTACAATGTTACGATGATACAGGTTGCAGCGGCATTTTCATCACTTATAAATGGAGGATACTATTATTCACCACATGTTGTAAAGCAAATTATAAACAGCAATGGTGGTGTGGTAGAAAATGTAGAAAAAACACTTGTAAAACAGACAGTTACTACAGAAACTTCTGATGAAATTAAAAAAGGACTCAGAATGTGTGTAGAAACTGGTACGGGCAGAACCGCAGGAATTGAAGGATATTTAATTTCAGGAAAAACAGGAACGGCAGAGAAGCAGCCAAGAGAGGATGAAAAGTATTTATTATCATTTATAGGTTTTGCTCCTTATGATACACCACAGCTTGTATGTTATGTTGTTGTAGATAATCCTGATGTAGAAAATCAGTCTACAACATATGCGACTACTTTGTTTAAGAATGTAATGGAAGAAGTACTTACCTATCTTAATATATTTCCGGATGGAGAAAGTGAGCCGTCAGAGCCTGCTACACCGGCAACACCAAGTGAGCCTCAAACTGACGAAAACGGAAATACTATAGCAGCAGACCCAACCACGGGACAGACTGCGACCACAGGTGGTAATGATGATGAAGTATTTCCAGATGGAATTATTAGAGGAGATGAAGATAATAATACACCATAAATCGCAGAGCGATTTATGAGGCGAGGGAGTAAGCCCTGCGCTTACACACGAGCCAATACCCCATAAAATCACAGAGCGTTATAATATTATTAGTAAAAAATTGAATGAAATATATATTTACCTCATAATATTTTTAATAAGTTACAAAAATGTTATGGGGTAGTTTTATGGGGAGAAATAATACAGAAATAAAAAAGAAAGTTTTTATTTTTGTTATAGGTTGTTTTATAGGTACAATGCTGTTGATTGGAAGATTGATATATATTATGGTATTTCAATCAGAATATTATCAGAAACTGGCAGATGAATTACATGAAAGAGAGAGAAATATTAAAGCTGCCAGAGGGGAAATAGTAGACAGGAACGGATTAGTGCTGGCTGCAAATAGGACTGTATGTACTATTTCAGTGATTCATAGTCAGATAGAAGATGAGAAAAGGGTAATAGAAGTACTTGCAAATGAACTGGGCATGGATAGGGAAGCCGTGGAAAAAAAGGTAACTAAAATAAGCTCCAGAGAAAAAATAAAGTCAAATGTAGATAAGGAAATAGGAGATAGGATAAGAGAATACAATCTGGCAGGGGTAAAGGTGGATGAAGATTATAAAAGATATTACCCTTATGGAAGCCTTGCTTCAAAGGTAATGGGTTTTACGGGAGCGGACAATCAGGGAATTATAGGTTTGGAAGTACAATATGATGAATATCTTATGGGAACAGACGGAAAGATACTGACGGAGACAGATGCAGCAGGTGTAGAAAGGGAAAATGTTGTAGAAAAAAGAATAGAGGCTATTCAAGGAGATACATTGGTTACCACAATAGATTATAATATACAGGAATATGCTACTCAGGCAGCATTAAAGGTATTGGAGGAAAAACAGGCGAATTATGTATCTATTATTATAATGAATCCCCAAAATGGAGAAATATATGCAATGGTAAATGTACCGGAGTTTGATTTAAACAATCCATATGAATTGAATTATGAAAACGATATAACAGGTGGGGAAGAATTACAGAATGCACTTAATCGTATGTGGAGGAATCAGTGTATTAATGATACATACGAGCCGGGTTCTACCTTTAAAATAATTACGGCAACAGCAGGAATTGAAACGGGAGTAGTTACAACGAATTCTACATTTTCATGTCCGGGCTTTAAAATAGTTGAGGATAGAAGAATCAGATGTCACAAGGTAGCAGGACATGGTGCGGAAACCTTTGTTCAGGCAACGATGAATTCCTGTAATCCTGTATTTATAGAAGTAGGATTAAGAATAGGAAAAGAAAGATATTTTGAATATTTGGAAAAATTAGGCATACTTAGCAAAACAGGAATTGATTTACCGGGTGAGGCGGGAACAATTATGCATAAAATCGAGAATGTAGGGGATGTAGAATTGGCTACCATGTCTTTTGGACAGTCTTTTCAGATAACACCTCTTCAGCTGCTTAGAGCTGCTTCAGCAGTAATAAATGGAGGAACGCTTGTAACACCTCATTTTGCCATAAGGACTGTTGATGTAGACGGAAATGTGACAAATGAGTTTCAATATGAAGCACAAAGTGGTGCAATATCTAAGGATACCAGTGAGACCATGAAATATATTCTGGAACAGGTAGTAAGTGAAGGAGGTGGAATAAAGGGTCAGGTAGAGGGATATAGAATAGGAGGAAAAACAGCTACATCAGAAAAACTTCCAAGAGGTAGTGCAAAATATATTGCGTCATTTATAGGCTATGCACCTGCCGACAATCCGGAGGTAATAGCTATATGTATTATTGACGAGCCGGTGGGAATTTACTATGGAGGTACAATAGCAGCGCCGGTTATTTCTAATGTGTATAGTAATATATTACCGTATCTTGGTATTGAAAGGGCTGTAACAAATACAGAAGAGTAACCCGGTTTAGGATTGATTAATACCTGTAAAAATGCTATACTTAAAGGAACGGACGAGAACGTTTTGAATGTCCAGATGGGAGTAGTTAATGAGAGAAAATATTATAGCACCTATTATAGTTTCATTTACAATCAGCGTATTACTATGCCCTATAGTAATTCCGTTTTTACATAAACTGAAGTTTGGTCAGTATATACGAAAGGAAGGCCCTAAAAATCATCAGAAAAAATCAGGAACTCCAACTATGGGGGGATTAATTATCCTGACAAGTATAGTCATCACAGCATTGTTGTATGTAAGAGATTTTAAAGGCATTTTACCTATACTGTTTATGACCTTGAGTTTTGGACTTATAGGATTTTTGGATGATTATATTAAGGTTGTAATGAAAAGAAATATGGGATTAACCGCATTACAAAAATTTTTTCTGGAAACAATTTTGACAGCTATCTTCATTATATACATGGATAGCATTGGCATGGATAGAAATATCATAATTCCGTTTACGAACGGAATTATGCTTGATTTAGAAAATCTGTATTATCCGTTTGTGATTATAGTGGTTTTAGGAACAGTAAACGGTGCAAATTTTACAGACGGTTTAGATGGCTTAGCAACAGGCGTTACACTTATTATTGCAGTTTTTTTTACTGTAGTTTCGTTAATATACAATTCCTGTATTTCTCCTATTGCAGGAGCTGTTGTTGGTGCCCTTATGGGATTTTTTCTTTTTAATGTTTATCCTGCAAGAGTCTTTATGGGAGATACAGGATCACTGGCACTTGGAGGCTTTGTTGCGGCTGCTGCCATTATGCTTAAAATGCCGTTATTTATAATGATTGTAGCATTGGTATATTTTATTGAAGTTTTATCAGTTGCAATACAGGTTATATACTTTAAAATTACTAAAGGAAAAAGAATATTCAAGATGGCACCTATACATCATCATTTTGAATTATGCGGATGGTCAGAAACGAGAATTGTTGCAGTATTTTCAATAATTACTGCATTATTGTGTCTTATTGCATATAAGGCATTATAGACTTATTATGAAAGGCAGATAAAAGAATAAATGTCAAAAAAAGGATATATAAAAAGAAAATGGGATATGAGTTTATTGGTTACAGTTATATTTCTGGTATGCTTTGGACTTGTAATGGTATATTCTACAAGCTCATATGAGGCAGCTATGAAGTTTAACGACTCTGCATTCTATCTGAAAAAGCAGTTAATTGCTACTGCTTTGGGGGTTCTTGTAATGTTTTTTACGGCAACGATAAATTATCATGTCTGGAAGAGATTTGCAATTATAGGGTATTTACTGACTATTGTATGTATTTTACTTGTAATGACACCTCTTGGTATTGAGGCAAATGGTGCAAGAAGATGGATTGGTGTGAAGTCGTTTTCATTTCAGCCCGCAGAGCTTGCAAAGCTGGCTATAATCATATTCTTTGCAGCTTTCCTGTCAAAAAAGCCTAATCTTGTAAATAAGCTTGGAACATCTATAACCATGCTGTTTTATGCAGGACTTATAGCACTTATGATTTTAGTTATTACAAAAAACTTAAGCTCAGCTATCATTATAGCAGGTATTGCATATATTATGATGATTGTTGCAAGTAAGAAGTCAAAATGGTACATAGTTGTTGCGGTAGCATTGTGTGCCATAGCAGTGGGAGGATTGCTTCTGGCAGGCGGATACAGATTAAAGAGAATACGTGTGTGGTTAGAGCCGGAAGCATATGCTCAGGAGGGTGGCTTTCAGACACTTCAGGCATTATATGCACTGGGCTCAGGTGGACTTTTTGGAAAAGGATTGGGTCAAAGTGTTCAAAAGCTTGGGTTTGTTCCGGAAGCACAAAATGATATGGTCTTTTCTATTATATGTGAAGAACTTGGTATTTTTGGAGGTATTGCAATTATAATATTATTTGCATTTATGATATGGAGATTTATGGCTATTGCCAATAATGCAGAGGATTTGTTTGGGACACTTATTGTAATAGGTATTATGGCACATATAGCCTTGCAGGTGGTATTGAACATTGCAGTTGTAACGAATACTATTCCAAATACAGGTATAACATTACCATTTATAAGCTATGGCGGTACCTCGACGGTGTTTATTATGGCAGAAATGGGGCTTGCACTATCTGTTTCTAAGGGAAAGAAAATCAGGAGACAGGTGATAACAGATGAAGAAGCATAAGATTATTATAATTGCTGTTGTTGTAGTGCTACTGGCAGCCTTGGGTATCTTTGTAGCTACACTTGATATAACGGTAGCGTATACAAATAAAGATGGTAAGATTACGAATGAAGGTGATTTAGGCACATTCACATTGACATTTACAGGCTCTGACAGATATACCTCAGAGGAATTGGAAAAGTTTTTCTTTAGTAAAGGTGTAGATAGAAATCCGGTAGTATTTTTAATAAAAAACAAGCTAATGGATAAGATAGAAATTCCGTTTGTGGAAACATATGATGTGGAGATTCTTTCGTTAACAGACTATAAGATAACCATATATGAAAAAGCAGTAGTAGGTTATATTAATTACATGGGAAGTAATATGTATTTTGATAAGGATGGTATCGTAGTGGAAAGCTCCAGTGAGGCTTTAGAGAATGTACCGCTTATAACCGGAATAGAATTTGATTATATTGTTCTGCATCAGAAGCTGCCGGTGGAAAATGAGCATATATTTACAGTTCTATTAGATATTACACAACTTATTGAAAAATATGATATTATAGCAGATAAAATTTCTATATCTGCGGACTTTGAGATTTCGCTTACTTTGGATAAAGTTCTGGTAGAGCTTGGCACAAGCGAGGATTTAAGTGAAAAGGTAAAGGAACTAAAGGATATAATACCAAGTCTAATCAATGAAAAAGGTGTTTTGGATATGAAAGAATACAATTACTTAAACACCGGATATACTTTTAAAAAGGATGAATAAATTACGTTAAAAAATTTATTTTATGGGTTGATTATTTTTCATTTTAATTATATTATATAAGGTAGATTAAAAAACCATAAATCAGGCAATAATATATGGACTTATGAAGGAGGATAATAACCTTGCTTGAAATTAGAACAAACGAAGCAGAAGCAGCAGCAAAAATTATCGTAGTAGGTGTTGGTGGTGCTGGTAATAATGCAGTTAATAGAATGATAGATGAAAATATTACAGGTGTTGAATTTATTGGAATAAATACTGATAAACAGGCATTAAAGCTTTGCAAAGCACCTACAGCATTACAGATTGGGGAAAAGCTTACAAAGGGTTTAGGTGCAGGTGCACAGCCTGAGGTGGGTGAAAAGGCAGCTGAAGAAAGCCAGGAAGAGTTATCAGAGGCATTAAAGGGTTCTGATATGGTATTTGTTACCTGTGGTATGGGTGGCGGTACCGGTACCGGAGCAGCTCCGGTAGTTGCAAAGATTGCTAAAGAGCAAGGTATCCTTACAGTAGGTGTAGTTACAAAGCCATTTAAATTTGAAGCAAAGACCCGTATGAGCAATGCTTTAAGCGGTATTGAAAAGTTAAAGGAGAGCGTAGATACACTTATTGTTATTCCAAATGACAAGCTGTTAGAAATTGTAGATAGAAGAACTACAATGCCTGAGGCCTTAAAAAAGGCGGATGAGGTATTACAGCAGGCGGTTCAGGGTATTACAGACTTAATTAATGTTCCTGCACTTATCAATCTTGACTTTGCAGATGTTCAGACAGTTATGAAGGATAAGGGTATTGCACATATCGGTATTGGTACCGGAAGAGGTGATGATAAGGCAAATGAAGCAGTAAGATTGGCTGTATCAAGTCCGCTTCTTGAGACAAGCATTCAGGGTGCTTCACACGTCATTATTAACATTTCCGGTGATATCAGCCTTATGGAGGCAAATGAGGCAGCAAGCTTTGTTCAGGAACTTGCAGGAGAAGATGCAAATGTTATTTTCGGTTCACGTTATGACGATACATATCCTGATGAATGTACTATTACAGTTATAGCTACAGGCTTAGAAGATGCAAATCGGGCAATGACACCACAGGCAAATTCATTTTCAGGTAGTATGGGGACAAGCTTTAAGATGAACACAGTGAAGCCAATAGGTCAGTTTAACACAAGACCTTCTTCAAATTATTCTCCACAGAGCAATGTGACACCGGTAGCACCACAGACAAGAGTTACAGGTATTCAGTCACAGCCGGTAGAGAGAGGTGTTAGCGAAAAGCCGTTAGTCATACCTACATTTTTACAGAAAAAAAGATAATTAATGCAAATACCTCGCAGCTCCATGCGGGATATATTACTGTAAGGTTCATAAAGTTTAAAGCATTAAAGTATTGTAAACATATAGCATAGAAACCGTATAGAAAAGTTTACTTTTCTATACGGTTTCTATGCTATATGTTTATGATGTCTTAAGGCAGAAGAACCTTATGAAAAACAGCAAAAAATATGGAATTCCTGATTATATTATAATGAATACAGGCTTTTATAAGCAAATTCAAGAATTTTACATAATATTAACATAATATTGACATTGCAAATATTAATATTTGATATTTTTATATGGAGATGTTTACCAGACAAATCATATGACATCTTTTAATTACGGGTTAGTAGAATATTCGGGATATATATTCTATTATTAAGATAAAGGAGAGATAGTAAAACTACATTCTTTTACCAAGTGTTTCGAGAGGGGGTACAATGAAATATGTAATATATTTAGATGTGTATTTCGCTATCAATCTTATAATGGATTTCATAATACTTAGTACTGCCAGAAGACTAATTAACACTAACACCACTTCTAAAAAATGTCTTTTAGGTGCATTATCCGGTGCTATATTATCAGTTGCCTGCATAATGCTTGGAGGTACAGGATTTGTAAAATTTGCCATCGAATACATTTTTATTGTAGTTATTATGAATTTCATTACCTTTAACATTAGGAATATTACAGGAATTACTAAGGGATTAATAATTACATATGGAATCACCTTTATTATGGGTGGAGCTATGAATTTCCTATATTACCATACATATGTCGGAGTTTGGATGTTAAGAACTATACATGGAGTATTTAATGGAAATATAAGTATTTTAAAATTTATAGGAATATCTTTAATTTCTTACGTAATTTTACAATGTACAATGAAGCTGATTTCAAAGAAAGAGGACAGGAACAGCTTACATACATATTATATTAAAATACGATATCAGTCGGATAGTATAAAAATTAAAGCACTATATGATACAGGAAATACACTAACAGAGCCAATTAGTGGTGATAGTGTTCATATAGTAAATAAAAATATTGGAGAGAAAATAAGTAATTTAGAGGATATAAATAATAAGATAAGGATAGTTCCATATAATTCAGTTAATGGAAGCGGAATATTATCTTCTGTAGTAGTTGATAAAATGGAAATTTATGATGAGTATGATAATTTATTAAAGGAAATAATTAATCCAAGAATAGGTTTAAGCAGTGTAGAATTATCCGGAAATGGGGAGTTTCAGATGATTCTAAACAGAAACACATTTGATTATTAGGTGTTACTGGGAGTATAAGTGTATTACAAATATAATAAGAGGTGAAATATGTTATTAAGAATTTCAGCAGGAACAGGGCTAAGTCTTAAAATGTATCAAAGCATAAAAAGTTTATTATTTGAAGGATATGGTGATATAAATTATATTGGTGGAGCTGAGATATTGCCACCACCACTGGAGCCTTATGAGGAAATCTGTGCTATAGATGAATTAGGAACAGAAAATGAAATAAGTGCCAGAAATACATTAATTGAACATAATTTAAGACTGGTAGTATATATAGCTAAAAAATTTGACAATACGGGAGTAGGAGTAGAGGATTTAATATCTATTGGTACTATTGGACTGATTAAGGCGATTAATACATACAATAAGGACAAAAATATTAAGCTGGCAACATATGCTTCAAGGTGTATTGAAAATGAAATATTAATGCATCTAAGAAGAGTAAATAAAACAAAATTTGAGGTATCAATAGATGAACCCTTAAATGTTGATTGGGACGGGAATGAGTTGTTGTTATCAGATGTTTTAGGGACTGATGAAGATGTAGTGTACAAAAATATAGAGGACGAAGTGGAGATTGGATTACTAAATAAGGCCATTGAAAAACTGTCGGGAAGGGAAAGGACTATAGTCAATTTAAGATTTGGTTTAAATGACCCTAACGGAACAGAAATGACACAAAAGGAAGTTGCAGATTTGCTGGGAATATCTCAATCCTATATTTCAAGACTTGAGAAAAAGATAATTAAAAGGTTAAAAAAGGAAATTAATAGTTATTGCGGGTAAACGAAAATAAAAAAAATATTAGTTTTTATGACAGACAATATGAAAATTAAATAAAAATCTTTTTGTTAAAATATTGACAATATAGGCGAAAAGTGGCATATTTAATACAATTAAGATAAAGCTGAAAGGCGAAAAATATGTTTGATAAAGAATATGATGTGATTGTTGTGGGAACAGGGGCTGCGGGTTTATTCGCAGCCCTTAATGTAAAAAGTGATTATAAGATACTTATGATTACAAAGGATATATTGGAGAATAGTGATTCATATCTGGCACAGGGTGGTATATGTATGCTGCTTGGTGATGAGGATTACGACAGCTATTTTGAAGATACAATGAGAGCAGGGCGTTATGAAAATAATAAAGAATCTGTAGAAATTATGATTAAATCTTCTCAGGACATCATAAAAGAGCTTATTTCGTATAATGTGGATTTTGACAAAAATGAAGACGGACACTTTTCTTTTACAAGAGAGGGAGCTCATTCTACGTTTAGGATTTTACATCATAAGGATGTAACCGGTAAGGAAATTACCGGTAAGCTGTTAGAAGAGGCAAAAAGAAGAGGTAATATTACTATATCGGAATATACCACTATGGTAGATATTCTTGAGGAAGATAATACCATAAAAGGTATTGTTGTAAACGCAAACGGACATACAAGCTGTATTAAGGCAAAAAAAGTAATTCTTGCGACAGGCGGTATTGGAGGTATATTTGAACATTCTACAAATTTCAGACATATAACGGGTGACAGCTTTGCCATAGCTATAAGACATGGAATTGAGATGGAAAACATCAATTATATACAGATACATCCTACAACACTCTATTCTGCAAAGCCCGGAAGAAGATTTTTAATATCAGAGTCAGTTAGAGGTGAGGGTGCAGTTCTTCTTAATGCAAAGGAAGAAAGGTTTGTGGACGAGCTATTGCCAAGAGATGTTGTGACAGCTGCGATAAAGAAGCAGATGGAGGAGGATAATTCAGACTATGTATATCTTTCACTTATACATATGCCTAAGGAGGAAATTATATACAGATTTCCAAATATATATGAGCATTGTTTAATGGAGGGATATGACTTATCCAAGGACTATATTCCGGTAACTCCCGCACAGCACTATCTTATGGGAGGTATTAAGACAGATACTTATGGACGCACCTCCGTTAAGGGACTATTTGCAGTAGGAGAAACAGCCTGCAATGGAGTACACGGAGCTAACAGACTGGCAAGTAATTCATTGCTCGAAAGCCTTGTATATGCAAAAAGGGCAGCAGTTATTGTTAATAATGAAATTAAGGACTGTGATTTTGCAATATTGCAGGCAGATGAAAAAGAGTACATAGAAGAATATAGTGCTATGAGTATGGATGAATGGTTTAAATTAAATAAAAAAACTATATTGGATGAAATTAAGCGAAAGGACAGAGAATTTTATGATAAATGGTGTAACAATGAAAATTAATGTGGATGAGTATATTTTAAATGCACTAAAAGAGGATATCACAAGTGAAGATGTGACTACAAATGCAATTATGCCGGAGGACAGAAGGGGAAAGGCTGATTTAATATGCAAGCAGTCAGGTATTATTTGCGGACTTTCAGTATTTGAGAGAACCTTTAAGCTGTTAGATGAAAATGCTGTCTTTGAAACAGATTTTAAGGACGGAGATGAGGTAAAGAAGGGTGAGCTTATAGGCGTAATATATGGTGATATTAAATCATTGCTTTCAGGTGAGAGAACTGCACTTAACTATTTACAGAGAATGAGTGGGATAGCAACATATACAAATGAATATGCAAGGGAGCTTAAGGGATACAAGACAAAGCTTTTGGATACCAGAAAGACTACTCCTAATATGAGACCTTTTGAAAAGTATGCTGTTAAGGTGGGAGGTGGTACAAACCACAGATACAATCTTTCGGATGGTGTGCTTATAAAGGATAATCATATTGGTGCAGCAGGAAGTGTTACAAAGGCTATTGAAATGTGCAGGGAATATGCTCCGTTTGTAAGGAAAATTGAAGTAGAGGTAGAAAATCTTGAAATGCTCAAGGAAGCAATCGAGGCCGGGGCTGATATCATTATGCTTGACAATATGGATAATGAAACTATGAAAAAAGCAGTGGAAATGGTAGCCGGTAAAGCTGAAACCGAATGTTCGGGCAATGTCACAAAGGAAAGACTTAAGGAGATAGCTGAAATTGGTGTAGACTATGTTTCAAGCGGGGCGCTTACATATTCGGCTCCGGTTATGGATATATCTCTCAAAAATCTTGTACCGGTTGAATGATTTATTCCCACAATTAATTAAATTAATTAGAATATAAAGGAGTATCTCATGGAAGAAAGATTAAAAAAACAGTTGGATTTTGCACTGGAAATGGATAAACAGAAGGGAATAGGACGGCAGACATATATACTTAATGCCCTGCGCAAGGAAAATGATGCAGAGCATGGTTGGCATCTCGCAATAATGACACTGCTATTGTCGGAATATTCAAATGAAAAGATAGATGTGTCAAGAACTGTGGCTATGGTTATAATACATGATGTAGTCGAGATAGATGCAGGGGATACCTTTGCATATGACAATGAGGGAAATGAAACTAAAAGGGAAAGAGAACTAAAGGCGGCAGACAGAATATTTTCAATTCTGCCAAAGGATCAGGAGGAATATTTCAGAGGACTCTGGGAGGAATTTGAAGAAAAGAAAACGCCTGAAGCAAAGTTTGCAAATGCCATGGATTCATTGCAGCCCCTTATGCTAAATAATGCAGCAGACGGACTAACCTGGAGAGAACATAATGTAGAGGCTAAAAATGTATTGAACAGAGCTGAAAAAAAGATAAGAGCAGGTTCGGAAGAACTGTATAAATGGGCTGTAAATATGATTGAAGAAAATATAAAAAAGGGTAATTTGCTGCAATAGATTAGAAACTTGAGTTTCCGTATTTTTTATTTTTAGCTTCAAAAAGCTTACAGCATCATAATGATGTAAGCATCTTGCACAAAAAGTTGCGGATGAAGGTTCACTTTCATCTGCAACTTTTTGTGCAAGATGTCTATGTTGCCTTTGGCAACAAGACTTTTTGAAACTAAAAATAAAAAATACGGAAACTCTAAATTAGAAAGTCTTCATAATGAGGGCTTTTTTATATAAGCTGTAATTTAGAGACAAAATGACAGAAATTAATCGAAAGTCAATATAAATTTATCGTTTTACGATAAATTTATATTGACTTTCAATTGTTATATTGTATAATATTTCCTGTAAGCAAACATATATTTCAGGAGGAAATGCTTTGAACGATAAATTAACATTATTTACTAAAAGACTTTTAGACATTATGTTTTTTTCAGGTATTCTCGTTGAGATTTTATTGCCGGGTATTATTTACATATTTTCAGATTATAATGATTATTACAGAAAGTATATAATAGTTATGTTTTTAACAATTTTTTCTTCCGGTGTTATGGCTCTTCTTATTATATCTGAGCTTAGAAAAATCTTTAAAACAGTAATAGCTGAGGATTGTTTTGTATGTGAAAATGTTACAAGACTTAATAAAATGGGGAATTACAGCTTTGTAATTTCTGCCATTACGGTTATCAGAAGCTTTTTTTACATTACACCCGCATCTATTGTGATAATTATAGTATTCGTGGTAGCATCATTATTTAGTAAGGTATTAGCCTGTGTATTTGATAAAGCCGTTGCTTATAAGCTTGAAAATGATATGACTGTTTAGGAGGTGGTATTTTGGCTATTGTTATTAATCTTGATGTTATGATGGCAAAAAGAAAAATAGGCTTGACGGAGCTTGCAGGTAAGGTAGACATTACAATGGCGAATTTATCTATTCTAAAAAACAATAAGGTAAAGGCAGTCAGATTATCTACATTAGATTCAATCTGTAAAGCATTGGATTGTCAGCCGGGTGATATTTTGGAATATGTGAAGGAGGAAGAAGATGGACAATAATTTTATGAATAATAATTTTATGAATAATAATTCTATGAATAATAATTTTATGAATAATAATGATGTGTTTAATAAAAAACCATTAATAGAAAAATATAAACCGATTTTTATTTCTACATTGGTGTATGCTATATTTTCTACATTTGCATTATATAAAAACCTGTCAGGAATTACATTTCCGTTTTTTACATTGGCAACACTGGTATATTTTTCAATATGCCTGTATCTTCTCGGTGTAAAACTAAAAAACGATACCTGGTTTTATATGCTTAGTATCGAGCTTTTTGGTGTATCCTGCTGCCTTACCGCTGATACAAGAATTCTGTTTATGAATAAAATTGCCATATCTTTGCTAATGATGGCATTTTTGTTACATGAAATGTATGAGGATGGTAAGTGGGATTTTATGACCTATACTAAAAATATTCTTAAACAGATGTTTTTTAGCTTGGAAAATATTCCAAGACCATTTGAAGACGGAATATCCTACATAAAAGAAAATGGCAGTATAGATGAGAAACGTTCTAAAAATATAAAGAATATTTTGAAATATGTATTTATAGGTATAGTAATAGCAGTCCCTATTCTTATAGTTGTAATAATATTACTGGCTTCAGCTGATGAAATATTCGCTAAAAGCATCAGATTAATTTTTAATCCTGAGTGGATAATTGAAAATATGGGCGATGTCATAGGTGTATGTATAAACTTTGTATTTGTTTTTATAGCAGCATATATGCAAGTTTCTTATCTTAATGAAAAAAGACTTAAGGCAGGGGAAAAATATGATATTAGATATGAGCCTGTAATTGGTATTACCGTAGCTGCAATATTATGTTTTGTGTATATATTATTCTGTGTAATTCAGATAAGATATTTATTTATGGGTAGCATAAGCGGAAAACTATCTTTGCCGGAGGGAATGACTTACAGCGAATATGCCAGAACAGGTTTTTTTCAACTGTTATTTATCAGTATAATAAATGTTATAATCGTACTTTTTGGAATATACAAATTTAAAAACAGTAATGCTTTAAAGATATTGCTGACGGTCATAACTGTATGTACATATATGTTGGTGGCTTCAAGTGCACTTAGAATGATACTTTATATACAGTATAAATATCTTACATTTTTAAGAATATTTGTATTGTTGGCACTTATAATTATAGCCTTTATTCTGGCAGGAGTACTTATCAGTATTTATAAAAACAGCTTTCCGTTTTTTAAATACAGTATGATAGTAATAACCTTGTGTTATCTTGTATTTAGCTTCACAAGGCCTGACTATTTGATTGCAAAGGTCAATTCAGATAATATGAGTAAGGAAACACAATATGATTTCTTTAAGGACAGTCCTGTTTATGATGATGTGGATTTCCTGATTTATGAAATTGGAATTGATGGTGCTACGGCTCTGATTAATGAGGAAACAATGGAAGCATATAATACAATGAAGGAAACTACAGGTAGTATCGGATATAACAGGGACTACTATGTAGATTACCATAAATATAAACAGGAAATGTTCAGATATATGTATATAAAAAATTTAGAGGATGAACTGGGAGATATGAAGATAGGCTTTAGAAGTTGGAATTTATCAAGATATTTAGCTATAGAGCTGTTTGACAGATAAACTTAATAGAAAAATTCGTATGAAGCCTGATAATGAAAAACGGAAATTAAAAAATAAAAGATACAAAAAACCAAGATAATATTTTACTTGCAAATTTTTTGCAAATCGTGTAATCTATTTTTAGATTGCATGACTGGCGGAAAAGCGAGTAATCGCAGTAGATTAACTACAGGAAGTGCAAGGATACAGTCAAATCCCCTGCAGCAAGCTATGGGCATCAGGCTTGCCGTGTAGCAACGCTGTGGGGGATTTGACCTTCGTGGCAGTCAACAAAGTCAAGCTTGCTTGATTTTTGTCCGCCACCTACAGGAATAAAGCCGACCGCCTGGGCTAGAACTATTGTTTTAGCTCAGGCGTTTTTTTGTATAATAATAGAAAATCTGAAAGCTTTTCTATTGGTTATATAAATAGCACTCAGCTATTATTAACTATTCAAGGAGGTTTTTATGAACAAATTATCAATCGAAAATGAACTTAAAAGCAATGCATATCCCGGAAGAGGGATTATCATCGGCAAATCCAAGGATGGCACAAAGGCAGTTATGGCATATTTTATTATGGGCAGAAGTGCAAACAGCCGTAACCGTATCTTTAAAGAGGAGGAAGAGGGTATCAGAACAGAAGCCTTTGACGCATCTAAGCTGGAAGATCCAAGCCTTATTATTTATTCACCTGTAAGAGTATTGGGAAATACTACAATCGTAACAAACGGTGACCAGACGGATACAATATTTGATGGTATGAAGAACGGACTTACCTTTGAACAGTCACTTAGAAGCAGAAAATTTGAGCCGGATGGACCTAATTACACACCTCGTATTTCAGGTATTTTAAATGTAGAAAACGGAAGCTATGATTATGCCTTAAGTATTTTAAAGAGCAACAACGGAAATCCGGAGGAATGTAACAGATATACATTTACATATGATAATCCGGTTGCGGGTGAAGGACATTTTATTCACACATATATGCACGATGGTAATCCGTTGCCAAGCTTTGAGGGAGAGCCAAAGCCTGTAGAAATACAGGATGATATTGAAGCCTTTACAGATACAGTATGGACAAGCCTTAACGAAGATAACAGGATTTCATTGTTTGTAAGATATATTGATATAGCAACAGGTAAATACGAAACAAGAATTATTAATAAAAATGTATAAGTAATACAAAGCGAAGCTTTTTTATTGAGGAATTTTAGAGAGATAACTCTGACGTGTCAGATTTGTTATTTTACATGATATGTGTATAATATTACATCAAAGTTGTAAAAGGAGATTTATTATGAATGAAATACAATTAAAATATGGCTGTAATCCAAATCAAAAGCCTTCAAGGATATTCATGGAGGACGGAAGTGATTTGCCTGTTAAGGTAATAAACGGAAAACCGGGATATATTAACTTTTTAGATGCTTTTAACGGCTGGCAGCTGGTTAAAGAGCTTAAGGAGGCTACAGGTCTTCCAGCAGCTACTTCGTTTAAGCATGTATCACCGGCAGGAGCAGCAGTAGGTCTTCCGCTTGATGAAACGCTTGCAAAGATTTATTGGGTGGATGATTTGGGTGAGCTTTCACCACTTGCCTGTGCATATGCTAGAGCAAGAGGTGCTGACAGAATGTCATCCTTTGGTGATTTTATTGCATTATCGGATGTATGTGATGCTGATACGGCAAGGCTTATAAAGAGAGAAGTATCGGACGGCGTTATTGCACCGGGCTATACTGAAGAAGCTTTAGAACTGCTTAAGGCTAAGAAAAAAGGTAATTATAACATTATTGAAATTGATGCAGGTTATGTACCTGCTCAAATCGAAAGAAAGCAGGTATATGGTATAACCTTTGAGCAGGGAAGAAATGAACTTGATATAAATGGTGATTTACTTTCAAATATTGTAACCGACAATAAGGAAATACCTGAACCTGCACTTATAGATATGAAGATTTCTTTGATTACACTTAAGTATACACAGTCAAACTCAGTATGCTATGTAAAGAACGGTCAGGCTATAGGTATCGGTGCAGGTCAGCAGTCAAGAGTACATTGTACAAGACTTGCAGGACAGAAGGCTGATAACTGGTTCCTGCGTCAGGCTCCACAGGTATTAAATCTTCAGTTTATAGATACACTTGGCAGAGCGGACAGAGATAATGCTATAGATGTATATATTGGTGATGAATATATGGATGTACTTGCAGACGGTGCATGGGAAAAGATATTTAAGGTAAAACCTGAAGTATTTACAAGAGAGGAAAAGAGAGCATGGCTTGATAAACTACAGGATGTTACTCTTGGCTCGGATGCTTTCTTCCCATTTTCAGATAACGTGGAAAGAGCAAAGAAAAGTGGAGTTAAGTACATTGCGCAGCCGGGAGGCTCGGTAAGGGATGATTTAGTAATAGAATGCTGTAACAAATATGATATGGTAATGGCATTTACAGGAATAAGGTTATTCCATCACTAATATTAAAAGGTGCTGTTGTAAATTAAGTTCAGGCTTATTTTTGCAGCAGCCCTTTTTATATAATTATTATTAGGATTTCAAAAGCATTAGTTAGACTTGAGTTTCCGTATTTTTTATTTTTAGCTTCAAAAAGCTTACATCATCATAAT
>CAMWKO010000026.1 GCA_947174885.1 uncultured Clostridia bacterium
TATTTCTATTTTTCTTGGTATATGTCAATAAGTTAGTAAAATATTTATATTGCAGGTAAAATACGAAAAAATTAATACTATCTATAATCTGCTTTATATAACTATATTTATACATAATCTTTGTAATGTTTTTGTAATAAGAACTTGTCACCTTCGATTATAAATAGAAATTGTTTAAAAAAGCTTACTGCATAGAAAAAATATAAATAATAAGTTTTGTAACAAAATTATAGTTTAGCATGAAAAATGCAAATGTTTCACGTGAAACATTTATTATTTAGTTCCGGTGTTTTCTATATTAAAATTTGTAAAGATATTATACTTTGTGCTAATATAAACATTACAAAAACATATAGGATATTTATTATTATATTTTTGTGCATATACTTAATTATTTCAAATTATAATCTTTTAAATTAATATAATAAAAAATACCAAAACTCTATTTGTTTATTATGTATGGTAAAAAGTATAAAATATGTTATAATAAAGTTCTAAACAGATGAAAGGAGCAATCCATGGGAAGAATAATAGCTATTGCAAACCAAAAGGGAGGAGTAGGTAAGACAACAACCTCAACAAATCTTTCTGCATGTTTGGCTGAAAAAAATAAGAAAGTGTTATTAGTTGATATAGATCCTCAGGGAAATGCTACAAGTGGTGTAGGATTAAATAAGAGTGAATTAGAGAATACAGTATATGATATGATTATTGGGGAATGTGAAATAGAGGATTGTCTAATTGAAAATGCATTGGATAATTTAGATGTATTACCATCAAATGTAAACTTATCCGGTGCAGAAATAGATTTAATTGGAATTGATGACAGAGAGTACATATTGAAGAAAAATATAGATAAGATTAGAGACAACTATGAATATATTATTATTGATTGTCCTCCTTCTTTAAATATGCTTACAGTCAATGCTATGACTACAGCAGATACTGTTTTAGTGCCAATTCAGTGTGAGTATTATGCATTAGAGGGATTATCACAATTATTACACACAATCAATCTTGTTAAGGAAAGACTAAATCCGGAGTTGGAAATGGAAGGTGTGGTATTTACAATGTATGATGCCAGAACTAATCTTTCCTTAGAAGTAGTCGAAAATGTAAAAAATAACTTGAAGCAGTCTATATATAAAACCATTATTCCAAGAAATGTACGATTGGCAGAGGCACCAAGCCATGGATTGCCAATTAATTTATATGATAGTAAGTCTGTTGGTGCAGAAAGTTACAGATTACTTGCTGATGAAGTTATAGATAGAGATAATAATGAATAATGATTATGAAAGGATTATGTATTAGATACATCGGTATGTGAAATGGCTAAAAGAATTGGATTAGGAAAAGGAATAGATACTTTAATTCCGGATAAAGAAAATGGAAGGACTGCTACTAAGGAGAAGATAGTTGAAAAAATCGTGGAAAAAGAGGTTGAAACAAAAATAAAACTTACAGAGATAGAGCCTAATAGGGCACAGCCCAGAAGGAATTTTGATGAGGACAGTTTAATGGAATTGTCTGATTCAATTAAACAGTATGGACTGATTCAGCCAATAGTAGTACAAAAAAGAGATGGTTACTATGAAATAATTGCAGGTGAAAGAAGATGGAGAGCCTCTAAGATGGCAGGGCTAAAGGAGATACCTGTTATAATTAAAGAATATAGTAATGAAGAAATCGTAGAAATTGCTTTAATAGAAAACATTCAAAGAGAAGAATTAAATCCTATAGAAGAAGCAATGGCATATAAAAGACTACTTAAAGAATTTAATTTGAAACAGGATGAAATTGCTGATAAAGTATGTAAAAGCAGAGCTGCAATTACAAATTCAATGAGATTATTAAAGCTGCCTGAAGAAATTCAGCAGATGATAGTAGATGAAAAAATAAGTAGTGGACATGGCAGGGCATTATTGGCAATTACAGATGTTAATATGCAATTAAAGTTAGCAGAACAGTTCTTTGACAATAATCTTAGTGTGAGAGAGGCCGAAAGACTTGTAAGGTTAGCTAATACACCAAAGCCTGAAAAGAAAAAAGCAGAGTATGGTGATGAGTTTGTATATAAATCTATCGAAAAAACAATGCAGGAGATAATTGGTTCAAATGTACTTATAAACAGAAAAAATAAGGATAAAGGCAAAATTGAAATAGAATATTATTCAAAAGAGGAGTTAGAAAGAATAGTAGAAATGCTAAATACATTAAGGAATAAGGAATAGTGATTACATAAAGGTTATATTAGTGTTGGAAAGTCGATTAAGTTATTTAATTACTAAAAGCTTAAAAGAATAATGAATGGAGAAACAGATGAAAAGTAAAATATTAGATACAATAGGTATGGGTGATGTTGATATTGCAATTTTTATTATAATTATACTGGTAATAGGAATTGCTGCGATTGCATATTGTATTGTTCTTACAAATAAGCTGAAAAAGCTTACAAAGAGATATGAAGCATTTATGACGGGAAAAAACGGAAAATCATTAGAAGAAACATTTGTTAAAAAATTTGAAGATATAGAGTTTCTTTTAAAAGAAAATAAGATAAAAACAGGTGATATTTCTAAAATAAATGAAAATCTTCAGATTGCATTTCAGAAATGCGGTATTGTCAAGTATGATGCATTCAATGAAATGGGTGGAAAGCTTAGCTTTGCGCTAACACTTTTAGATAAGAAGAATAATGGATTTGTAATTAATGCAATGCATAGCAGAGAGGGATGTTATACATATATTAAAGAGATTATAAATGGAGAATCATTTATTGCATTGGGGGAAGAAGAACAACAGTCGCTTAATAGAGCAATGGGAAAAGAATAGTTAAAATATTTAATCAAGAATATTAGGAATAAAAATGATAAGTATAAAAGTAAAAGATCTAAAGGGTCATGAAATTTTAGCTAAACATATAGTTACCGATTCCGGACTGGAGTTAATTGCTGCAGGAATAAGGTTGAAGAAAGAGTATGTTAATCGTTTAAAAGAGCTAAATATAGATGAAGTATATATTGAAGAAAGTGGTGTTGCGAAAAGGGAAGAAAGCTTTGATTTACTTAAGGAAGTTGTAAAAGATGATAGCAAAGAAATAGTTAAGAAGGTTTTGGAAAAACATATTTTTAAGAACACTGATGATTTAACAGAATTATGTAAAGTAGCAGATGATATTATTAATAATGCAATTTCCGATGAAAATATTTTGAAAAGTGTTACTAATATTAGACAGTCAGCAGGAGATTTATATACTCATTCTGTTAATGTATGTGCACTCTCAACGGTACTGGCATTAAAAAAGGGATTTAAAAGGGAGGTTGTATCAGATATAGCAAAGGGATGCTTATTACATGATATTGGTCTTAGATGTATTGTGATACCATATGAAAATCAGGATATAGATAAGCTTCCGATTAAGAATCAAATAGAGCTTAAAAAACATGTTGTATATGGGTATGATTCTATTGAAAATGTAGACTGGCTTTCAGATTTAAGTAAAAATATAGTATTACTTCACCATGAGAGGAATGATGGAAGTGGATATCCATTTAAAAATTATGGAACTTCTATAAGAGATGAAATAAAAATAGTGTCAGTATGCGATGTTTTTGAAAGTTTAGTCAGTGGAATTGGATATAATCAGCATAAAGTTCATGAGGCTATAGAATATATTAAGCAAATGTCAGTAAATGCTTTGGATAAGGAATATGTAGATACTCTGCTGCAAATGATTGCAATGTATCCTGTTGGAACTAAAGTAAAAACAAATGAGGGGGAGATAGGAGTAGTAATAAAACAAAATCGTACGGAAATTGACAGACCAATAATACAGATTTTAAAAGATAGAGATGGAAATGATTTAAAGAACGAATTAATAAAAGATATGATGAAGATATTAACAATATTTATAACAGAAGTTATAGAATAGAATATCTGCTTCTGTATTTTAGTTAAGTTTATTATTTTAACAAAATAAAAAAATACCTGTATATTTTCTAATTTGAAAATTATTACAGTCCGTTAAAAATTAAAATTTCATTTTGTATCATTTAAGACAAATTATTTAATTCACAGTTTTGGAATTGATTAAGTTTGGAGAATATGATATTTTTTGTAAAATACTAAAGAAAATAATAGTAAAGTAATAAAAAATAACTTATATTAAGTAATATTATTAATATAAGTTATTTTTTATATAATAGGCAGTGAACCTAATAAATCACTTTGTGATTTTATTCACGAGTCAGTAAAGATTAGCCAATATGAAACATATAACTAATTACTGTTTTTATTAACAATATCTTCTATTAAATCTATAATTGTAGATACTGCATCTGAAGTTTTTGCCTCTGACATTGCATTAATATATGATTGTCTGTCATTATATACCTCGTGAATAGCATCAATAAGATTTTTTGTAGTTACATCTTCTTCAGCAACTACTTTGCTAAATCCCTGTCTTTCAAATGAAGCAGCATTCAATATCTGATCTCCTCTGCTTGCTGTAGCCGGTAAAGGAATTAAAATATTTGGTTTACATAATGCCTGTATCTCACAAATTGCGTTAGCACCTGCACGTGATACAATTAAATCTGCCATGGCAAATAAATCTTTCATTTCTTCCTTGATATATTCAAATTGTTTATATCCGTTAGTATCATTTAGTGATTCATCAAGTTTACCTTTACCGCATAGGTGAACAATCTGATAAGTTTTCAATAATTCAGGCAATGCATCACGGATGGCGTTATTAATTGCCTTAGCGCCCAGACTACCGCCAACTACCATTACTATAGGTTTGTTAACGTTAAAACCGCATAAGTCAAGACCTGCAAATTTATTACCATGACGTAATTCAGCTCTAATAGGAGAACCGGTAAGAACTGCTTTTCCTTTAGGTAAATATTCACTGGTTTCAGGAAAATTATGACAAACCAAAGTAGCTGAAGAAATAGATAATTTATTCGCTAATCCCGGAGTCATATCTGATTCATGGATTATTACAGGTATTTTATATTTTTTTGCAGCAAGGACAACAGGAACACTTACAAAACCTCCCTTTGAAAATACTATATCAGGTTTGTAATTTTTAATAAATTTTTTTGCTTCACCATAGCCCTTTATAACTCTAAATGGATCACTGAAATTTTTCACAGACATATATCTTCTTAGCTTACCGGAAGATATACCTGTATATGGTATGCCCAATTCTTCAATAAGCTTTTTCTCAATTCCGTCATATGTTCCTATGTATTGTATTTCATATCCTAATTCTTTTAAAGATGGAAATAATGCTATATTTGGTGTTACATGACCAGCAGAGCCACCACCGGTTAATAATATTTTTTTCATAGCTTTACCCTTTCACGAATAGCAGCAGCAACGTCCTCAGCATTTGATTTATCCAATTCACCAGTAGCCAATGATAATTTAACACCATCATTAATGTATCTTGGAATCAGATGGATATGAAAATGAAATACAGTCTGACCGGCTATTTCTTCGTTGTTTTGTAAAATATTAAATCCATCACAGTTTAAAACCTCTTTCATGGCAGTAGCTACTTTTTTTGCAACAAATAAAGCTTCTTTTGCAAATTCATCATCCAATTCAAAAATATTTCTAAAATGTTCTTTGGGTAAGATTATTGCATGACCTCTTGTAACAGGACTTAAATCAAAAATGGCCTTAAATTTATTATCCTCATAAATTGTGTAGGAAGGAATTTCTCCGGCTGAAATTTTACAAAAAATACAATTTATATCTCTCAAATTTTACACATCCTTTCACAAATATTTTCATATGAATATTATAATCAAAATCAATGAAATTATAGCACATAAAATTATTATTGTAACTATAAAAATTTCTTTTGTATTTTATATATAATAATATGACTAAAGTATAGTGTAATAGAAGATTTTCTGCCTGTAGTTTTATCAATAAAAGATGCTAAAACAAGAAGATAATAAGTCTAATACTCAAATTCTATAAGAAAATTAAAAATATATGAAATTATGAAACCATATTTAATTATTAATAATGTGCAGAGGAAAAAGAAAGGAAATATAAGATATGAGTAGTTCAAAAATAAGCGAGATAAACAGTATAGAAGAATTGGGATATGAAGATAGTACAAACGTAGTATTACATGAGTTAGGAAACATGATAATGTTAATGGATTTTTCTATAAAAAAGATAGAAAAAACCTATAAAGAAATTGAAAATGATGAGAATTTTAAATATCTAAAGGAAGATACAAAAGAAATTATTGGATTAATAGCCAGTGCAAAGGAAAAAAGTAAATTGTATCAACTTCATAAGGAAAGAACATATGTTATAAAAATGCTTAGAAATATAGTTGATAAATACAGAGAAAGATGTGCATCAGATAAAATAGATATAAATTTAGTGGAGGATTTAAGCACTGATATATGCATTTGTATAGATAAATTTAAGTTTTCAAGAGTAATTGAAAATATTATAATAAATGCAATAGAAGAATTAGAAATGTGCAGTAATATTTTGACAAGAAAGATTACAATAAAAATATATAAAGATACTACAAATAGTAAAGATAATATATCAAATAGAAAAATAGAAACAGAGTGTAAGCAGAATTATGAAATGCTTGATAATTTCAATGAAAACATATTGAATACTAACACTGATATAAACAGAAATAGAATAGGCATATGTGATAATATTATAATATCTATAAATAATACAGGTAGAGTAATTGAGAAAGAAAATTTAAAGAATATATTTAATCCATATTTTACAAGTAAGGAGGAGGGAACAGGGATAGGATTGTCCTTTTGCGAAAAAATCGTAAAACTTCATAACGGAAAAATAAAGGTAGTATCCAATAAAAAATCAGGAACTACCTTTATAATAAAAATACCAATTCAATAAAGAATATATTATGATGCACTAAAAGGAAAGAGCATATCCAACATTCTTAGTGTTTTAAAGTCTCCCTTAACTTTCATATCACTGGTCATGAAAGCCTTCTGAAAGCTGAGTCTGCCATGAACAATATTATCTAATACCTGATGATTTAGTTTTGCAACTATGTCTACATCTTCGTGTTTTTCATATTTGCAATACAAATCATCATTTTCGATATTAATATAAAGAGCTTTATTTTTGTCTTCTATTACAAGTAAATAAGAGGCTTTAAAATTTTCCTGAGGTGTAAAACATGCGGTAATAGGCTTTATAAACTCATTGTTAATATCTGTGTCCTGTTCATTAAGCTTTTCCTTAAAGAAAGAAGCTAATTGTTCAATATCCTCTTTTTGCTGTTTTACATATATATCGTCAGATACATATTTTGAAAGCTGTTCACTTTCTTGTGGGGTAAGCTGTAAAGAGGTCTTAATGATACTTTTCTTTATTGCAATACTACTGGTTGGAAGCAGTTTTATTTTTTGAGATATAGTTCTATAAATATTTTCAGCTTTTTTTTCGATGTAATTTGTGTAGTCAGGGTTTCTATCAAAATCAAGAGTGTCCTCGACATATGCACATATACCCGAGCATGAAAAACCACCAAGCAGCTCCCAGGCATTTTTCAGATTCATCATAGCTTCTTTTTCACCATATGTTGTAGATATAACTACAGGTGTCATATATAGTGAACTAATCTTTGTCTTATCACCATAAAACCAGCAGGCATCAAGAAACTGCTGCATATATCCACCAATACCCATCCATTCAACACTACATGCCAATATGACACCATCAGCCTCTTTAAGTGTTTGAGGAAGTGTAGTAATGGAATTTTTCATATCGTACAAATTGTAGCGGGTATAAGAAACTCTAATATCGTCAAAAACATTTTCAATTTTTTTAAGAACATATAGTGTAGGGTCTTCAATAATACCACGTCCACCATAGTATATATTTATATGCAAGGTAAAACTCCTTTCAAATACAAAGTATATAATAATAGAAAGAGTGCAAGGCACTTTTTACTTTAATATCAAATATATTTTAATATAAAAGAGTATGAGTTGCAACGCAGTTTTTAATAAATCGCACTAAAAAGTATATATAAAAGTTATTCAAAAATATAAATCAGGTGTGAAAAGGTGATTTTATCTCCCTCCTTTAAAGGAAATTTTTCATGAGGTTTGAGCAATATATCATTTACATATGTGCCATTAGAGGAGTTCATATCTTCAATAAAGCATTCCTCATCATCCATATATATACAAGCATGTATTCTGCTGATTAGTGGATTATTTATAATCATATTTACAGATTTTTTAAGTTTTCCAATGATAAAAGGATAGGAATTAATCGGTACATTATCAACATAGTCAGTACCGGTGTATACAAGTCTGTGGTTATTATGTTTATTTCTTGTAGACAGAATAATAGTATTACCAAATTCATAATCATCATTATTATTAAAAATTTCAGTATTCGAGCAGGAAGAGTTTATGATATTGTCAGGTATTTTGGAGGTATAAATATTATCTGTAAAATCATTTTCCGGATGATTACTATCCTCAAAATTATTTTTGTTAGCCACAGAGATAGGAAGCCTGCTATTTATAAATGGAATTTTTGTGGAAGGATATAATTCATAAAGGTATTTAATACTACCAATCAGAAAAATAATCCCAATAAATAGAATGAATAATGAAATATCAAAGGAGAGGAGCTTTGTATATAAGCAATACACTCCGAATCCTATAATTACAAGAAAAATTCCACCAAGAAAACAGGATTTTATATAAAAACTTGTGGAAATTGTGTATAAATTACCGAAAATTGTTGATTTATTGTGTATAAGTGTAAAGGGATTTTTTAAGGACTTGGTTTTATTCAATATATTTTCATCCAAATCTGTCTTAATTGTAAGATTAACAGAATTTGTATTTTCATGTATTGTATCCTGTATTGAAGCTGTATTTAATTTATTGGGGATATCAGTAGTATTATCTTTTGTATATGAAGTATCATAACCGGATGAGAGTATAATATTTTTAAGCATACTGATATTAAAACTGTCCTTTTGGGTTGAAGATGATAGACGGTATGCTAATAAAACAAGCTTATCATCCTCATGGTCAATTTTTTTTAGCAGGTCATTAAAGAAATCGGACAGCTTGATATAAAAGTCATTATTTATGGCTGGGCATATAATAAAGTAAGTGGTATATTTTTCAGGATCAAGATATATATATTCTGAACTGATTAATAGTGAATTAATATCTATTAGATATTCTTCCAAGAAATTAATTATATCAATTAAAGATAAAACTACACTTGTGAAGGCTTTATAAGAAATATCAGCAGTAGAAAAAAGGGAAGCAAAGGATTGCCTGGAGGTAATGTCATATTTAAATATAGGTTTGTTATCAACAATATCATATGAAAAATCAAGAGTACCGGGAATATTATTATTTGATAGCATTTCTATTCTAAAATCATCAGAATAGTTATAGTCTGTAAAATCTTCTAAAATTAAATAGTTTTTTGAGTAGTTTTTTATAAATTGTGTTTTCATAAAATCTCCTTAATTTTTTTAAAAATAATAGAATATTTTCGTATATCATCACAGTGCATAAAATGCGAAAAGCAGTGAATAGTGGAAGCACCTTGAAAATCGATAATTATGGATAAAGAATCTTCTTCCTCTGAAATTTCAGGTTTATTTGAATAGTAGGCAATAGGAAAGGAATTTACAATTTTATGTATATTATGATTATCAGTATAGTCAGAGGAATTGAAGTCTTTTAAATCATATGAAGCATATATTAAGGCTCTGTAGGATGCAGAATTTACCACTATTTTGTCGTGAAGATAAAAGGAAAATAGAATTATAAATGTAAAAATAATAAAAATTAAAGGTATAATAAACGAAGCTTCTATGGTTAGAGAGCCTTTAAGAACAGGTTTTCCGGGTTTTTTAAATATATTATTTAAATAAAAATATGAATTGTGTATTTTGTGATAAGGTTCATTTTTTTGCATAACCAAAACTCCTTTATAAGATATGTTTTTATAATAATTACAGTTGTATTTGAAGGCGAAAACTAATTGACAGTTAGATTACTTTTAATAGCTTTATAATTAGAATTGTTATATATGAAATCAATAGAAAAGGAGCAAAGGGAAAGGAATAATCCTTTGTATGTTTTTTTATAATAATAAAAAATGAAAAAACAGATGCGGTTAACAGCCCATAGAATAATACTGTCAATGTATCATAAAAGTCTAAAAACACTCCACATATAATGAGCATTGCACCGTCGCCCTTTCCAAGTGAATTAGAAAATAAAAAACTAATAATTAATAAAATTATTCCGATTAGAATTGAAGCAGGAAATATGTAATTTGAATTTATTATATTGAAAATAGTACCTATAAAGAAAAATATTGTAGTAACATATAAAGATATGGTTTTAGTTTTTATATCTGAATAGCAACATATTAAAAAATAAATAAGTAATAAAAAATAAGATATAACTGTTTGTATAAATAAATAGTTGAAATTCATTTTATATTCTCCTCACATCGAGTGCATATATGGTATGTATCTGATATATCTTCATACTTCACTTTATAAATTCCCCTTGTAAAGGTTGAGCAATCTAAAGAATAGTGATAACAATCACCGGAATCAGTCAGATATACATATTTTAAAGAATAATGGTCTAAATGCTGCGATCTGCACTGTAGGCAGGGTAGTAGTTCAAGGAGAGCAGGACTGTCTGAGGGAAGTACAGAAGTATATTTTAACAGATATGAACAGTATTTATTGGTATGGTATACATTACCACTGATACAGATATATACATAAGTATAATTAGGACTTTGGCTATCAGTAATATGCTTTCCTGTATATAAGTTAATTTTACAATATTGTGTTATTGGAAGCTCTATTAATGATGGTAAAAAAGGAATATTAATTTTGTAGGACATTTTAATCAGAAGTTCATTTGTAGCGGAATCGAAGCTAGTCCCAATAAAAGATATACCGTTTCTCTTATTAATAATATAATTTGAATTTGTAAGCTCAAGGATTCTATCATTGAAAAAGATATTATTAATGTAGTAAGTGTTAATAATGGAAGAAGATAAATCGGAAGGTAAGGAACTTTGAAAAAAATCTACCTTGCTTTTATCTTCATCGGATAATTCAGAAAGTGCAGTGACAGCATAATATGAAGAGGAAATTTCTCTTGCAATTTCAGACAGACGTTCCTGAAATATAGTTTCAATGTATAAAATATTAAATAAATATAGTAATGTGGCAATAACGAAAATATATATAGGCAAAATAACAGATGCTTCTACAGTAATTATTCCTGACAGGTGGACAGATAAAGATGTCCTTTCCAAACTATTAGAAGTGCTGCCATGAAATATTTTAGTATATGTTTGGATGTCGGGGAATACATCCTTAATATTACCATAATATTCCTTTGTATTTAGACAAAAATCAGTAGCCTTACGCTTTTGGAGAGTTGATGAATTTTTTTTAGATATTTTTAAGAAATTATATATGGCAGGTATAATAGCTGCAAAGGACATGTTTATCTATCCTCCTTTCATTAAAAAATAATTATGTAATTGTTTGTGCCCATAAGAAGTATAAGTATCAAAGTAAGCAAAATATAATTAATCATACTTGTAAGTAGTAGAAACATCTATTTGTGCATAGTCATAAGAACCAATAAAATCAGTAAAATTTAAAAATACAGTTTTGGCTTTATATATAAAATTAGTTGTTAATCCACATACACAATTTGACATACGAAAGCTTGAGTTGTAGTTCAGGCAGATATTCATCTGAATTAAATCCATTGTACGAAATCTAAGTGCTAATTCGCTTTGGGCAGTCAGCAGCAATTTTAAATAAAAAGCATAATCAAAACCCTCTTTGCCACTATTTGAAGAAATAGTATTTTTAGATAAATTGCATATTCCATCCAAGGATAATGTCCAGGTATTATCATCCTTTATCAGGGGAACTTTTTTTCCTGAAAGCAAATCCTTTACATCAATAACTCCTTCTGCAGTAGCCCAGGAGCTGATTATCATAAACTCTGTAAACTTAGTGGCAATAGGTGCTCCTCCTGTAGCTATTGTAGCCAAATCATTGGCAGCAGTACGTTTTGAAGAATCAGATATAATGTATGCAGCATTAAGGCTGGCTCTCATAAAGATAAGTTTAATAGCTGTATTTAGTAAATTTTGATCATCCTTTGAAGAACCATTAATAATATATTCCAATTCATACCTTAAAAGAGAGGAACTGTTATTATTGGTGTAGCAATTAAAGCTAGATGAGATATATTCCTCAAACATTATTTTTTCAGGAGATAGGAAATCTGAAGACTTGACATACCCTTCGTTTATTACAGTTGCTTCATCTGACAGCGTGGTTGTCATGGAAGGAAGAATAAGCTTATCAATTTCCGTAGTAGATATAGTGCTTGTATCATCAACCAAAATCAGAAGTAAATTATTTTTAATAGTGTGTGAAATATATTCACTTAAATCTTCGGTATAGAATTTTGCTTCTTTTGTATCTATTTCCAAACATTCCCGGCGATCTTCTATAACAGGAGTGTCCAAAGCAGATAAGTCGAAGGAATTAATATCAGAATTATCAGCGGAAAAGTCATATGTGTTAAAACTATCTGTATTATATATATTGGAAATAATGTCTGTAATTTCGGAAAGCTCTTTGTATTTCATATACTTTAATATCTGATCACTAAATATTGAGCCATCTTCATCAGTTAAGTATATATAGTTATTTACACTTAATTCTTCCAAAGTGCCTGTCAATAAATTATAGTTTGTATTAAAAATATCGACAGGAGAAGTATGATATATATTATCCTTTGCATAATCAGAAAGAGAGGTTTCTATATCTACATCAGAAGTATTCAAGGCAAATATGCCGTATTCATCAAATAATTCATAGCAATAATCACCAAAAAGAGAATCTGTGCTAAGATATGAGACATCAGTATAATAAGTTTTTAAAACTGTTAATCTGGCAGCCTCCAGTATAGTAAAGATAACTCCAATAATAATAGTAAGTGAAAGTGTAAGCAGTATAGTAACATTACCCTTTATTTGAATTTTAAAAGTCATTGATTTGATCCCTTATTTTTGAAAAAACGGTATTTATAATTGTAGTAATCTGGGAGCGGAATATCACAATAATGGATACAAGTACAAGCAGTAATAAAATCATTTCTATTGAACTTATGGCACTTAGTCTGGTTGAATTTAAGTTTTGAATATTATGCCTTGTGCTATAAATTTTATATAAGTGATTTTTGAAAGAAATAAAAAGCAAATCTAATTTTTTCATATAATCTCCTTTAACTTAATTTAAATTTATGATTTATGTGCTAAAAGCGTTTCTGCAAAAACAGATATAATATATGGTATTTAATAATGCTAAAAAGATATATTGAGAAAAGCCGGAAGCATTATTAAAATCAGTATCATGAAGAAGATCATCATCATTGGAAAAAGGAGTTTCGTAGAAGCCTTTTCACATTTTTTCTTAATAAATCTTCTTTTTTCGTCATTGGAAATTGCAACTTCGGTATTTAAAAGTATACGTAACTCTTTGGTACCTTTTCTTAAATTCTGTTCTAAAAGAGAACCAAATTTAATATAGCAGGGTAAACCAATACGTTTTCCAAAATTACTATATGCCAGACCCTCTGAATGACCGTTTTCTATTTGCAATAAACATATTTTAAGCTCCTTATACAAAAAGTGATTTGTAAAGGCAGTATTTTTTTCATAATCGAATAATATTCTTGATAGTGCTTTATGTATAGTTAAGCCTGTATTTATAAGAAGGTTAAGCTTGGTGACAAGTTCAGGATAGTCATTAAGTAATTGGTCATTTCTTTTTTCCAGTAATTTGTTATTATCCCTTTTTAGTAAAAACGGAATAATAGCAGCAATAACTATCCCACATAATAAAAAGGGAAATAAAAATTCTCCTTCTTTTCCAAATATGTAATCTTATGACCATCTACCTCGGCAGGCAGTATTACAGTATTATCATATATATCATTGTCAATTATAAGCTGTGACTGGATTTCATCATTTATGGAAGAAATAGTTGAAACCTTAACAATATATATGGGAATTGAAATTGTAGCAGAGTGTCCCTTGTAGGTAAGATTGGCAAAAATATTTGTCATTACACCCTCTGGGGGAATATTATCCATGATAATGTGTCCGTCATAGTCTATGTAAGAAGTGTTTTCTATTTCCCAAGTAATTGAAATACCGTCTACTTTATTGGAAAATGTCAAATCACTGGTAATCTCATAGAGGTTAGAATTTCTATTTTTAAGGCTGTTTTCAATGCTTTCGCGATGATTGTCAAAGTAGCTGATAGCTTCCTCTAAGGTATAGGCTGCACTTTCAATTTCAAGTGTAATATCAGTAGCATTGCCATCTATAATAGCAGTGATTTCATATGTTGCAGCTTCATTACCATCAGTGGGACGGGGAAGTGAAGTGACATTGTTATTTGTTGAATTATTAGAAATACTAAAAATCACACCTAATACAGAGAAAATAAAAACAACAGATAATATGATAGAAATTATTTTTGCCTTATGTAACAGAAGCAGTTTTTCAGGTAAAATACCTACATATAGTCGGGACAATTTATCAGACAACCGCCGGTCTCTGCTTGATAAGGTATTATCTTTTCTGTGCTTTTTAATGAAATCCAATATGTAAAATGATGTTCCATAAAAAAATTTAAGTGGATGTTCTTTATGTGGGATATGAAGCTGTTCATCCCTTCTATAGTGAAAAGTTGTAATAAATAAAGTAATAAGTAATATCAAAATAAAACAATAAAATAACAATGTATCTACACCTCGATTTCCAGTATTTTTTTTGAAATGAAAATTGAACCAATATAAATAAGTAAACATATTGATGAAATAATAATGCCAAGTAAATTGTGATAAAGGGGAGAAAAAAATTCCGGCTGGGTAATATCAATATAAGCAAAAATAGCAAATGGCATAACCATCATTACAAGCTGTTCATATTTTTTAGATGATACAGTCGCTGATATATCCTCTGTAAGCTCTATCTTTGCACGTATGGTGGTAATAGTAGATTTTATTATAGCTATCATATCTCCACCGCCTTTTTTTGATATTTTAATAACTTCACTAAAAGCAATAATTTCATCGATGCCTGTTCTGCTACTGAAATCTTCAAAAACAGTTTCGATTGGAATATTGATAAGGAGTTTCTTTTTCATATAAAGTACTTCTCTATATAGGATAGAGTTTTCTCCATATAAAGCAGATAAAGGTTTCAAACTCTCGCTGATAGAATTTTCCAAGGAATATCCCGTATTCAAAGAATCAGATACAGAGTTTATAAAGTCCAGAAACTCCAATCGTATTTTCTTTACTCTTTTATTTTGCAGGTAATTAGAAACCGCATTAAAATATTTTTTAAGAAATATATTAGTAGCAATAACCGGATATATGCTATCATAAAAGAAATGAGCAGTTATAATAGCAGCGGCCTCAAATAGTACAAGGTACAGGAGAAATTCCTTAGGTGACAATTTGTAAGTTAAATAACTGGTATTTTGCATAATCACTCCTTGCTATGTATAGTTTGGTTCACTATATCCGGCCATAAAAAGTTTGTCAGTATTGATAAGTTTATTTCCTGTAAATTCTAAGCATCCATCTACGGTTTTGCTGTTGGGAGAATTATCCACAAATTTGAAGATGCTGCGCAGATTTATGTATGTACCGTCAAAATCCGATATTTCAGCAATTTCAAGTACTTTTCTGGATTTATCCCTGAGTCTTCCAAGATGAACAATTATATCAATTCCGGTAGCAATCTGACTGCGGATGGCATTAATAGGGAGATTTGCTCCCATAAGAATCATAGTTTCAAGACGTGAAAGCATATCTTTAGCACTGTTGGCATGACCCGTACTCATACTACCGGAATGACCGGTATTCAGAGCAGTAATCATATCACTTGCTTCGGCTCCGCGTACTTCTCCGACTATAATTCTATCGGGACGCATTCTCAAAGAGGTTCTGATTAAATCTCTAATGGTAATTTCTCCGCTTCCCTCAATATTTGCCATTCGTGTTTCTAGTCTTACTATATTTCTGATATTTGTAAGTTTAAGCTCCGCAGAATCCTCAATCGTAATTACACGGCAATCAGGTGGAATAGCATCTGACAGTATGTTTAGAAAAGTAGTTTTTCCAGAGCCGGTACCACCACTTACAAAAATATTGTAGCCTGCTGCCACAAGTGTTTCTAAAAACTTGCCGGCAATAGTGTTAATAGAACCTAATTCTATAAGATTAGACATAGTCATATGGTATTTTGAAAATTTTCTAATAGTAATTACCGGCCCATCTAAAGCAATGGGAGGTAAAACAATGTTCACACGGGAACCGTCCTTTAATCTCGCATCCACAATAGGATTAGATTCGTTGACACGTCTGTTAGATATGGAGGCAATTTGTTGCACTATATCTGATAGCTTTGCCGGTGTAGTAAAATAAATATTAGCAGGAGAAATATGTCCATTCCTTTCAATAAAAATATTATCTGCACCATTGACCATAATTTCAGTTGTTTCTTCATCCTCGACAAGCTCCTGGAGAATATCTAATCTCCTGATTGAGTTAAAGAGAGCCTTTTTATAGGAGAGTCTGTCTGTTATGGAGATATACCTGACAAGTCCTTGATTAAAAACTTCTTCTTCTATAATTCTTTCTATTTCTGCGTCGGTAAGCTCCTTAGACAGCTCAAACTTTGAAATTAAGCTGTTGTGCATAAGCTGAAGTAATTCTTTATCTATCATTCTTGTGCCCTACTATATCTGAACTAATATATTGCAATAATGGACTAATCATAATCTGGTTGTAGATGGAAGTGGCTTCGCTGCTATATTCAAATATCGGAGGAGTTATCAAAGTAAAAATATCTTCTGAAACACCTGAATCAATATTTTTTAGTGCGGCAATAAATGAGGATAATTTTTTTCTGGAAATATCATCATTAATAACAGGCATATAAACTTTGTCACAGCTATTAAATAGTGTTGACATACCTGATAAGGTATCGGCAAAATCAACTACTATATATCTGTAGCCGGTATTTTTCAAAAGTGAAAAAAAGGTTGTTAATATGTCATTATCTAAGTGTCTTATATCATCTGAATATGGTGCAGGAGGAACTATATCAAGTCCATTAACAGAACATACAGCAGAGTCTAAATGTCCCATAAGTGAATTGCCGCCTTCAAGTAAATAAAACATAATATCAGATAAATTTTTTTGGGTATTATGTATATTTAGGTATTCAGTGGAATTTTCATCAAAGCTAATGAGTAATGTTGAATCCATAGATGAATATACAGTAGCAAGGGCAATAGAAAAGGATGTTTTACCACAACGTTTAATGGGAGAATAAACTCCGATAATACTGGCAGAATCCTTTAGCGCCTTAATATTATATAAACTACTGTTCATAGAAAAGTTACTCATAATTTGATGTATAAGGCTTTGAATGGATTGATATTTAAAAAAAACATGGAAAGTAAAATCATCTTTTTGTATGACGCCGGATTCTTTTTTTCCGCTTAGGATAAACAGGTTTATAAAAGAAATCTTATATAGAGGCAGCTTGTTAAATAAATAGTCATCTACCAATAAAATATCAATTTGTATCGAATCGGAAAAATTTAAAAATTCATCCAGCTTTGTAAAGGTGGTTATTTTATATCCAAGTCCTGTATGTGTATTTAAATATTCGCAAAGGCACTGGGCATATTTTTCATTTCCATCTAAAAGAACAATAAGTCCGTTATTCAAATTGGTCCTCCTTAATAGGACAAATAAAATAGAAAGATAAAGAAGTGAGGCAATTATATCCGGTAAAAAATTGATTGTCCAACAAAAAATTAAAAAGATAAAATTTAATTTTCCAAATCGTAGAAAAATCTAAAGTAAAATTGTGCAAAATTAACAAATCGAAAAATAATAAGTATAAATTTGGAATATTTGTATATAATTTCATACATAAATAAAATTAATATAGATAAGCTTTATTAAAGAGATTGTAATAAAAAAACTCCGTAGTTTCTGCTTTTTATCTGACGTTGTAAACCTTATGGACACGAGAATAAAAATACGGAAGCTTTAGGAAAATAAAGAGATACAATTTGTCAAAGGCATAAGTATTAAATTATGAAAGGGGAAAAGTATGAAAAAAGTAAAAAAGGAATTATCTGTTGAGGATATAAAAATGCAGAAGCTTTTAGAAGAACTAAGGGAAGTTCAAAAAGAAATGAATATAGCCTACACCAATCTTGAGAATGTTGTAGATAATGAACTGATTGATTGTCTGATTTATGAATTAAATGCTACGCAAATAAGGTACAAGGTTATCTTAAACCAGGTTAAACAATTACAGCCGGTATAGTCTGTGTATGAAAAAATGATATAGAGAAAAATTAAATATTAATATTTGTTTATTTTTCAGTGCTGGGGGCATGCAGATGTTCCTACTTATATATCTTACTGCATTTAAAAGTTCTTGTTACAGAATAAAAATAGAAAACATGGTAACTCAGTATAAAGTATTAAAGAAAATAAAAAATTAACCGAAATAATATACAGTTAAGTTAGCCAAAATGAACAAGAAGGTTGAGTGATAAAATGCAGGTAAATGTAGCAAATAGCAATATTATTGGAAATGAAAATTCTATAAACAGTCAGGCAGTTAAGAAGAGCACGGGCTTTCCGGCTGCATCAGAATGTCATAATGTAGAGAATGATATTTATCAAAGCGGTAATTCTAAAAACAGCAAAATCACATATTCAAAAAACGATGATGAGGAAAAATCAGGCAATAAAAATGATACACAAAATGACGTAAGTATGCTGGATTTAATAAATAACCTAAAAGATATGATAACACCGGAAGGATATGACCAGTTGGAGGAATTAGGTATAATAATGGACGACGAAAATCCGGAATTATCAGTATCTGTGTATGAAAGAATACAGATGGAGCTGGCAACTTATTGTGAGGACTTTGTTTCTACAGGCTTAAATATTGATCCTAAAAAGCTTGAACAGATACTGGGTTCAGCTGTATTTGCTAATGCGGTTGAAAAAGCATTATCTATAAAGAATATGGATAAATCAAAGCAGGCATTGGTAGTAGAGGATGGAGAGCCGGCAAGGATAGATGAGGTCTATGAAAAAGCCTTTAGCAGTGGCAGACGGGCAGAAAACAATAAAAAAGAAGTATCAGATGAATTATGGCAAAATTTACGGTCACAGATAGAAAAGGTATTTGAAAAGTCCGGTATTGAATTTAACGAGGAAAATCAGGAAATTGCAAAATGGATGGTTTCCTATGATATACCTATAACAAAAGAAAATATCAGTAAAGCAGTTAATTTGGCAAATATCATGGCAATGGATATTAGCGAATACAAGGACATGGTAAGTGATAATATTCTTAAGGCCATCTATCTTACAGGTGATGTAAAAAATGCTTCTATTGATAAAAATCAGTATAATCTGGAAAATGTAAATGAGGCTATAGAGGTAATCAATAATGCAACAGATGAAGATATTGCTTCTATAATTAAAGAAGAAAAGGTATTAAATATTGCAAATTTAAAAGCAAAAAGCAGACATATACATAACGGAACAGAATCTATCAAGGAAAATGGTGATAATAAAACTGACAGAAGTGGCAGTACAGGTCAGACAAATACAGACAGAATATATGAAACTGACACAGATGTACAATTATCCGATGGTAATGACCGTGAAAATGATGATTTATATGTTACATCACAGTTTATCTCAATAAAAAGGGTAGTTGTAGAGGCAAGACTTGTAATGACAGTACCTTCACTTATGAGAGTACAGCAGCTGGGACTGGATATTAATATTACTGAGCTTAGTACTTTGCTGGATTATATTTTAGATATGGAAAAAAAGGAAGCTAAGGGCTTTTTGGATAGCGTGGGGGCAGGTAGTACAACAAATAATATTGATAGCTTTATAGAAACAAATAACGCTGTAATTAATATAAGAAGGGCAAGTGTTTCCTTTGTAGCTAAAGTTGAAAGTACTGATACATTAAGTGTTATTAATGATAAAGCTGTAAATGAAACAGGCAATGTGACAGAAAGAGCTACAATATCAGGTACGTCAAGCAGTACCACTGTATATACAAAAAGCAGTACATCAGTGAGTGTGGCAATAGAGTCATATGAAACAGTTGAAACAAGTATTCGCAGGGATTTGGGAGATTCTTACGATAAAGCATTTTCAAATATTGAAGAACTTCTTCTAAGTACAGGGATGGAGAATACAGAGTATAACAGACGGGCTGTACGAATATTAGGATATAATGCAATGGCTGTCACAGAGGAAAACATTGTAAACGTAAGAGAAATGGCAGCAGAGATAGATTATCTTGTAGAAAATCTTACGCCTAAGACAGTTGCACATCTTATTGCCAACAACATTAATCCTATGAATAAAAATATCCATGAACTTAATGAAGAGCTTGTCAGACTTAATGAAGAAATAGGTGCAGAAAATGAAAACTTTGCAGAGTTTCTTTGGAATCTGGATAAAACAAATGGTATTACTCCGGAGGATAGAGAAAAGTATATTGCCATGTACAGAAGCTTAAAGGAAATTACAAAAAAGGATATACGGGCAGTAGGTGCGGCAATAAACAGTAATTATGATTTTACGATTTCAAATCTTCTGGCAGCGGCTAAAAGCAGAAAGGTAAGCGGAGATATTACTAAAAATCAGGGAACCCAGATTGATATAAAGGATATTGAAAAATCTGATAATAATATAAAATCAGACAGCTATGCAGAGTATCGGTTAAAACAGATGGAGGAGAGTACGGTAACAGAGGAGGATGTAAGGGAGCTTATAAATAATCATGTTGATGTCACTCCAAGAAATGTGAAAAATGCAGGAAAACTAAAAGAGGGAAATAAAGTATTTGAAGAATTGTACAGTAAGAGCAGTAGCAGGCTTAAAGCTTTACTAAATAATCTTATAGAGGCTGAAGATGAGGATAGTCTGAGAGACAGCTTTGAAGCGGTACAAAAGGAAGCTGAGAATGCAGTAAAAGAAGAGATACATAAAGAGCGTCCATTGTATGAAAATATTGAAACTGCACTCGAAAATAGTGGATTAGTTAAGCTTATGAACAGCTATGCAAAAAATGAATCATATTACATTCCAATGGAAATTGAAGGAAAAATTACAAATATCCATCTTACCATAAAATCAGGCAGCAGGAGTAGCGGAGTAGCAGTAGATATTCAGGAAAGCAGTTTAGGTTCACTACATTTAGAAATGGTAAGAGAAGAGGCTTTACTAAAAGGAATAATTGTATATAGCGAAGAAGAAAATTATAGTGAGGTAAGTGAACTGGCAGATAACTTTAGAAGTGCATTAAATGAGATAAATATATCCATAGATGCTTTGAATATTGTAAACAGCAAAACCTACAACAGTAAATTACTGTCAAGAGAAAGCCAAAAAGGTGATACGGGACAGTTATACAGTGTAGCAAAACTATTTATTACTGCAGTCAGGACTTATGAAATTACAAAAATTAACCGATAAATAGATTATAAATAAGATATAGAAAAATACAGGAAGAGAGATGGAATATTATTATGAGAATAACTACTAATTTAACAGCATTAACAGCAGCATACGAGTTGAGAAAAAATGAAAATTCTGTTTCAAAATCATTGGAAAGACTTTCTTCAGGATATAAGATTAATAACGCAGGTGATAATCCTGTAGGTTCAGCTATTTCAAAGAAGATGAAAACCCAGATAAGAGGTCTTGACAGAGCAAATCAGAATGCTGCTGATGGAATAAGTGTAGTCCAAACAGCAGAAGGAGCACTTACGGAAATTACATCTATGGTTCAGAGAATCAGAGAGTTATCAGTTCAGGGAGCTACAGATTCATATACAGATGAAGATCGTGTAAGTATTATGAACGAAATTGATCAGCTTCAGACAGAAATTGACAGAATTGCAAATGATACGGAATTCAATGGAAAGTCCTTATTAAATGGTGATTTGAGCAGAATTACGTATAGTAACAGAAATGATATAACAATTACATATCTTTCAGATACAGTTAAAGCAGGAGTATATAATCTTGATGTTACACCGGGAACAAAATCAGAATTTATAACAGGTACAGTAGCATCTACTTTTACAGAAAGTGGAAGTATAAAAATAAACGGTGCTCTAATCAGAATACATGAAGGAGATACTATTGATGATGTGTATGAGAAAATGATTGAAGCCGGAGATAAGATAGATGCAACTGTTGAAAAGCAGGCAGATAATAGCTTTAAAATTACAAGTAACTATACCGGCACTTCATATCCTATAGAAATATCAGTAGAAAATGAAGAATTGGCAAACCAGTTGGGTATAAACGGAGGTACTTATACAGCAGGAAAAGATGCAGAGGTTTTACCGGATGAGTTTAGTGTAGGTGGCTCAGGAATTTCAAGCAGTGCTATAGTGGTATCAGATGGAAATGATGTTACTATAAAGGCAGAAGGTGGCTTTGAAATGAAATTGCAGCTGGATGATTCAATGACAGGAGTCGGACTTAGTGTTCAGTGTTATGTTCTGGATACAGGAACTATGACTATTCAGCTTGGTGCAAACGAGGCACAGGAAATGGAAATTGAATTACCGGAGATTACTTGTGTTACGCTGGGTATTGATAGAATAAATGCACTTACATCGGCAGGCTGTCAGAGAGCTATTACTATGTGTGACAATGCATTATCTTTTATTAATACGACACGCTCAAGAATAGGTGCCTATGAAAACAGACTTGAAAGTACAATATCAGCACTTGATGCAACGGAGGAAAATTTAACAGCGGCTCTTTCGCGTATTATAGATGTAGATATGGCAGATGAAATGACCCAGTATACTACTATGAATGTATTAACACAGGCGGCTACTTCAATGCTGTCACAGGCAAATCAGCAGCCTGAGAAGGTATTACAGTTATTGCAGTAAGGAGGTACCTTATGACAAAGGAAGAAATAAAGGATTTTTCATTCAAGATAACACAGAGTACAAAAACGGGACTTGTAGTTATTACCTATGAAATTATCATTAACTATATAAATTCAGCAAAAGTATGCTTTGAAAGCGGAGATATGGAGGGCTTTACCTTTAATATTAAAAAGGCAAGGCAGTTTGTAAATGATTTATCCTCCAATTTAGATTTTAAATATAAGATATCCTTTGATTTAATGAGTCTTTATATGTTTATAAACAGAAGTCTTTTAAGTGCAAGTATCAGAAAAAATACAGAGCTTTTGGAGGATTGTACTAAAATAATTGCGAAGCTTAAAGAAGCATTCAGTAATATTGAGTCTGAGGATAAAAGAGGTGCAGCTATGCCAAATAGCGAACAGGTTTATGTAGGTCTTACATATGGTAAAAGCAGTAATTTAAATGAAATTTATGTAAGATAATGAACCATAGTCATTTTTTGGTGAAAAGTACCAATAAAAAAAAGTAAATTTAACTAAATTGCTGATGATTTTTTGGATATAATATAGTAAAATAGTGAGTATAAAATTAGAGTAGGTGATAAAATGAATGTAATTACACAAACAGACCGTTATATTTTCGGACAAGGAAACCATTATGAAATATACAATAAATTAGGTGCTCATATTATGGAGATAGATGGCAATATGGGCGTCTATTTTGCTGTGTGGGCACCAAATGCTGCATATGTTAGCGTTGTAGGCGATTTTAACGACTGGGATCCACACAGAAATGGTATGCAGGCTATTGAAACTTCAGGTATCTGGGAAACCTTCATCGTGGGTATGAAGGAGTGGGATACATATAAATTTGCAATTCATACAAGAGATGGAAGAATTTTATTTAAGGCAGATCCATATGCCTTCCATTCAGAGATTAGACCGGGAAATGCAAGTAAAGTTGCAAATATTGATGGATTTAATTGGACGGATGACAAATGGATTGCAAAAAAGGATAAAGAAAATCCGTCAGAACAGCCAATGTCCATATATGAGGTACATTTAGGCTCATGGCAGAAAAACTATGAAAATAATGAGTGGGGATTTATTCCTTACAATATAATTGCAGAAGATCTTGCAAAATATGTTAAAGAAATGGGATATACTCATGTAGAAGTGATGGGCATATCAGAACATCCTCTTGACCAGTCCTGGGGTTATCAGGTTACCGGGTATTTTTCACCAACCTCAAGATATGGAGGACCATTTGAGTTTATGAAGTTTGTGGATATTATGCACGCAAACGACATAGGAGTTATTTTAGACTGGGTACCGGCTCATTTTCCAAAGGATGCACATGGACTTGCGGAGTTTGATGGTGCCTGTCTGTATGAATATCCTGATCCAAGAAAAGGTGAGCATTACGAATGGGGGACAAAGGTATTCAATTATGAGAAAAATGAAGTAAGAAACTTCCTTATTGCAAACGCCTTATATTGGGTTGAAAAATATCATGTAGATGCATTGCGTGTAGATGCAGTTGCCTCTATGCTTTATTTAGATTATAACAGACAGGGAGGACAATGGGTTCCAAACAAGTTTGGTGGCAATGGCAATCTTGAGGCAATGGAGTTTTTAAAGCATGTAAACAGTATTATGACCAAGAGAAATAAAAGAGCATTCCTTATTGCAGAAGAGTCTACTGCATGGCCAAAGGTAACATGGTCGGCAGAAGAGGGTGGGTTAGGCTTTGGCTTTAAATGGAATATGGGTTGGATGAATGATTTTCTTGAGTATGTAAAGATTGATCCGTTATTTAAGAAGGGCAATCACAACAAGATGACATTTGGTATGACATATGCGTTCAGTGAAAATTTCATTTTAGTTATTTCACATGACGAGGTAGTTCATTTAAAATGCTCTATGATTAATAAAATGCCGGGATATAAAGTTGATAAATTTGCTAATCTTAAAGTGGCATATACATTTATGATTGGACATCCGGGTAAGAAGCTTTTATTTATGGGACAGGAGTTTGGACAACTTTCAGAGTGGTCAGAGAATAAAAATCTTGAGTGGTATTTACTCAACGAACCGCTCCACAAGGAAATGAAGGATTATGTTTCTTCTCTGTTAAAGCTGTATAAATCAAATAAATCATTATATGCTTATGACAACAGAGACAATAATTATGACAGCTTCCAGTGGATTAACTGCGATGATTATGATAGAAGTATATTCAGCTTTATCAGAAAAAATCCTGAGGATTACAATGGTTCGTTAATATTTATTTGTAATTTTACGCCAATAGAAAGAGAAGATTATTTTTTAGGCGTTCCTGTTAAAGGAAATTATAAGGTGCTTGTAGACAGCTATAGTCCGACTACGGAAGAAGATAATTTTGAAACCGCAGCATCAAAAAAAGAGGCTATGGAGCTGACAAATACTTATACCGCACTGGAAGAGGAAACAGACAATTTACCATATAGACTTAATATTAAACTGAAACCATATCAGGCATTGGTTTTATCAGTACCGGCAGTCAGAAAAAAGACGGAGCCTAAGAAAAGAACAGAGAAAGTTCAAAATAAGAATATAAAATCAGAGACCAAGAATTATAAGAAAACTAATAGTAATTAATGTTGACACATTTTGTCAAATGAGCTAATATATAAAATATAAATGGGCAAACTTGAGGTGACTTGAGGGCGCAAAGCTTGGAGTCTCGTTTTATATTGATATATTTGGTTATTTTGTATTAATATTTAATTAGATAGTTCGGCTACAACATTTTTTGTTGTAGCCGTTTTTTAATTCATGACAATAGAAAACTTGCAAAGCGTGTTTTTTATTGCTGGTTACTCTTTACAAACGGGTATACCGAATCGTTTCTCAACTCAGTGTTTTTCACTTAGTATAGTAATAGTGAGAACATCATAACAAATGATAAAGTCAGCATCAGGACCTTGAAGCTGATTAGTGAAAAACAATTTGCAGATGTATTAAAATTCATCGGACAGGAGGAAAAGAAATGGCAATCTCAGCAACAAGTACGGTAACATCAAAGGGAAGCAGTTATTTAGGGGTAAATAGCAGTAATACAGTGAAAAGTAGCAGTAATACGGTAAAGAGCAGCAGTAATACGGTAAAGAGTAGCAGTAGCACAATAAAGAGCAGCAGTAATACAGTAAAGAGTAGCAGTAATACAGTAAAGAGCAGTAGTAACACGGTAAAGAGTAGCAGTAATACGGTAAAAAGCGGTAGTATTGAAAAATCTGCCAGTATAATTAGGCAGGTCATAGATCCGGTTAGTGGCAGAATTACTTCAATAAGCAAGACTTTTGATGTTAGTATTTCATCCGGTTCGACAATAAAGAGTAAGGGGGCTTTAGATACTTCTTTTTCTTACACGACACAAAGGACATCGAGCAGTACTATACATATTGCAAGTGTAAACCGCACCAGCAGTACAACTGTAGCATATGGAAATAATGCGACAAACAGTGTGGTTACATATTTTAATAAATCAGGTAGTGTCAATTCATCAAAAACACCATCAATACACCCGCCTATACATGAGGGCTTTACAACAAATCCATGCAAATCAAATCATATAATAGAAGTAAGTGAGGATGGAACAGTTTCATATATAGGGCCTATAGATGAGAATGATAATATAATAACAGCAGATGACATTATAAAGGAGGTTAATAAGATATTCCATTCGGGGGATTTAATGAATGATAAATTATCAGATTATCTGAGTAAGAAAGTATTAAGCTCAGGTACATATTTACTGGGTGAGTATCAGGTTGCACTGCAAAACGGAAGCATAAAATATTTTGGTGAATTAACAGTAAGTGAAAATACGAGCGGCGAAGAAATTTTACAGGCAGATATAGACATAAATAAAATGATAGAGGATATAAATGATTTTATAAATAAGGAGGATAAGAATTTAATAAATGGAACTGTTATTTCTGATAACTTTAACGGGGTAGAGTTATCTTTTAAGAATGGTAATCATTATATAGGAGCAAAAACGGATGATGGGCTGAAGCTGGAGTTTAATCTAACTTTGGCAGAAAGAGGTATAACTAATTTAATTGTGTCAAAGGAGCAGAGTATTAATGATAATGTATCAGTAAATATAGGGATTGAATTTACTCTTTATAAAGATGGTGATGAGGTAAATACAAAAACTGACGGTTCAGCAATACCGATTGGAAACCATGTACCGGTAGAGGAGGAAGAGAGTATAGATATTTACGGAGATACTTGGGGTGAAATATTAGAACAGGCACTTGGCATTGCAGGAGTACTTTCTGTGACAACGGGTGTAGGATTGGGAGTAAAAGCGGGAAAGACAGGTGTTGAGTTTTTAAAGGAATTATTAAAAGATGTGTCAAAGGAACTGATATTCAGGTAAGTGATTTAAGGATAGGAATGTATTATTATGAAAAATAAAGATATTATTAAAAAACATGCTAAAGAGTTTATTAAAAACTTCATATTGTTTATTATTTTAATGCTTGTAGCACTTTTATCTTTTAGCAGGCTAATCCATAAAGATAAATCAGACAGCGATCAAAATGACACCACTGATGAAACGGAAATATCCTTATTCGAGCAGATAGAGGATAAAATAAAATCAATAGAAGAAAGATATGAATGTATAAATATTATTGAAAGCGGGGAGGAAAAAGAATATATTGGTTTTGAGTATAAAATATCAAATGATGAAAGAAAAAAACTAAGTGCGTTGGAGGGTATAGATACTATTTTGGGACGGCTTCCGGATAATATTATTGAAGAAGGATTAGATATGCATGGGGGAAAGCTAAAGGAAAAGTATGGATATGATGTACCACCGGATAACGGACTTAATATAGTATTGTGTTCAGAGATTAATAACTTTAAATCAGATAATATGACTGTTACTGGTAAGACGAGATTTGATCCTGATGATAAGATAGTTAATATATTTATCAATGTCAATTATTCAGGAGATGTGGCAAAAACATTTTCACATGAACTATATCACTTTTTTAAAAGTCGCATTGGTATGCAGAAATTAGTTGGAGAGGTTTATACAGATGAAGACTGGAAAAATGAACTCCCAAAGGGATATAAATATTACGGAAGTAAAACAAATCTTGATAGTATGCCATACACAGTTAAAACAGAGCAGGATATTAATAATGTATACTTTGTAACTGAGTATTCCCAGAAAAATATAGATGAGGACAAATGTGAAATTTTCGCATATCTGTTATCAACGGATGAGGATGAAGAATTGCCAAAAGCATATGAAAGTCCTCATGTCAGGAATAGGGCATTGATGATAATCAGAGAATTTGATGAGTTTTACGATACGGTTGATGAAAATGCCTACTGGAATAGAATTTTTGAGGAAAATGCTACAAATTGAATAGAATGTATAGTACATAAATATTAAAAGGCAAAAAGTTCTATTATAAAAGGCGCTTGATATATTTAAAGATGTGTCAAAGTAACTGATATTCAGGTAGGTGGTTTAAGGATAGGAATGTATTATTATGGAAAATAAAGATATTATTAAAAAGCATGCTAAAGAGTTTATTAAAAACTTTATAGTGTTTTGTATTGCAATGCTTGTAGTATTTATATCATTTAAAAGTTTGATTGATAAAGATAAATCAAATGGTAATAAAAATGACAGTACTAATGAGACTGAAATATCCATAGCAGAGCAGATAGAAGATAAAGTGAAATCAATAGAAGGAAGATATGGATGTATTAATATCATATATAGTGAATCACTGGATATTGAATTATCAAAAAAAGATTATGGTTTTACTCATAAAATATCAAATGATGAAAGTAAAAAATTAAGTGCGTTGGAGGACATAGATATTGTTTTGGAACGCCTTCCACAAAATATTCTTTATGAGGGGTTAGATATATATGGAGGAAAATTTAATGAAGAGTATGGATTTGATTCAACACCATATATTAGAATAAACATAGTGTTATGTTCGGAAATTATGGAGGAAAAAGATAGATTAGTTTCTGCTACTGCTACGGGCATGTCTCGTCTTGATTTTAATGATAAAGTATATAATATATTTATAAATGTTGATTATTCAGGAGATGTGGCAAAAACATTTGCCCATGAATTATATCATTTTTTTTCAGAACGTATAGATATACAGGCTATAGTGCTGGGGGTATATATAGGAACAGAGTGGAATACTGAACTGCCAGATGGATATGAATATTACGGAAATAAAGCAAATCTTAGCAGTATGCCATACACTGATAAAACAGAGGAGGACATTAACAATGTATACTTTGTAACTGAATATTCCCAAACAAATATTGAGGAGGATAGAGCTGAAATCTTCTCCTATCTGTTATCAACAGATGAGGATGAAGAATTGCCAAAAGCATATGAAAGTCCTCATGTCAGGAACAGGGCATTGATGATAATCAGGGAATTTGATGAGTGCTACGATACGGTCGATGAAAATGCTTACTGGAATAGAATTTTTGAGGAAAAGACTTCCGGACAGTGATTAGAGTCGTAAAAATAAACGTTTTATACCACAAAAAATATAATAACAGATAAAAGGAGAATTTATGGAAAATATGGAATATGTATTGGAAAAAAATCTTATTCTAAAGGTTAAGGATACTAAGGTAATAATTATGGACAGGTGTATTGTACATAAAGGGTGTAAAAGAGGTCTTTTTGTTCTTGATTTAACAAGACCATGTTCATATCCCGATTTAGAGGTTTTACCTGCAATGTATATAGAGTGTAAAAATGAAGCCGAAGAAGCTGAGATAAAAAAAGCCAATATAGTGATAGGGAGGCTGGAAGATACTTGTTTACCTTAAATTTTAAAGATAAATATAAGATAGTACATATATGTAATGAGTTAGGAAAAAACATAATCGGAGGAGCGGGAACTTATCTTAATGAAATATACAGATACAGACATAATGATATGGGATTTGTATATGTAGATTTTGATTATAATCAGCCGGAAATTATTAATAAGGGGTTTACAGAGAAAAATGATATTGCAGTTATTTATCCGGATGAAGCAGATAAATTGGAAACTATTAATTGTGATATTGTTGTTATACATTTTTATGAATTGTATTTTTGTCTAAGAGATGAATTTCTTAAAAATAAAAGGATAGCTTATGTTATCCATTCAGTTCCCACACCTGAGCCTATGCCGGAAGCTGACCCGTTTGGCGGTAATGAGGATGTGCAAAACAAATTTCAGTTTATATGTGATTTGGCGGATGTGTTAATATGTGTATCTAATGCCGAGAAAACAAAGCTAATCAATATTTTCCCCCAATATGAAAAGAAGATAAATGTAGTATATAATGGAATGACATTTAATAACCGGATATATAAAAACACAAATTACAGAAATAGCAGAAGGGTTTTGGGGTATATTGGAAGAATAGATTCCAGAAAGGGTATTATTGAAACAATTACAGCCATAAAGCATCAGAATGCGGAATTATTAATTGCCGGTCTGATTAATGACGAAAATTATTTTAGAATAATAAAAAGCTATGTTGACGGGGCACAAATGTGGGATAGGGTTAAATTTTTAGGCTGGTGCTCTGATGAAAGAAAAAAAGAATTTTTTAGAAGGATAGATGCACTGGTAATTCCGTCAATGTATGAACCCTTTGGATATGTTGCGTTAGAGGCAATGGAACATTTAGTACCCGTTTTAAGTTCAGATAATGGTGGCTTGGATGAAATACTTAAGAATTACAGATACAAATATAATCCTTATAGTGAAACAGGGTTTTGTGAATGCTTAAAATGCTTTCAGGAGGATTCGGAAGATATAATTGAGCAACAGATTAATATTTTAAAGAGTAATAGATACAGATTTTATGCAGAACAAATGTCTAATGATTATTATAAGATATGGGAAGAGATGTCTAACAGCGTATGAAAAAACAATTTTTGGTAGAAAATATTAACGGTATTACAAGAGTAGAACTGCTATATAAATATACCGGTAATAATGAATATAAAACAAAAGTCATGTATCAGGTGGGAGAGTTTTGGAAGACAGAATTGGAAATAAAAGACAATCCGGTAATATATAAATATGTATTAAATGATTTTATAAGATTAAACGATTGTTTTGCTAATGAATATATTAAAGAAGATAATGATGAGGTTTTTTCTGTATATAATTCAGAGGATGACATAGCTTATATGGAGGAGGGTGCAAATTTACTTCCGATACATATAAAAAATAACATAATACAAAAATCTAATAAAATATACGAACAGCTTTGCAGTATATCTATATCCAATTATGTGAAACGTTACAATGTAACAGAAGCAGGTGTTGCTACAAAAAATATTATAAAAGCTGCGGATAAAAATGTATTTATATTAGGAAAGGACAAGCTAATAGCACTATATATTGATATTAATAATTTTAAAGGCATTCATAGTGTTACAGTATTCTGGCACCAGCCGGACGGTAAAATATATAGAATAGAAGAAAAGGCAATAGGCGATAAAAATAATAAAGAGATGAATGCACAGGTATGTTTCTTTATAGAAATGAATTGGGATAAGGGCTTGTTCTATAAAAATACATGGTCATATTCTGTTTTAATTGATGGAAAAATGGTAAGAAGGGAGTATTTTGTAGTTAAAGACAGTGTTAAGCAGTCAGTTTACGGATACAATAGTTATTTTAATGCTTATTCTTGATAAATAGTATATTTAAAGGTATAATGTCTTTTGAATGTTATTTCTGCTATTTAATAATTTTAGTATTCTTATATAGTAGAAACGCTCCTTAAGGGGCGGATTAATTTCATATAAAGTAGAAATATAAGCGTTTATGTAACGGAATGGAGGAAATATGATAAAATTAAGCAATTACGGTGCATATCTTTTAAATGGCGTAGATGTTGTAGAAGATAATTCAGAAGCGGCTGATATATTGCAAAGCAAACTGGGAAAAGCTGTTTCAAAGGAAGAAGCAAAGAAAAATACAATGGCATATGGTATATTGGAAAGTCACAATACATCTTCTAATATGGATAAGCTTCAGATTAAGTTTGATAAATTAACATCGCATGATATTACATTTGTAGGTATTATCCAGACAGCAAGAGCATCAGGACTTACAAAGTTCCCTATTCCTTATGTTCTTACAAACTGTCATAACTCGCTTTGTGCAGTAGGCGGTACTATTAATGAAGATGACCATATGTTTGGTCTTACCTGTGCAAAGAAGTATGGTGGAGTTTATGTACCACCTCATCAGGCAGTAATTCACCAGTATGCGAGAGAAATGCTCGCAGGTGGCGGAAAGATGATATTGGGCTCAGACAGTCATACACGTTACGGTGCATTAGGTACTATGGCTATGGGAGAAGGTGGTCCGGAATTAGTTAAACAGCTTCTTGAACAGACATATGATATTAATATGCCCGGTGTGGTAGGTATATATCTTACAGGAGAGCCTGCTAAGGGAGTTGGTCCTCAGGATGTGGCTTTAGCTATTATCGGTGCAGTATTTGGAAACGGCTATGTTAAAAATAAAGTAATGGAATTTGTAGGTCCGGGTGTTAATAATCTTAGTGCTGATTTCAGAATCGGTATTGATGTAATGACAACGGAAACTACATGTTTATCTTCTATCTGGAAGACAGATGATAAGATTAAAGAATTTTATGAAACTCATGGAAGGGTAGAAGAATACAAGGAATTAAATCCGGGTAGTGTGGCTTACTATGACGGTATGGTATATGTTGACTTAAGCAAGGTTAAACCTATGATTGCAATGCCATTCCATCCAAGTAATACATACACTATTGAAGAGGTTAATGCAAATCTTATGGATATTCTTCATGATGTTGAAAAGAGAGCACTTGTATCACTTGACGGAAAGGTTGATTATAAGCTTACGGATAAGGTAAAAGACGGAAAGCTGTATGTTGAGCAGGGAATCATTGCAGGCTGTGCAGGTGGCGGATATGAAAACATTTGTGATGCAGCAGATATTTTAAGAGGTAGAAGTATTGGTGCAGACGAGTTTACACTTAGCGTATATCCGGCAAGTACACCTATATATGTAGAGCTTGCCAGAAACGGAAGACTCGCAGAGCTTATGGCAACAGGTGCTATTGTAAAGACAGCCTTTTGCGGACCATGCTTTGGTGCAGGCGATACACCTTCAAACAACGCATTCAGTATCAGACATTCAACAAGAAACTTCCCTAACAGAGAGGGATCTAAGCTACAGAATGGTCAGATTTCTTCGGTTGCACTTATGGATGCCCGTTCTATTGCAGCGACGGCAGCTAATAAGGGCTTCCTTACAGCAGCAACAGATATGGATGTCGAATATACATCACCTAAATATCATTTTGACAGTTCAATCTATGCAAACAGAGTATTTGACTCAAAGGGTATTGCAGATGACAGCGTAGAAATCAAATTTGGTCCAAATATCAAGGATTGGCCAAAGATGGTAGCACTTACGGAAAATCTTGTATTAAAGGTAGTTTCAGAGATACATGATCCGGTAACTACAACAGATGAGCTTATTCCTTCGGGAGAAACTTCATCATACCGTTCAAATCCATTAGGACTTGCAGAGTTTACATTATCAAGAAAGGATCCTGAATATGTAGGTTTGGCTAAAGAGGTCCAGAAGGCTGAAGAGGCAAGGGAGGCTGATGCCTGTCCTGCAACAGCACTTCCTGAGTTTGAGGGCATAATGAATACAATTAAAGCTGCATTCCCTGAGGTAAGCAGAGAAAATATCGGTATCGGTTCAACTATTTATGCGGTAAAACCGGGTGATGGTTCAGCCAGAGAGCAGGCAGCATCCTGTCAGAAGGTACTTGGTGGCTGGGCAAATATTGCTAAAGAATATGCAACAAAGAGATACCGTTCAAATCTCATTAACTGGGGTATGCTTCCATTCATTTATGAGGAAGAAGCTCTTCCGTTTACAAAGGGAGATTACATTTTTGTACCACAGGTTATTGGCGCTATTAAAAATAAGCTTACAGATATTACAGCATATGTTGTAAAGGACGGAGCATTAAAGGAGTTTACTCTTAAAATGGGTGAGCTTACAGATGATGAAAGAGATATTATACTTAAAGGATGTCTTATTAACTATAACAGAAAGTAATATTTATGAATATTGCAGATAGCCTTCGCTTGGAAGATAAATAAAGAAATAATTTTACTTAGGGAATAAATGTCAGTATTACTGCAAGGTTAGAATTGTCCCGCCACTTGTATGTTGCAAATTTAATGTTGTACTGCTCGTGACGGGATATTATTTTGCGCTATTAGCTGTTTATATGAGTTTATGTATTTATGTCTGCTTATAGGAAATGGAATAAACAAAATCTAATATATATGTTTTACCAGCAGGAGTAGGTATAAAAGGATGTCATGTAAGGAAACATGTATTATAGTAGGAAATTGGTTAAAATAATATACTGTAAAAATTAGTACCAAATATGTAAAGTTTAATACAAAAGTTATAGTATGTTTATACTTTTTTGTAAGTATTATGTTATTATTATGTATATAGTTTTTATTACGAAATGAAAACTATACATATTATATTTTTCACTATTGAACAAGGAGGAATGGATATGAAAAATACAAGTAATTTTGATATCAATAATATTAAACCTAATCAGATTAAAAAAGCTGCAACTGTGATTGTGGGAATTGTAGCTGTGCTAATAATTATTTTTAATTCCACCTATCAGGTAAAGGAGCAGGAGCAGGCAGTTTTGCTTACCTTTGGTAATGCCAAGACAGTTTCGGAGTCAGGCTTGCATTTTAAGATTCCGTTTATTCAGACTGTAGAAAAGGTGGATACTACTATCAAGGGAATTGCCATAGGGTATAACATTGATACAAATGAGACTATTGAAGATGAATCGCTTATGATTACATCAGATTATAATTTTGTAAATGTAGATTTCTTTGTGGAATATCAGGTATCAGATCCTATACTTGCATTATATGCTTCGGAAGATCCGGTAGAAGTACTTAAAAATATTGCACAAAGCTGTATCAGAACAGTAATTGGTCAGTCGGATGTTGATAGTGTTCTTACAACCGGTAAGAGTGAGATTCAGTCGGAAATTAAGCAGATGATTAATGCCAGATTAGAGGAAAATGATATAGGTATATATCTTGTGAATATCACAATGCAGGATGCCGAGCCACCTACAGCAGAGGTTATGGAGGCGTTTAAGGCGGTAGAAACTGCAAAGCAGGGTAAAGAAACTGCTATTAATAATGCAAATAAATATAAGAATGAGAAAATTCCGGCTGCAGAGGCTAGTGTGGATCAGATTCTACAAAGCGCAGAGGCTGCAAAGCAGGAAAGAATAAACGAAGCTACAGGTCAGGTGGCAAGATTTAACCAGATGTATAACGAGTATATCAAATTCCCTGAAATAACAAAGCAGAGAATGTTCTATGAAACTATGGAGGAGGTTCTTCCTTCCCTTGAAATAATTATTGACAGTGGTGATGGCTCTGTACAGAAGGTACTTCCACTAAATCCATTTTCTACTGTTAATGTAAATGAAAACAATTCATCTGATACTACAGAAGGAGGAAACTAATATGAGTAAAGCAAAAAAGATTGGAAAAATTTCAGCAATTATAATTGCTGTATTAGCAGTTATTTTTATTTTTTCTTCAGTGGTTATTACTTATAAGGATGAATACAAGCTTGTAAGAGTGTTCGGCAAGGTTGATAGGGTTATTACTGAAGAGGGTATTAGCTTTAAAATTCCTTTTATAGAGGAAGTGGATACATTACCAAAAGAGATTTTGTTGTATGATTTAGCATCCAGTGATGTTATCACAAAGGATAAAAAGACTATGGTAGCAGATACTTATGTATTATGGAGAATAGAAGATCCTCTTTTATTTGCACAGACACTTAGTGCATCTGTAACTAATGCTGAAGGAAGAATTAATGCAGCAGTATTTAATGCACTTAAGGAAATTATTGGTAGCATGACTCAGGCAGAGGTTATTAGTGCAAGAGATGGTCTTCTTAGTGAAAGTATTGCTAATAAGATTGGTAATTCAATGTCACAGTATGGTATTATGCTTGTGGATGTTCAGACTAAACATTTGGATTTACCTAGTGATAATAAGGCTGCCGTTTATGAAAGAATGATTTCTGAACGTAATCAGATGGCGGCACAATATACTGCTGAAGGTGATTCAGAGTCACAGATTATTAAAAATACAACTGATAAAGAAGTTTCTATTATGATTTCTGAGGCTGAAGCTAAGGCTGAACAGATTATGGCTGAGGGTGAAGCACAGTATATGCAGATTTTATCAGACGCTTATAAGGATAGCTCGAAGAGTGATTTTTATACATTTGTAAGAAGTCTTGATGCTGCTAAAGCATCACTTATTGGAGATAATAAAACATTGATTTTAAACAGTGATTCCCCAATTGCACAGATATTTTTAGGAAAATAAGATTTTTATATAAGCGGATATATGAAGCTGTATTAACATAAGAAGAGTGGCTGTATTACTTTTAGTATTCTAAATAATGATAACTAAAAGCAGTACAGTCACTTTTTTGAAAGTATGACGTTAAATGATTTATTTACAAAAGCAAAAATCAGAGCAGATGTGTCATCGTACATATTTAGTACCTATACGAGAAGTAAAAATATGCTGTAGTAATGACAGCAAGGTAGTTTAAGCTTTACTGATGGTTACGAAGAACCTGATTTCTTAGAGGAAGATTATTAAAGAGGGCATATGCATTTTCCATAGTTTCTATTGCAATGGATTGCATAGCTTCCCTTGTAAAATAGCCTTGATGAGAGGTAATTATTACATTTGGAAAAGTAGTTAACCTTGCAAGTTTTTCATCTTCCATAATTTCATTTGATTTGTCCTCATAGTAGAGATCTGATTCTTCTTCGTATACATCAAGTCCTACACCACCTATTTTACCGGGAGTTAGGAGAGCATTTAAAAGTGCATCAGTTTTTATGAGCTTTCCTCGTGAGGTGTTTACAATGTAGACACCATCGTGCATTTTGGATATTGAATCCTCATTTATAATGTATTTAGTACCTTCTGTTAACGGACAGTGCAGAGATATAAAATCTGAATTAGCAAAAAGATAATCAAGTGGTGTATATTTTACATCCAGATTTCCAACCGGAAATGGGTCGTAGGCTATAACCTGCATTCCAAAACCTTTACAGATATTTATCATAGCCTGACCTATTTTTCCTGTACCTATAATTCCTGCGACTTTATTATGAATATCATGTCCCATTAATCCGTTTATGTTCATATTAAAATCACGTGTTCTGGTGTAAGCTCTGTGAATACGTCTGTTTACGGTCAGATACAATCCCATAGCAAACTCGGCAACTGCCTCCGGCGAATATCCGGGTACACGCATTACAGGAATTTTATACATATGGCAGGCATCCAAATCTACATTGTTAAAACCGGCACAGCGCATAAATATACCCTGAATATTGCATTTTGATAATGCTTTAATTGTGTTGGCTGAAAGGTCATCATTTACAAAAGCACATATAGCATCTCCTTCACTGGCTAACGGTGCTGTATGTTCATCCAGCTTTGATTCTAAATAAATAGGATTGTAGCCATAGTCTTTGCAAAGTGGTGTAAACCATATTTCGTCATAAGGTTTTGAACTAAAAAAAACAATATTCATAATAAAATCTCCTTGAATAGATGTGTAATTAGATAGAATTAATATTAGTATTGTCAAAAGAGGAAAAATTATTATTTATTTTTAGCTTCAAAAAGCTTACATCATCATAACGATGTAAGCATCTTGCACAAAAAATTGCAGAGAAAAGTTCAATTTCATCTGCAACTTTTTGCGCAAGATGTCTATGTTGCCTTTGACAACAAGACTTTTTGAAGCTAAAAATAAAAAATACGGAAACTCAAGATAAAATGTAGTTGATTTTAAAAGATTATCATGATATATTTTAGCTAAATAGGGAATAATCGAAACGACAACCCCTGAAATTTAGTTTAAATTAATTTGAACCGTCATATTTCGCAGATATGGCGGATTATTTTTTGTCCTTGAAAATCTGATAACACAGACCAACAAGGGCAACTATGAATATACCTGCTTGAACTAAGTTCTCATATGTAACTTCCATATGCAACCCTCCTTTTTTACATCTGGAGGGCTTTTACCTCCTGATCAAAGGGGTGTCGCCTCGTTTGTGATATTCCCTTGTAAATATATTATACTATAAGTATATAAAAGTAAATGGAAAAATATGTAAATAATGTTCAAACCGGTACACCGGTGTGTATTACTATAAAGTTCTGAAGGCTGTGTTAGATTTTCCGAATTGATAACTTTGCTAAAATTCAGGTATCAAGATTTAAAAGAGTACATTATGATTTTGCCATCAATCGGATAAAGAACAACTAAGAAAGGTAAAAGCAAGACAAAATATACAATTACTGATATGAAAACAGAACCATATTAGAGGAAATAAACTCAAAAAGTAATTCCCATTCCAACATTTGGATTTAATAATGAAACTAATACATCTGTACAGAAACATCCACAAAATAATATACATATAAATTTCTGAAGTTTAATAGGAATTTTATTAATCTGTTTGTTTAAAAAAGGTGCAATGTAGAAAATTAGAAGACATCCGGCAATTCCAAACATTACCACGCTGAACAGGCTGATTCGACCATTTAGATGAAATGATAAATAATTATAATCCCACCATTTTTTATTAAATAATTTTTCTAATACAAAAGATGTTACATATTCAATTATGCCACAAATAAGCATACTGCAAATAAATACCATAGAAACTGAATGTTTTGTCTGACCAAGAATTTTAATCAAAATAATACTGCCGCTTCCATAGATTGGAAGCCAGAATCCATGAAGAAATCCCCGATTAACAAATTCTCCGGCTTCATATACGGTTATTATTCCTTCCCATATCCAAGCGATATGAGAAATAATTAAAAACATAATAATTATGGTCATATGCGAATATTGATTTTTCATATTTGTTCACACTATCCTTATCATTTGGCAGAGTTATTTTTCCTGCAATAATTATTATTATAAGTGTATGCAATTTTATTTTTATGTTCCAGTTTTTTTATGGTAAAAAAGGAAAAAACAGGAGTGGAATTTAAAAGTTTATTTTTGGGGGATTTTTTTTTAAAATGAACTTTCAAGAAAAGTTATGTAAACTAAAAAATATATAGACAAAAATATATAGACAAAAAATAAAGCACCAACTCCGAACACAATGTTCAAAACTGGTACTCTAGTGCGCGATCAGGGGTTCGAACCCTGGACACCCTGATTAAGAGTCAGGTGCTCTACCAACTGAGCTA
>CAMWKO010000027.1 GCA_947174885.1 uncultured Clostridia bacterium
GTATAATATATTATACTTGAAATTAATAACAGAAAATAAATAACAGCACCAAAATATTTTGGTGCTGTTATTATATAATATAAGAAAATTTAAATATTATATTACTGAATTTCAATAGTTTCAAACTTATTATGATTTATTCAATCTTCAACAAATGTAAAATCATCAGGAAGTAAAACCATCATACAGAAATCACTGTCATTTGCATAGTTTTCAAAATCTGAAAGAGTAATAGTTATTATATATAAATTATTATAATCATCTGTATTTATATCATTTCCAAGATATGTTGATATTTCTTTAAACATTTTAACTGCCTCTTCGCTAGGAGTATCATGGTAAAAGTAGGAATAATCTATATAACTATTATCATTATAAAAAGTGTTGGCGGAAAATATTAATTTATTAAATTGAATATTGACTTCCGTATTTTTATTTATATAGTTATTAATATTATTTAAGATATTATTAACATTACTTATATGCGAAGAATTATTAATAAAATAATCAAGATACATCTTTGTAGTATCAGTATAGTCCGGTAAAACAGGTATTACACCAGTACATCCTCTATCATTAACATATGTTTGAAAATAAATAGATATGAAAGATTGGTAACTCTTATCTTCGGAATTATTCATATAGTCTAAATATGGTTCAGGATTTGACAATATTTCCTCTCTATATACCGTATAAATTTTATTTAATAATTCAGTAGATAAACCAGACGAATCATTAGCAATTATAGTATAATTCTCATCCAGTGAAGGAAGATCTAAATATATTGAATTAATATTAATATTATTATTAATTTTTGCCATGGCATTATTATATTCAGAATTATTAAAGTATATATATCTGGAATAATCGGTTCCATTGCAATTAAATGTAATAGGAATTATTTTGTAGTAATATGAATAATCATCCCAGTTTGAAGGATTTTCTTTGTATTTGTCTATATTTTGCTGTAATGAGGAAACAAAAAAATCAATGGCCTCTTTATTCTCAATTTTTATAGTGGAACGTTTTATATCAAAATAATCCGAATAGTAATTATTATTATTATATAAACATATATAATCAACTTCATCAGTATCAGGAACAAGATTGAGAGTCTTATATTGAGCAAATATCAGTAAAGCTATTATTAAGGCATCAACTGCTATAAGTATAGGTGAAAATATCAGTGCTTTAAGAGCTTTTTTGATTTTTCTTGTTGTGATTATTTCATAAATAAACATAATAACTATTGCAATTATAAAATTAATGATAATAACAAATGCAAACTCCATGACACCGTTAAAAGGTTCAGAGCCATTATAAATAGAATAAATCCAGCTAATAGAAGGAAGTGTAACTACTATACCGATACAAACTCTGAAAATAGTTTGAAGTATACTGCTGACAGAGCTGGTGCCTGCTGTTTCACTCTTTCTCTTGCAAAACAGAAATGCAGCAATACCGAAATAAATAATGACCAAAATTAAGGTATATATAGTATATGCTCCAAAATCAGCTAGATTAATAATGCTTCTATAACTAATGACATTAGCCAAAGCTCCTATTAACATATTTGTATCAATTTTAAATAAGAAGAATGTATCAAAATTTATTAAAAACGGATTAGAGGATGATATTAAATTAATACATACATATATTAGTATACGAGGGAAAAACATAATAATTCCGCTTACTAATATATTATTTAGAGTTGTTCCCGTAATAGTGCATGCAAGTGAAATGGATGCTACTACCAGTAACGAATTGATAAAACAATTTACTGCACCTATGAGGAGAGGTGTGGAGTTAAATACCAGATGATTTGAGAATATAGCAAAAAATCCCAGCAATACAACTGTACATGATACAAAAATGATGGATATCCAGGTTATTATTGCTGATAAAATACTAAAAAATATACAGCTCCTCTTATGAGGGATACTATGATAAAAATCACAGGAATTTCGTGAAGTTAAGAAGTTGTATGCAAATAATGTAAGTATTGGTGCAGCAAGAATAAAAATGATATAGTATATGTCACATATATCATAGCTTGAAATAAGTGACATATAGTCGTTAGGATAAAATCCCATATTAATGCCGTTTATAACATCAATATATTCAGATATCGGGATTACTGCACCTATAAGAACCATAATTGCAGTCATGATAATACCGATAACTCTTAACTGCTTAAAGGATTCTTTATAAATTTTAAAATTGTAAAAGTTTTTCATAAACTAGCCCTCCAGTATATTTTCAAAGTCATATCCTAAAGCTCCCATTTCAAATGTAAATACTTCTTCAAGTGTTAATGGAAGTACATCCAAAAGAGAAGGATTAAGTGTGTTTAGTTTAGCTATTGTTTCATCCATATCACCCTTTACAAGCATAGTAGCGACAGAACCAACCTTTTTAAATCGTTTATAAGATATATCTTTAAATAATTCTTCATCAAACGGATAAGTAAAGGCAATTTGAACCTTAAACTGGGAAGTTTTAAGATTTGAAATATCACTTTCTAAAATGAGTCCGCCCTGATGCAGGAGTGCGAGCTGATCACATATGTCCTCTAATTCCCTAAGAGAGTGGGAAGTTATAAAAGCAGTAGCCTTACGCTCTAAAACATCCTGACATATAAGACTTTTTACAAGATTTCTCATAACAGGGTCCAATCCGTCAAAGGTCTCGTCAAAGAACATATAGTCAGTTTTGCAGGATAAAGCTAAAATAATTGCTGCCTGACGTTTCATACCCTTAGAAAATGTATTGATGGATTTATTTGTATCAATCTTAAAGGTATCTGTTAGAAAACGGCATCGTTCATTATCAAAGCTTTCATATATATTATTATAGAAAGAAGCCATTCTCTTAATATTTGCATTTGGCAGAAAAAATAAATCATCAGGAACGTAGGAAATACGTGATTTTATTTTTGGATTTTCATATACCGGCTCATCATCAATAATGATATTTCCACTGTCTGCTTTATAGACACCGGTAATCAATCTTAAAAATGTAGATTTACCTGCTCCGTTTGAACCGACCATTCCATATATACAACCATTGGGTATCTTACATGAAATATTATTTACTGCTAAAAAGCCGTCAAAATTTTTTACAAGATTTTCTGTTATAATCATACTTCATTACCTTTCTCATATACACTGTCAACAATAGATATAATTTCTTCTTTTTCGATACCGGCAAGTTTTAGCTCGCCTAGTAGGGAAGTTAGCGGTTTTAACTTATTTCTGCTTAAAGAACTTAAAATTGATTTGGAATCCTCCGATACAAAGCATCCTCTGCCCGGTACAGAATATATTATTCCTCTACGGTCTAATTCAGAATATGCTTTCTGTATAGTGTTAGGATTGATTGAAAGCTGAACTGACAATCCTCTGACAGAGGGAAGCTGTGTATGCGGCATTAAAATATCTGATAGAACAAGTGATTCTAATTGATTAATAATTTGTTCATAAACAGGAACCCTTGATAATAAATCTAATTGAAACATATTTCACCCACCTTTCTTAACAAGTACTTGGTGTACTATGTTGCATAGTACAATTATTTTAATATTTATTTTTTTATATGTCAAGCAAAAAAGTTTTATAGGGTTTCTATATTTTTAATTTTAGAATTTCTGTATTTTTTATTTACGGATTAATAAAGTCTACAATTTTATAATATATAAATTTTGGAAAAAATCTTTTAATTATTCAGTGAAAATAAAAATGATTATATATTGATATAAGATGCATAGAATATAGAAGTAAAGTCCAGATTAAATTATTAATCTGGACTTTAAGAATAGAAGAAAAATGAAGAAGGATTAAATCATTCTGAATGTGCCGCATTCAGTCTGTTCTGATTTACTTGCAGATATACCGGCGATATCAATATGCTCAGCATCACACATACATTTTTTGTTGTAGACACAGTTTTCTGCTCTACAGGCAACCTTCAAATGCTCGTTAGGTGATGTATCACATTTGCAGGAATTAGTAAATGCGTCATTTTTGATTTTAAAACTATCACATGCAGTGGCATCAGTAGTTTTTGCATTTTTGCCTTCTACTAAGATGTCCTCTCTGGAACAACGGCTGTTTTTGTTGTAATAACAGTTTCTTACACTACAATCTAATGATGGCATAATAAACCTCCTTATATTATATAATACAGGTAGTGACTTGATATAAATGCTAGTATAGTATTTATATTTTCTGTTATGACATAATGTCATTGTGAGTAAGCACAGACTTACGCACTCAATACATAAATTGCGGTGCAATTTATGATATAATATAGGCAATGAGCCAAGTGTAAGTATTTATATTTACATTTGGCGACTGCGGATGATCATAAGCTGTGCTTATGATATAATATAGGCAATGAGCCAAGTGTAAATGCTTATATTTACATTTGGCGACTGCGGATAATCATAAGCGGTGCTTATGATATAATATAGTGTTTACATAAATTAAGAAAGATATTCTCATTTATAAAATTTTGGTATTTTTTATTTTAAAATTATAAACGTTATAAACTCTAAAATAAAAACACCAATAAAAAATGGAATAAAAAATAGAGAAACTCTATTAAAAAGTTATTGACACATCGTAAAACTAATGATAAGATAACAGAGTTGTAAAGAGAAGCAGAGTATCCACTCTCACCCATGGGCTTCGCTACATGGTGTAATAAGTTACAGCTTATATAGTTTGTGCTTTATATTGGTGGATATTCATATCCACTTTTTTTATTATTTCAATTTGGAGGTGTACTACTATTAGCGAATTATCTATTAATGAACAAATTAAAGACAAAGAAATTCGTTTGATCGGAGAAGACGGCGAACAGCTTGGAATTATGTCAGCAAAGGAAGCTTTAAAGCTTGCAAAGGAAGCAGACCTTGACCTTGTCAAGATTGCACCAACAGCCAAGCCACCTGTATGTAAGATTATAAATTACGGAAAATACAGATATGAGCTTGCCAGAAAAGAAAAGGAAGCAAAGAAAAAGCAAAAGGTTGTTGATATTAAGGAAGTTCGTTTATCACCAAACATTGAAGCAAACGACCTTAACACCAAAGTTAATATGGCACGTAAGTTCCTTACAAAAGGTGATAAAGTTAAGGTTACATTGAGATTTCGTGGTAGAGAAATGGCTCATATGAACAGTAGCAAGCATATTCTGGATGATTTTGCAGAAATGCTTACAGATGTTGCAGTTATAGAGAAACCGGCGAAACTCGAAGGCAAAAGCATTATGATGGTTTTAACTGAGAAAAAGTAGTTAAAATATAGAGTTAAGGAGGAAAATTTAATGCCAAAGATCAAGACAAGCAGAGCAGCAGCAAAACGTTTTAAGAAGACAGGTTCAGGAAAATTAAAGAGAATGAAGGCTTACAAGAGCCACATCTTAACAAAGAAATCAACAAAGAGAAAGAGAAACTTAAGAAAAGCAACAACAACAGACGCGACAAATGTTAAGAACATGAAGAAAATCTTACCTTACTTATAAGGTGATTTGTTGATAGGAGGAAATTTAAGATGGCAAGAATTAAAGGCGCATTAAATGCTAAAAAGAAACATAATAGAGTATTAAAGTTAGCTAAAGGTTATAGAGGAGCAAGGTCTAAACAGTATAGAGTAGCTAAGCAGTCAGTTATGAGAGCTCTTACAAGTTCATATGCTGGCAGAAAAGAAAGAAAGAGACAGTTCAGACAGTTATGGATTGCAAGAATCAATGCAGCAGCAAGAATGAACGGTTTATCATACAGTAAATTTATGTACGGTTTAAAGTTAGCTAATGTTGAAGTAAACAGAAAGATGTTAGCTGAATTAGCAGTAAATGATGCAGAAGGATTTACAAAGCTTGCAGATTTAGCAAAGTCTAAGTTAGCTTAATAATTATAAAATAAGGTTTATAAAGAATTGATTTTATTATTACAAAGGTCTACAGTTGTGTAGGCCTTTTTATATTATAGGGAATGCATATGAATCTTTGTAGTAGCATATCATTACAAATGTACACAGTCATATGAGGATTGTTACTTCGACTTCTATAGCAAAGTGAAACAGGACTTATTTTCATTTTAAGGAGTGATTTATAAAAAGGATTTGGATGTGTCAAATTTATTCAGAAATAAAACTGTCGATTGAGAGAGAATATGAATACATAATAAAATAAAGTTTTAAAAGACAGTTATAGAAAGATAATTATGAATATCTAAGAAAATATAGGTAGCTTATAATTTTGAAATATTTAGTTTAGGAATTGGAATAAAATAAAAATGCAGCAGATGGGACTCGAACCCACAGGGATTTCTCCATATGTACCTGAAACATACGCGTCTGCCAATTCCGCCACTGCTGCAAGCAAAACTATTATATGAAAATATTATAGCTAAGTCAAGAAAAATATTTTTTGAAAAATATTGACAAAAAAGTTTGTATTTGATATTATGTATAGGTCGGTTATGAAATAACTGATGAAATGCGGAAATGCTGGAATTGGCAGACAGGCATGACTAAGGATCATGTTTCCATAGGAAGTGAGGGTTCAAGTCCCTTTTTCCGCATTGAATATTGCAAATAGGTGCTTAAAATAATATTTTAAGCACTTTTTGTTTTATATGGTATAATGTCATCGTGAGTAAGCACAAGGCTTACGCACTCGACCCATAAAATCACCCTGTGATTTTATGGTATAATGATGTATAAAACTTAAAAATAAAAATCTAATTTATATTATTAAAAATGAAAATACTATATCTATAAAAGTTAGTAGATTAAGAGAAAGGAACGTTTATGAAAAACAAAAAGATTAAAAAGGTTTTATCAGGTATAGGCAAATTTTTTGCAGTATTATTTACTACATTGGGGTTGTTTTTGATTTTCATTTTGGGAATATGTTTCATTTTGATACATGGACCATCGGAGGCTGCAAAAAATCAGTTTGTATGTGCATTACAGGAAACCAGTGCAATGGGCTGGGTAGCAAATATATTTTTATCGCAGGATGAAATTGATGAGATGATTAAGAAAAATCAGATGGCAGATGTTGCAGAGGGTACGGTTTCAGATACAAATTTAGTTATAATCGGCGATAATGATGAAAATAAAGAGACTCCTGATATAGAGCTTATTGATATAGTAGGAGATACCTATAAGGGTAAGCTTCTTATAGTTAAAGACCCTTCAAGAGTATTTGTAGGTACGATTCCTGAATTTTATGAAGGCACAGGTGAGGTAGTTGCAGATATTTGTAAAAGATATGATGCCATTGCAGGTATAAATGGAGGGGAATTTGTTGATATGGGCAGTTATTCATATTCAGCTATGCCGGTAGGTGTAGTTATTTCAGAGGGAAAGCTTTTACAGGGAGATATGGATACTACTTATAATATTACAGGATTTACGGAGGATAATATCCTTGTGGTTGGAAAAATGACACCAAGAGAGGCGTTAGCAATGAATGTCAGAGATTGTGTTCATACGCTTCACGAAACGGGACCTTTCCTTATTATTGATGGTGAACCTCTTACAGTACCGGACACAACTGTATATGGCGGTGGCAAAAATCCAAGAACAGCTATTGGACAGAGAGCTGACGGTGCGGTTTTACTTATGGTAGTTGACGGCAGACAGGCAGAAAGCATTGGTGCAACATTTAAGGATATGACCTATCTGATGTTAGAATATGGTGCTGTAAATGCAGCTTGTATGGATGGTGGTACATCTACTCAGATGGTATATGAAGGCGAAGTTGTGAACAAGCCTTATTCGCCTACAGGACCAAGAAGATGTCCGACAGGCTTTTTAGTAAGAAAATAGAGGTAGTAATAAATGGAAAAAACAAATAATGATAAATTAGATAATAATAAATTAGATAATAATGAATTATTTCCTGATATTGAGTTTTTAGAAGATATTGAGTTTGAAAATGATATTACAATGCTTGAGAATAGTCAGGATAAAAAGAAAAGATCAGCTTCGGGAAAAGGTAGCAGAAAGAAGAAAAAAAACCAAAAGAGTAAATTCAAAAAAATACTATTCATTTATGCAGTTGCACTTCTTATTGTGACAGTAGGTGTATGGATTTTCTTCTACAGCTTTATTGACGGATATGAAAAGGGTATGTCTTACCATAAAATAGCAGAGATAGCAGAAGATATTAATAAGAATCTGGACAGCTATCTGGCTAATATAACAGCAGGCAACGAGTTTGAAGATAACAGCTATGCCGTAAACTATATCAGGAGTCTTATTACAGGTAAGGAAATAGAATATAAAGAAGCAAAGGAAAATACAACTGTTAATCCTGTATATGAATTATTAGTTGAGGATAAGGCTTTTGCAAAAGTAAGCTTAAAACAGGATGGAACAATTAAGCATGGCTTTAAAAAATGGACTATTTCAGAGATTGATTTAGTAGATTATCTTCCTACAACAGCTACAATTTCTATATTGGCATTAGAGGGATCAACTGTATATGTAAATGGTATAGAAGTAAATGACACATATATTACAGAAAAAGGTGTATCGGTCGATTTACTTTCTAATGTAGAACAATATTTAGATGTAGTTCCCAAAATTACTAAGTATGAGATTAATGGTTTATTTGAAACGCCTACAGTAGTAGTTAAGGATTCAACTGGAAATGAAATGGATGTATCTGTAGATGGAGGAACATATACTGCAGTAACTAATAGTGATTCATCGCTGGAGGATGAATTTATGCAATATGTTCAGGATGTTACTTACGCATATGCACGTAATTTTGCAAATTTAGGTAAGAGTATATTCAATTATGTAAGACCAGGCTCTGATTTATATGAAAGCATTAATTCAGCAACAACATACTTTTATCCTGATAGCAAGATTTCCGGCACTGAATTTACTTCACGTGAGATTACGGATTTTGTAAAATATTCAGAAGATTGTTTTGCCTGCCATGTAAAATATGAGTATACAATATACTTTACAAATTATAGTACAGATAAGGATGTATCTGTTGTAGATATGATATGGATATTTGTAGAGCATGACGGACTTTGGTATCTGACTGATACAAAATATTATCAGTAAAATCAGGTGTTATAAAAAAATTATAAATATATGAATAAGCTTAAGATAGCAGGAGAGCTTGTATTTCCTGCTATCTGCTATTTTGGAGTTTACTGCTTCAGAATGATTATCGAAAATGATTAGTTAAAATTTAATAATATAGTTTTAACAGGTATATAAATGGTTAAGTAAAATACATATAAGATGTATATTTGACGATAAATAAAATAATTGCTTGTAATATGTCAGATAGTTATAACCGGTATATGCAGTTTGTATACAGAGTGGTATAAAATAAAATACTAAAACTTTATACAGGATAAAATCATGAAAATAAATAATAATGAAATAAAAGCAATAGTATTTGATATGGACGGAGTATTGATTGATACAGAAAAGTATATAACAAGGTATTGGTGTATGGCAGCAAGAGAATATGGATTTCCTATGGAGTTGTCACATGCATATATGATTAGAAGTCTTCAAAAAGATGATGCTTCTAAAAAACTAAAAGAGATATTTGGTGAAAGCTTTAATTTTGAAGCGATAAGAAACAGACGAAGAGAACTGGTAAATGAACATTTTGAAATATACGGAATAGAACCTAAGCCTTATGTAAAGGAAACCGTCTGTAAATTGAAAGAGGCAGGATATAAACTGGCTGTAGCTACATCCACCGATATTATAAGAACAGAACAATATTTAAGAAAGATAGATATCTTTAATTTATTTGATGAAATAATATGTTCAAATATGGTGGACAATGGTAAACCAATGCCTGATATTTATCTTTATGCATGTAAAAAGATGGGTTTTGAACCAAAAGAGTGTATAGCAGTGGAGGATTCAACAAATGGTATAATATCTGCATATAGAGCAAATATGAATGTAATTATGATTCCGGATTTAACAAAGGAAACAGAAAAAGAAAGAAGTATGACCTTTAAGATAGTAAACAATTTGAAAGAACTGGGAGATATATTGTATTAAAGAGAATTTATTAAAGAGAATTTATTTAAGAGCCACCTATGGTGGCTCTATCTCTTTTGATTAATTGGCTGTATGCCTTCTTTTCTGGAATTGTGTGTCTGATTCTGATTTTCTGGTGTAACCTTTTGTGTTATGCTGTTAAATTTGTTTAGATTCTGCTGTTCCTGAATTTGTTTTTGAGATTTCTTATTCATATTTGCCTCCTAATGCTTCAATCAGAAGCGATTGCGCTTTTAGTTGAAACAACAAACTAAAGATTGAAAGTTTATTTCAGCCTTTCACCTCAGAATCAGTATGTACCGGATTTTATAAACTATTCATACAAATTGTTATAGTTATTATACATCAAAATATTTTGCCTTAATTTCATTTACCGGCATTTCTGCTCCTGTCCAGATTTTAAAGGCTTCAGCACCCTGATAAAGTAACATGTATAGTCCGTTAAAGGTCCTGCAGCCTGCTTCCTTTGCCATTTTTATAAGCTTTGTTTCTCTGGGATTATAAATAATATCTGATACAACTAAGTCGGGTCTTAACATAGAATTGTCATTAAGAATACAGTTGTCAGTATTTGGAGCCATACCTACAGAGGTTGCATTTGTAAGAATATAGCTTTCTTCAATACTTTTATTTAACATTGATTTATCAGCTAAGTCATAAAGGGCGGCCTTACAGGTGGTTGTAGCATTAATATTGTCTACTAGAGACTGTGCTCTGTCAAAAAACTGGTCCTTAATACTGAAAACATTTATAGACTTAACACCATCTATGGCAGCCTGAGCACATATAGCAGTAGCAGCACCGCCTGCTCCAAGTAAAGTCATATTTTTGCCAACAATATCAAAACCTGCATCCTTAGCAGCCATCATATATCCAACACCATCTGTCATATGACCTTTGAGTATACCATTTTCATTTTTAACTGTATTAACAGCACCTACAAGCTTGGCAGCCTGAGATACTTCATCGCACAGCTCAAACATAAGATTTTTGTCTGGCATTGTACAGTTAAAGCCTTTTATTCCAATTGCTTTTAGACCATCAACAGCGGTCTTTAATGTGGAAGTATCCACATCAAAGCAGAGATATACATTGTCCAAATTTAAAAGATTGAAAGCCTCATTGTGCATCATAGGTGAAATGCTATGAGCAACGGGACTTCCAAGGAGTCCATATAAGCCAGTATGTCCGGTTATTTCTATCATAATAAATCCTTTCTATGAAGTAAAAATTTTTAAATTAAACATTACTTAGATATGTAACAATACTCAATCTGATGATATAATTAATATCGGTTATTTAATCGTTTCATAATATATAACATATTAATCCAATGATATAAAGTAATGTTAAATACATTGCATAATTATATAACTTGCAATTTGTTAATGTCAATGAGTAATTGTCTTGAGTTTTAGTATCTTTTATTTTATGAAAACAAAAACAAAAAATATTAGAGTTTCCGTATTTTTTATTTTTATCTTCAAAAAGCTTACATTATCATAACGATGTAAGCATCTTGCACAAAAAGTTGAAGATGAAAGTTCACTCTCATCTGCAACTTTTTGTGCAAGATGTCTATGTTGCCTTTGGCAACAAGACTTTTTGAAGCTAAAAATAAAAAATACGGAAACTCAAGAAAAATATTATTTACACCGAACGTATGTTCTGATATAATATTATTAGTCATAATAGCTTATTATAGAAAGGAAGAAGATATATGAATCAGAAAAAAGTTATTTTTCATATAGATGTAAATTCAGCCTTTTTATCATGGGAAGCTGTATACAGGCTTAAAAATTCCAAATCAGCAGTTGATATCAGGGAAATTCCATCAGCTATAGGTGGCGATATTGCTAAAAGGCATGGTATTATATTGGCAAAATCTATTCCGGCTAAAAAATATGGTATAACTACCGGGGAAAGTGTAATAGAAGCATTGAAAAAATGTCCGCATTTATATTTAGCACCACCAAATCATATGTTATATAAAAAGTACTCAAAAGCTTTTGTGGATATTTTAAAGGAATATTCACCTGATATTGAGAAATTCAGTGTGGATGAGGCATTTATAGATGTATCGGGAACAAGGCGATTGTTCGGGGAACCAATCGAGCTTGCATATACCATTAAAAACAGGATTCGTGATGAGTTGGGATTTACAGTAAATATAGGTATATCAGATGTAAAACTTTTAGCAAAAATGGCTTCTGATTTTAGAAAGCCCGATATGGTACATACTTTGTTTCGGGAAGAAATACAACAAAAGATGTGGCCATTACCAGTTGAAGATTTATTATATGTAGGCAAAGCTACAAAGAAAAAACTTTACTCTATGGGTATAAGAACCATTGGAGAGTTAGCAAATACGGACAAAGATATTTTAATTGCAAATTTAAAGGCTCATGGAAAACTTATTTGGAACTTTGCGAATGGAATAGACATATCCCTTGTGGAAACAACACCGGTTAAACATAAGGGATATGGAAATTCTACAACTTTGTCTGTGGATGTTACTGATGAGGAAACAGCAAGAATGATTTTATTATCCTTGTCTGAAACCGTTTCAGCAAGACTTAGGAAAGATAGCGTAAGGGGAGAGCTGGTTTCTGTAAATATAAAAGATAATAGTTTTGTGAATTATTCACATCAAAGAATACTTACACAGGCAACAAATAGTACATCCGAAATATTTAATATATCATGTGAGTTGTTTTTTGATATGTGGGATGGAACTCCGATAAGACTTTTAGGAGTGAGTGTTGGAAAACTAAAGGAGAAAGAAGAGGCAGTTCAGATTAGTCTGTTTGAAACACATAATAATCAAAAAAGGGAAGCTGCTGACAATGCAATAGATTATATACGTGAAAAATATGGTGCAGATTCAATAAAAAGAGCATCATATATTAGAAAATCAAATACTTGAAAAAACATAGTTGTAATGGTAGACTTATAATGATTTTCTCGTTTAAAGGAGACATCTATGGAGAATAAAATGGCAGAAAAAAGTACAAAAAAAGCTACTCAGAAAAGTATTAATATGAGTGTAAAAAGGAAAAAAAAGAAAAAGAAGAATAATTCGGATGTCATAGCTGTTTTATTTATATTTGCCATAATAATTTTATTGGGAATAGGCATTTCAGTAGCGAAAACAAATAATACTAATAAAGGAAGCGGGAAAAATTCTGCATCTGTGAGCAGGGAAGAAAATGAAGAAGGTACTGAAATAATTATTACACTTGGTGCTATTTCGATAGTTATAGCAGGGATATTTATTGGAGTTAAAGTAAGTAAAGCAAGAAAGAGAAAAAGAATTTTAGAAGAAAAGCTAAAGAAGAAAAAAGAACTTGAAGAGGCAAGAAAAAGAGTGGAGAAGTCAAAATATGAAGATATATTGGCTGCAGGTAGATCTGCTATTAATGATAGAAGAAAAGCTGAAAGGGCATTGGAAAGTCAAAGGACCGGAATTAGGCATAAGTATGATTTAAATAGTATTGATGATGAATACGAGGATGATGTTGCAAAAGCAATAAAAGAAAGATATGCGAAATACAATGAGGAGGATTATGAAGAGGATATTGAAAAAAAATCATCTTTGGATAAGAAATTCATTATTATGGGAATAATGGCAGTTTTAGTTATTGCTATAGTTGCAACGATATTAATAATATAACCTGTAAAATGTTATCGATGTAAATACAGAAAGGTTTAATCATCAGATTAAAGATTAGAAAGTTATGAGAAAAGTAGAAGATTACTTTAAAAAAGGTAAATCAAAGATATGTGTTCCGTTAATGGGACGTACGGAAGATGAAATATTTGAAAATCTGTCAAATATACAAAAGCATTATTTTGATATCATAGAATGGAGAGCAGATTACTATAAGGAAGTTTTGATAGCAAAAAAGAGCATTGAAATTATCAAAAAAATAAAGAATATTATTGGTAACAGGGGATTGTTATTTACTATAAGAACATCTTTTGAAGGTGGAGAAATAGAAATTTCAAAGGAAAAATATAAAGAGGTTTTAACAGCGGTTCTGGAAAACAGCAATATTGATATGGTTGATATAGAATTCATGATGGGAAAAGAAACAATAAGTGATATTATACATAAGGCCCATAATAATAACATTCTTGTAATAGGCTCAAATCATGATTTTGTGGAAACACCTGAAGCTGATGAAATATATAACAGACTGCTTGAAATGAAAAAAGCTGGTATGGATATTTCAAAAATAGCAGTCATGCCAAAAAGTAAATCAGATGTTGTTAAGCTTTTTGAAGCTACTGCTAAAATAAACGAAGATGTAAAAGATATATATACAATTACAATGTCTATGGGAAACACCGGAGAAATATCAAGAGTAATAGGCAGTTATTTTGGCTCAGTGATGACCTTTGGGGCGGTAGGGAATGTGTCAGCACCAGGTCAGATAGAAGCAGATAAATTATATGACATTATAAAAAAAATAGAAATGGAAAGTCACATTATGAATGAAAATATTTTATTAATTGGATTTATGGGAACAGGAAAAACAAGTGTTTCAAGAGAGCTTAAAAAAATAACTAATTTACCTGAAATAGATATGGATAAATATATAGTAGACAGAGAAAAAATGTCTATTGCAGAGATTTTTGATAAGTTTGGTGAGGATTACTTTAGAAAGGTTGAAACAGAATGTCTAAAAGAAATTCTGAAAAATAAAGGTTTAATTGTGTCATGTGGTGGCGGTGTGGTAGTAAAAGACGAAAACGTATCGTATATGAAGAACAGAGGAAAAATAGTATTATTAACGGCTACACCGGAAACTGTATATGAGAGAGTAAAACATTCTACAGAAAGACCGATACTTAACAATAATATGAATGTTGAATTTATAGGCGAGCTGATGGAAAAAAGAAGGGAGAGATATTTATCTGTTGCAGATATTATTATTAAGACAGATAATAAGTCAATAGAAGATATTGTAAAAGAAATTTTAGATAAAATAGGTGAATAGTCGGATGAAAAGGACTAGGATAATAGGATTTGTTTTAGCATTACTTTGGATGATAATAATATTTTTGTTTTCTAATCAGACGGCAGAGGTATCAGATAAAATTAGTAGAAATTTTGTGACTGCATTTATTATTGAACATTATGATGGATATGCTTCTATGGAAACAGATAAGCAGATAGAATTTGCAGATACTCTTGATTTTGCTATAAGAAAAACAGCGCATTTTATGGAATATGCAATATTAGGATTTTTTTACAGTATTATTTTGTATGGATATGAATTAGATAAAAAATACAATTGGGTTAAATTTATTATAGCATCGTCAATTTTATGTCTTATTTATTCAGGAAGTGATGAAATACATCAGTTATTTGTTGCAGGAAGAAATGGAAATATAAAGGATGTTTTGATTGATACATCAGGAGGAGTATTTGGAACAGTTATTTTTGTATTACTTATAAAAGTAATGCAAAGATTTAAAAATGAGTATTAGTATAAAAATGAGGAGAGTTTTTATATAATAGGAAACTCAGAAAAATTTCATATTAAAAAAGAATGGATATAAAATATCCATTCTTTTTAGATTAAACTCTTGAAAGGTATTCACCTGTTCTTGTGTCAATTTTAATTTTGTCACCCTGTTCAACAAATAGTGGAACATAAACGGTAGCACCTGTTTCAACGACAGAAGGCTTTGTAGCGCCGGTAGCTGTATCACCTTTTATACCAGGCTCTGTTTCTGTAACTTCTAATTCTACAAAAAGAGGTGGTTCTATAGCAAATACATTACCATTGTGTGAACAAATTTTTACCATTTCGTTTTCTTTAACAAATTTTAAAGAATCTCCAACATTATCTTCATTTAATGCTATCTGGTCATAAGTTTCAACGTCCATGAAGTGATATAATTCACCATCTGAATATAAGTACTGCATATCTTTTCTGTCAATACGAGCAAGTGGGAATTTTTCTGTAGGTCTGAAAGACTTTTCAATAACGCCACTACTTGTAATACTTTTTAATTTTGTTCTAACGAAAGCAGCACCTTTACCAGGTTTTACATGCTGGAATTCAATAATCTGATAAATGTTGTTATCCATTTCAATTGTGATGCCATTTCTAAAATCGCCTGCTTGAATCATTAAAGGTTCCTCCTTAAAACGTGTTTCATAAGTATAGTTTTCAAAACACACATATTAAATATTTTATAATAGGAATATATATTTTTCAACTGTTTTTTCAATTTTTAAATAATTTGTAAACTGTCCGATTTGATATTGCAATTTACATATTTTTTTTATTTTTCGTGAAAATAAAGTTAATCACAAGTTGACAATACAAATACCATAATATAAAATATAAACATCTTAATAATCTTATAATTCAAAAAGTATCTTTTAAATTTACTCAGAGGTATTTAATGGAATATAACATATTTAGAGAATGTGTATTAATGGAAGTTACAAATATTTTAGGAGATGGGTATGATATTAATTTACATGAAAGTATAAAAAATAATGGAGTTTCTCTTTGGAATATAAGTATTAAAGAAAAGAGAAGTATTGTTGCACCTTCAATATATTTAGAAGAATATTATGAAAGATATTTAACTGATATATGTGATATTAAAACTATTGCAGGAGAAATTGTAGAAATTTTTAAAAATCATAAAAATGATATAGAATTTGATATAAATTGTTTCAGAAATTTTGAAATTATAAAAGATAACATCAGGTGTAAGCTTATAAATACAGAAAAAAATCGTAGTTTTTTAGAAGGAGTACCCCATATTGAATTTTTAGATTTGTCTATAATATTTTATTGTCTGTTCAAAGAAACATCTATATATACACAATCCTGTACTATACAAAATATTCATTTGGATTTGTGGAACATAGATATAGAAGAACTTTTTAATATTGCAAAGGAAAATACTGTGAAATATTGTGGCTTTCAGATTAAAAGTATGAATCAGATTGTAGGAGAGATGTTATATAAAGATTTCTCTGATGATAATATTACAGAAGAAAATTTTGAAGAGTTTATGGAAAAGGATGAAGCAAAGACACCTATGTATGTACTTACGAATAATCAGAAGATGTTTGGAGCAGTATGTATTTTGTATAAAAATATATTAAAGAAATTTTCTGATATATTAGAAAATGATTTTTTTATAATACCAAGCAGTATTCATGAGGTTATTTTAATACCTTATCAGTCCTGTGAAGATGTGGAGAAGTATAATGAGATGGTGCAAGAGGTAAATAATACAAGTGTAACGGAAGAAGACAGACTCGCAGATCATATTTATCTTTATAAAAGTGAACTCAATCAAGTTATTATACCATAAAATCACAAAGTGATTTTATGGAGCGAGGGCATAAAGCGAAGCTTTATTCACGAGTCTATTATACCATAATTCCCCTATCACTACAGCCTCATGGATAAAATCACAGATTTTATACATGAGGCACACCGAGTTGTTTCCCAACTCGGTGTTATAATGCATCTGACGGGAATCGAACCCATATCTTACCCTCCGGAGGGGTACGTTATATCCATTAGACTACAGATGCAACAAAATAAATTATATGTGAAAATTTCTTCCAATGCAAGAGTTTAGTTGATTTTTCTTACTGTATTTGATAAAATTTTATATGGAATTATATTTTAGGGATAAGGATTTAAAGAGAATAGATGAATATAGTATTGTAACACAAATCATAATGTATAATTTTATATTATAAATTTAGTGGTTTTGTATTTTCTATTTTGGGGTTAATAAAGTTTACAATATTAAAATGATGTAAATATATTGAACAAAAAATGTAATTAAAAGTAAATATTTTTATACGTTTTTGTTAAATATATTTATGATACATAGGGGTAGCAAGACTTTATTACCACTAAAATAAAAAATATTAAAACCCAATAAAGGTTACAATATCGAAATGGCGTAGACTTATTTCATAATATAGTATATTACAGATTTACGATAAATGGATATTCTATCAGATACAGGAGAAAATATGATAAATAATAAAAAAAATTATTCAAAAAAAGCAAATAATAATAAAAATACAAACCATTCTAAACGGAATGTAAAGGGAATAAAAGAAGATATATCTGAAGAAAAACAAGAGACAGAGTTAGATTCAGATGCAACAGGTATAGATGATATTGATGTGTTTGATGAGAGAAAAAATGATATTACAGATTTAAAAGAAATCAAAGAAATTGATATATCAAGAAATATAGATAAAAGAGATAAAGATATAGTAGGAAATTGCAGGCGTGTATTAAAAAATAAGCGTAAAGAAGAAAAAGAAACTAATATTATTGATGATATTAAGAAAAATATAATATTGTGGAGTGTATTAGCGGTTCTGTTTATTGTTCTTATTATTGCCATTATTCTTACAAACACAGGAGAAAAAAAAGAAAATGATGATAAAAAGGATACAAAAGAAACGGAAACAACTACAGAAGAATTGACTACAGAAGAAGATGAGAATGAACAACTGAAGGCTGAAGCTTCTGATTCACCAATTACGGTATTGATATCAAATTACCTGAAAGCAGAGCGAATAGATGTTTCCATGGATGAGGTTAATAAGTATGTAGACAATTCGGATAAAATTTCTTTGGAAAAGTATGAGGTATTAAAGAAATATATTGAAGAATATCAGAATGTTACATGTTATAAACTTAGCAGTATAGATGAAAATATATCTATAGTTGTTACTACTTACGGATGTAAGTTTTTTAATATTGAAACAGCAGCACCGGGATGCGAAACTTTCATTGTGATAAATAGAGATGGTAAATATTTAGTTCATAATTTAACCGTTCAGGAGAGTATTGATACATATATATCAAGTGATGTTGATGTGTCATTAATCAATCAGATTAACAAAGAAATAAATGATAGTCTAAAGAGTGCAATGGCCTCTGATGAAGAATTGGCAAATGTAATTGCAGTACTATCTGGTAGTGATTCTTAAAACGTAACTGAATAGCAGATTACAAGGACTATTGCAATCAGGCGTACACGTAGTATGAGCATTTGTATTCAATTAAGAAGTGTTTAGAGTTACTTAACACAGGATAAAAGAATACAAATGCTCATACTATGTGTATAACAGATAATTATAAAAAATATATAAATGTAAAATAATATATAAATGTAAAATAATATTATTAATAATATCATATTTTTAATGTAAGGAAGATTTATGGAATTTAGGCTTAATAAATATTTGAGTGATGCAGGTATATGCTCAAGGCGGGAAGCAGACAGAATTATTGAAAAAGGAGAAATCTATGTAGATAACAAAAAAGCTGTTATGGGGCAAAAGATAAATGAAAAAAATGTTGTTACATATAAAGGAAAAGTAATAAATAGAAGAAATAAAACAATATTATTGGCATTAAATAAACCTGAGGGTATCGAGTCCACTACAGATAAATCAAATCCGGATAATATAGTGGATTTTGTAGGTTATAATGAAAGAATCTATCCTATAGGAAGACTTGATAAAAATTCAGAGGGGCTTATACTTCTTACAAATAATGGTGAAATATCCGATAAAATGATGAGGGCAAGCAACTATCATGAAAAAGAATATGAGGTAGAGGTAGATAGAATAATCACAGAGGAATTTATAGAAAGTATGTCAAATGGTATTCATCTGGTGGATAAGGAGCATAATATAGATGTTGTTACAAGAAAATGCAAGGTGGAAAAGATAGATAAGCGTAAGTTTTCTATAGTTTTAACACAGGGGATTAACAGACAGATAAGACGAATGTGTAAAAGCTGTGGATATAATGTGAAAAAATTAAAAAGAGTTAGAATATTAAATATTAAGCTTGATAAATTAGAATTGGGAAAATACAGAGAAATAACGGATGAGGAATTAAGAAGCTTGCTAAATATGCTGGATAAGGATAAAAAATTTGTAAATAGAAAATATGGAAATTAAAGATAAGGTTATATAGAAGTGCAAGCACTTCTGATTGAAGCATTAGGAGGCGAAAATGGATAAGACATCAAGATTAAAAGAGTTAATTGATATATTAAATGAGGCATCTAAAGCATATTATCAATCTGATAAGGAAATAATGACGAATTATGAATATGATGCTCTGTATGATGAACTAAAAGAGTTAGAAGAAGAAACAGGTATGGTATTTTCGAACAGCCCTACAGTAAACGTAGGGTATGAGGTTTTAAGTGAGCTGCCAAAGGAAACACATAAAAGACCGATGCTTTCACTTGATAAGACTAAAGAAATAGCTGAGTTGGAAGCCTTTTTAAAGGATAAAGAGGGAGTTTTATCATGGAAATTAGACGGACTTACGGTAGTGCTGACCTATGATAATGGAGAACTTAAAAAGGCAGTAACCAGAGGGAATGGAGAGATAGGAGAGGTTATAACAAACAATGCAAAGGTATTTAAAAATATACCGCTTCAAATCAGCTTTAAAGGTGAACTTGTAATAAGAGGTGAAGCTCTTATAAGCTATTCAGATTTTGAAATTATTAATAGAGAAATAGTTGAGGAAGATAAATACAAAAATCCACGTAATTTATGTGCCGGTTCGGTAAGACAGCTGAATAACCAGATTACAAAGGAAAGAAATGTACTTTTTTATGCGTTTACGCTTGTAAGTGCAGGTGATATGGAATTTGACAATTCTTTAATGAAGCAGCTTGAATTTCTGGAAAATCAGGGCTTTGATGTAGTTGGTCATACACTTGTAAATGCAGAAAATGTGGCAAAAGCAGTTGATGATTTTGCAAAAAAAATAGAAAACTTTGATTTGCCATCGGATGGTCTTGTTTTGATTTTTAATGATATAGCATATGGAGAAAGTCTTGGCAGTACAGCTAAGTTTCCGAGAAACGGTATAGCCTTTAAGTGGAAAGATGAAACGGCTGTTACCAAACTTATAGAAATTGAGTGGAGTCCGTCAAGAACCGGGCTTATCAATCCAATAGCTATATTTGAGCCTGTATCTTTAGAAGGTACTACAGTTTCAAGGGCCAGTGTTCATAATGTAAGTATTTTAAAGTCACTCAAGCTGGGAATAGGCGATGAGATAGAGGTATATAAAGCAAATATGATTATTCCGCAGATTGCCAGAAATATTACTATGTCAGGTAATCTTAAGCTTCCACAGATATGTCCTGCATGTAATCAGGGTACAGAAATCAGAACATCGAACGATGTGGAGGTGTTATATTGTATTAATCCAAAGTGTCCGGCAAAGGAAGTAAAAAAATATGCACATTTTGTGAGCAGAGATGCAATGAATATTGACGGATTATCGGAAGAAACGCTTGAAAAGTTTTTAGATAAAGGTTTGATTAAGGAATATGCGGATTTGTATCATTTGGATAGATATGAGGATATAATAGTAAATATGCCCGGATTTGGAAGAAAGTCATATGACAATATTATAAAGGCTATAGACAACAGCAGAGAGGTAATTATGCCAAAACTTATTCATAGCCTGGGTATAGCTAATATAGGTCTGTCAAATGCAAAGGTATTGTGCAGGAATTTTGACTACGATATGGAAAAGCTGATTTCTGCACGAATAGAGGATTTGACAGTAATAGATGGTATTGGAGAGGTAATTGCAAAAAGCTTTAGGAATTATTTTGAAGACAGTGACAATAAACATGCATTTGATAACTTATTATCTGAAGTTAAAATTTTGAGAGAAAATATAAATACCGGTGAAAATGCTATTACAGGGAAAAATTTTGTAATTACAGGCAGTGTGTACAACTATGCTAACAGAAATGAACTTAAGGATGAAATAGAAAGTATGGGAGGAAAAGTAACAGGCAGTGTGACAGCTAAAACTGATTATCTGATAAATAACGATATTACTTCCTCTTCATCAAAAAATAAAAAAGCAAAGGAGTTGGGAGTTTCTATAATCACAGAAGAGGATTATATTAAAATGAAAAATGACAAATAAAAAATACTGAAGCCAAAGAAGCGGTCATTATTGAAAAATGTGAAGTTTTTTGTTACAATAGGTCAATATCTTAGTAAATAGAAGGTGATAAAATGCCAATTAGAGTTTGTGGTGATTTGCCTGCAAAGGCTGTAATAGAACAAGAAAATATATTTATTATGGATGAAAACAGAGCAATTATGCAGGACATAAGACCTCTTGAAATTGCAATTTTGAATTTAATGCCAATAAAACATGATACAGAAATACAACTTCTGAGAGCTTTGTCAAATACACCGTTGCAGGTAAATGTTACTTTTGTATGTGTGGAAAGTCATATTTCAAAAAATACACCTGCAAGCCATTTAAACCAGTTTTATTCAAAGTATTCAGAAATAAAGGATAAAAAGTATGACGGACTTATTATAACAGGTGCTCCTGTAGAACAGCTTGACTTTGAAGAAGTAAATTACTGGGAAGAGCTTAAGTCTATTATGGAGTGGTCAAAGACACATGTTACAAGTACACTCCATATATGCTGGGCAGCTCAGGCAGGCTTATATTATCATTATGGTATTGAAAAGGAAATATTAGAAGAAAAGTTATTCGGTATATTCGAGCATGAAGTGATACATAGAAAGATACCGCTTGTCAGAGGGTTTGATGATGTATTTTTAGCACCGCATTCAAGGTATACGAGAGTTTCTGATGAAGAAATTAAAGCAAATAAGGAGCTTATAGTTGTAGCTGAATCAGAAAAGGCAGGTGTATATATTACAATGGATAAAGAGGGCAGGCAGATATTTGTAACGGGACACCCGGAATATGATAGAAATACACTGGATTTAGAATATAAGAGAGATTTAGATAAAGGTCTTCCTATAAAAATTCCATGTAATTACTATAAGGATGACAATCCCAATAATCAGCCACTCCTTACCTGGAGAGGTCATGCAAACGGATTATATACAAACTGGCTTAACTACTACGTATATCAGGTAACACCTTATAAGCTTTAAAGTAAAATATACTTACATTGATGTGCCCACATTACAGCATTAATACAATATAGACCACAATTGATAATCCTGCAGAGAGTATAAAGGTAAGTATGTTAGGAAATATATTAATGCCATCTATTAAATATCTCAGGGATACAGAAAAGCATATTGCCAGTATAGTTGTAAGTAAAGGCTTTATGAGATTGTCCTTTAGTGAGTAGGATAGGTGGCATATTTTATTTGCTTTAATGAGATTCAAAAGTGTACCTGTAATTTCACTTGCCAGAACTCCCCAAAGATATCCGACAATTCCATATAAAGGAACGAAAAATATAATAAAAATAATTCTAAGAGATGCAGTGATTATATTGTATATAAGAGTAGTTTTTGTCAAACCAAAGCCATTGATAATGCTTGACAGAGTCATTTCGACGTATATAAACGGACAAAGCCATGCCAAGATTCTTAAATATTCACCTGCTAAGGTATTTTTAAAAAATAAATATCCTAAATCACCACCATTCACAATAAAGAAAAATGCAAAAAAAATCCCCATGGACATACAGTATTTTAAGGCTGTTGAGGCAGTTTTGCTTATAAGAGATATATTATTGTTACTGGCGGCTTCCGAAACGGACGGTAAAAGCATAGCAGATAATGCATTGGTTATGGCGGAAGGAAACATGATAAATGGCATACTCATACCTACCATAATACCAAATATACTCACGGCATCTGCCTCACTTAGCCCATAAAATACTAAAAATACAGGAACAATTAAGGCCTCAATACTATGTATAAGTGATAATAAAATTCTTGTAGTTGATATGGGCATAGCCAGCTTGAAAAAATCTCTGAATTCTTTCTTTAAGCCAAAGCGGTATCCCTTAAATTTTGAGAATCCTTCTTTTTTCAAATAGAAAATTAAGTATACAGATGATACCAGTTCGCTTAAAAGCATACTGATAACAGCAAGTACAGGAGTAGGTTCGATATTTAGTCTGGTAACAATCTTTGCAAAAATAATCATAAAAATAAGCTTTGATATATTTTCAATGCAAATACATAATCCTGGTATGGTTGATTTTTTTAGACCAAGATAATAACCTACTATGGCACTGTGTATGGACATTAATGGTAAAACGGGTATAGATATGTATAATAAGCTTTTTGCTGTAGCTCCACTTACAAAGAATCTGCAAATAAGCGGAATACTTAACAATAATAGTATAGATGAAAAAACGGATGCAATTATGGCATAAATAATACCGGTTTTATATTTTGTATAAACCTCTTTTTTACTTTTTGCGGAGGCAATGCTTTTAGACATGGCAACTTCAACCCCGGCAGAGCCTAATGCAGCAAAAAGTCCAAGTATAGGCATAATCATCTGATAAATACCTACACCGTTTGCACCAATGACATCAGATAAGAATATTCTATAATAGAAACCAATTAATTTTGAAATTATTCCAGATAAAGTAAGGACAAATGTTCCTTTTAATATTTTACTAAACATAAATACCTACAAGATTTATTTATATATTATATGAAGGCAGGAATAAAATATGATTTATTTAGATAATGCGGCTACAAAAGCCACTTTAGATATAGTAAAGCAGAAGATGAAGCCTTTTCTTAATGAATATTATGCAAATCCGTCAAGTAACTACAGATTTGCAAAAAAGTGCAGGGAAGCCATTGAAAAGGTAAGAAATGATATTGCGGGTATGTTAAATGTAATGCCGGAAGAAATCTATTTTACTTCGGGAGGAACAGAATCCGATAATTGGGCTATAAAAAATACAGCTTTTGCAAATAAAGAAAAAGGAAAGCATATAATAAGCAGCAGGATAGAACATCATGCGGTTTTAAATTCGTTAAAATATTTAGAGAGTATAGGGTATGAAGTTTCTTATGCAAGAGTAATGGAGAATGGAATGGTTGATGTAAATCACATAAAAAAACTAATAAGAACAGATACAACGCTTATTACATGTATGATGTCAAATAATGAGACAGGTGTAATTCAGCCAATTAAGGAGATAGGCAGGCTTGCAAAGAAAAGTAATATCACCTTTCACACAGATGCAGTACAATCCTTCGGACATAATCAGATTGACTGTAAAGAGTTAAATGTCGATTTACTGTCTGCTTCTGCCCATAAATTTGGAGGACCAAAGGGAGTGGGTTTTTTATACATTAGTGATAAATGTAACACGTTTCCTTATATTCATGGGGGTTCTCAGGAGAGGAATATGAGAGGAGGAACCAGTAATGTAGCGGGAATTGTCGGAATGGGCGTGGCAGCCGTTACAGCAAATGAAAATATGGAGGCTTGGGGCAGTAAAACAAGAAGTTTAAGAGATTACATGGCATACAGGCTTTTGAAAGAAATACCTTATTCAAGAATAAATGGTGATATGAATTATAGATTAGATAATAATATTAATATAAGCTTTCAATATGTAAATGGATTTACACTGCTGGAACTTTTAGATGCAAAAGGAATATGTGCATCAGGGGCTTCAGCATGTAACTCAATGCAAAAAGAGCCCTCTCATGTACTCCGTGCAATGGGATTACCAGATGAGATAGCTGTAGGAACAATACGTCTGACCTTATCAGAAAGTAATACAAAAGAGGAAATAGATGAAACAATAAAAGAAATAAAAAATATAGTTTCAAATTTAAGGGAAATTCAGTAATAAAATATGTATTATATGTTTCTGACATACTTTTCATGAAAAAATAATTATGATATACTTAATTATTATTAAATTTTCAAGGTGAAATATGTTAAGCATTGACAAACTTAAGAAATATATAAAATCAGAAAGTGACTACAAAAAAGCTATAGATTTGTATGAGAAAAATTGTGTCAGTATTACAAGGAGAAGTAGCTTTTGGAAAAGTGACATAAATATAAATGGCAGTATATCAGATGAAAATATTCAATATAGTAGTGCAATTACATTATCAGGTGAAGATATTACTTCATATAGGTGTAATTGTGCTACTTTTAATAATTATAAAAGGATATGTTCTCATATAGGTGCGACCTATCTTGAAACTCTTAGAGAAGAAGACAATAAAGAAACACTTATATATACAAGTATAGAAACAAGAAAAACCGTTAATGAATATTTGAACAGAAATATTAACAGAAGCAGTGAACAAACGGCAAAGGAGGTATCAATATATGTTGAAACCGTTCTTGTAAAAGGTCATTTAGAGGCAAGATTCTATTTACTTAAACAGGATAAAAAATATAAGATTAGAAATCTGTTTGAGTTTTACAGATTATTTGAAGAACAAGGTGTGTATCAGTATGGACGGAATTTTAAACTGGTACATACAATACAAAATTTCAATGAGATTTCTGTTATGTTAATAGAATTTATTATTACAAATATAAGAAATGAAATGTTTTTATGTAATGTAAGTGGACACAGCCATATGCTTATAAATGATAATTCTAAGCTGGTATTATTAGGAGAAAATATAGATAAATTTTTCAGTATACTAAAGGAAAATAACATACCATTTATCTGCAATCACAAGGCATATAATATTCATTTAAAAACGCCAGAGGTTTTAATAAAAATAGCAGAGCACAGTAGTGGATTTAAAGTCACTATAAACAATATTATGGGATATTTAGAGGGAAATAGTACACTTTATCTGTTTGATGATAAAAACATCTATAAAGTGGACAGGGATTTTTTTACAGAAATGAAGATATTTATAGAAAATATATTTGCGAATGAAGAAAATACATTTTCCATAAATAAAAATGATATGGCTTCATTCTGTAATGGAGTTATTCCGATTTTACTTGAGTTTTGTAATATAGATATGCCGGATAAGCTTTTGGAGAGATATAAGCCATGGGAGTTAAAGTGCAGATTCATTTTAAACAATAAAGAAGATAAAATTTATCTGAATTTAGAAACAAAATATAAAGATGAGGATTTTAATATATTTAAAGGTATTTGTAACAACAAAAATGTTTGCAGGGATTATAACCTGGAGTATATGATTAAAAGTATTATTTCACAATATCATTTTATCAATACTGTCAGTGGGGATATGATGATAAGTGAATATGAGCATATATATGAGTTTTTAAAACATGGAATAAAAAAACTGCAGGCTTTTGGTGAAGTTGTCATGTCAGAGGATTTGCTGCATATGAGACTTATTGATAAGATGAAAATAGGTGCGAAGGTTTCTGTGGACAGTAACTGGCTTAATTTACAAATAGATGCAGAGGGTTATACAAAAAAAGAACTGGAATTACTTATCAATTCATATAGGGAAAAGAAAAAGTATATAAGGTTTAATGAGAATACAATAGTAAAGCTGGATGGTAATGATTTTGAACTGCTTGCAGGTATGGCATATGATCTGGATTTTACAGCTGAAGATTTAATTAATAATAATATATTTATTCCCAGATATAGGGCATTGTATGTTGATAGCAGATTATCCGGTAAGGTTTCACTATATTCAAAGGATAAAGAGTTTAAAAGTCTGATAAGAACTATTAAGCAGGTGGAAGATAGTGAGATATCGGTGCCTGACACTTTTGGTAAGATTTTAAGGGATTATCAGAAGATAGGATTCAGATGGCTCAAAACTATGGATATCTGTGGTTTTGGCGGGATTCTGGCGGATGATATGGGATTGGGAAAAACAGTTCAGATATTGGCATTGCTGGCAGATGAATATATTATAAATAAAAATAAGAAAAAGTCTCTGATTATAGTGCCTGCCTCCTTGATTTTTAACTGGGAAAATGAAGTTTATAAATTTGCAGAGAATTTAAAAATTGCTCCTGTGGTAGGTGCAAAGAGTGAGAGAGTAGGCATTATACACAATAGCAAAGCTGATATATTTATTACTTCATATGATCTTTTAAAAAGAGATGTTGAGGAATATTCTTTAATTGAGTTCAGATATGAGATACTGGATGAAGCACAGAATATTAAAAACTATACAACTAATAATGCCAGAGCAGTAAAAAAGATAAAAGCAGAAACGAGATTTGCACTTACCGGAACTCCAATCGAAAATCGTCTTGGAGAGCTGTGGAGTATTTTTGATTTTGTTATGCCGGGATTTTTATATACAAATAAGAAATTCAGAAATAAATTTGAGCTTCCTATAGTAAAAGATAATCAGACAGAGGCTGTTAATGGTTTGAAGAGAATGATATCTCCTTTTATTTTAAGAAGAGAAAAGAGCAATGTATTAAAGGAACTTCCGGAAAAGATGGAATATAATCTTTTTGCAAAGATGGAGGGAGAGCAGCAAAAGCTGTATACAGCAAATATTGTAAAGCTGAAGGAAGAGCTTAGAAAACATGACAATAGTATGTTTGAATCAAATAAAATCAGATTCCTCGCTGAGCTTACAAAGCTTAGGCAGATATGTTGTGATCCGTCCCTATGCTATGAAGATTATGAGGACGAGTCTTCAAAGCTTGAGTTATGTATTGATTTAATTAAAAATTCTATAGAAGGCGGTCATAAAATACTGTTGTTTTCACAGTTTACTTCAATGCTTGGAATTATATCTGACAGACTGATAAAAGAAAACATATCATTTTACAGTATGACAGGGGCTACTAATAGAGAAGACAGAATGACTATGGTAAATAAGTTTAACAAGGATAACACAAGTGTATTTCTTATTTCATTAAGAGTAGGAGGAACAGGAATTAATCTTACAAGTGCAGATATAGTAATACATTATGATCCATGGTGGAATGTAGCAGTCCAAAATCAGGCAACAGACAGGGCACATAGAATAGGTCAGGAGAAGGTAGTATCAGTATTTAAACTGATTACTAAGAATTCCGTTGAAGAGAATATTTTAACTTTACAGCAAGCAAAAGAAGGACTTAGCAGTGATATTATAAATGGAAAAAATATTTCACTGTCAAACTTGTCAAAAGATGAATTGTTGAGTATACTAAATGGGTAGAATGGATGAAAGGTATATATTATGAGGTACATTAAAGGTTTAAAGAGATATGCAGTTTCGATAGTTATAACTTTTATAATCTTACTTATAAATATTGGAGCTTTTTACAATTTCTATACAAGCACATATGAAAATCTTGAAGAACAGACAAAAAGCTATCTGAATAATATAGTAGAAGAGACTTCACAGTGTGTAGATATTAAAATTAATGAAAGATTTAATACTTTAGAGGCACTGGCTATGTATGTGGGTACTTATAGTAATGACAGTTATTCAAATGTTACGGAAGTACTTGATGCACAGCTTACTATTGATGGATTTAGCGGATATGATATTATAAATTTATATGGTACAGGCTTGCCTTCAAAGGGAAGTGTGGATTACCAAGAAATGGACTTTCTTAAAAAAACGATAAAAGGTTTGACTTCATTATTTGAGTATAACAATTCTGAGGCAAACTACCATGCTATAGGATTTGCAGTACCTATATATAGAAACGAAGAAATTCAGGGGACTTTTTTGGCTATATGCTCATATGAGGAATTTTCAAGCTTTACAGATATAGATGCTTTTGGACAAAATGGAGATACATTTATAGTAAAGCAGGATGGAACACTTCTTACCAGAGGTAATGGATTAGATGAGGTTGAAAATATTAAACTTATTTTAACAGCTGATGAGCGTTCCGCAAATAATCTTATTAGCAGTATGAAGCAGAAAAGTCTGGGAAGTGTATCATATAGCAATGGAAATCATAAAAGATATCTGTGTTTTGCTAAAACGTCATATAACAAATGGTATGTAGTCACTATTGTTTCTTCTGATACAGTAGATGAACATACTTCAGTTATAAGAGGTGCAGGTGTCACTTTTATTGTTGAAATAAGTGCATTGTTGGTTCTTTTGCTTATATATTTTATATATCTTATTACTTCACATATTAGAAACAGCAGAATAAATAAGCAACGTTATTATATTGTTACTGACAATTCTGAAACAATTATGTTTGACTATAGTGTAAAAAATGATACAATGTATTGTAATGACAAATGGAAAGACATTTTTGGGTATGAGCTTCCAAAGTCAGATATGAAGTCTATCATGACTAAATATATATATGAAGAAGATATTGAAAAATTTATTAGAAGAGTAGATAGAATTAATAAAACAAATGATTATGTAAAATTTTCAATCAGAATATTGAATGATAAAGATGAACCAATTTCCTGTTTTGTAAAGCTATATGCAATCAGAGGATTTAGGGAAAGAATTACAAAAATTATAGGTGTAATTGAGGAATTAGTTGTAGAAGAACAGAATATACAGAAAGAACAAGGATAGATATGTTAAAAAAATTGTCAGTAATAGGTATCTTTCTTGTAATGACAGTTTTTTGTGGAATAGTGTGTTTTGGAGATATTATAGTTACAGGGGAAAAAGGAGAGCAAAAAGAGTTAGATTTTCCTGAAACTAATTCGGGTGGCGTTATTGTTGTGGATATGGCTACAAGATACACAATATATGAAAAAAATATATATACAAGCTATTATCCTGCAAGTACAACTAAGATTATGACTGCCACACTGGTTTTAGAAAATGCCGGCATTGATGAAGTGGTTACTTTTTCTCATGATGCTGTATTTTCTATAGAACCCGGAAGTAGTGCTGCTTTTGTTGATGAAGGAGAAAAGCTGACGGTTGAGCAATGTATGTATGGTCTTATGGTTATTTCGGCAAATGATTTGGCAAATGGACTGGCAGAACACGTATCAGGGACTGTTGATGAATTTTCTTTGTTAATGAACGAAAAAGCAAAGGAACTGGGTTGTATTAATACACACTTTACAAATCCACATGGACTTCATGATGAGGAACATTATACCTGCGTATATGATTTGGCTATTATGGCTTTAAATGCGTACAAAAATTATGATTTTTATAGAGAGTTAATAAGTACAGAGTTATACGAAGTACCACCAACTAATAAACAGAATGAAACCAGATATTGGAGAAATACGAATAAACTTTTCAATTCAACTGAAAAATTCTATTATCCTGACTGTATCGGAGGAAAACCAGGATTTACTAATGAAGCAGGGGCAACACTGGTTTCTTATGCAAATATTAATGGAAGATATATAATGGTTGTGACCTTGGGAGCTAAAAATGCTACAGGTGTATACACAGACCATACAAATATTTATAACTATATTAAGGAAAATATAGATAGTGAATATTTTGAAGAATTGGAAAGACTATACTCTGAAAATAGAGAATTGTTTGAGGAACCTGATACAGTTCCGGGTGAGGATAGTGTAGATGCTGTTTCAAATCAGATTGGTGAAAATGCAGAGAAAGAAGAAAAAACCAGTGTGGGAAAGGTTATTTTAACCGTTGCATTGATAATAACATTAATTTTAGTTGTTTTGTACTCTGTTTTAAGAATAAGATTAGAGATAAAAAGACGAAAAAGAAGGAAGAATATTCGGAAAAAAAGACGTAGAAGAAATTAGAATATTGATAATATTTTCATGATATCATTGATAAAGATTGATATTGTTAAATATCGGCTTCTTTGGTATATTATTTGATGTGTTTTAGGTCGTGGGAATCTGGCCTTATATTATAAGCGTATTCGCAGAAACGAGGAATTTATATGGCAAATAATAAAGTAGTTGTAGCATTGGGAAGAAATGCATTTAGTGATTCTTTTCCTAAACAGCAGGAGAGAGTAAAGTCGGCAGCAAAAGCGATTGCTGATTTGATAGAAGCGAAATATGAAGTGGTAATTACCCACAGTAATGGACCACAGGTAGGTATGATTCAGACTGCCATGACTGAGTTTAGCAGATTAGATACAAAATACACTGTTGCACCAATGTCTGTATGTGCTGCCATGAGTCAGGGATATATAGGATATGACCTGCAGAATGCTGTTCGCAGTGAATTATTAAACAGAGGTATATATAAGCCGGTTGTTACACTTATTACACAAGTACGGGTAGATCCATTTGATAAAGCTTTCAATAATCCTACAAAGATTATTGGCCGTTACATGACAAAGGAAGAAGCTGAGATGGAGGAAAAGAAAGGAAATTATGTTACATATGAAGAAGGTAAAGGTTTTCGTAGAATTATTTCTTCACCAATGCCGATAGATATATATGAGATTGATTCAATAAATGCATTACTTGATGCTAATCAGGTTGTTATTGCAGCAGGTGGTGGTGGCATTCCTGTATTAGACCAGCGTACGACTCTTAAAGGTGCATCTGCTATTATTGAAAAAGATTTTACAGCTGCAAAGCTGGCTGATATGGTAGATGCGTCAATGCTGCTTATTCTTACATCAAGTGACAATGTAGTCATAAAGGAAAACGAAAAAGAAGAAGTACTTGGAGAATTATCAGTAGCCAAGGCTCAGGAATATATAGATGAAGGAAAGCTTGATCCACTTACAAATCTTCCGAAAATCCAGGCCTCTCTTAACTTTGTAGTAGCAAAGTCAGGAAGAACAGCAGTTATTACAAATCTTTCAAAGGCAAAAGAAGGCATTGCATTAAAGTGTGGTACTATTATAAAATAACATCGGGTTGTTTACAACCTGATGTGCCGAGAGCATAAAATATATGATTTTATCTACAAGGCAGTATTGAAATGCAATTATGCTATATAGTTTTAGGAGGTAGAGCCGTGAGCGAAAAGATATCAACTGCGGTTATTAAAAGATTACCGAGATATTATAGATATTTGGGTGAATTACTTGAGCTTGGGGTGGAGAGAATTTCATCAGGTGAATTAAGTGAGAAGATGAAGGTCACTGCATCACAGATTAGACAGGATTTAAACAATTTTGGTGGTTTTGGTCAGCAGGGATATGGCTACAATGTAAAATATTTATATGATGAAATAGCAAAAATACTGGGACTTGACGAGAAACATAATGTAGTTATTATAGGTGCCGGCAATTTAGGGCGTGCTATAGCCGGATATTCAAACTTTGAAAAACGTGGTTTTGTAATAATCGGTATATTTGATATAAATGAAAAGTTAAAGGGTACAAAAATACGAGGTATAGATGTAAGAAGTCTTGATGAACTTGACGATTTTGCAAAGAACAATGAAATAGATATTGCAGCACTTACCATACCTAAGACAGAGGCTGTAAAGGTGGCAGATAAGCTGGTAAAGCTTGGTGTAAAAGCATTTTGGAATTTTGCGCATACAGATCTTAATGTACCATCAAATGTTATTGTTGAAAGTGTTCATTTATCAGAAAGTTTAATGCGCATATCATATAATCTTAAAAGAATGGATGAAGAATAAATTATGGCTAAACATGAATATGATACAATTACAAAAGAAGACATTATTAAGCTTATTAAAAGGTCAAAGCTTCCAATACTGACATTAGACAAGAAGTGGCATAATATTTTCAACAATAATGAAAAAAGTGACAATATTAAGGATCTTGAAGAAAAAGTAAATCTATCATTAAAAAATCAGGGACATATTAATACAAAAAGAAATGAACTCAAAGGCTTAAAGAAAAAGCTGATGAAAGAAATTGTGTCTAATATGGATGCCGAAGAAAATAGCAGAGCCAGAAAAAAAGTGACAAAAAGTAAGGAATTAATTGAAGATATAAATGATGAATTACTTTTGTTAGAGAGTAAAGAACTTGATGTACCTGTGAATCTTAATATGGTAAATGCACATTTAGGCTTTGCAAGCCTAGAGGAGATGCATGATAAACTTGAAGATAATGAAATTGATATAGAAAATCTGGATAGATGGATTGAAGAAACACGAATTGAATTAAAAAAGAGAATATTACTTCGTGAAAAAAAACGTGATGAAAATGAAAAAATTGAAAAGTATATAATAGATACTTTTCATCCTGAAGTTATAAGGGAATATAGAAAATACAGGGAGGATAAGTTATGATTGTGGGAATCGGAACGGATATTATTGAGGTTTGCCGTATTAAAAGGGCTTGTGAAGGTAAGTCGTTTTTAATGCGGTATTTTACATATAAGGAAATAGAATTTCTGAAGGATAATTACATTAGGATTGCTTCAAACTTTGCAGGGAAGGAAAGTGTAGCAAAAGCATTTGGAACAGGTGTAAGAGGTTTTGAACTTAGTGAAATTGAAATACTTAGGGATGAACAGGGAAAGCCCTTTGTTAATTTGTATGGCAAGGCAAAGGAGATGGCAGAAAAACTGGGAATTAATAATATTCATATAAGTATTTCAAATCTTGAAGAATATGCTACTGCATTTGTAGTAGCAGAGACAGTATAGATTATAAATCAGGCTAGGAGAAGATATATGATTAAGATTTTAACTGCAAAAGAAATGAAGGAAGTAGACAATTATTCTATTAATGAGCTTAAAATACCAGCATTAGCATTAATGGAAAGTGCTGCAAGAAGCGTGGCATTAGAAATAAAAAAAGACATATGTATCAGTGATAAAATAGTAGCTGTTTGTGGCATAGGTAATAATGGTGCAGACGGAGTGGCAGTAATCAGACTTTTAAAGTCCATGGGATATGAAAATACTGATATTATAATTATTGGAGATATTTCAAAGGGCACAGAGGAATTTAAAATTCAGACAGATATTGCCAGGAGATTGGATATTTCAATAAGTAATTACACAGAGGACATTCAAGATGTTAATCTTAGTGCATATGATGTAATTGTGGATGGATTATTTGGAATAGGCTTGTCAAGGGAAGTTACAGGAGTATATTATGAAGTAATAAAAAATATCAACAATTCAACTGCTAAAAAGTATGCTGTTGATATACCATCCGGTATAGACGGAAATAATGGTAATATACTGGGAATTGCAGTAAAGGCAGATTATACAATTACCTTTGGCAGTTATAAAGCAGGTCTTGTATTGTATCCGGGAGCTGAATATGCAGGAGAGGTAAAGATATATGATATAGGATTTCCTGATAAAGCATATGAAAACAGAAAAATTATATACAGTTATACAGAGGAGGACTTATATGAAAGTTTGCCGGTAAGAAAGCCACATTCTAATAAAGGTAGTTATGGAAAGCTTGTTATAATAGCAGGAAATGAAGATATGTATGGAGCCTGCTATATGTGTAGCAGAGCATCATTTGCTTTAGGTACAGGACTTATAAAAATATTGACAACAAAAGAAAATAAATACCTGCTTAATGAGAAGCTTCCGGAGGCTATAGTTGTGACCTATGATGATGATAATTACAGTGAAATTATCAAAAAAGAACTTACATGGTGTGATACTATTCTGGTTGGACCCGGTATTGGAGCTACAAAGAGAAGTGAAAACATAGTAAAGCTATGTCTTAAAGAGAAGAAAAATACTATTATTGATGCTGATGGAATAAATGTTATATCAGGCTCAGATACATTAAAAGAAATGCTTCACGACAAAGTAGTATTAACTCCACATCTTGGAGAAATGTCAAGATTAATTAATATGTCAATTAGCGATATATCAAAGGATATGATAAAGGTTTGCAAAAAGTGTGCAGAAGCTTTGGGTGTAAGCATTGTAATGAAAGATAGTCATACTATTATTTGTAATACTCGAGACGAAATTTTTATTAATTTAACGGGAAACAGCGGAATGGCAAAGGCTGGCTCAGGCGATGTATTAGCGGGGATTATGGCAGGACTTGTGTCAACAGGTGTGGAAATAAACAAAGCTGCTGCTGTAGCGCCGTTCATACATGGGATATCGGGCAATATAGCAAAGAGAAAACAAGGGGAATATGCAATGCTGCCTACAGATATTATAAGTGCAATGGAATATTTAAATAAATGTATTATACATTGAATAAATGAATTATTTGTGGAAACACTTTAAGAGAATAGTATTTGATTGGAGTGTTAAAAGTGGTTATAAAAAGAGGAGATATTTTTTATGCAGATCTAAGACCTGTTATTGGTTCAGAGCAGGGAGGGATCAGACCTGTATTAATCATACAAAATGATATGGGAAATAAGCATAGTCCGACAGTTATATGTGCAGCTATTACAAGTAAAATGAATAAGGCAAAGCTTCCTACCCATGTAGAATTAGAGGCGAGCAAGTGTAATATAGTAAAAGATTCTGTTATTTTGCTTGAACAGCTGAGAACTATAGATAAAAAAAGATTGAAGGATAAAGTATGTCATCTTAGCGACGACGTGATAAGCAAAGTCGATAAGGCACTGCTGATTAGTCTTAAGCTAGATACATAGATACTTGGGTTCCCATATTTTTATTACAGTGGGGTATTTGAATTCAAGCTTTAAAAAGCTTAGAATTTTAGAATATAGACATTAGAGTTTTCGTATTTTTTATTTTTAGCTTCAAAAAGCTTACATCATCATAATGATGTAAGCATCTTGCACAAAAATTTGCAGATAAAAGTTCACTTTCATCTGCAACTTTTTGTGCAAGATGTCTATGTTGCCTTTTGCAACAAGACTTTTTGAAGCTAAAAATAAAAAATGCGAAACTCAAGTATAGACACTATTGACTAATAATTGCAGAATATGGTATATTCTATATTTAGCAGAATTTTCTGCAAATTCAGATTCGATGAATCAAATTCAACAAAAAGGAGTAGATATTACAATGGACAGTAGTCCCGCGTATAGTATCATATTATTTATAGTTTTCATTTGTATAAGTATTATGATGTACGGTTTTGGAGCGGCAGTAAAGAATCTTAATGAAGCCGAAATTTTAAAAAAAGCAGAAGCCGGAAACCGAAAAGCTGTTAAGTTGATGAAGGTAATTGACAGTCCGGTTAGATTTATAAATACAATACAGCTTACAGCAGCCTGTATGCTGGCGATTGTAGGTTATTTCCAATCTGTTTATTTTATAGGAAAATTGGATGTGGTACTAAATAATGTAATAAGAGATGCAATAGGAGATAAGTCAATACATATATTATCTTCAATTATAGTTATTGCAATTATACTTATAATATATTTGAGCTTTGGTGTAATGGTTCCAAAAGGATTGGGACAAAAGTATTCAAATTCATTTGCATTTTGCTTTGTTAATATAATATATTTTATAATGACGGTATTGTTTCCCATTACAGCCGTTATAGGAGTGATTTCAAATCTGGTACTAAGAGTTTTTGGAATTAATCCGAAGGATGAAAAGGAAAATGTAACCGAGGATGAAATTATTTCTATAGTAAATGAAGGACATGAACAGGGGATTCTTGAAGAAAGAGAAGCAGAAATGATTTCTAACATTATGGAGCTTGATGACAAAGAGTCCGGCGATATAATGACACACAGAAAAAATATTGTAGCTGTGGACGGAAACATTAGTTTGGAGGAAGCAGTTTATTTTATGCTTGATGCAAGCAATTCAAGATTTCCGGTATATCTGGATGATATAGACAATATCATAGGCATTATACATTTAAGAGATGCAGTTGAATGCCTTCACAAAGAGAATAAGGGTAATTGGCTCATTAAAGACCTTACATATATTTTAAGAGAAGCTATATTTATTCCTGAAACCAGAAATATTGATACATTGTTCAGACAGATGCAGTCAGAAAAAATACACATGGTTGTCGTAATCGATGAATATGGACAAACTGCAGGTATTGTAGCAATGGAAGATATTTTAGAGGAAATAGTCGGCAATATTTTAGATGAATATGATGAGGATGAAAACAATATTGTAAAGCAGTCAGAAAATATATATCTGGTAAAGGGGATGACTACCCTGAAACAATTGGAGGACGATCTGCAGATGGAGTTTTCAGAGGATGATTATGATACTCTTAATGGATATTTAATATCAAAGCTTGACAGAATACCGTCAGAGGATGATAAACCAACTATTGTTGAAGAAAGATATCAATATGATGTTTTAGCAGTGGAAAATAAAATGATTTCTTTAGTTAAAATAACTATAAATGAAAATCCAGTTGAAAATACGGTTACTGATACTGAATAATCAAACCGTTTATTTATAAAATTTAAGGAGAAAAAAAGATGTCAGGACATTCAAAATTTGCGAATATTAAACACAAGAAAGAAAAAAATGATGCAGCAAAGGGAAAGATTTTTACCATTATTGGTAGAGAAATTGCAGTAGCAGTAAAAGAAGGCGGTCCGGATCCTGCTAACAACTCTAAGCTTAGAGATGTTATTGCAAAGGCTAAGTCAAACAATATGCCAAATGATACTATTGAACGCGGTATTAAAAAGGCAGCCGGCGATGCAAACAGTGTAAACTATGTAACGGTTACATATGAAGGATATGGTCCGAATGGTACAGCCATTATTGTAGATGCACTTACAGATAACAAAAACAGAACAGCTTCAAATGTTAGAAATGCTTTTACAAAGGGTGGCGGAAATGTTGGCACTCAGGGTTGTGTATCTTTTATGTTTGATAAAAAAGGTCAGATTATAATTGATAAAGAGGAATGTGACATAGATGCTGATGAGATTATGATGACAGCATTAGATGCAGGTGCTGAGGATTTTTCGGACGAGGAAGACAGCTATGAAATACTTACAAATCCTGATGATTTTTCTGTAGTAAGAGAAGCCTTGGAAGCTGCCAATATTCCAATGGCACAGGCAGAAATTACAATGATTCCTCAGAACTATGTAGAACTTAGTGATGAAAATGATATTAAGAAAATGAACAGAATACTTGATTTATTGGATGAAGATGATGATGTTCAGGCAGTATATCATAACTGGGATGAATAGTATATTTTTATAATATGAAAACTTAAAAAGTTTTCTTGAGTTTTCGTATTTTTTATTTTTAGCTTCAAAAAGTCTTGTTGCCAAAGGCAACATAGACATCTTGCACAAAAAGTTGCAGATGAAAGTGAACTTTTATC
>CAMWKO010000028.1 GCA_947174885.1 uncultured Clostridia bacterium
TTATGATGATGTAAGCTTTTTGAAGCTAAAAATAAAAAATACGGAAACTCAAGTTTCATATACTATTTTTATGTAAGATGATTACATCGTTATGATGATAAAAGTTTTTTGAAGTAAAAAATAAAAATGGGAAACTCAAATACAGGATAAGGAAAGATAAATTTTTAAGAAGTACATATATCATATTATATCCCAAGTTATTTATAGGAAAAAGTTATAACCAGACTTGCCTTTTTTGTATTAGCGTTTTTTGGTACAACACTGTACAATTACAAACATCCAATTAAATATAATTAAAATTTATAGTTAAAATGTTATACAAAAAGGAGGAACAAGATATGTCATGTTGTGGAGGAGATTTTGTTTTAGACAAAGCTAATGCAGGGATAGCATATACTGATGAGGAGGCCGAAAAGTCAGCCATTGAAAGAGGGGTAAGACCAAGACCACAGGAAATAAAAGAGGAAATAGATGAAAGAGGTGCTTTTGTAAGACAGCCAAACCGTTTTAATACACCTTTTGGGGAAGAAGCTTCACAGCTTAAAGCAGAAGCAGGAAAATACAGACTGTTTTGGGCAAAGGGCTGTCACTGGTCTAATCGTGCTGCGATTGTGCGTGAGTTGTTGGGCTTAGAGGAGGCAATCAGCATTAATTTAGTAGCAGCGACAGGAGAAACCAATAAATATGGCTGGGGATTCCCTGATGAAGAAAATCACGAGGACCCTGTTTTGAAAATTAAGTTTTTAAGTGAGGTATATAAAAATGCAGATTCGGAATACACAGGCAGATGTACAGTTCCTGCATTGGTAGATATAACTGCAGGAAAGGTTGTGAACAATGATTATCACCGTCTTACAAATTATTTTGAAACTGCATTTAAACCATTTCAGGACAAAAATGCACCTGATTTGTATCCGGTAGAGCTTAGAAAGGAGATAGATGATTTTAATGACTGGCTGTTTCCAAATATAAACAATGCTCATTACCGTATGGCATTCTGCCAGTCACTTGAGGCATATGAAGAGGCTTTTGAAGATTTTTATAATGCAATGGATAAGCTGGAAGAGAGATTATCAAAAAATCGTTTCTTATTTGGAGATTATGTAACAGACAGTGATATAAGATTTTTTGTAACCTTAGCAAGATGGGATACTCATTATTATAGAAATCTTGGACCGTTAAAAAAGAGAGTTGTGGATTATGAAAATATCTGGGCATATGCCAGAGATTTATATGAAATTCCTGCATTTAAGAATAATACATATTTCAGGGATTTTGCCAAAGACAAAGGAGGAAATAAGAAATTGTTTTCATCTTTTAATGGCAGGTTTGCAGATAAGATTGACTATGAAGCATTTTGGTCAACACCACAAAACAGAAAGGAACTTAGTAAAACCCCTGATGAAAAATTTTTAAGAGCATAGTATAAATACAGTAAGCTGTAGTACTTTACCATAGCTTACTGTATTTATATATTATAGATGTGATTAATATTATAGGTGTAATTTATATTACAGACTATCAAAAAGGTTTGTACAAATACAAATATATAGAGAGTATTTTATTTCAAATACATATATTTTAAATATTTTGACAAGTAAAATATGAATGTAATTAACATGAACTTTTAAATTATTTGACAACGGAGAATTTTGAAAAATATAATTATATATGAAATTTGGTGTTTGAATATGAAATATTGCAAAAGGTAAATATTGAATGGAGGAAACGGATGTTTGACGATTTAATAGACGAAAAGAAATTAACGGATTTGTTTTGTGAACTTACATCCATTGATTCGGTAAGCTTAAACGAAAGGCAATTTGCAGATATATTAAAGGATAAACTTACAAAACTGGGAATAGAAGCATACGAGGATAATGCAGGAGAAATACTGGGTGGTACTGCCGGAAATCTTTACGGTTATCTGGAGGGGAATATTAATGGCAGTCCGTTGCTGTTTTCTGCCCATATGGATACTGTTGAACCTGGAACAGATAAAAGAGCAATAATTAAATCGGGAAGAATTGTAAGTGAGTCGGATACGGTTCTGGGTGCGGATGACGCAGGAGGTATTGTGGTAATACTGGAGGCTGTAAGAATACTTAAGGAGAATAAAATACCTCACAGAAGTATAGAGGTTCTTTTTCCGGTCGCAGAGGAAATATATGCAAAGGGAAGCTCTGTTTTTGATTATACAAAACTTAGATCAAAGGAAGGATATGTACTTGATTTAACAGGGAAAATAGGTACGGCATCCTTAAGAGAGCCTACATTAATATCCTTTAGTGTTGAAATTGAAGGAAAATCTGCTCATGCAGGCTTTGCACCCGAAGAAGGAATAAATGCAATTACAATTTTTGCCGACGCAGTACATGAAATTAAGCAGGGCAGAATTGATGAAGAAACCACTGTAAATATAGGAACGGTAAACGGAGGAACTGTTACAAATGCCATTCCCCAAAAAGTGGTTGCAAAGGGAGAAATAAGAAGCTATGTACATGAAAAAGCACTTTTACAGATTGAAATAATAAAAAATAAATTTAAAGCGGCTGCTTTAAAATATGGTGGAAAAACAGAGGTTAAGGAAGAAATTAATCTGGTAGCGTATAAGGTTGACAGTGACGAAAAGGTTGTAAAAAGGTTTGAAAAGGTGTGTGAGGGACTTAACATAAGTACAAAACTTGTAGAAACCTTTGGCGGCAGTGATAATAACAGTTTTCTAAGGAATAAAATTAAAGGAATAGTGCTGTCATCGGCAATGGAAGAAGTTCATACGGTAAATGAATACTGTGATATAGAAGAGCTTAAAAAGAGTCTTTTAGTAGTGCTTAATCTGATGACAAGCAATATATAAAATTTCCGGGTATTTATATTTTTATTTTGGGATTTATGAAGTCATATATATATTGAGCAAAGCAGTCTACATACTAGCAGGAGAAAAAAAAGGTTAAAAAACTTTCAGCCTTGAGTTTGTGATTAAACCGGATGTAAAATAACTTATGCTTAAAGCATTAGGTGGTAAAATGAAAAAGGAGAATAAGAATGGAAATATTAAGAGCAACTAAGACCTGGCAGCAGGCAGCAGCATATTATGTTAGGGTACAGGGAATGGTAAAGGGTTTTAACATACCATTAAATAAGGAATTTGACGAACATGATGGACCTGATACAGAATATGTAGTAGTTTTGGACAAAGGATTTCCTATTGCTACCTGCCGTATTTTCAAGATAGATGATGAAACCGCAAAAATTGAAAGAGTAGTTGTGCTTGAAGAATACAGGAAAAATGGAACGGGAAGATTTTTGATAGAGGGTGCTGAGGAATGGATAAGAGAGAAAAATTATAAAAAGATAGTAATAACAAGTCGTGACGAAGCAGTAGGATTTTATGAAAAACTGGGATATGTAGCGGATTATAATAAGGTAGATAAAGGTGGAGTATTTACTTGTATTTATACTGAAAAAATATTATAAAAATCTATTTTTAAAGGTTTGTTGTAGTAAAGAACTATAACATCCCTTTTTGTATATGCCACAATTTTAAAGCGTATTAAATATTTGAGTATATGTTTCGTACAAATATAATTTTTACTTGATTTCATTAAGTACCAACAGCACAAGATGTTACCTTAGAGAGCAGTCTATGACTGCTACTAGGTTTTTTTGAAATCATGTAGTAGTATTACTAAAATGTCTTAAAAAATGTTTGTATTTTATTTATTTTTATAATTTACAAAATATGGAAAAGAATGTATACTTAGAGTATATTGGATATAGAAAATTAAAAAGTTATAACAGTCAGGCAAACCTATAGTGATATATTTGAGCAAAGCCTTGGAGTCTTAAAAGTTAAACAGGATAATAAATATAAGATGTTTCGGTTACAAATGATATATATTTAAATAATATATAATTATTTGTGACCTTTTTTTGATTACAGGATATAAAAAATTATAACATTTTTATATTTCTGCGTTGGTTGCATTAAACTTCTATATATTCCGGATAAAACCGGTATATATAGAAAGAAACTTCGATTAAGGAATTGCAGGTCATTAATCGAAGTTTCACAAGCTGACACTTGCTAATAAAGTGACAGGCTTTAATATAACACTTTCAAAAGTATGTGTAAATACAAATTTAAAGGAGGTTACGAATGAAGAGAGAAGGAACGAAGACGGGTAAAAGAGTAGAGAGAAAAATTCAATTAATTATTGCGGTTATGATGTGTTTTGTTATAGCTGCCTGCTATTATACGGAGGTAAATGCAGCCAAGGTGGTTGAAAGTACAACAGACCCTAATAAGCAATACACCAATATATATTCAATGTATACCACTATTCATACTACTGAAGGGGCATTATGGTGGAAAAAGGATGTAACATATACTATGAGTGCAAAGTATAATTCAGCGAAGCTTATTATGCTTCAGAATTTAAGTGGTACTAAAAAGTGGAATGGTAAGAATAGTGATGCAGTATCACTGGCAATAGGTATTTCAAAACAAACAACAGTTAGTAAAACATATAGTTATGATATTACAGGAGAGGTGGGTTTTTCTGTGCCGTTAAAGGCATTTGAAATTTCTAGTAAACTTGGAGGTTCATATTCAAATTCTGCAACATATGAGAAAACAGTAGGTACTAATTCCGTTTATACATTAAATAGAAGTTCGCAAGCAGGATATTATGCAGTGGTTTCGGTCATTAATGCAGATTTATTTGATGTAAGCTTAAGTAAGGATGGAAAAGAATATACTAAAGGTAAAATGTTAAAATATGCTTCACCGGCACCTTATGAAAGATTATACAGAAAGGATATAGCATTCTAATATGTAATTATACTTTAACTATATTTATATAAATTGATAAAGTTATTTTAGAAGTTATACTATAATAATTTATTAAAAAATAATTATAAAAATTTTTTGGGGAGTATATATAGTTATTTTAGGATTAGATTTAATGCTAGGAGATTAATAATGAGAATAAAAAGAAATACAATTTATTTTATTATATTTATTTTTGCTGTTATGCTTTTTGGGTGTAAGAGTGATGATAGTAAAGAAGTAGAAACAGAAAAACTGCCGGATTATTTTGGACCTGAGCTTTATAATATATCCTGTATGGTATATGACGAAAAGGACGAAGAGGTTACACAATATATAAATTTAATGACCAAAATAGAAATTCCGGAAGCTTTAGAAACAGAAATAGAAAGTACCGGAGGAAGGTTTGATTATTCAATCGCAGCTAAAAAAGGGGACTACAAATTAGATGATTACACATTATATGAAATTGAAATAGTGTTTAAAAATATAGAATTTACTGATAAAGTAATTAATATTAATGAAATATCCATATATGATGAAAATAAACAAAGTATAATTGTTGGAATGAAACCTAAGAAATTTGAAATTCAGTATTTAGATGGAAATTATGATAATGAGGATTTGATATTTTCAAGTATACCATTATCGCTACCTAGAAGTATGAGTGATTTGACATATGAACTTGATGCAGATGCAAATCTTACCATAAATGAAATTAAATTATCAAATTCAGATTTTGTTATTACAAATGCTGATGATTGTCGGAACATAGAAATGAAAAAAAATCAGAATACAGAATTGGTTACGGCTTTATTTAAGGTAAAAGAGGATGAATTAAGTGAGTATACACAATACATATCATCAATAATATTTTATTATATGGTAGAAGATATGGAATATGTTAAGATGACACCGGTTACTCAGGTTATTTATAATCCTACACTAAAATATGATGATAATCTTGCGGAATATTATAATGAAGTAATATTAAAAAGCAATTAAATTACATTTATCTTAAAATTAAATTTAATGCGGGAGATTAACCATGAAAACAAAAAGAAATACAGTTTGTGTTATTATATTTATTTTTTCTGTTATACTTTTAGGTTGCAGTATTAATAATGATAAAGAAATAAACAGAGAGAATTTGCCAGACTATTTCGGACCTGAGCTTTATAATGCAGCTTATGCATTATATGAAAAGGACGGTTCGGAGATTACCCAGTATATAAATGTAATGAGCAGAATAGAAATTCCTGAAGCTTTAGCAGTGGGAATAGAAAGCACAGGAGGAGAGTTTGATTTCTTAATTACGACTGCAAAGGGAGATTACAAAATAGACGATTATACTTTATACGAAATTAAAATAGAGCTGAAAAATATAAAATTTACGGATGAAGTTATTAGTATAAATGAGATTTCTATATATGATGAAAGTGCTAAGGATAAAATAATTAGCATCAAACCGCAAAAATGTGAATTTACATATACAGAAGGCAATTTTGATAATGATGATTTGATATTTACGGGTACACCTCTCTCGCTTCCTAAAGATATGAATTATTTAACATATGAAATTGATGCAGATGAAAGACTTACAATTAATGAAATTAAATTATCTAATGATGATTTTATTATTACTAATAGAGATGATTGTAAAAATATAGAAATAAAGAAGAATCAAAATACCGAAAGTGTGAAGATGATTTTTAAAATAAGGGAAACAGAATTAAGTAAGTATACCCAGTATATAACCTCAGCAGTATTTTATTATACAGAAAAGGATGTAGAATATATCAGTATGACACCGGTTAATCAGATTATTTATAATCATACTTTAGAATATGATGATAATCTTGCAGAATATTATAATGAAGTAATATTAAAAAGCAATTAAATTTAGGGGAATTGAGGCTTAAAAACTTTTATACTTAAGCTTGTGCTTTAACGGGAAGTACAAGCATTTTTGATTATTTCTGATTAAAGCATTAGGAGGCAGATATGAGAAAAACCGGTATAATGATTGCAGTATTATTAGCTGTTTTAGCAGGATGTTCGGCTACGGTAGTTGTGATGGCAACAGGAATTATAACAAAGGGAACGAATGACAGTGGGGATGATTTGTATATGTACTCAAGGGATAAATCCGTGAGGGATTATCTAATGGTTAATCTGTATAAAAAAGAGGTTGAAATTTCGGAAAATATAACAGGTACGGTAGTTGTGACAGGTGAGAATACAAAAAGTTATTACTTGGAAACTATAAATAATGGTTTTAAATTGCAGGTTAGTGTAGGTGATTATGTTAAAAAAGGAGAGGTATTATTTACGGATAATAACGGAAAAAATATTGTGGCAGATAACAATTTACAGGTAACAAATATAGAAAAGGGCAGCTCCTTTTATATGGAAGTTTTTCAATATATAAATTCTGCAATAGCAGTTTTGATTCCTGAGAAATATCAGAACAGAATTAATACAATAGAATTTTTTGCATTAACTGATGAATCAGAAGATATTCCGCTGGAATTAATAAAGATTGAAACTAATGTATCGGATGGCAATATCAGTCTTTTACTAAATAACAGCTTTGATTTACTTGAAGCCTCTCCGGTAGATATTAAGGTTAAGTATGATGTATTGGAGGATAAAATTTCCATACCAAAGGAATTTGTATTTTTTAATGAGGAAAATAAGGCGTATGTACATATTATAGAAGAAGACAGAGACAACATATATGACCAGTTTGTTGATGTTATAGCAGAGACTGATGAAGAGTATATAGTAGATGACGATATGGACGGATATACAGTAGGATATACTTTGGAAGAAAGACTTCTGACAGACTAGGGAGGCTGTATGATTGAGTTGAAAAATATTTCTAAAAGTTTTGGAACAAGAGAGGTTTTAAAGGATATTAATCTGTCAGTAAAAGAGGGGGAGCTGATTTCCATAATGGGGAAGTCAGGTTCAGGAAAGACTACGTTGTTAAATATATTGGGCTTTTTTGAATATCTTACGAAAGGAAAATACTATTTTGAAGGAAAACTGATAAAAAATGAAAATCAAATGAGCAGAATCAGAAATATGAATATGGGCTTTGTTTTTCAGGCATATAATCTGATTCCAAGGTTGACAGTGTATGAAAATATTATGCTGCCAATTTACTATTCCTTAGACAGAAAGCATAGAAAAGAGAGAATAAAGGGTGTAAATGAATTAATTGAAAAGTATGGACTTATAGATATTAAGGACAGCTTTGTGGAAAATATATCAGGTGGAGAAAAGCAGAGAGCCTGTATGGCAAGGGCTTTAGTATGTGATGCCGGACTGATTATTTCCGATGAGCCTACGGGTAACTTGGATGAAAATAATAAAAACAATGTGCTTGATATGTTTAAGGAAATGAATAAAAACGGTAAAACCATTATTATTGTCACACATGATAAGCAGGTAGAGAATATTGCCACGAGGAAATATTTTTTAGAGGAAGGAGAGCTAAAAGAGCGTGAGATGGTCGCTGATTAAAAATTATTGGAAGAAAATGTACAGGAGCAGCAGCAGAATGGCACTTACATTAAGCGGGCTGGTGTTGTCGGTAGTTATTCTGATGGTAGGGATGATTATTTCTGAAACATATCTGGAATCCAAGCAGTATTATATAAAGCCATATAGAGAAAGTAATGGTGTTATTGCACAAAGTAATGTGGATTATAAGACATATGATTATTTTAAAAATCAGACGGAATATAATGTAAGTATGGAAATTGATAACCGTTTAGTATATAAATTAATGGAGTTAGGTGAGGATGAATATACTACCAATATATACGGCAGAGGAATAAGAGTTGATGAGAATATGAATTTAGCACTTGTTCAGATGGGGGAGGATACAAAAGAAAGGTATTGTACAAAGCTTGTGAGAGGAAGATTAATTAATATAGACGATATTTACGATTTGAAAAAAGTAACAGTCATTGATACTGCACTTGCCGGACTTTTGTTTGGTACAGAGGAGGCACTTGGAAAGGAAATTAAATTTCCGGTAAATGATGAATTTGGGAATGTTGAATATGAAAGCTTTGAAATAGTCGGTGTAATAGAAGCATCAGACTATGCAAATAAAAATGTAGATACCCTAAAAAAAATGTATATGGAGGAGCAGGGAGAACTGCTATCACGAAACGGCAGTATCTTTCAATTTAATTTCTATATTCCATATTCAATAAAAATGGGGAACAGTGACAATGCCGACAATACAATGAATATAATTTTTACAAGTAAAACAGAAGCTTATAGAGATATTAGATATGAAATAATGATGGTAGGAAACAGAAATTCATATATTGACATTAATAATGTTATAGATGCCGATGTTATTTATAATATGTATGCCGCCGATATCAAGTCCTCACAGGAAACTATTTTATATGCGGTGCTTATTATTTTTGTTATATCGGGACTCAGTATTATGAATACCATGATGTTTTCTGTAAAGGAGCGTATTAATGAAATAGGAATAAGAAAAGCAGTTGGTGCGTTTAATGCTGATATTGTAGGGCAGTTTATTTTTGAGGGCTTTGTATATGGATTAATCAGTTCTGTTATAGGTGTGGCAGTAGCAGTTGTACTTTCCTCACATATATTTCTTCTTCTGAATGGCAGTTTGTTTAATTTTGAAAGGCTGGTAGTTTCAAAAGAAGCCGTAATGCTGTCAACAGCTGCTTCAATTCTGGCAGGTGTTCTGGCAAGTATTATCCCTGCGGTATATTCCTCTCATATTAAGGTGGCAGATGCGTTGAGATTTGATTAAGATATTTAATTTTTGAGTTTGCCCATTTTTCATTTTTTACTTCAAAAAGCTTACATCGTCATAATGATATGAGTATCTTGCACAAAAATCATATATGATAGTTCACTTTCATATATGCTTCTTGCGCAAGATGTCTTTGTTGCCTGTGGCAACAAGACTTTTTGAAGCAAAAATAAAAAATGGGCAAGCTCAATATATTTAATTTCCTTGACAAATAAAAATCCTTTTTATATAATACATAAGCGTGCGTAAAATTATACACTATTTTTGCGCATAAATTTAAACTATTTATATTTCTAATCAGGAGGTGAAAAGAATGCCAACATTTAACCAGTTAGTAAGAAAAGGAAGACAGACAGCTGAAAAGAAATCAACTGCACCTGCACTTCAGAAGGGATACAACTCTTTAAAGAAGAAAGCAACAAATACATCTGCTCCACAGAAGCGTGGTGTTTGTACAGCAGTTAAGACAGCTACTCCTAAGAAGCCTAACTCAGCACTTAGAAAAATTGCCAGAGTTCGTCTTTCTAACGGTATCGAAGTAACAAGCTACATTCCAGGTGAAGGTCACAATCTTCAGGAGCATAGCGTTGTTCTTATCAGAGGAGGAAGAGTAAAAGACCTTCCAGGTACAAGATACCATATCGTTAGAGGTACACTTGATACAGCAGGTGTTGCAAAGAGACGTCAGGCTCGTTCAAAATATGGTGCTAAGAGACCAAAAGACGCAAAATAGGAAAGTTATTTTAGGTTGAATGAATATTGTGCCGGATTAGAAATATTTGTTGATAAATTCATTGATGTTTTTTAAACCGTGCGCGAACACAATCTAGTGAGTACCGTTGATCTAATTAAAATTCGTTAAGGAGGGAAGAACCGTGCCACGTAAAGGACATAATCAAAAAAGAGACGTATTAGCGGATCCATTATACAACAACAAGATAGTTACAAAGCTTATCAATAACATTATGTTAGACGGTAAGAGAGGTGTAGCTCAGAAGATAGTATATGGAGCATTTAAAAGAGTTGAAGAAAAGTCTGGAAAGCCAGCTTTAGAAGTGTTTGAAGAGGCTATGAACAACATTATGCCACAGCTTGAAGTTAAGGCAAGACGTATCGGTGGTGCTACTTATCAGGTACCTATCGAAGTAAGACCTGATAGAAGACAGGCTTTAGCACTTCGTTGGATGACAATGTTTTCACGTAAAAGAGGCGAGAAGACAATGGAAGAAAAATTGGCTAACGAGATTATGGATGCAGCAAATAACACTGGTGCATCTGTTAAGAGAAAAGAAGACATGCATAAGATGGCAGAGGCTAACAAGGCGTTTGCTCACTATAGATTCTAGTAAGGAGGTAGTACTTTGGCTGGAAGAGAATATCCGTTAGAGAGAACAAGAAACATCGGTATTATGGCTCATATTGATGCTGGTAAAACAACATTAACAGAGCGTATCTTATATTATACCGGTATTAATCACAAAATCGGTAATACTCATGAAGGTAATGCTACAATGGACTGGATGGAGCAGGAGCAGGAAAGAGGTATCACAATTACTTCTGCTGCTACAACCTGTCACTGGACATTACAGGAAAACTGTAAACCTAAGGCAGGCGAAGCTGAAAACCGTATCAATATCATTGATACACCGGGACACGTAGACTTTACTGTAGAAGTTGAACGTTCACTTCGTGTACTTGATGGTGCTGTAGGTGTATTCTGTGCTAAGGGTGGTGTTGAGCCACAGTCAGAAAATGTATGGCGTCAGGCAGATACTTACAACGTACCTAGAATGGCATTCATCAATAAGATGGATATCTTAGGTGCAAACTTCTACAATGCAGTAGACCAGATTAAGACAAGATTAGGTAAGAATGCAGTAGTTCTTCAGTTACCAATAGGTAAGGAAGATGATTTTAAGGGTATCATAGATTTATTTGAAATGAAAGCTTACATCTATAATGATGATAAGGGTGATGACATTTCAATAACAGATATCCCGGAGGATATGAAGGACGATGCAGAAGTATATCATCAGGAATTAATTGAAAAGTGTTGTGAGCTTGATGATGAATTAATGATGGTATATCTTGAAGGTGAAGAACCTGAAGTAGCTGATTTGAAGAAAGCTTTAAGAAAAGGTACTTGTGAATGTCTTGCAATTCCTGTTTGCTGCGGTTCAGCATACAGAAACAAGGGTGTTCAGAAGCTCCTTGATGCAATTATTGAATTTATGCCAGCTCCTACAGACATCCCTGATATTAAGGGTGTTGACTTAGATGGTAATGAAGTTGCAAGACATTCTTCAGATGAAGAACCATTCTCAGCTTTAGCATTTAAGATTATGGCAGACCCATTTGTTGGTAAGCTTGCATTTATCAGAGTTTACTCAGGTACATTGAACTCAGGTTCATATGTACTTAATGCAACAAAGGATAAGAAAGAGCGTGTAGGACGTATCTTACAGATGCATGCAAACAAGAGACAGGAGCTTGATAAGGTTTATTCCGGTGATATTGCGGCAGCAGTTGGTTTCAAGGTAACAACAACAGGTGATACAATCTGTGATGAACAGCATCCTGTTATACTTGAATCAATGGAATTCCCAGAGCCTGTTATTGAGCTTGCTATTGAGCCTAAGACAAAGGATGCTCAGGGTAAGATGGGTGAAGCTTTAGCAAAACTTGCTGAAGAAGATCCTACATTCAGAGCTCATACAGATCAGGAAACCGGTCAGACAATTATCGCAGGTATGGGTGAGCTTCATCTTGAAATTATCGTAGACAGACTTCTTCGTGAATTTAAGGTAGAAGCTAATGTAGGTGCTCCACAGGTTGCTTACAAGGAAACATTTACAAAGGCTGTTGATGTTGACAGCAAGTATGCTAAACAGTCAGGTGGTCGTGGTCAGTACGGTCATTGTAAGGTTAGATTTGAGCCTATGGATGCAAATGCTGAAAAGACATTTGAATTCGTATCAGAAGTTGTTGGTGGTGCTATTCCTAAGGAATATATCCCGGCAGTTGGCGAAGGTATTGAAGAAGCAGCTCAGGCTGGTATCTTAGCAGGCTTCCCGGTTCTTGGTGTTAAGGCTACTGTATATGATGGTTCATATCATGAAGTTGACTCTTCTGAAATGGCATTCCACATCGCTGGTTCTATGGCATTCAAGGATGCTATGAACAAGGGTGGAGCTGTATTATTAGAGCCAATCATGAAGGTTGAAGTAACAACTCCTGAAGATTACATGGGTGATGTTATCGGTGATATCAATTCACGTCGTGGCCGTATCGAAGGTATGGAAGATATCGGTGGCGGTAAGATGATTCGCGGATACGTTCCATTATCTGAGATGTTCGGTTACTCAACAGACCTTCGTTCTAAGACACAGGGACGTGGTAACTACTCAATGTTCTTTGAGAAATATGAGCAGGTTCCAAAGTCAGTTCAGGAAAAGGTTGTTGCTGCAAGAAGCAAATAAGCTTTAAAACAGCTTGAAAAGTGATAATGTCTATGATTTCGCTAAAAATATGGTAAAATCATACATTAAAATAAAAAATAGGCTTGAAAATCTTTATATTATGAAATATAATCATTTATAGCCGTTATATAGCTAAAGGTGGAATTCTGCCTTTAGGCTGAAATAATAAAATTATTTAGGATTTTAAGGAGGAATTACAAAAATGGCTAAGGCTAAGTTTGAAAGAAACAAACCACACTGTAATATCGGAACAATCGGTCACGTTGACCATGGTAAAACAACATTAACAGCTGCTATTACTAAGACTCTTCATGAGAGATTAGGTACTGGTGAAGCTGTTGCCTTTGAAAACATTGATAAGGCTCCAGAAGAAAGAGAAAGAGGTATTACAATCTCTACAGCTCACGTTGAATACGAAACAGAAAACAGACACTATGCTCACGTTGACTGTCCAGGTCATGCTGACTACGTTAAGAACATGATCACAGGTGCTGCACAGATGGATGGTGCTATCCTCGTTGTTGCTGCTACTGATGGTGTTATGGCTCAGACAAAGGAACACATCCTTCTTTCAAGACAGGTTGGTGTACCTTACATCGTAGTATTCATGAACAAGTGTGATATGGTTGATGATCCAGAACTTCTTGAATTAGTAGAAATGGATATCAGAGAATTATTAAATGAATATGAATTCCCAGGCGATGATACACCTATTATCCAGGGTTCAGCTCTTAAGGCTCTTGAAGATCCATCAAGTGAATGGGGCGACAAGATTCTTGAGTTATTTGAAGCAGTTGATTCATGGATTCCAGATCCAGAAAGAGATACAGATAAGCCTTTCTTAATGCCAGTTGAAGACGTATTCACAATCACAGGTCGTGGTACAGTTGCAACAGGTAGAGTAGAAAGAGGTACATTACACATCAATGACGAAGTTGAAATCCTTGGTGTTAAGGAAGAAACTCGTAAGACTGTTGTAACAGGTATCGAAATGTTCAGAAAGCTTCTTGATGAAGCTCAGGCTGGTGATAACATCGGTGCTCTTCTTCGTGGTGTTCAGAGAACAGATATCGAAAGAGGACAGGTTGTTGCTAAACCGGGTTCAGTAACATGTCATAAGAAATTTACAGCTCAGGTTTACGTTTTAACAAAGGATGAAGGTGGACGTCATACTCCTTTCTTCAACAACTATAGACCACAGTTCTACTTCAGAACAACAGACGTAACAGGTGTTTGTGAATTACCAGCAGGTACAGAAATGTGTATGCCAGGTGATAACGTAGAAATGACTATCGAACTTATTCATCCAATCGCTATGGAGCAGGGTCTTGGCTTTGCTATTCGTGAAGGTGGTAGAACAGTAGGTTCTGGTAAGGTTGCTACTATTATCGAATAATCGTTGATAGTATTTATGAAAAGTTAGATTTTATGGGCTTCCCGAGAAATCGGGAAGCTCTTTTTATGTATTATTACAAATGTATTTTTTGAATTTTTCCGAATGGCTACTATTGCGGTTGTGAAATAAAGGTGCTTGAAGACGGGAAAAACCTAAGAAATTGAAGGTCTATAATAATAGAATCGTTTAATACATGGTTTGAATGTTTAGATATTGTAACCAAGGCTATTGTTTATGCCATAGAGCGGATAGAGGAACTAAAGAAAATGGAATTTATAAAATCTGAAGAATAATTAATAGGTCATCACCGGAATATTGTATATAATGACTATTAAGGGAAACTCAAGAATGTAAATTATATTGATTTTTAAGGGTATTTATATTATAATTATGGCAGATTAGTTTTCAATTCCAAATTGAAATAGTGCTTGAATAATATGTGGATGATATAAGCAGTTAGTAAGTTTCTTTTTAATTTTTCTGATAGGTCAGTTTTTAGGTATATTTGTTATTATATTAACTGCTATTATAAAGCCTTGATACTCATATTGCATGGATTTATTGTATGTAGTGATAATAGTATGAATATACTGTTATTAAAAGAGTGAGAGAAAGGAGAACCTAATTATGAAAAAGAAGAATAGTATATGTGAGGATATCAGACGTAGTCTCAGCCTTTTATTGGTTTTGACAATTTTGTGCAGTATGTTTACTCCTGTTTTAGCAACAGCAGCCGATGAAAGCAGGGACTTCTATGTCTATGATATGAATAAGAGTATTGGTATCTATTATTATGACACTCCATATTCGTCATCTATTCCTTCTATTGGATTTTCGACAAAGTATTTCCAAATAGGTAATATAAATGGATTTGATATGGAAGATAGAACTAATTTGCAGATGAATGGTGATGTGTTTCTGTTAGACGAGAATGGACAGGAAAAGAAAATCTTTTCTTATGTATATGATAAAATGTATGGTACATCATCATTTTATAGTAATGATATTAATGTAGTTATGCTGTTGCCAGTTTTCTATGATAATGATGGAAATAAGCTTGCTTTTAACGATTGGCAAAATGTTGTTTTCAGTGATACTGGATCACGTCCTATTCAGAATAGCCATCCGGATGAGCATGGAATATGGGGGTTACATCCTGATTTTAAGAATTATATGATAGATAAACTCGGAGAAGAGAATGTCAGTGCGGAGACGGTTTACTCTTTTCTGCTTTCTGAAAACATGAATGGAAAATTATATATAAGACTTACATTGACTGACGGAAATGGCAAAACAGGTACTGAGATTTTATCAGGTTATAATATGACTGACTTATATATGGATACCTATAGTGGTCAGATAGGTTTGGTTTTAGGATACAGCAGAATTGAGGATATGACAGACTACCACGAGGAGAATACTTATGATTACCTTAAAATGTATAAAGGCAACTTATATATAGATGCTGATAAAATAGGAGATTTAAGAGGAAGTATTGCATTACCAAATTATAATAATACGAATCTTAGGGAGATGAATTCCATTTACATAGATAATAATCGTGTATGGTATGATGGTTTGAAGAATATTACAATAACGGAGAGTTACAACATTAACTCTGGGATTTTCCCTGATGGTGCAATAACTACTATGGATGATGCAATATATCATTTTTTGTTTTTGTGCAATAGCGAAACAGAAACACAAGATGAAGAAGGATTTCTGAAGCTTCTTAAAAGCTTAGGCTATGAAAAAAAGGATTATGGGAGTGATGAATTATTTGATAATGCAAAGTATACTTGGATCTCGGCTGTAAAAAATGGATTTTTAAAATATGATATGGAGTATGAATTTCTATCTTTAGATAAGCAATATGTTTATGCAAAAGAAGGTACAGATATTTCATTAACATATTATATCATAGGGGATCTGAGTGATACAGAGGAGGATTTTTGGAATAGCTATTATTATAATGCACATTCATTGTCCCTACCTTCGATTTCCCTGAATATAAGTAATTCAGGTGTGGAGTTGAAGGAAAAACTGAATAAATATAAAGAATATCTGGAGGCAATGGAGGACTTTATATACTATAGTGGATTTAGTTCTATTTTAGATGAGGATTTATATTCAGGAGAATTTGAGAACACTGATAAGAGCAAATCCTATACATTAGACGATGTCATAACTATATTGGATGAAATTATAGATTTGTTAAACAATGATGTAACAGATTTATCTGGTTTGTCTGGTGAGTTGAAGGATCTTATCGGCTTTAGGGCTACTTTTGATGATTACATTTTTGAAAATGACAGTTTTTCTTTTTATAATAAACCTGATGTTCTGATGGATATTGCTTCGGAGTTGGGTATAAAGACAGGAATTAAAGGATATTATATAAAGGAGCAAGTATTAGATGAGATATCTGAGATAATGTCTTATCTTAGGGAGAATGACGGTCTTATTGATAGTTTTGGTGAAGAACTTATAAGTAAAGTAATGATTTCCAAAAAACATAGTGAATTGAATATAGAAGAAAGTTCTCACACAATGTCAGAATTGCCAGTAGTTGTGGATTCTGATGAAATTAGAATACCATTGCAATTGTTGAATCAGAATCTGGGTAAGGATAATATAATTTCTAATTATTATTATGCAGCTGCGAATAAAAATATATGGATATGGAGTGTGAAATCATATATGCAGTCTGAAGGTACTATGTTGTATAAGGGAGAGCAAAAGCTATGGGGTTATCAAAAATTTCAGATTATTCCGGGTTATACTCTTTCTAATGAGTTTTTGTGGCATGTTATTCCATATTCTTCTATAGATGCATTGTATTATAATGAATTGACGAATATGAAATTTGCCAAGAAGCCGGGTATGGTGATGACAGAAAATGAAGAATATTCTACAAAGAATGCTGTGACATTGACCTGGTCTGAACCTGAAGATAATGGAGCAGAAATTATAGGATATCAGATTGCGGTTGTACCTAAAGGTCAAAAAGTAACAGAGGCTGATTTTCTGGATTTGAGTGAATTAGAGTATAAAGATCTTGGTGATAATTACGTTATACCATATACTACATCATATTGCAGTTATTCCATACTTACCGGATATACCTCAAAGGATGTTTATATCAGAGCAGTAAATGTAATCGGAGTCGGTGATTATAAGAAAATTACTGTGAACAATGAATTAGAGCTTAGGATTATAGGCCCGGATGAGGTACATACAGGAGACAGCAATGTTGATTATAATACGGTAGATTTTGAGAATAATAATGTAGAGCCAAATGTTACATATTCATTGAAGGATAATCCTGATAAAGTATCTATTGACGCTGATGGTAGATTGACCGTAGACAAGGATTGTAAACTGGATAGTGTTATTATTATCTCAACAGGAAAAAGCGGAACAGAATATGAAGGAAGAAGTGCATATAAGGAGGTAAGGATTATTAAGCCTGAGCCGGAGAAAACGACAGAACCTGATGCAACACCTGAACCTGATACAACACCTGAACCTAATACAACACCTGAACCTGATATGACAGTTAATCCACCAAAAACAGGTGATGAAACAAATCTTATGTATTTTCTTGTATTGGAGTCAGTATCCGGCACATTGATGATGGTGGGGGGAATGCTTTATAGAAAGAAAAAAGAATATTGAAATCTATTTTGATATCCGATAAAAGATAGATAAAGATAAATTGCCACAGAAAATAGCTTATTTTCGATATTTTCTGTGGCAGTGTTTATAATAAATGAAAATTCCATCCGAATTTAAATTATATATGCTTTTAGGAGAAAAATAAATGAAAAAAATCACACTGATTATTCCGTGTTATAATGAAGAAGAAATGATTCATCTATTGTATAAGGAACTTTGTGCAGTAGCAAAGAAACTGGAAATCAGAGAAAATGTGCAGTATGAAACAGAGCTGCTTTTTATCGATGACGGTTCTAAGGACAGGACGCTGAAATTTATAAAAGAGCTTGCAATGGATGATGACAGGGTAGAATATATTTCTTTTTCAAGAAATTTTGGCAAGGAAGCAGCAATGTATGCAGGATTCTGTAATGCAACGGGTGATTATGTAGCTGTATTGGATGCAGATATGCAAGACCCGCCATCGCTACTGCCTGAAATGGTAAATATTTTGGAAGGCGGCGATTATGACAGTGTGGCTGCCAGAAGAGTACATAAAGAAGGAAGGCACGTTATACACTCCTGTTTTGCAAAAATGTTTTACAAAATTATAAATAAGTCGTTACCGGAAGATATTATGGAGGGTGCAAGGGACTTTAGGCTTATGAAGCGTGAAATAGTGCAGGTAATTATAGAAATGAAGGAAAGTAACAGATTTTCCAAAGGGATTTTTGAATGGATTGGATTTCGGAACTGCTGGTATGAATACGAGAGTGTAGAGCGTGCCGCAGGTACAACAAAGTGGAATTTCAGGTCATTGTTTAGGTATTCGCTGGACGGAATTTTTAATTTTTCTTCTGCACCACTGAATCTGATTTTTGGTATGGGAATTATTTTTGTGATAAATTCGATTGTCCTTATTGCGGCTATAATCATAATTAATCTTACAGGATCAGTTTCTCTATATGAGTTTGGTCTGTTAATAGGTATTATTATATTATTTAACGGATTACAGCTATTGTGCCTTGGTATTATAGGACATTATATTTCAAAGATTTATCAGGAATCCAAGCACAGACCTCATTATGTTGCCAGAGAGACCAGTGATGAGAACATGAAAAAAATATTTTAACTATTTGATTTGTTAAAAAAGAAGGAGTGATATTGTATATTATGATTCAAAAATCTATTGAAAAAGGAAGGTTAGGGATCAGTAAATATCTGAAGAATAATAAAGTTATATTAATATTTCTCCTGTGTCTTCTCTTATCGCGTATTCATCATATTCTTTTCCAGCTTCATGGAGTTAATTTTGATGAAGCTGCAATCGATTACAACATTTTTTGTATTTCCAATTATGGTGTAGACAGATATAATAATCCATTTCCGGTGTATTTTGCAAATTATACAAGTGGACAAAGTGCATTGTATATATATCTTGGTGCGTTTCTGACAAAGATAATAGGATTTAGTGTGGGAAAATGCAGATTAATTAAGCTTGCAGGTGAAATTATTACATTTATTTATGGGGGAAAGGTTATACGAAAATTCTTTTCAAAAAGGACAGAGATGATATTTTATTTTTTGTACATAATATGTCCTTATTTCTTTATGATGGGAGATATTTCTTTTGATTGTGATCTGATTATACCTGTTTTTGTACTTTGTATGTATTTTTCGGAAAAGTGTTTGGAAACAGAAAAGACAAGCTGTTATATTGGGCTCGGAGTATGTATCGGATTACTTGGGTATTCCTATATTATAGGAGTGCTTATAGCACCGTTGTTTCTGCTGTATCAGTTTATAGTGAATCGTAAAAAAAATTTGTATAAGACAGCAATAGTTGCAGCAGTTATGGATTTGCCACTTGCCTTATATGTTCTTACACTGTTTAATATAATTCCTGAAATCAAGAGCAGTTATATTACGATTGCAGGAGTATCGAGCAGTCGTATTAGCGATTTGGGATTTTCAACTAATAATTTGTATAATTTAAAGTATATGCTGGTTACTGACCCCGGCTATGATTTTTCAGGGAGTATGAATTTTGGAACCGTGTATCAGCTTTCGTGGGTGTTTATACTGGCAGGTGTGGTTGTATTTTTTATTAATAAAAAGAAAAATTTAAGATTTATTGGATTGCTTGCCTGTGCATTTTGTCCTCTTCTTTTCATAAGGAATGCCACCACTTATAATTATACGATTTTATACTTTTTCCTGCTTGCATTTACTGCAATAGGAATAGAGATATTATTTCATCATCACAAAACTATAGGTTTGATTACTTTGGCAGGATATATTATTATGTTCGCTTTCTTTTGTCGGGAATATTTTGTGGCAAAACCATATATATATTCTGATGATGCGGTTATTGAAGCAGTACAGGGGGTATCCACAGAGGAAAAGGTAATGCTTGATACAACAGGAGTGGTACAGCCGGAATGTTATATAGGCATTGCTTTGAAGGTACATCCAAAAGATATATGTTATAATGAAAGGGGTTACGGGCTTTCCGTTGGAAATATTATTTTTAATGATTATATGAATTACATGGAATATGACACGGCTTTAATTCGTACAGAATTTTTTTATATATATCAACAGACTGAATATTCAGGGCTGTCAGATTCGTATGCGAGAAAAATTGCTTCGGAGTATATGGAGAACGGTTATGAGAGAAAACAGATATATGGGTATTATGTTTTTCAAAATATACAGAATTAAGTATGTTATATATCAGCACAGCAGTGAGTTTTATATTCATGAATAATGTTATTATTACTATATAGTAACATATAAGTTTGTAGCTGATTTATTACCGCAAGCAACAAGCCAAAGTCAAGCCTGATTGACCACGGCGGCTGCTGTGAGGAGAAAATACCACATGGCTTGGTTACACTACAAGCCTGACGCCTCATAGCTTGCTGCGGGAGGATTTGACTATCATAATTGATTGCTCTATTAGAGTTTCCGTATTTTTTATTTTTAGCTTCAAAAAGCTTACATCATCATAATGATGTAAGCATCTTGCACAAAAAGTTACAGATGAAAGTTCACTTTCATCTGCAATTTTTTGTGCAAGATGTCTATGTTGACTTTGGCAACAAGACTTTTTGAAGCTAAAAATAAAAAATACGGAAACTCAAGAATTGCTCTATAAATAATAGAAAAATTATTAGTATACTTCTTATACTTTGGTAAATAATATGTATATAAAAATTTTATAAGAGGTATGAATTATGATTTTAACAGAAAAAGAAACTAATGCAATCAATGAACTTAAAACTCAGGAACAGGTTTGTATGGAAAAATACAAAAAGTATTCCAAAGAAGCAAAGGATCCTGAACTTAAGAACCTTTTCACAAATTTGGCAAAGGATGAAGAAAAGCATTACAACTCCTTAAATCAGGTGCTTTCAGGATGTGTACCTTCTTGCGACTGTAATGATAGTCAGGGAAAGAATTACTCGCCTAAAATGACTTATGACGCAATGACAAATTCAGAGGATAAAAAGTATGATTGTTATCTTGCTACAGATTGTATAGGTACTGAAAAACTTGTATCATCTGAATATAATACAAATGTATTTACGTTTGGAAATTCTGAAATCAGAAAGCTGTTAGCAGATATCCAGGTAGAGGAACAGAATCATGCAGAAATGATTTACAAATATAAAACCGTTAATAATATGAAATAGCACAGAGTTGTAAAACAACTCTATACACGAGGCTGTAAAGATAGGAAAAAACTAAAATAGCACAGAGTTGTAAAAAACTCTGTGCTATTTTCCAAAGAGTAGAAGAAAGCTTTAATTTGAAATTGTGTATTCCTGTTTGATGTGAAAAATATTCTCTGAATTTTGTATTGAAAGAAAAAACACATTCAATTAAAGAACATTACGGTCTTATTCCAAAATCACCTCTTTAAAACTTTTGGGTTATCAATCTGATAAACCGGAATTTGTAGAAATGCTATAGAATCTTTTGTCAGTTACTTATCCAATAATCGCTTATATAAATTATCTACACACACTGCACCAAACGGAGCTGTAATCAAAATTGATAACACCGCAACTGTTACAACTATATTTCCACAATCTAATCCCATTGACAATGGTATTGCACCAATAGCCGCTTGGACTGTTGCTTTTGGAGTGTAAGCTACCATGCAGAAGAGTCTTTCTTTTTTTGATAAATCTGTCTTTACTAACGATAACGCCACACCACTCATTCTAAATATTAATGCTCCAATAATAAGCAATACAGCAAATATACCTGCTGATTTAGCATATTTCAGATTAACAGTTGTACCAACTAACACAAATAGAAATATTTCTGCCCCAATCCACAGTTTATTATATTTTGCAGATAATCGTGAAGCTAAGACATCATGTTTTTGTTTCAACATAATACCAATACTCATAATAGCAAGTAAACCGGAAATCGGGATACTTCCTTCTAATCTATTTTGCACTTCCAAAAGCAAAAAAGAAATACTAAGTATTATCAGCATTTTCACCGAATCTCTCATATGATTCTTCTTGAAGAATAAAACCAATAATATTCCTACACCACTTCCGAGAATTATACCCAAAACAATAGATATTGGAATCTGGATAAAACTTGATATAGACATTTTACCCGTAGATGCTAACACAGTGAATGATGTAAATACTACGATAACAAACACATCATCTACAGAAGCACCTGCCAGAATCAGTTGTGGAATACTTTTATTTTTTCCATACCCTTCATCAATCAATCGAATCATTCTTGGTACAACAACAGCAGGAGACACAGCAGCAATTACACTCCCCATAATAGCCGCTTCTAACACAGATACTTTAAGCAAAATTGGTGCTAAAACAACCGTCCCTAATATTTCTATACACGCAGGAAGAAAACACATAAAAACTGCTGGTCTGCCAACTTTTTTTAAATCTGTAATGTCAAGGGACAGCCCGGCTCTTGTAAGGATTATTACCAAAGCAATCTGCCTCAAATCTCCAGAAATCATAAGTATTGATTCATCAATTAAATTCAATGCATACGGGCTGAGAATAATCCCTACAATAATCATTCCGAGTAAACTTGGCAATCTGCATTTTGAAAAAATCCAACCCACTAATAATCCTAATAATAAAATCATTGCAATACTAGTTAACATATAAACCTCCTAAATCGCAGAAATAAAAAAGCTGACAATTCCTGCGTAATAATTTCGCAGAAGTCATCAGCATTAAATGCGGTTTAGGGATTTATACCCATGGGAGAACCTCATTCCCAACGCAAATTATTATAACACAAGTCAAAAAGAAACACAATAACAAAAAAACACTTGACAAATTCATATAAATTAAACTATAGTATTCCTATTAAAATAATAGGAATAGGTGATAATATGAAACAGATATTATGTTTTGGTGATTCAAACACTTATGGACTGATACCTGCTGCAAATGACAGATATCCTTGGGGAATCAGATGGACAAGTATTTTAGATGAAAATATAAAGAAATATAATTACAGAGTAGTAGAGGAGGGCTTATGCGGGAGAACAACAATATTTGATGACCCGTTAAGAGTAGGAAGAAACGGCAGTAAGCTTATTTCGGTATTACTTGAAACTCACAGACCTGTAGATATTGTTGTGATAATGCTTGGGACAAACGATTGTAAGGCTGTATATGATGCAAATGCAAGAGTTATCGGTAAAGGTATTGAAAGGATACTGGATTATATTTATAATATTAATAAAGATTCAAAAGTGCTTGTAGTTTCTCCGATAAGGCTGGGTGATGGAGTATGGGAGGACGGATTTGACCCTGAGTTTGACGAAAAATCAGTCGAAACCTCGAAGAAATTAGAGGAAGTGTACAGGGAAGTGGCGAAAAAAAGAAATACATATTTTTTAGCAGCATCAGATTATGCATCCCCAAGTGCTGAGGACAGAGAGCATATGGATGAAGCAGGGCATAAAGCTTTTGCAGAAGCTATTACAGAAAAAATAAAAGAAATTATTAATGATATACAAGGCTTTCAGATATAAGAGTAAATAGAAAGGAAAATGGAAAATGACACTTACACAGTTAAGATATGCAATTACAGTAGCAAATTCCAATTCTTTAAATGAGGCAGCAAGAGAATTGTTTATTTCCCAACCCAGTCTTTCAACAGCTATAAGGGAATTAGAGGAGGAGACAGGTACTCAGCTGTTCAGACGTACAAACAGAGGTATTACCGTTACGCCGGAGGGAGAAGAGTTTATAGGCTATGCCAGACAGGTAGTAGAGCAGTATGAGCTTATAGAGTATAAATACATAAAAAAAGAAACTACTAAAAAGAAATTTAGTGTGTCAATGCAGCACTACGCATTTGCGGTAAACGCATTTGTGGAAATGGTTAATCAGTTTGGTATGGATGAATATGAATTTGCAGTACATGAAACAAAAACATATGAAGTAATTGAAGATGTGAAAAATTTTAAAAGTGAGATTGGTATTTTATTTATAAATGATTTTAACTACAAGGTATTAAATAAGTTATTTAATGAATACGAGTTGGAATTTAATGAAATTTTAAAATGTGGTATCTATGTATATATGTGGAAAGGTCATCCTTTAGCTAAGAAAAAAGAAATTTCTCTTGAGGAACTTGATGAATATCCATGTCTTGCGTTTGAACAGGGGAATTATAATTCGTTTTACTTTGCGGAGGAAGTTTTAAGTACATATAACTATAAAAGAATTATCAGAGCAAATGACAGAGCGACCATGCTGAATCTGATGGTAGGTCTGAACGGTTATACCTTATGTTCAGGTATAATATGTGAAAACTTAAATGGTTCTGAATATGTAGCAGTAAAGTTAAAGTCAGATGAGATTATGTCAGTCGGATATCTTAAGCGAAAAGGTACGGCAGTAAGTCCGTTAGGCATTAAATATCTGGAGGAAATAAGTAAATTTAAGGATAAGGCACTCCTGTAAGTGCAAGCTATTTGTTATAGGTAAAACCTATAGCAAATAGTATTTTTTACATATTAACACAAAAAAGATAAGAATGATATAATGTGTATGTAGTCAATAAGCTACATATCAGATATAATTATCCCGTTTCGGAATTATGTTTATGTTGAAGAACGGAGGTAAATATGGTATCAAAGAAAAACAAACACAAAAAAGTGCATTTAGAATATCTTTTTTTGGATACGGAAATCCCCGTTACACCACAAGATATTAGAAAGCATTTGGAGAAAACTCAAGAATATTTATAAGAAGTTAACTAAATAAAAATATAATCAGGAGGAATTTTATATGAGTAAAATTAAAGAAAGCGCATTAGAATTAATCGGAGGAACACCATTACTAAAGATAAGCCGTTATGCTGCCAAGGCAGAGGCAACAAATGCTACTATACTGGCAAAGCTTGAGTATCTAAATCCGGCGGGTTCGGTTAAAGACCGTATTGCATTAGCAATGATTGAAGATGCAGAGAAGAAAGGTATATTAAAGCCGGGAGCGACTATTATAGAGCCTACATCAGGAAATACAGGAATAGGTCTTGCAGCAGTAGCTGCGGCTAAGGGTTACAAGGCAATTCTTACTTTGCCGGATACAATGAGTGTTGAAAGAAGAAATCTTTTGGCTGCGTATGGAGCAGAGCTTGTACTTACAGAGGGTGCAAAGGGCATGAAGGGTGCTATTGCAAAGGCAGAAGAGCTAAAAGATACTATTGAAGGTTCAGTTATTTTAGGGCAGTTTGCAAATAAGGCAAATCCGGAAGTGCATAGAGCTACAACAGGTCCTGAGATTTGGGAGCAGACAGACGGAAAGGTAGATATTTTTGTAGCCGGTGTTGGTACAGGTGGAACAATTACAGGTGTTGGTGAATACTTAAAATCACAGAATCCCGATATAAAGGTAGTAGCTGTAGAACCGGCTTCATCACCGGTACTTTCAAAGGGAACGGCAGGTCCTCATAAGATTCAGGGTATTGGAGCAGGCTTTGTGCCTGAAGTATTAAATACAGGTATTTATGATGAAATACTTGCCATTGAAAATGATGATGCATTTGCAGAGGGAAAGAAATTTGCAGTAAGTGAGGGAATTTTAGTAGGAATATCTTCAGGAGCAGCACTTAAAGCAGCCACTATATTAGCAAACAGACCGGAAAATAAAGGGAAAAATATTGTAGTTTTGCTACCGGACTCAGGAGACAGATATCTTTCCACACCGTTATTTAATTCAGTTAAATAGTGGAGTGAATAATAACTTTAGTTTATATATTACTTTAAAGTCATATAGCTTACAGGATTAAAATTATGTAGATATATTGCACAGAGATTGTATTGATAAGTAAATGTGTCGATACAAGCTCTGTGCAATATGTCTATGTTGCCTTTGACAACAAGACTTTTTGAAGCTAAAAATAAAAAATACGGAAACTCTAACAGACAATATAACAAGACCTTCTGAAACAAAAAATGAAAATTAGAAACTCGGGAATAATATATAAAAGTAATACAAATAAATATATGGACATATTTTTTTATATCCTACCTTGACAATAGGAAATATTATACTATAATATATTTATCCGAGCAATATACTAGGAATTTTAGCCTACATATTTTTATTTTAGGTTTATAACTTTATAAATTACAAATAAAAATACGGAAACTAAAGACAGGAAAATATAGAAACAGTACATTTTTACTCAATTACTAGGACTTAATTTTGTACTAGGACTTTAACAGTACAGTTTTTCAGATTTAGATGCAGCTTTGATGGCTGCATTTATGAGATATGCATTCAGGCATTATATTCTGTTTCAAATTATGTTGTTTATAGGATAATGTGATAAATACAGAAAGGACAGTTAATTTATGAGTAAATTAATATATTTGGATAATGCAGCAACTACAGCGGTTTCAAAAGAGGTAGTAGATGCAATGCTTCCATACTTTACAGAATATTATGGAAACCCTTCAGCTATATACAGCTTTGCTAATGAATCGGGAAAGGCAGTAGCTTCTGCGCGTGAAACCTTAGCAGGTATTATAGGTGCAAAACCGGAGGAAATATATTTTACAGGTGGCGGAAGTGAGTCTGATAACTGGGCAATTAAAGCTACAGCAGAGGCATATGCCTCAAAGGGAAAACATATTATTACTACAAAGATAGAACATCATGCCGTACTTCATACCTGTGAATATCTTGAGAAAAAAGGATATGAGGTTACTTATCTGGATGTAGATGAAAATGGTCTGATAAATCCAAACGAATTGGAAAAAGCAATAAGAGAGGATACCATACTTATAAGTATTATGGCAGCCAATAATGAAATCGGAACTATTGAGCCGATTGAAGAAATCGGAAAAATAGCAAAGTCTCATGGTGTTTTGTTCCACACAGATGCAGTTCAGGCATTTGGTCATATAAAAATAGATGTAGATAAAATGAATATAGATATGCTGAGTGCCAGTGGTCATAAAATTAACGGACCAAAAGGAATCGGACTTATGTATATACGGAAAGGCGTTAAAATACGTTCTTTTATACATGGCGGAGCTCAGGAAAGACAGCGCAGGGCGGGTACACATAATGTACCGGGTATTGTAGGCTTTGGTGTGGCTGCAAAACTGGCATTGGAAAATATGGAAGCCCGTATCAAATATGAAACAGAGCTTAGGGATTATCTGATAAAACGCGTTATGGAAGAAATTCCATATACCAGGCTTAATGGTGATAAGGAAAAGAGACTTCCAAACAATGCAAACTTTTGCTTTAGGTTTATTGAAGGAGAGTCACTGCTCATATTATTAGACCAGAACGGAATATGTGGTTCAAGTGGCTCTGCATGTACATCAGGCTCATTAGACCCATCACATGTATTATTGGCAATAGGTCTTCCTCATGAAATAGCTCATGGCTCACTCAGACTTACATTGTCAGATCAGATTAAGAAAGAGGATATTGATTTTACGGTGGACAGGTTGAAGGAAATTATTGAAAGACTTCGCAGTATGTCACCATTATATGAAGATTTTATTAAAAAACAGAAATAGACAAAAACCACGATGGGGTATAAAATAGTGAAAGTAGTATGTCAGGTAAAAATATCTGATATATGCAGAAATAATCACAGGAATTATTATCAGACAAAAGTGTAAAAAAATATAAAGTAAAGGTTGGTGGAAATATGTATAGCGAAAAGGTAATAGACCATTTTAGCAATCCCAGAAATGTCGGTGAAATAGAAAATCCAAGCGGAGTTGGTACTGTTGGTAATGCAAAGTGCGGCGATATAATGCGTATGTATCTTGATATTGATGACAATGGAATTATACAGGAGGCAAAATTTAAGACTTTTGGATGTGGTGCTGCTGTTGCAACAAGCAGTATGGCAACAGAACTTGTAAAGGGTAAAACTGTAGAAGAAGCACTAAAGGTAACAAATAAGGCTGTTATGGAGGCGTTAGACGGACTTCCTCCGGTAAAAGTTCATTGTTCGTTATTAGCAGAAGAAGCTATTCATGCAGCGCTTTGGGATTATGCAGAAAAGCATGATTTAAAAATTGAGGGGTTACAAAAGCCGGTAAATGATATCAGTGAACATGAAGAAGATATAGCTGAGGAATATTAGAAGTTTGCAGAATAATAAGGCTTTTTGGTTAGGTGGGAGAAAGCCAATTTATTACTATTTTGAGTTTCGGTATTTTTATTTTGAGGTTCATGATTTTCAAAATAAAAATACAAAACTCAATTATTACTATACTTTTATAATAGTGCCGCCACCAATAACTACATCACCATCATATAGCACAACTGCCTGTCCCTTTGTGATAGCGCGTTGTGGTTCATCAAATACTATAGAAACAGTATCCTCATCTATCTGGGTAACAGTAGCAGGCTGTTCTGTATGCCTATATCTTACCTTTGCTTTAAGATGCATAGGTTCATTAATTCTATCAACAGATATGAGATTAATATTATTAGCAATAAGAGAAGTGGAATAAAGTTCAGCATCTTTTGCTAAAACGACAGTATTATTTTCAACATCTATCTTAGCAACATACATAGGTTCTTTTAAAGAAAGTCCCAATCCTTTTCTCTGACCAACAGTATATCTTATAATACCTTTATGCTTTCCAAGAATATTACCCTGCATATCCACAAAATTACCCTCAGGATATTTTTTGTTTGTATATTGTTCAATAAATTCGGCATAAGAGCCGTTTTGAACAAAGCAGATATCCTGACTGTCATGCTTTTTGGCGTTAATAAAGCCGTTTTCCTCTGCTATTTGCCTTGTTTTGGTTTTCTCCATACCACCAAGAGGAAACAGAGTGTGGGCAAGCTGGTCCTGTGTCATGGAATACAATACATAGCTTTGGTCTTTTGATAAATCTATAGCTTTTTTCAATATATATCTGTTGCAGTTATCATCAAATTCAATTCTTGCATAATGACCTGTTACTACATAGTCGCAGTACAACTCTTTTGCCTGTGAGTATAGCTTTTCAAATTTCATGTATCTGTTACAGTCAATACATGGATTTGGAGTCATGCCATTCTCATAGGCTTCGACAAATTTGTCCATCACAAGCTCTGTAAAACGTTCTGAATAGTTGAAAACATAGTAAGGTATATTCATACTTCTGGCAACACTTCTGGCATCCTCTACATCATCAAGAGAACAACAGGAATGTTCTCTGCAAACACCTATATCATCATTTGCAAAAAGCTTCATGGTAGCACCAATGCAGCTATAGCCGGCTTCTTTAGTAAGAAAGGCAGCTACGCTGGAATCTACGCCACCGCTCATGGCAATCATAGCCTTTTTATCAGTCAAAAGAAAAACCTCCTTTAGCCCAGCTCAATCATACGGTCAATACATTTTCTGGCTTTGCTCATAGTATCATCATCTAAAGTGATTTCCTCACCACCATTTCCGCATACGGAATGGTAAACATCCATAAGAGTAGTGGATTTCATATTAGAGCAAATAAGGTCTTTAGATAATGGATAGAATCTTTTATCAGGGCAGGCAAATGATAAATGCTCTGCAATACTTATCTCTGTACCTATAATAAATTCTTTTTCATCAGATTTGACGGCATAGTCCATAATTGCGGAGGTAGAACCGATAAAATCAGCTTTTTCAACGACATCGGGAGTACATTCGGGATGAACTAACAGCTTTGCATTAGGATATAATGCTCTTGTCTTTTCTACATCCTTTGCAGAAACTCTTACATGAATTGGACATCCGCCCTGTAAAAGCTTAATATTCTTTTCGGGAACCTGCTTTGCTACAAATGAACCAAGATTACAATCAGGAATGAATAAAATATTATCTGAAGGTAATTTTTTTACAATTTTGACTGCTGAGGAAGAAGTGACGCACACATCACATACAGTCTTTAATTCTGAGGTGGTATTAATATAAGCTACTACAGTATAGTCCGGATTAGCAGCCTTTACACTCTCAATAAGTGTCTTATCCATTTGTTCAGCCATAGGACATCCGGCAACAGGATTAGATAAATATACAGTTTTTTCAGGTGATAGAATTTTAACCGTTTCAGCCATAAAGCGTACACCACACATCAGAACGTTCTTTTGTGGTGCCTTAGTAGCCATGACGCTAAGCTGAAATGAATCACCGGTGTAATCAGCAACCTCAAGAATCTCTTTCGCCTGATAACTATGGGCTAAAATACATAAATCCTTTTCCTTTTTTAAACGTAATATTTCTTTTTGTAAATCACAGATGTTCATTTGAACTCACTCCTTAATGTATATGTATAATATGTAATTAGCTGATATTATGATAATATAAGTTCAGATTATATTGTGCTAATTATATAATAAAAAAAATAATAATACCAGTATTAGATATATATTTTTAGATTATTATAAAGACAATATTAAAAACACAATAAAAAGAATATAAGTGTAATTTTTAAATGAACGTGATATAATGTAGGCAACGAGCCAAATGTAAATGCCGGATTGTATTATTTATTAATTGATAAAATGTAATAGGAGAACTATATGGCAACGAAAGTAGATAAAGAAATAAATGATTTTCTAATGTCTTTTGCAAATGCAGATATTATAGATAGAGCTTCTGTAGAAGACTTGTTGGAGGCAGTTAGAAGTAAATATGACTTAACAGCAGTTTATGTTCTGGAAAATTTGTATGAAAAAAATGATTTCTGCTATTCCTATGTCAGTGAAAATAACACCTCATACAGTAGAAAGAACCTGATTTTAGATATATCGGACATAGAATATTCAAAAGCACTGAGTATGTATAGAAAAGAAAACCCATTTGCCTATACTCCTTCATCAGATGATAATTTTGAATATGATTGTAAAAGTATACTTTGCTATGGATTTATAGATGGAGATGTTTATCAGGGAATGGTAAGCTTTCAGGCAGTTACCGAAAGAGAGTGGACAGAAGAAGAAAAAGAGGCATTAGTAAGGCTTTCAAGGGCAATCAGAGTATTTTTGTCAATGAAGCATTCACGGGAGAAATCCAATGATATAAATCAGAGAGTTATTAGTTTATTTAGAGATATTTATTTGGCAGGCATTTATATCGATCTACAAGACGATAAATATTCAGTTATACAGCTGGAAAAGGGACAGGAAGATTATTTAGAATATAAAGGAACATTTTCTGAAATTGTGGATGCGCTGGTTAATGCTGAAGTACAAAAGGATTATCAGAGAGATTTAGCACATATGCTGGATAAAGATTATATCTGTTCAAGTTTAAATACAGAGAACCGAAGCGTTTCTTATGATTATTCTTTAAGGAAGAATGGTTATATAAAATGGCATAGAATTACAATTGCATTAGTGGATACGAATGAACAGGGAGAAGCACATCATATTCTTATGCTGATTCAGGATATTACTGAACAAAAGCAAAAATCTGAAATTACAAAAGATGCCTTTGCGCTTATGAGAGATGCTTACTATAGAATAAGTTTTATTGATTTAAACAATAATTATATACACAACTTAAAGATTATAGAAAGCGAGTGGCATGATGAGCAGATATTAAATGGTAATTATGGAAATGTAATAAAATCCTGTGCTGAAAAGCATATAAAAAAGAAATATAAAGATAAATTTGTTAGTTTACTGTCATCAGATAATTTAAAAGCATTTTTTGAAATGAAAAAGGAGCCTGTTTCATTTACATATCAGAGGATGGTAGATGGTGAATATAAGTGGGTGCAGACAGAGGTTGTACCGGTTGATAATTATTCCGAGAAGGAAGCGAAGGTAGTATGGTATGTTAAGAATATTACTGAACAAAAAGTAAAAGAAGCAGAATTTTCAGACAGAATGTTACAAGCGAATGCGGCACTCAGGGATGCTTATGCAGCTGCAAACCATGCCAATAGTGCAAAGACCGATTTTCTGTCAAGAATGAGTCATGATATCAGAACTCCTATGAATGCCATTATTGGAATGACTGCGATTGCAGGTACGCATTTGGAGGATAGTAACAGAGTTGCAGATTGTTTAAATAAGATTTCTGTTTCCAGCAGGCATTTACTTGGTCTTATCAATGAAATACTTGATATGAGTAAAATTGAATCCGGTAAGCTGGTCCTTGCAGAAGAAGATTTAAAGCTTCCTGAGCTTATTGACAACCTGTTGGAGATAGTCAGACCTACAGTAAATGAAAAACAACATGATTTGAGAGTACATATTAACGGAATTGAACATGAGAATGTTGTAGGTGACAGCCTTCGTATCCAGCAGATATTTGTAAATCTTATGAGTAATGCTGTTAAATATACTCCTGAAAAAGGACAAATAGATTTTACTATTACTGAAAAATCCACGAAGCAGACAAGAATAGGCTGTTATGAGTTTATATTTGCTGATAATGGTATTGGTATGACACCGGAGTTTTTAGAGAAGGTTTTCGAGCCGTTTGAAAGAGCAGAGGATGAAAGGGTAAATAAGGAGCAGGGTACAGGCTTGGGACTTGCGATTACAAAGAATATTATTAATATGATGGATGGAGATATAAAGGTTGAGAGTAAGCTGGGAGAGGGATCAAAATTTATAGTTACGATATATCTGAAGCTTCAGGAAGAGGAAAATGAAAATATAGATGTACTTGAGGGATTATCTGTATTAGTAGCAGATGATGATATTGATGCCTGTGAAAATACATGCCTTATATTAAATGATTTGGGTATGAAAGGGGAATGGGTACTTACAGGTGAAGAGGCAGTAGAACGTGTAGTGAAAGCACATGAGGATAAAGAAGATTTCTTTGCGGCTATTTTGGACTGGAAGATGCCAGGTATGGATGGAATAGAGACTACAAAGGCAATTAGAAATGCAGTAGGCCCTGATGTACCAATTATTATTTTCTCAGCATATGACTGGTCCGGTGTTGAGGCTGAGGCAAGGGCAGCAGGTGCTAATGCATTTATTAGTAAGCCATTGTTTAAGTCAAGACTTACTAATGTATTTAAATTATTAGCAGGTGGTGAATGTGAAGAGGAGGAGTCGGACTCATTAGAAAAGCTGAAAGATATAGACTATTCGGGAGTAAGAGTTTTACTGGCAGAAGATAATGAATTGAATCGGGAAATAGCGATAGAAATACTAGGTATGACAGGAATATCAGTAGATACGGCTTTTGATGGAAAAGAGGCAGTGGAAAAATTCAATTCTTCGGAGCGGGGATATTATGATATGATTTTTATGGATATTCAAATGCCTGTAATGAACGGATATGATGCAGCTTCTGCTATCAGAGCATTAGAAAGACCTGATTCAAAGACAATACCTATTGTTGCAATGACAGCAAATGCTTTTGCAGATGATATACAAGCAGCAAAAAGTGTGGGAATGAATGAACATGTTGCAAAGCCTTTGGATATTGACAGATTACGGGATACAATGAGAAAGTGGCTTAGTAAGTGAGCGGGAGTATGAAAATATCTGTAATAAAATAATAAATAATCGTAATAAAAAGATACAGGCTTGTGTAGAATAAACATCTAAAGCACAAGCCTGTTATATTTGGGGTTAAGATTTTTTAAGAATATATTTTTATAATTCACAATTATTTACGGTACGAGGAAAAGGAATAACATCTCTAATATTACTCATACCTGTAACATACATAATCAGGCGTTCAAAACCAAGTCCGAAACCGGCATGACGGGTAGAGCCATACTTTCTAAGGTCTGTATAAAACTCATAGTCATCAGGATTTAAATTATATTCCTTCATACGGTTTAGAAGTATATCATAGTTATCCTCACGCTGGCTGCCACCAATAATTTCACCGATTCCGGGAACAAGACAATCCATTGCAGCAACAGTCTTATTATCATCATTAAGCTTCATATAGAATGCTTTAATTTCCTTTGGATAATCGGTTACAAAAACAGGACGCTTAAAAATTACTTCAGTTAAATATCGTTCATGCTCAGTCTGTAAGTCACATCCCCAGGATACCTTATATTCAAATTTATCGTTATGCTCCTCTAACAGTTTAATTGCCTCTGTGTAGGTTATATGTCCAAAGGTTGAATTTGCAACATGCTGCAAACGGTCAATTAATTCCTTATCAATAAAATCATTAAAGAAATTCATTTCTGAAGAAGCATTTTCAAGTACATAATTAATAATATATTTAATCATGCTTTCAGCTAAAAACATATCATCATCAAGATCTGCAAATGCAATTTCAGGCTCAATCATCCAAAACTCGGCAGCATGGCGGGTAGTATTGGAGTTTTCGGCTCTAAAGGTTGGACCAAAAGTATATATATTTTTAAAAGCCATGGCATATGTTTCACCATTTAGCTGACCGCTAACAGTAAGATTAGTAGGCTTGTTAAAAAAATCTTTTGTATAATCAATGTCACCGGTATCAGAAACAGGTATATTTTTTAAATCCATAGTAGTAACCTGAAACATTTCGCCTGCACCCTCACAGTCGCTGCCTGTAATTAACGGAGTATGAACATACACAAAATCTCTTTCCTGAAAGAATTTGTGTATTGCATATGATATAATGGAACGGACTCTGAAAACCGCCTGAAAGGTATTGGTTCTGGGACGTAAGTGAGATATCGTTCTAAGGTATTCAAAGGAATGACGTTTTTTCTGGAGTGGGTAATCTGATGAACAGGCACCTTCAATATCTATCTCGTCTGCCTGTATTTCAAAGGGCTGCTTAGCATCAGGAGTGAGAGTAAGAGTACCTTTAATAATGAGTGCCGTACCTACGCCGGCCTTTGATATTGACTCAAAATTAGAAAGCTTATTATTATAAACAATCTGAAGCGGCTCAAAAAAAGTACCGTCATTTAAAGTGATAAAGCCAAAGGTTTTAGAATCACGATTACTTTTAATCCAGCCACCTACGGTTACTTTTTTTTCTGCAAATTGATCTATGTTTTTAAAAATCTCTTTTATATTTATAATATTCATTGAAACTTCCTCCTATATATAATAAGAAATTATGGCATTCTAATCTTTTTTTATAAAATGTGTTTGTAATTATTATTGACTAAAATATAAATCATATTTTATCAAAGTAATAATATATTTTCAATGATAATAAACTTTTCTAGAGTTTCCGTATTTTTTATTTTTAGATTCAACAAGACTTTTTGAAACTAAAAATAAAAAATACGGAAACTCGAGTAAAAAACTTTTCTATACAGTCTTTGTATAATGTGTTATGACTTTATTTACCATAAAATTGTATTTACAATTATTCAAAAAAGTGATATGTTAATTTATGAAGCAATAATATATAGAAATAGAGTTTCCGGCGCTTTATTCCGGGTTTTATATTGTTTATGAAATTTGGAAACAAAAAATAGTACGGAAATTCAAGTACATATTAGAATATATAATGGAGGAAAAAAATGTTTTGTCCAAATTGTGGAAACAAAAATGAAGACAATAGTGTATTCTGTTCAAATTGTGGAATGAAATTAGAGGTGGGACAACAGCAAAGTGAAAACTTTGCAGGAAATATTAATATAGTGCCGAACTCTAACATGGGAACGAACAATAACGGAATGGCATATACTGGTAATGCAATGCCGGAGATGAATGGTGGTATGCCATATTCAGGTAATAATACAATGCCAAACATGAATAATAATATGTCATATTCAGAGGGCGGAATACCTACTATTAATAATGGAAATGGAATGGGATATCCAAGCAATAATATGGAGCCAAACAAAAAGAGTAAGGCAGTACCTATTGCAATATCTATTATAGCGGTATTGATTATAATAGCAGGTATTATTATTACAGTTCTTTTACTTAATAACAATGATAATAATAAGGAAAGGGAAACAGCTACAACAAGGGAAAAGACTACAACAGAAGAAAAGACAACAGAAGAAAAGACAACAGAAGAAAAGACAACAGAAGAAAGAACAACAGAAGAAAGAACAACAGAGGAAATAACAACAGGAGAAAAAGAAACAGGTGATTCAACATCTACACTTGTTGGAAGAGATAATATTAGCTTTATATTACCGGGTTCTTTTGAAAAAAATGATGCTCTTGATGGTAATTATGTAAGATATGATGACGATGGCAATCCAATAGAGTCAATATACTATTATGTACAGACGGAATCACAGTATACAGAAGAACAAATGAGAGAAGGCTATAGGATTAATGTTGAAGAAACATATGGAAAAGAGTATAAGTTTACTACATATAATGTTGGTGATTTAGAATTTGATCATTATTCTTTTGAAACAGATACATTATTAGAGGGATATTATTCAGAGGTATATGTATATTCAGATGGTACTAACACTCTCTATATTGAAAGTTTAATTTTGGAGGGAGAAGCAGATTCTTTACAGACTATACTAGATACAGTATCTGTTACTGAATAGAATAAACAAGAAGAATTGAAGTAATTATTTGATACCTAGCTGCCAATGGCAGTATATTTAGCAAAAAGAAATAAAGGATACTTAACAAAGACGAAGTCTACTAAATAATAAATAGTATTAAACTTTGTGTAAGCTAAGTATCCTTTTTGATTAATACAAAATACTAAAAATTGTCTTTTGTTGACAACTCTTGTCTTAAACTGTATTATAATAATTAGTATTATGCGTTAGACGAACGTGTAATTTGATACTAAAGTTAAAATATTAAAGGTATTATTTAGGTTAAGTATCAAGATATAAAATTATAAAGCTTGGAGGAAATAGAATGTTTTGTAGTAATTGTGGAGGAAAGCTTGAGGATAATGCCAGATTTTGTCCGATATGTGGCACAAAGGTAGAAGAAGTACAGCCATCATTTGACACTCCGGTAGTGAATAACCAGCCACAGGATGTGTTTGCAAATCCGGAAGTAAACAATCAGCCGCAGGATGTATTTGCAA
>CAMWKO010000029.1 GCA_947174885.1 uncultured Clostridia bacterium
CTTCGCTTTTTCTTTGTCAACAACTTTTTTCAATTTTTTTATTCTGTCTTTCTCTTTGTAAGAGCGACAGCTTATGTATTTTACTATAAGATTTTTATATTGTCAACAGGTTTTCAACCTTATTTTACAAAATTTGAGGTGTTTTTATTTTGTGGGCTGTAATTATTGTGTAACTATAAGCGTTTACTGTTATTATGCAATTATCTGTTTGTGCATACCAATTCTTACCTTTTCTTGTTATTTGACAATTACTGTCTTTAATTTTATCCACACACCAAATAACCACATCATCTACATTCAGATTAAGATTTCTTTTTATTCTGTCAATGCCCATTTCCGTAGTATGTATTTTATCTAAATTATCCAATAATATTTGTATGTCTTCCATAATTATATTTATCCTTACTATATTTTTCTTACAAATGCTAAATCACAACCCCGATTTAATTATATTTCTACATCTTCTGATTTATAGTTACTATAATATCTTGCTGATATGGTAGTAAATTTTATAACACAATAATCAGGATCTGTTTTGCCCTTCGGATAATACATTTCATCTCCGGATTGCCATATCATATCCTTTGATTCCTGATCTTCTAAAATTTCAACTGTTCCCTTTAGCATTATTCCTCTGAAAAATCTCCTGTCACAAAAATATAAGCAGGCCTTTGAATTATTTTTAAAGGATTTTACTTTTAATGATGAAGTATTTGTTGTTAAGTATATTTCATTTATTCCATTTCTTTTTCTTGGCTTTAACATTGCTTTTGTATTTGGAAATCCATCTTCATCAACAGAACTAATATAACAGATATTTTGTTTATCTATCATATTTCCAATAGTTTTTTCTGCGTCTCTCATAATTGTGCTCCTTTACAAATTCCGGTTTATCTATCTTTCTAACTAACTTTCCTTATTTTCAAGACTTTCAGAGCCTCAATTCGTGAACTTATATGTATTTTCCCTTGTTTTTACCCTTATGATCAGCTTACAAGGGAAAGTTTTTCTTATTGCCCAACAACCTTGTTGTCCAGAAGCTTTGCGGAAGTCCGTTTTGCTTCTCTTGTTGCATGAGCGTAAACATTCATTGTGGTACTTACCTCCGAATGTCCCAAGAGTTCCTGCACATCCTTTGGTGCAGCACCATTTACAAGCAGATTGCTTGTGTAGTTTTCATTTATAGACACAAGATTTTTTACAGCCTCAAATCACAACTATTATATCAGATTTTGCAAGCTATGTCCAAAAGACTTATTGAAGTTATGCATTTCCCTACCTCCATATAATTCAATTTTTCATCAGCCAATTCGAAATTTCTATTCTGCCTTTCTCTCCAAAATCTGGTTCTGATTTTTCTAAATCATACACCAACATGCTTTCTTCATTCCTCTTCAGCTCTATTAGAGAACATCCTGACCTATCGTATAATGCAGTCGGTGCTGTTTGATATGGACAGATGGTGTCCACTGCTAAAGTATATGTAACATTTTCAACAGCTCGTGTTCTAATATGTGACTTTATCAGTTCATATCTTTCTATATCATCATAGTCCGCAACATCATAAAACATAATAATATTCAAATCCGTATACTCCTCATATAATTCCCGAAAGAATTCTGGAAATCTGACTTCAAAGCATATTCTAACCCCGATTTTCCATCCATCTATTTCAAATATTCCACTACCATTTCCTATACTAAAATTATCCCTGTCCCATCCCCATAAAGCTCTTTTATGATAAAAACGCTTTTCTTTATAAGGTGCAAACACAATCGCACTATTATAATATTTTTCATCTTCCTGTATAATCGTTCCAATTATTATATGTATTGCATTTTTATCAACCAGACTTTGCAATTGCTTATATGTAAAGTTTAATTCTTGAAAATTTACCACAGAAGAATTCTCAATATCACGAGGTGGATATCCTGTTAATGCACATTCCGGAAAAACTAAAAGTTTGACTCCTTCATGCGAAGCTTTTATAATAGCTTTTTTTATAGTTTCAAGATTATATTTTATATTTTTTGTCACAGAAAATTGGTAAGCTGCTAGCTTCACTTTGCACCTCCTCATCTTGGAATCTATCTAAATATCTAAATACCATATAAATTGAATTTCGTTTCTTATTTCAGGCTCTAAATAATAAGCATACATATCTATTTTGGATAATACAGCTCCTTGTTTTTGATAAAACTTGCATGCTTGAACATTGTTATTCTGACATTCAATAATCATTTGTCGATATCCATCCTTTTTAGCATCTAAAACGCCCATATCCAGCAACTTTTGTCCAATTCCTTTGCGTTTATATGTATCAGCAATGCGAATATCCCATAATACACAAGCATCTTTCCTGCCATAAAGCATATTTAATCCTTCCGTTTTGCCAACAACCGTCATTGCTCCCACAGGGATATCACCTTCAAACGCCATATAAAATCTCCAATTAGTAATATCAAATTCATTTTCATACTCTGTTGCACGTTCATAGCTACTCAAGTCTTTGATATATGGCTCAACTTGCACTTCTTTTAGAATAAAACCACCTAGTCCATTATTAATTCTTTTGACTTTATATTCCGAATTCACATTTACATTCATAGCAACTTTGTCATATAATTCTAAAAAGGATTTATCCACTTCTTTAACAGTAATCATTTTTATTTTTCTCCATAACTAATTAGCAAATTCAATTTTCACTTCCTATTGTACCACTCATACTCCCTGCATTCCATCTACATTTTTCTGAAATTAAAAAAAAGGTCGAACTGCTAATTCATAGCAATCCGCCCATAAAATTACCACACTTCTAGACTATCCTCTGCATCAATCCACATTTGCATAGTTTCGTTAAGGTAAAGCTTTGCATATTCAAGTGGATTATCTATTGCAAAAGCATTCAAAGCACACTCTGAATTAGGTGTAGTTTTCAAACCTTCCTCTGCCTTTGTACAGTCAATTCGCAGAATATATCCAGCATAAGTGCATAATCTATATTGTTGTGATAAATATTGTAATCTGCATATATAATGTTCATTCAATCACTCCTCTTTTCTGTAAAATCTAAAAAGCATTTCAATCAGTTCATACAGTCCGTTCATAATGTGTTATACTTTGTTATGTGATTTTTTTCCCTTGTTTTTGCCCTTATGAGGGTTCGCAAAGCCTTGTGAAACGATATAACACAAGGGAAAACATAAGTGAAAGCTCACTTGCAGAAATGTTAGTATTTATAAGGATTTACCAAGAAATTAATAATAAATTATAACAGGTAACAGCACCCTTAAATTATGTGATTACACAATTCCGGTTTATCTGAACTTTTCTAATCGATAAACCTGCTCATTATCTATTTCAGCAGTACCGTTTTTATAGTCATACCCCATTTTTTTATAAAAACCTACTGCTGTAATTGATGCAGGGATTTCAATTCGTTTTGCCCTTAAAAAGAATTCGTCTTGTTCAAGTGTTCGAATAATCAGCTTTCCAATCGACTTTCCTTGATACTCAGGCAGTACGAAAATAGTAAGCAAAATGCTTTCAGTTGTACTGCCCCAATAACCGGCAATTGCACCACACCCAACAATTCGTAAATTATCGCAAACAACATACATATGTCCCTGTTTTGCACGTTCAATTAGTACATCTGCCGAATGTGATGATACATTGGCTTCAATATATTCTTCTGAATAATCTTTAATATTTACTGTTCTCAATGTCTTTGATATTAATGCTGATACTTCTTCTGCATCTCCTGCTTGGAATCTTCTGATTTTATAAACGTCACTCATACTAGCTCCTTGCCAAATTACTATTTGTTTTTCTCTTAAATTATATCAAAAAAAGAGCAAATCATAAATATGATCTGCTCTATAAATTGTAATTTGTCTAATATTCAAAAATAATTGATTCTTGATAGTCAGTAGTTTGAGTATGTAATTCTAATTTTTTTCCTTTTTCAATAATAAATTTATTATCTTCTGAAATTAAACTACTTGTATTTGTCAACCCATACTGATTTACTTCAATACTAATTTCATTCTCTGTTATATCAGTTATTTTAAACTCATATTCATTACACAATAAAGAATATGTTAATGTCTTTCCAACTTTAATCTCTATACTATTAGTATTATCATTCAAAGTAACATTTATATTAGCAGAGTTATTTGTTTCCCCACAACCTGTTAATCCAAACATCATAAGCCCACATAAAAAAATAGTTAATATTATCTTTTTCAAAATCAATCCTCAATTTCTACAAATCACTATTTTTATAATAGTTTGTTGAATTAACAATAACATTTTTTGACATTCTTTACAATACCTATTACAATTTGTATTTTATTTTTTTAGTTTTAATCCGTCTTTAAAAGCATCCCCAACTCTTTCAGTAACTTTATAATATCCTTGAGTATATGGATCAAATGCGATAGCATCTACTAAAGATATATCAACTTTATCTCCATCCATTACACTTTCATCTGCTGTTACATTTACTACCTTTCCTATGACTCCACATCCATATTCATCATCCTGATACTCTATAAATTCACATTCCAGACATATTGGAAATTCATTTATAATTGGTGCATCAACGATTTCAGATTTTGTAGCAGTCAGCTTACTATTTTCAAATTTATTTGGAGTATTATTCCCTGATACCACTCCAAAATAATCGGCCTCCACAACATGTTTGCTATCGGCTATACTAACGGTAAATGCTTTTCTTTCCTTAATATTCTTAACTGTTTTATGTGTTTCTGTTAGATTAAGTATTACCTGATTTCGAGACAGCATAGTTCCCCATGCTGCATTCATTACATCAACACTCCCATCCTCATTATAAGTTGCAACCATTAAGACCGGCATTGGAAATATTGCTTCAGTAGTTTTAATATTCTTTCTCATAAAAATTCCTCCTTCATATTTTTACTTATATTATCATAAAAACAGTCATTAGCAAATAATTATCTGCTCTACAATTGTAATTTGAATTATAGTTCTATTAAATATATATCTGCCAATTTTCCTTCGCGTTCAAAACTTCTTTCTAATTTTCCAGCATTTTTTATAATTGTTTTTACTGATGGAATGTTGTCTCTTTCTACTGATAAATGTAATTCTTTTAAACCACTTTTTTTAGCATGTTCAAGTAATAATCTTAACATTTCTGTGGCATAACCTTTTCTTCTTTCGCTTGGTCTTACACTATAACCACTATTACCAAAATCTTTTAGAAAATCATTTAAAGTATGTCTTAAATCAATTATTCCAATAATTTTACTATCTTCTTCTCTAATAGCAAAAAAGTATCTGTCAAAACCCAATTAGGGTCCACTGTATCAATTTTTGAATTATTAGTTACTTTTTCCAACCATTCTTCATAAGATTCAATTTTATCAAATAATTCACTTCCATTTATGATTAACTCATTATTACAAAAATGTTCCTGTCTGTAATTTAATGCTTTTTCTTTTAATTCTATTGTGGGTGTTACTAATATTATTTTATCCATAATTATTTCACCTCAATTTTTTATGTTCTATTTTATATACAAAACTTCCTGAGCTTCAGCATTTCTTATTTGGAGGTTTAATAAAACACAAAATAAAAATACTGAGGTTCCACATAAGACTGATATTTATACAAATCATCTATTTTTTCTCAAAAGATTTAATCACCGCATTAAGCTCTTCATCCTCAAAAGACTCTATGACCTCTTTTAATGTCATATCATGTACCTTTTCATTCATATCCAGTCCATATTCGAGAAACACCCGCAGAAAATCCGGATTCTTTTCATTAACTCTTCCTATTGACGACATTATTGGCAATCTGCCTTGTTTATCCCTACAATTTGGATTAGCACCTTTTTTTAATAGCAGTTTTGCCACTTCAAAATTATGTGCACTACATGCTATATGAAGATAAGTTCTTCCAATATCATCAGAAAAATCAACAGAATCCAGTTTTTTAATATCTTCTATCAATTCATCGGATTTTTCATTACCTATTCTCCAAAATAATTTATCTCTTCCCAGATTGTATCTCATGCTTATTTCTCCTTTCTCAATATTTTTGTTCATTGTCCAACTTCATATCTGAAATAGTGTATGCTGTATATAATTAAGGGCTCTAAACTTTCCCTCCGCTCCTGCTAAAGCTCCAAATGTTTTAACAGCAAATACAATTACAACCCGGTACATACTTGTACCGGGCTGTATAACATTTCCTGTTCTTATTTATCCCTCAGCACCTGCTGTAATTAATATTTCCACAATCTCTGTAAAGCCCTTTTCCGAAGCATAATACAGAGAAGTATGCTGAAAGTTATCGGCAACATTCACATCTGCACCACTTTCCACCAAAATAGACACGGCATCATTTCTTCCGTTATAAGATGCAAGAATAAGTGGGGTTGCCCCATCTTCATTTTTTGAATTAACCTGTGCTTTTGCATCGATAAGTGTTTTGCAAAGGAATTGATTTCCCTGTTTCGCAGCAAAATGCAGTGGTGTATTTCCGTCTAAAAGTCCTTTGTTTGTATCTGCTCCTGCATCAATCAAAATCTGTGAAACTAACAGATTACCACCCATACATGCAAGAATAAGCGGAGTTTCACCGTCATCATTTACTGCATTTACATCAGAGGTTTTAACCAGTTCTTTTACAACCTCAGACTGATCATTATAACACGCCTGATGAAGCGGAGTGTTTCCACTACTGTCTGCACTTGCATCAGAGGTTTGCTCAAGAATGTCTCTCAAGCCGAAAGCAGTTGCGTAATCGATTGCTTTATGTCCGTCATTATCAGCAATAGTAATATCTGCACCATTGTCAATAAGAAATTTTGCAGTTTCCGTACGCTTTGATTCAAGAGTATACATAAGCGGAGTTTTCCCTTTGTTATCAGTAGCGTTTACATCTGCTCCTGATTCCAGCAAAAGAATAACTATATCCTTGTTTCCGCTTTGTGATACGGCATGAAGCGGAGAAAGTCCGATATTGTTTGCAAGCGATGCATCTGCACCGGCTTCAAGTATCAGTTTAACAATATCTCTTACTCCCTTCTTGCAGGCATAGAAAAGTGCTGTGTTTCCTGACTGATCACGCTTATTTACATCAATGCCTCCCTTTTTCAGAAATGCCTGAACAACTCCCTTTTGTCCGTTCTTACAGGCGTTTAAAAAAATCAAACTGTTATCCATGATAATCCTCCTTTATGAATTCATAATAATAAGCTTAACAAGTGGTTAATTATTGTAATCTGTAGCAATTCCCAAAGCTGTTTTGCCATCATTATTGGCAGCTTCTACATTTTTAAATCCAAACTTAAACAGCATTTCTGCCATTCCCTCTGCCTCTCCTTGGGGAATCGGTGCCGGCATAAGTGAAACAACTATTTCTTTTCTTCAGCCTCCTTCTTTGTAATTATCTTTGGTAAATCTGAAGTACAATGAGGACATCTTGTTGCCTCTATTGCAATTTCGCTTAAACAAAAAGTACATTTCTTTGTAGTTGGAGCCTTTGATTCTTCTTTTTTTCTTAATAATGTAATTTTGTTAATACTCTTTACTACTAAAAATAGCGCAAATGCTACTATCAGAAAATTAAGTACCTGCATTATAAATGAACCATATGCTATATTTACTCCAAGTACATTAGCTGATAAATCCGAAAAGTCCATTCTAACCAACAATCCAATAAGCGGTGATATAATATCATTTACTAATGAGTTAACAATTGCGCTAAATGCCGCACCAATAACTACCGCTACTGACATATCCAATACATTTCCCTTAAATGCAAATTTTTTAAACTCTTCAAATATTTTTTTCATACAGGTTCACCTTTTTTCTCCTTTTATTAGTACTTTTATCATGATAATTATAGTGCTTATACTATATAATGGTGTATATATGTATATATAAAAAATTTTCATATTCCTCTTTGCACTATATAATTTCAAAAACAGTCTGTCCTAAAATATAAATACGCTCATATTTGATAGTACCATACTAAGACAATTTTTTAAATGCTTTTTTCCGGAAAAAACCAATAATTTAATACCACCTCCTAATTGAAAAAAAGGGGTTTTCGTGATAAAATATATTCATACGGCAGATTTTATGTCACTATTCGTGAAAGAAGTGTTTACTATGAAAAAATGGTTATTTATTTTGGCTCTCGCACTGCTAATGCAGCTTTCAGCCTGCAACAGTTCTGCAAAAGATTCTACAGATACGTCTGAAAATAGCAGTATTGAGACTGAAAGTAAGAACTCTCAAACTACAAATGATAACTTTGAACAAATTGAATCATCATCAACATCTGACGATGACACAGAGACCACTGAAAATAATGATGAAACAAGTACTACTCCTGAAACCACAACTACAGTACATATACACAGCTATTCAGACTGGACTGTTAGTGCAGTTTCTACCTGCATAAAGGAAGGTCAGCAGTACAGAGTATGTACAGAGTGTGGTGCCAAGGAAACTACAGCCTTGTCTTTATCAGGTCACAATTATGGAAACTGGGTAGTAACCGCCTCCCAGACCTGTACGACCAACGGCACTAAAGTGCGTACCTGCTCTGTTTGTGGTAAGACTGAATCACAAACCATTCCTGCAAATGGTCATCAATGGAATAACTGGGTTGTTACAAAGGAAGCTACCTATGAATCCGCAGGCTCTCAATCCCGTAAATGCTCCGGATGTGGTAAGACTGAAACTCAAACCATTCCTGTCCGTGTCCTGACAGATGAAGACAAAACAGCAATGGCACTGGTAGTTGCAAAGGAAATTGCAGCTTCAATTCCTTCAGGTGAGGGTATCAGCGATATTGATCGTGTATCTGAAGCTGCCTGGATTGTTTCTCAATATTGTTCTAATTGTACCTACACTATGGAAGGTAAGGATTATCGGACTGCCTATGGTGTATTTGTTAAAGGTGAATATTCCTGTGCCGGTGCAACCCGTGCTTTGGGAATGGTACTTGAGTGCATGGGATATGAGTGGTATCATGTAAACGAAGGTGAATATACGCACCAGTGGTGTCGTCTGAAAATGGATGGTAAAATGGGATATGCTGACGGACAGGTAGGATGGGCTGGCTATGGTAATCATCCTGTAGAGGAATATTAGTTTAGAAAAAGGGCTGTCGCAGTGCTTTCTTTACTTAATGCGACAGCCCCTTTTTATATATCTTTGGTAAGAAACTGTATTTTTTCATAAAAGCCGTTACTGTTTTAAGTTTTTAAAGCTTCCTTTTTCGTATTATAAATATATACGATAATGTAACGCACATAACGGATATACCAACTACTATATAAACAACTGCATTATTTGAATTTTCAATGTTTCCGGAACTTTGATCCGCTTCAATATCAACTGTTGTATTTTCTTTATCAGAGGTCAATGTTTCCGGATATAAACCTTTTGTTTCTGATGCTTCCAAAAATGTGATTTCCGATTCTGCATGACTTGACGTGGCTACCTCATGGGAATTTCCGTTTTCAGGAATTTCTGAATCTGTTGTTCCATGTTCTTTAGAGTTGGTTGTAATTTCTTCATTAAAGCTTCCGTTTTCAGAATTCTTTGAATCTGTTGTTCCGTTTTCCGTCCGTTTAGTCGTGGCTTTTTCATAATTATTTCCGCTTTCAGGGGCTTTTGAACCCGTTGTTCTGTTTTCTGCACGTTTAGTTGTAGTTTCTTCATAAGAGTTCCCTGTTTTGGAAGTTACCGTTTCTGTTGTTTTTGTTGTTTTTGTTTCTGTAGTTTGGGTGGAAACAGGCATATATACAGCAGAAACATTTATCTGCCCTGACAAATAGCTTGCATTAACCTGCACCCTATTTTTTGCGGTTGACCAACTTTGCGTAGAAAACTGATATGCCACCAGACTATAAATAACTGTTTTGTATGTGTCCGGCAAACCGGAGTTTATAGGTATTGTAAAAGAGGTTTTTCCCTCCTCTAATTTCTGTTGAAGCTGATTTCTTAACGGGTCAGACCATTGATTAATACTTCCGCTTTTAATCAGACAGCTGTTTACAAGTGAATTCGACTCATAGCCTGTATGTGGTGAATGGTCGGAATGTACAACTTTCATAAGTGCATCATTTAAACCGAAATAGATGTAGTTTTCATATGTACGATAGCTGTATCCGTTGTCATCCCAAGTAACATCAACCTGACACCATTTTCCGTCTATTCGTACGGCAGTCCAGACATGCCCGTTTCCCTCCATACGTCCATTAGCAATTCCTACACGATTCAGAAGCATTGTATATGCACGATGGTATGATTCACATGTACCTTTTCCTCTTGCCAAAGCTCCCTCTGAACCACAATAAAGAAATGAATAATCATAGCTGCAATTATCTACCAGCCAGTCATGCAACCATAAAGCACGTTCATATTCTGTTCGGCAGCTTGACATACATTGAGCAGCAACATTATCTGCTATTTTTTCTATAGACGGATAATTAGAATCGTTAATATTAACTTTAATAATTGTTCTTTTTGTTACTATCGGTGATGTTCCCTTATCCATTACATAAAAGTGCAGATAATAAACACCGGAAGCACAAAAGGTAAACTGAAATGTATTACTCGTCTGATATCCGGGTAAACGGCTTGGATCTACTACAAAATATTGTCCATCCTCTCCCTCTCTAGTTATATTGCCCAGATAATACATATAGTTCCCCGTTCCTCCCGAAGCATTCACGGTAAATGTAGTAGGTTCTCCACATTTTGCATTGTAGGAAACGGTAAGGGAAAGATTTGTGGCAGCATTGACAGATATTCCTATAGACATAAAAGTACTAAGTATGATAATCGCTATAAAAAATATTATTACCGCTTTTTTACTTTTTTTCATCAACATTTTATCACCTTTCTTTCTCTTTATATTGAATTAGTGATTAATAAATGTATTATAAAAACAACTGATATATTTTACAATATGTAGCTTTTTTTAATTTGATATGCTATTTTTCATTCTGACTTTACCTGTCATATTTTCTACAACCAACTTAAAAACCTTTGTTCTTGACATGACTGCTTTATTAAACGGAAATTCTTCCTTATGATAATGTTTCATTAAAATACATAATGCTTCATACTTTTCTTCATCAGAAAGTATTTCAATATGTCCCTGACCGATAACGCTTCTATATTCCATGGTGCAGCTTCCACTTTTTTCATCCGTTACTAATCTATGTTCACAATCCATTTCAAAGCTCACCCTATTATCCTTTTGCATCAAATCATATTTTGTACCATCCATTGCACCATGAAAATATAACTCTATCCTTTTATCCTTTACTGACATTCCAAAATTGAGTGGTAATATATATGGGTAATTTTCATTATTTAACGCTATTCGGCACACATCGCATTTTTTAATTATGTCGATTATATCCTCAAATTCCGTTACTTCTCTGTCCGCACGACGCATATAATGTTCCTCCTTTATCCTTTAAAGAATTTCCATTCATCCCTAATATTTGCATATCTTACCTCTCATAAATAATTTGCATAAGTGTAATATGATTGCATCCAGAGAAATAAATGGTATGTTGATAGTTTACACCTGTTTGTTTATCAACAATATTTTGCTCCTTATGAAATTTTGAAAAAAATATTCTTATTAAGATTATAACACAAACTATGTAAAATGTGATGGTTTATTAAAATGATTATAAAGCCTCATAAGAGGATAAGTGAATTACAAACACTCTTATCTGACTAGATGTATACATATATCATAACTGCCTGCTGAATTATTAATAAGTTCTTCTTAAATTCATATCCTACAAAATATTCTGATTCGATTGCATCATCAGAAACCTCCTCACCACGATAAAACGGAGGACAAGGATTTAATACTGCATTTTTGTTAGCCATAGCCATTACTTCTTTAGTTACCTGACATTCTTTAAAATCACCTAATACTTCTGCAGGTAAAGAATCTGTGCATATAATGTCTTTTCCTCTGATTGCTTCTTTTATATCATGATATACTTTTACACCATCCATCTCATATCCGGCACCGCAGCACTGAGACAAATCAAATCTCATAACCTCAGAAGCTTCTTTCCATGCCAAACCAATATTTCCGGCTCTTCCGCAAAATAAATATTTATCGTCAATAAAATTATCTCGTATTTTTGACAGAGAATACATATCTGTTAATATCTCACAAGGATGATTAATATCTGTCATGGCATTTATAACCGGAATTTTTAAATATTTGGAAAGTTTTTCAATCAATTCTATATTCCTGTGCCTTACAATAACAATATCTGCCCAATTATTTAAATATCCACATACATCTCTTAAATCTTCCTTTTTATCCAATGTATCATTTGGAAATAATATTGGCTGACCACCCAGTAAATATATTCCTTTCTCAAAAGTTACCCTTGTTCTGATACTCGAATTTGGAAAAAATAATACAACACTTTTTCCTTTAAGAAAATCATTATACTTTCCATTACCAATTTCTTCTGCAATATTAAATATTTCGTATATTTCCCTTGATTGTAAATCAGTTAATCTAAGAAAATTTTTCATGTAAAATCACCTCTTCAAATATTACTAATATATAGTTTTATTTTATAATAATAAATTAATATATTATTCATTGTCAAGCATAATTATACTATATTTATTCAAAATTCTGTTCACACTTTTGTCTGTTTATGATATATCTCTAGCTTTAGTCCCCTATCCCTATAATATAGATACACATATTATTTTTGTATTATAGGAAATCCAAAAAACTTTCCTATAACATAAAGGCACTGTATGGAAATAAACAGTTCTAAAGCAGGGGGTTAAGGCTTAACATAAGTCTTAGACCCCCTGAATTTTATATAAAAAAGAAAATTTGAAGAGAAAACAACAGAAATCTTTTTGAAGGTAAGATATATTATCTGAGGGAAGACTGTATGATATATCTGGAAGTTAATGATGGTTAAACAACAGCAGATTAATTATTAGAACTTGCCAATAATGGATGGAATAATGGATAAAACGATATTTCTAAGAGTCAGTTTATGCAAAAAATAGGCATACCATGGATTACAGTTTATGCAGGAGGAACTATTGAATTGGATTTTGACAGTAATGGAATATTTACTGACCATGGTATAATAGTTGATATAAATGAAAACGGAGAATTTATTGATGCCAAGATAGTAAAATAATTAGATATGTAAGTATATTTAAACAAAGTAAAATTTTTTCAGCCAGTGAGCTTTGAGCCCACTGGCAGTTTTTATGCACTCATTAAAATCCATATATAAGTGCCTAATCCACAAGCAGCAAATCCAAGCCCCATTACAGTAAAAAAGGCATATGCTCCGCGATCGTCTTTGCGAAGCCATTGGAAAGGATTTTTACTATTAACCTTTAACTGAATAATATCGCCAACTCTTGGCACACTAAAATTAGTAAATGTTTTGTTGTATAATATGTATTTTTGACCATTTCTGCATTTGGTAAAAAATACAGGGCGGTAAGAAGGACCACCACCATTATTATTTGCACTTCTATGGCGTTCAATGTTAACTTCTATACAAGCAGCATCTACAATTTCATCATATGCTTTAGACCTTCGAATACGTCCGATAACTCCAAAACCTAAAAAACCAAGACCTATGCCACCAAACAGTAATAAAAAAGAGCATACCATTATCCTATCCCATGCATTACCAAATTTGATATATGAAATCAATAGTCCTGCGAGAATAAAAATAATTCCAATTATTAACACCGGTGTTACATCTTCAGGTTTATCTTCATAAAAAGTATTTGGCAGTGTTAAGCAGCGAGGTTTTTCGTCTGAGAAATTGTTAAGTTTTTCAAGTTTCAAATATTCCTTTAAATAATCATAATGGATATTGTCTGATGTCTGTTGATTATTGTCTTTATGCTGATTATCATCTGTCTTTTTAGTTTTATTTTTATTTGGTGTAAAAACAATTTCTGCTATAAGTAATCCAAAAATAACTGCCATACAACCTATAATTCCAATAGTAACTAAAATATAAATGTCTAAATTACTCCCTACAATTATCATTGTAAAAGAAATTATTAGACTAATTATTTTAATTTTATTACTTAAATTTGATTTTTTGGTATTTTTTTTAACAATAGAATTATGAATTTCCTTATTATTGAGACAGTCATTATAAAAACTATCCAAATAGTCGATGCTGTTATTAAATGGTGGATTATTATTAAAATACGTATTGTCTTCAAAATCTATGTCGTTTTTAAATTCGATATCATTATTATTGTTTAAGTTATCATAATACATTTTCTGTCTATCTCCTAAATTAGTTACGTTCACAATATTTATTCTATTATATATTTACCTACCTAAAAAGTAAAGTATTTCTCGAGTTTCCATATTTTTTAGCTTCAAAAAGTCTTGTTGCCAAAGGCAACATAGACATCTTGCAAAAAAAGTTGCAGATGAAAGTGAACTCTTATCTGCAATTTTTTTGCAAGATGCTTACATCGTTATGATGATGTAAGCTTTTTGAAACTAAAAATAAAAAATATGGAAACTCGAGAAGTATTTACATATCCACATTAAATTACCCTATTTAATTGTATCTAGTATGTTATAATACTAAGTTAGTTGACATACAAAATATAGTAATATATTATTCTCTATATAATAAAGAGATATATTTGATGTTTATCAAACATAAAATGTTCTCGGAATTGAGGAATAGTGTGAAATTACTTTTTAAACAACGATTATTTTCGTGGTTTGACAGCTACGATATATATGATGAAATGGGCAATACAGTCTATACAGTGAAAGGGCAGTTATCATGGGGTCACTGTCTGAAAATTTTTGATGCAAATGGTTATGAAGTGGGAATGGTTAAAGAACGTGTTTTTACATTTTTGCCTAAATTTGAAATTTATATTGGAGGAAATTATATAGGGTGTATTTCAAAGAAACTTACTTTTTTCGTACATAAATTTGATATAGACTGTAACGGATGGCATATTGATGGAGATTTCTTTGGCTGGGATTATTCAATTATAGACTCTTATGGAAAAAGAGTGGCAGTCATTTCAAAACAACTTTTAAAATTTACTGATACATATGAAATTGATGTTGAATATCCTCATGATGCTCTTTGCGCATTAATGGTTGTATTGGCAATAGATGCAGAAAAATGTTCAAGAAGTTAAAAAATGTACTTTTTTATACAGTGCTGCTACAAAGATTCTGTCGGTTAATCCACTCGGTTGACACATCCATAGCGGCACGACAGGCATTTGTCTGATCCAGTGAATTCAGCATTACAAAATCATGGATTATACCTTTTACCTCCACAGCAGTTACCTCCACACCTGCACATCGAAGCTTTTCTCCAAAGGCTTCTCCCTCACTACGCAAAACATCCGCCTGACCATTGATAATCATGGTCTGAGGAAGACACTTCAAACAATCTTTGCCGGCTCGAAGAGGAGATGCTGTAATTTGATTTCGATCCTCCATAGAGGTTGTATATTGCCTCCAGAACCATTTCATTCCTTCCCGGTAAAGATAATAATCAACTGCAAATTGACAATAACTTGGTGTATCAAAGCAGGCATTTGTTACCGGATAATACAATAACAGCTTGTAAATATTCGGACCCTGTCGCATTGCCGACATCAGTGCCATCGCAATCGCCATATTTCCACCAACGCTGTCACCCGCAACTGTAAGTGTAGGACAATTAATCATATAAAAACGATTCCCTATAATTTCCCATATATGTGAGAGTATAAAATAACACTGTTCAATTGCCGTCGGATATTTTGCCTCCGGCGATCGGCTGTATTCCGGAAATACAACGAGCGAATTTGTCCTCGCTGAAAGTTCTCTGACCAGCTTCTCGTGTGTATGAAAGCTTCCGAATACCCAACCGGCACCGTGAATATAAAATATAACATTTCTGATTTCTGCGTCCTTGGGTGCAATAAAATACACCGGTATACTACCCCACATTCCGGTATCTATACAGGTTGAGGATATATCGGCAGGATATTTATATACCGGTATATCCTGGGCTTCTTCCAATATCCTTCTGCCCTGCTCAGGGGGTAACTGAAAAATCAACGGTGGCACAGAGCTTTGATTACAGACAGCTTCTGCGGCAGGTTCCAGTGGAACACATCTTTTCATATATCATTCTCCATTTATGATATGACTGGTTACTATCATAATATGCGCTTCTTCCGATTTTGTATCTCCTTTAACCAATCAAAATTTCTATCGTATAATTTATCGTGGAATTAATCATATAATAAATAAATTTGAATTTTTTAATTATGCTGTTTCCGTCAGCTCCTTTTGAACATCATAAAAGACAGATAAAGAGTTAAAACAACAAAAAACCCCGATATAATCGGGGTTTTCTTAGGCTGTATATTTTTACAGCCACTTTATAACGGAGAAAGAGGGATTTGAACCCTCGCGCCGCGTGAACGACCTACACCCTTAGCAGGGGCGCCTCTTCAGCCTCTTGAGTATTTCTCCTGAATCAGCTTCCTTCCAATTATGATGGTCATATTGAAATTCTACATCAAAACGCAAAAATAATTATATACTATATCACTTCTTTTGTCAATTACTTTAATTACCTTTTTTATATTCTTCTATTGCAGTTTCATATAGATTATTTCCCTCTGAATCTATTACTACTATTACCGGAAAATTTTCTACCTTTAATTTTCTAATGGCTTCAGTACCTAAATCATCATATGCAATTACTTCACTTTCTATAATGCATTTTGAAAGTATTGCTCCTGCTCCGCCTACGGCAGCAAAATATACTGCTCCGTTTCTGATAATTGCATCCTTTACTGCATCACTTCTTTTTCCCTTACCTATCATTCCTTTTAATCCTAAGTCTAACAGCTTTGGAGCATACTTATCCATTCTGCTGGCAGTAGTAGGACCTGCCGAACCTATTGGACGGCCCTCTCTTGCCGGTGATGGTCCCATATAATATATTATATTATTTTTCATGTCTATTGGTAATTGTTCCCCGTTATTTAAGGCTTCATACATTCTTTTATGAGCTGCATCCCTTGCTGTATAAATAGTTCCTGATATGTACACATAATCTCCGGCTCTTAAACCTTTTGCATCCTCATCTGAAACAGGTGCATTTATATATTTATCCATAAAATATTCCTCCTATATAACTCTGTGTGAATGTCTGTTTACATGACAACAGATATTGACTGCAACCGGCATTCCCGCAATATGTGTGGGATATGTTTCAATATTGACTGCAAAGGCTGTCTGTGTACCACCAAGTCCACCCGGTCCTATACCTAAAGAATTAATCTTATCAAGCATTTCTATTTCCAAATCTCTTACATAAGGAATATCTGAATGTTTTCCTGCTTCTCTTGTTAAAGCCTTTTTTGACAGTACGGCACACTTATCAAAGGTACCGCCTATACATACACCTACAACCATTGGAGGGCAGGCATTTGGTCCTGCTTCCTTAACCGTATTTAAGATAGCCTCCTTTACGCCCTCAATACCGTCTGCCGGCTTAAGCATATATATTTTACTCATATTTTCGCTGCCAAAACCCTTTGGTGCAAATGTAATATCTACTTTATCTCCCTCAACTATTTCATAGTAAATAACTGCAGGTGTATTATCCTTCGTGTTTTCTCTGATAATAGGGTCACTCACTACGGATTTTCTAAGAAAACCATCTACATAACCTCTCCTTACACCCTCATTAATGGCATCCTCAAGGTTTCCTCCCTCAAAGTGAACATCCTGACCTATTTTTATAAATATAATTGCCATTCCCGTATCCTGGCAGATAGGTATCATGTCATTACCTGCAATTTCAAGATTTTCCTTAAGCTGATTTAAAATCTGTTTTCCGAGAGGAGATTCCTCTTTATCATATGAATTATCCAATGCCTTTTTCATATCTTCTGAAAGATAATGTGTAGCTTCAATACACATCTCCTTTATATTTTCACTAATTGTTTCCACATTGATTGTTCTCATATTACCTCCAAATTGACAAATCAATTTTCTAACACCCTAATAACGGTATATAAATATACTTAACTAATATAATACAAATTTTATTTATTTAATAGTACTTTTTATAAATCTGCAATTAAATTTTAATAAAATATAATTCTAAATAATTTTATTATTAAAATATCTAAAATCCTTACTGTGGAATATTATATACAATATATAAAAATATAATTATATACAGTATGACTGTGGAGAATATTAGATTTTCTTAATATTACATGAGTGATTTTTCAATATAATATTGTAAATGCCATATATAATAGAATTCCCGATTATGTGAAATCAGTAAAACAACAGAAAACACGCTTTGCGGGTTTTTTGTTGTCATGAATTAAATAGAGCAGAAATCCTTTATATTAAAGATTTCTGCTCTATGCTTCTACCTTATCCTATTCATTATCTGTTACTTCTTCTGTATCTTCATCCTCCGGTTCCTCATAATCTTCATTATCAGGAATATCCTCATCTGCTAAATCATCCGGAAGATTATCATTAGCCTGCTCCGGTGTTTCTCTTACTTTTGCAATAGCTACAACATTTACATCTTTATCACTGTCAAGTCTTATAAGCTTAACACCCTGTGCCACTCTGCCTATAAGAGAAATATCACTGACCTCCATCTGGATAATAATACCCTCCGAAGTAATGAGCATAATCTCATGTTCATCATTTACTGCCTTAACACCTACGACATTACCTGTCTTTTCACTAATCTTATAACATTTTACACCCTTTCCGCCACGTTTTTGGATAGAAAATTCACCGATATCTGTTCTCTTACCCATACCATTTTCCGTAACGATTAAAAGTGCGTTACCCTGTCTTTCAAGCTGCATACCGATAACATCATCACCGGCTTCAAGATTAATACCTCTTACACCGATAGAGCTTCTGCCGGTTCTTCTTACATCTGTAAGAGCAAACTTAATACATTTACCGTATTTTGTAAGCATAAATAAATTATCGTTATTGTTTGCCGTCTTAACTTCAATTATCTCATCATCATCTCTTAATGTAATAGCCTGCAATCCTGACTTTCTGATAGCTTTATATTCAGAAAGAGAGGTTTTCTTGATAATACCCTTCTTTGTAGCCATTATAATAAATCTGCCATCTTTATATTCTTTAATCGGAATTACGGCAGCTATTTTTTCATCGGGCTGTAACTGAATAAGGTTTATAATAGCCGTTCCTCTTGCTGTTCTGCCGGATTCAGGTATTTCGTATGTCTTGATTCTGTATGCTCTTCCTTTATTTGTAACAAACATTAAATAATGATGTGTTGTAGTCATAAGTAAATCTACTATGTAATCATCATTTATGGTCTGCATGCCTTTAATACCTTTTCCGCCTCTATGCTGTGACTTGAAATTATCTACGGTCATTCTCTTAATATAACCAAGACTGGTTCTTGCAATAACCGTATTTTCAAGAGGGATTAAATCTTCAACCGTGATTTCATCATCATCATAGCCGATAGAAGTTTTTCTTTCATCACCATACTTATCTCTTATGGCAGTTATTTCTTCTTTTATTACACCAAGCAATTTTTTTTCGTCTGCCAAAATTGATTTTAAATAATCAATAGTAGCCATTAATTCCTTGTATTCATTCTCTAAATCTTCTCTGGCCAAGCCTGTAAGAGTACGAAGTCTCATATCTACAATAGCCTGTGCTTGTGCATCAGAAAGACCAAATCTTTCCATTAATCCGTTCTTAGCATCGGCTGTAGTTCTTGAGCCTCTGATTATTTTAATAACTTCATCAATATTATCTAAGGCAATTAGAAGACCTTTAACAATATGTGCTCTTTCTTCTGCTTTGTTTAAGTCATATTTTGTTCTTCTCGTAACTACGTCCTTCTGATGAAGAAGATAGTTATTTAACATATCACAGATATTTAAAATCTTTGGCTCGTTATTAACAAGTGCAAGCATAATTACACCAAAGGTATCCTGAAGCTGTGTATGCTTATAGAGCTGTTTTAAAATAACATTTGCATTAACATCACGTCTAAGCTCAATAACAATTCTCATACCGTCCTTGTTTGATTCGTCTCTTAAATCCGTGATACCATCAATTTTTTTATCCTTTACCAAATCAGCAATCTTCTCAATTAATCTGGCTTTATTTACAAGGTATGGAAGCTCTGTAACAATAATACGGTTTTTGCCGTTTTCCATAGTTTCTATGTTTGTAACCGCACGAACCTTTATTTTACCTCTGCCTGTCCTGTAAGCCTCTTCAATACCTCTGACACCTAAAATTTCACCACCTGTAGGGAAATCAGGGCCTTTTACAATCTGTAAAATTTCCTCAATATCAGTTTCTCTGTCCTCTTCAATATTATTATCAATAATTTTTACTACAGCATTAATAACCTCAGTTAAATTATGAGGCGGTATATTTGTAGCCATACCAACAGCAATACCTGTAGTACCGTTTACTAAAAGATTTGGAAATCTTGAAGGTAACACTGTAGGTTCCTTTTCCGTATCATCAAAGTTTGGTACAAAATCTACGGTATTTTTATTTATATCTGCAAGCATTTCCATAGAAACCTTACTAAGTCTGGCTTCCGTATAACGCATAGCAGCAGCTCCGTCACCATCTACCGAACCGAAGTTTCCGTGACCGTCAACTAACGGATAACGTGTAGACCATTCCTGAGCCAGATTAACTAATGCACCATAAATAGAACTATCACCATGCGGATGATATTTACCCATTGTATCACCAACAATACGTGCACATTTACGGTGTGGCTTGTCAGGCCCGTTATTAAGCTCTATCATTGAATATAATATTCTTCTCTGAACAGGCTTTAAACCATCTCTTACATCAGGAAGTGCTCTTTGAGCAATAACACTCATAGCATAATCAATGTATGATTTTTCCATGGTTTCTTTCAAATCCACTTCATGGATTTTATCAAAGATATTTTCATCCATTTATTTTTCCTCCTAAATATCAAGATTTTCAACAAATTTGGCATTTGCTTCTATAAAGTTTCTTCTAGGTTCAACCTGATCACCCATAAGTGTTGTAAATGTAATATCAAGCTCTGACAGCATTTCTTCGTCATAAAGTACTTTTTTAAGAATACGTGTCTTTGGATCCATAGTCGTATCCCAAAGCTGCTCTGCATCCATTTCACCAAGTCCTTTATATCGCTGGATTTTGTTATTTCCATCCCTGCCTATTTCATTTAAAATATTATTTAATTCTATATCCGAATAAGCATACCATACTTTTTTATTTTTCACTATCTGATAAAGCGGAGGAGTAGCAAGATATACATATCCCTGCTTTATAAGCTCCGGCATAAATCTGAATAAAAATGTTAAAAGCAATGTAGCAATATGAGCACCATCCACATCGGCATCAGTCATAATAATAATCTTATGATACCTGAGCTTTGAAATGTCAAAATCTTCATGAATACCCGTACCAAAAGCAGTAATCATAGTTTTAATTTCTGCATTTCCGAGTATTCTGTCCAGCCTTGCTTTTTCAACATTTAATATTTTACCTCTAAGCGGCAATATAGCCTGAGTCGCTCTGTCTCTTGCAGTCTTTGCAGAGCCGCCGGCAGAATCTCCCTCAACAATATATATTTCGCAGTTGGCAGGATTTTTATCTGAGCAGTCTGCTAATTTACCCGGAAGTCCGTTTCCGTCTAATGCCGTTTTTGCTTTTCTTGTAAGCTCTCTTGCTTTTCTTGCAGCTTCTCTCGCTCTTTGTGCAAGTATGGATTTTTCACAAATAACTCTTGCAACTGACGGATTCTGCTCTAAGAAATATGTAAGCTGTTCACTGACTACGCTTTCTACGGCATTTCTGGCTTCACTGTTACCAAGCTTTTGTTTTGTCTGACCTTCAAACTGCGGTTCACCAATCTTTACACTTATAATAGCAGTAAGACCCTCTCTGATGTCTTCACCTACAAGATTTTGTTCGCTGTCCTTTAATATTTTATTTGCTCTTGCATAATCATTAAAGGTTTTTGTCATAGCTCTCTTAAAGCCCTCAAGGTGTGTACCACCCTCAGGTGTTATAATATTATTAACAAACGAGTATACGTTTTCATTGTAACCGTCATTATGCTGGAAAGACACTTCAACATAAACATCATTTTTAGTACCTTCACAGTAAACTATCTGGTCAAATAAAGGTGTTTTTCCTGTATTTAAGTATGTAACAAATTCTTTAATACCACCCTCATAGTGGAAAGTATCCTCTTTTTCCATACCTTCTCTTACATCTCTTAAAACAATCTTAAGATTTTTTGTAAGAAAGGCTGTTTCACGAAGTCTTGTCTTTAATATACTATAGTCATAAACAGTTTCTTCAAATATAGTTTTATCAGGCAGGAATGTGATCTCTGTACCTGTAAAATCACCTTCATAAGAGCCTGTTATTTTTAATTCATTTTTTACATCTCCACGTTCATATCTCTGGAAATATATATTGTTATCCCTGTAAACCTTAACTTCAAGCCACTCAGACAGGGCATTAACTACAGAAGCACCAACACCATGTAAACCGCCTGATACCTTGTAGCCTCCACCGCCAAACTTTCCGCCTGCATGAAGAATTGTAAATACTACTTCAACTGCCGGTTTTCCTGTTTTAGTATTTATATCTACAGGTATACCTCTGCCATTATCCTTAACTGTTATAGAATTATCATTGTTAATCTGTACATCAATAGTTGAACAATATCCTGCCAATGCTTCATCAACAGAATTATCAACAATTTCATAAACTAAATGATGAAGACCTTTTGAGGATGTACTGCCTATATACATACCCGGTCTCTTTCTTACAGCTTTCAAACCCTCCAAAATCTGGATTTGATCTCCACCATAATTTTCATTGCTTTTACTCATTGTTGCTCCTTTCTACAGTTCCTTCCACAACCTTATATACATTATCAATATTAAATCTGTTTTGTACAAAATCGTCTAATCCTGTACATGTAATAACAGTTTGAACATTATGCAGACTATTTAATAAATGACCCTGCCTGCTTCTGTCTAATTCGGATAATACATCATCCAATAATAAAACAGGAGTATCCCTTATAACACTTTTGACAAGCTCAATTTCTGACAGCTTTAAGGATAATGCGGCAGTTCTTTTCTGACCCTGACTGCCATATTTTCTAATATCTATATCACCATCAAAAAAACTAATATCATCTCTATGCGGTCCAATGGAGGTACTCTTATATTTAATGTCTTTATCTCTGTTTTTTAATAATTCTTCATAAAGATTATTGCCAAAAATATTAGGCTCATACTTTATGTGCAACTCTTCTTTACCGTTTGTAATATTTCTATGTATACCATAGATAATTTCATTTAAATCATCTATAAACTGATTTCGTCTAAGTATTATCTTTGAACCATAATCAGCAAGCTGAGTATCCCAAACATCAAGAGTTGAGTATAAATCATTGTCGTAAAAGAAATTTAAATCCTTAAGCAGTTGATTTCTTTGTAATAACAGCTTGTTATAGTTCATAATATTGTGAACATATAACTTATCCAGCTGGCATAATTCCAAATCTACAAATCTTCTTCTTTCAGCGGGACCGTTTTTTATAATACCTAAATCCTCCGGTGAAAAAAATACTACGTTGATAACTCCAAATAATTCGCTTACTTTTTTAATTGGAATACCATTTATGGCAATGCCCTTAGCCTTATTTTTTCTAAGGTGCATATCAATCCGTATTGGAATATCATTTTTTTTAACTATCATTTTCATGTGAGCATCATCACTGCCAAATCTAATAATTTCTTTATCCTTGGCACTTCTGTGTGATTTACTTGTACCACATAAATAGACAGCCTCTAAAATATTAGTCTTACCTTGGGCATTATTTCCATAAAGAATATTAGTACCTGTATCAAAGCTAATATTCATATCTTTGTAATTTCTAAAATTTTTAACCTCAAGGGACTCTACATACATTTTTATACCAACTTTATTTTACAATCTTTATTGTTTCGCCTTCAAACTCAACAATATCACCATCTACTAATTTTCTTCCTCGTCTGGTATCTACTTCACCATTGACCCTTACTAAACCATCCTGTATTGCAAATTTTGCATCTACACCCGATTCTACCAAATTGACAACCTTTAATGCCTGTCCTAACTTAATATAATCTTCTTTTAACTTTATTTCTTCCATAACCTTAACCTTTCTCCCAATTAAAGAGATAAAATTAAAATATAATTAATATTTATATTTTAATTTTATGTAACTAATTAGTTACGGTAAAATTTACAGGCAGGATAAGATATGTATATTTATTTTCATCATCTCTTATAAAGCATGGTGCTTTTGGATTAACCATGTAAATTTTTACTTCCTCATCATCTATTACCTTAAGGGCATCTATTAAGAATTTTGGATTAAATCCAATCATAATATCCTTACCCTCTTTTACAATATCAATATTTTCATTCATTGAACCAATAACAGAGCTGATTTTTAATTCCATATCACCATCTGTAATATTTATAATAATAGGCTTTTTATCTCCTTCCTTTACAAGAAGTGTAGCTCTGTCTATACAATCAAGAAACTCTCTTTTATTGATAGAAAATTTAGTTTCATAATCACTTGAAAGCATCTGGTCAATTTTAAAATATTCACCCTCAATTAATCTTGAAACTACTACTGTTTTATCAAATTCAAAAACTATATGATTTGAAGTAAAGAAAATTCTGACTTCGTCTTCAGTACCGCCTGATAAAATTTTACTGATTTCATTTAAAGTTTTTCCCGGTACTACTACCTTTATATCATCAAAAGAGTCTTTAAGTTCAACCTTTCTGATAGAAATTCTATGTCCGTCAAGTGAAACTACTTTAAGCTCATTATTTTTAACTTCAAATAATTCACCTGTCATAAGCTTGTTATTATCATTATCAGCAATAGAGAATATTGTCTGTCTAATAATTTCTTTTAAGGTAAACTGAGATAAATAAATAAATTTATTTTTCTCTATAACCGGAAGATAAGAAAAATCCTCTCCTGACTTTCCTGAAATAGTAAATACAGCTTTTTCACAAGTTATTGTAGCTACATGATTATCATCAGTTTCAATGACAACCTCATTATCAGGAAGCTTTCTGACTATTTCAGAAAAGATCTTAGCATCTATGGCTACCATACCACCTGATATAATATCTCCGTCAATAATTGTTTCAATACCAAGCTCCATATCATTAGCAGTAAATTTAATTGAACCAGTTGTAGCATCTATAAGAATGCATTCTAATATAGACATTGTAGTTTTAGATGGAACTGCTTTAAGTACAATATTAACACCTTGTAACAGATTAGCTTTTGAACATATTAATTTCATGTGTATAAAAACTCCTTTCGCAAAAACCATAAATATATATATAATTTATTCTAATCTTAATAATATTATAGGCTGTGAAAATGTTGATAATCCTTAAAGTTAAGTATTTAAAAGGTTTATGTGAATTAAAATCTATGTTGAAAAGTAAAAAATACTGCTGTATAACTCATAGATTTATCAACATGGAAAAATTATGTAAAATTATATTAACAAATTACCCACACTTAAAAACCTTGTAATGTTAATATATTGTGGATAATAATATCCACTAAAGTGGAAAGATTGAAAGTGTAAATTAATTTGGATTAATTTTCTTAATAATAACATTTACAGTATTTCTGGTAGATTCATTTGTATCTAATTCATTCTGTATCTTTTCTATGGAGTGCATTACCGTAGTATGATCTCTTTTTCCAAGATACTGGCCAACCTCCTGAAGAGAAGTTTCTGTATATTGTCTGCAAAGATACATGGCAATCTGACGTGGAAATACAATATCCTGACTTTTCTTTTTTGAAGAGATATCAGAAACGGTAATATTGAAATGGTCTGCAACCGTATTAATGATAAGTTCAGGAGTAATAATCTTATTATCATCAGGTGAAATAATATCCTTTAATACTTCCTTTGCTATTTCAATATCAACAGGTTTTCTGGAAACTCTTGAAAAAGCTACTATTTTTGTAAGTGCTCCTTCTAATTCCCTAATATTTGATTTAATATTAGTAGCAATATATTCAAAAATATTATCATCAATGTTGTATCCTTCAATTTCAGACTTTTTCTTAATAATTGCCATACGGGTTTCATAGTCAGGTGATGATATATCAACAGTAAGACCCATTTCAAATCTTGTTTTAAATCTTTCTTCTAATGTAGCCATCTGTTTTGGAGGTTTATCAGAAGAAATAACAATCTGTTTATTTGATTCCTTTAAGGTATTAAAGGTATGGAAAAATTCCTCCTGACTACGTTCTTTACCTATAATAAACTGAATATCATCAATAAGAAGTACATCAAGATTTCTATATTTATCTCTAAATTCCATAATGGCAGACTGATTTTCACTTCTTATGGCATTTATAACTTCATTTGTGAATAATTCTGAGGTTACACATCTTACCTTTGTATTAGGGTTTCTGTCTAAAATGAAATTACCAATGGAATGCATAAGGTGGGTTTTACCAAGTCCAACTCCACCATATATAAACAGAGGGTTATATACCTTTGCAGGAGATTCAGCTACTGCAAGGGCATAGGCATGTGCAAAGTTGTTATTTCCACCTACGACAAAGTTATCAAATGTATAATTTGGATTTAAGTTAGCTTCTATTTTTTTTGAAGTGTTACTAGTTTTTTCATTATTAATAATAGAAGAAACTGTATTTTGATTAGACGAATTATTCGATTTTACTTTTATTTCACTCTTGTGTAAAAACTGTAAATCAAGCATTTCACCTGTTACTTCCTGTATAACAACCTTTAATGGAAGATAATACTTTTTATGAAGATAGCTTGTACCTATATTTTCATCAGGAACTAATAAGGTAATAATATTATCTTCTACAGAATAAACTTCTAAAGGTTTAATCCAGGTATTAAAAGAAACGTCCATAATATCATGTTCTTCCTTTAATATTTTTAATATTTCTTCCCATTTAGAAATAACTAAATTATACATATTATTGTCGTACATAAAACTACTCCTTTGGCAAAATGTACTATTAAATAGTTTCTATTAAAAATACATAAAACTCATATTTTTATATTAATATAAAGTAATATTTAAAAAATTTAGTATATTAAATAACAT
>CAMWKO010000030.1 GCA_947174885.1 uncultured Clostridia bacterium
TGCAATTTTTTGTGCAAGATGCTTACATCGTTATGATGATGTAAGCTTTTTGAAGTTAAAAATAAAAATACGGAAACTCTAATACAAAATTAAAATACATTTATTATGGTATTAAATTTATATTACGAGGTATTTATTATGGCTTTAGACGGAATTACAATAGCTTCTCTTACAAACGAACTTAAAAATAAACTAATTAACGGTCGAATAGTTAAAATTGCTCAGCCTGAAAGTGATGAGCTTCTATTAACCATTAAAATTTTTAATGAGCAAATCAGACTTACTGTTTCTTCAGATGCTTCACTTCCACTGATGTATCTGACTACTGAAAATAAGCCAAGTCCCATGACTGCACCTAACTTTTGCATGGTACTTAGAAAGCATTTAAATAATGCTAAAATTTTAAACATATCACAACCCTCTCTTGAACGTATTATAAATATCGAGCTTGAGCATTACAATGAAATGGGTGACTTATGTACAAAGTTTCTTATAGTTGAGCTTATGGGAAAGCATAGCAATATTATTTTTACTGATGATAAGTATAAGATTATAGACGCAATCAAGCGAATCCCTGCCAGTGTAAGCTCTGTTCGTGAGGTTTTGCCAGGCAGAGATTATTTTATACCTGAAACTACAAATAAATTTAACCCTTTAGAGATATCCGGAGATTTGTTTATTGATATAATTTCCAAAAAGCCTATGAATGTTTCTAAAGCTATTTTATCCTCATTTACAGGTATTAGCCCTGTGATTTCCGAGGAAATTCCGTTTAGGGCAGGAATTGACTCCGACATTCCCGTAAGCAGATTATCAACTGATATGCTTAATCATTTATTTGATGCATTTTCAGATGTTTTATCTCATGTAAAAGAGAGAAATTACTACCCTGTCATCATATATAAAAACGGTTTCCCAAAGGAGTTTAATTCTTTCCCTTTAAGACTTTATGATAACGCTTTTGATATCAAAAGCTATGATACCATTTCTGAGGTTATTTACGATTTTTATAAAGAGAAAAATCTTCATACCAGAATCAAACAAAAATCTGTTGACCTTAGAAAAATTGTTAATACCACTCTAGAGAAGGATTACAAAAAATATGAATTACAGCAGAAACAGCTTAAAGATACTGAAAAAAAGGATAAGTATAAGATTTATGGTGAAATGATTACTACTTACGGATATGGTTTAGGTAACGGCGAAACTTCCCTAACATGTACAAATTATTATACAAATGAAGAAATTACTATACCTCTTGATAATACCATTACTCCTATTGAAAATGCAAAAAAATACTTTGATAAATATAACAAGTTAAAAAGAACTGCAACAGCTCTTGAAACTATTGTTAATGAAACTGAAAACGAAATTAAGCATTTAGAATCCATAGTTAATTCTATGGATATTGCTACCAGCGAGGATGATTTAAAGGAAATCAAAGAGGAGCTTATTATTTCAGGATACATCAGACGTAAAGGAACTTCAAAAAAAGAAAAGATTGTCAGCAAGCCTCTCCATTACCTTTCTTCTGATGGTTTTCATATGTATGTAGGCAAGAACAATATTCAAAATGAAGAGCTTACCTTTAAAGTAGCTAACGGTTCTGACTGGTGGTTTCACTCAAAAACCTTTCCCGGCTCTCATGTTATTGTAAAAACCGATGGCAAAGAACTTCCTGATTCTACATTTGAAGAAGCCGCAAGATTGGCAGCTTTCTATTCTAAGGGTAAGGAACAGGAAAAAGTTGAAATCGACTATGTTGAACGAAAGCATGTAAAAAAGGTAGCCGGTGCAAAGCCCGGATTTGTGATTTATCACACCAACTACTCTATGGCAATACAACCTGATATTACAGGAATTGAAAAAATATAATTGCAGAACTCCTCAAATATTTACTATTTATTAACCTAAGTTTTCAATATGTCTAGCTTCCCTGCGGTTAAATATTTAACCACGTAGCATCTCCCGGATTATGCACAAACATGTATGCCTGCTAATTACCTGCAGAAACAAAAACTTAAGCTATAGTAAATATTTGAGGAGTTATGTCTATAATAATATAATTATCAGAAATTATATTATATATATTAATTTATATATTATGTCTATCTTCTACCACCAAAGTAAAGAATTATATAATTCTTCATACTTTTTGGCTGATCTGTTCCAAGAATAATCTGTCATCATAGCTCTGTCTACCATCTTATTCCATTCACGCTTTTTGAAATAGAATATGTCTTTGGCGTGTTTAACTATGGATAACATTTCATGCGCATTGTAATTTGCAAATGAGAAACCTGTACCTGTACCTTCAAATTGATTGTATGGCTGTACAGTATCTTTTAAGCCACCTGTTTCTCTTACGATTGGTAATGTACCATATCTAAGACTCATAAGCTGACTAAGTCCACACGGTTCAAAAAGTGATGGCATAAGGAATGCATCTGAAGCTGCATAGATCTTATGTGACATCTCCTCTGAATAATAAATCTGCGCCGAAACCTTATTTCCATATTTCCAATCGAAATACCTGAAGGAATTTTCATATTTTCCGTCACCTGTACCAAGTACAACTATCTGTAAATCCTCCTGACACATTTCATCCATTACATAATTTACTAAATCAAATCCCTTTTGATCTGTAAGTCTTGATACCATACCGATAAGAAACTTCTTTGGATTAACTTCTAAACCTAAATCCCTTTGAAGTGCAAGTTTATTCTTCACCTTTTCTTTACGGAAATTATCTACATTGTAATTCTGATAAATATATCTGTCTGTTTCCGGATTGTATTCATCATAATCAATACCGTTTACAATACCCCATAAACAGTTGCTTCTTGCCCTCATAAGACCATCCAGACCCTCCCCATAGAAAGGTGTCTTTATTTCATCAGCATAAGTCTCACTAACGGTTGTAATTCTGTCGGCATATACAATACCACCCTTTAAAAGATTTGCATCATCATAATACTTTAACTTATCCGATGTAAAGTAGTAATCTGACAGACCTGCCAAATCTCTTACAGTTTTGATATCCCATACTCCCTGGAACTTAAGATTGTGTATTGTAATAACACTCTTTATTCCTCTATAAAAATCTCCCTGTTGGAAACAGTCATTTAAGTATACCGGAACCAAACCGGTCTGCCAGTCATGGCAATGAATAATATCAGGTCTGAAACCTACAACCGGAAGTGCTGAAAGTGCTGCCCTTGAAAAGAATGCAAATCTTTCGATATCATACTTTGTGTCGCCTGTATATGGTCTGTCACCACCGAAATAGTATTCATTGTCAATAAAATAGAAAGTAACGCCTTCATATACCAATCTGAAAATACCTACATACTGACTTCTCCAGTTTAATTTCATATAGAAATTAGTAATATATTCTAACTGACTAACATACTCCCATTTCATTGATCTGTACTTTGGAAGAATTACTCTACAGTCAAATTCTTCCTTATTGAAGCTTTTTGGCAGAGAACCAACTACATCTGCCAAACCTCCTGTTTTTATAAATGGCACTGCCTCAGATGCTACAAATAAAATATTCTTCATCTGTTACCTCCAAACTCATCTTGATTTCACATATTCTATAGTATTTATAAAGTACTACTGCTACATTTGCCAAAATTATCCACATTTGACTTATCTTTTATAATTATATCAAATATGTGAAACAATTAAAAGTAGTATTTTTCTTGAGCTTCCTTATTTTTTATTTTGTTTTGTAATCTAATCTTATTTTATCAGCTATCATGGCAATAAACTCTGAATTTGTTGGCTTTCCCTTTCCGGAATTGATTGTATATCCGAAAAGATCATATACCATATCCATATTTCCTCTATTCCATGCAACTTCAATAGCGTGTCTTATTGCACGCTCTACTCTGCTGGCTGTTGTATTATTTTTCTTTGCAATAGTCGGATATAATATTTTTGTAATCGAATTAAGCATTTCAGAATCATTTACAGACATCATAATTCCGTCTCTAAGATACTGATATCCCTTAATATGAGCAGGTACTCCTACCTCATGTATAATATCAGTTACATCACCCTCAAGATTTTTTTCTATATATTCTGTTTTGCTCTCAAGTGGAGTGATTTTCCTCATATTAGGATATTTCTTTCCCATATGCCCTTTTATAAACTGCACTCTTCCCATTAATGTATCATGGTCAAACGGCTTCATTATATAATAGCTTGCTCCCAATCTGAAGGCATCCTCTGTTATATTATCTTGTCCTATTGCACTCATTACCACAAAGTAAGGAACTTTCTTTACCTCAGAATCCTTATTAATTTTCTCCATTACCGATAATCCATCCATTTTCGGCATAATTATATCTAATAGTACTAAATCCGGAGAATCCTTCTTTATTATATCATATATTTCCTCTCCGTTTTTTGCTTTTCCTATAATTTCAATTTCCTTATCATCCTCTAAAATATTCTCCAGAACACTGATAATTCTTTCGTTGTCATCTGCGATAGCTACTTTAAACTTATTCTCCATTTCTCCTCCAAAACTTTCTTCTTTTCATCAAATACCAACAAAAACATTTACATATTAATATTAGTATTAGAAATACAGATATAAGTTCTGTAAAACAAATGTAAAACATTAAAATATCTGAATATATTATTAAATTTAGTATATTTCATATCAAAAGCTAATTTTCTATCATTTCATCTATAAAAATTCCATACCCCTTTTTAGGATTATTTACAAATACATGGGTAACTGCACCTACAAGTTTTCCGTTCTGAATTATAGGACTTCCACTCATCCCCTGAATAATTCCATTTGTTATACCAAGAAGTTTCTCATCAGTTATTTCAATAATTATACCTTTATTATCACTACTGTTTGTATTAACTTCAACAATCTCTATATCATATTTTTGTACTTTACCTGAAATACAGCTTATAATTTGTGCTTTTCCTTTACAAACCTCACTTTTATTTGCCACCTCATAATACTCGCACCCATATTCCTCCTTTATCCATTTCATTCCCTCTTCATTTATTTCGCCAAATATACCTTTATTTGTATTTTTATATATAATACCCAGTTCATTTTTCTTTTCATAGTCAATTGTGCCACACAAACCGCCCGGTTTTCCGTTTTCACCCTTATTTATTCCCCATATATCTGCTTTATATAATAATCCGTCATTACTGCTAAGAAGCATATTAGTATCTACATCATTAATTCCATGTCCTAATGCTCCAAAATGTCCATCTTCAGTAATATATGTGAGTGTACCTATACCCTGTGTATCATCTCTTGCCCATACCCCGATTTTATACTCTGCATTTCCTGTCTTTACAGGTGTTACTAAAACATCAAATTCTTCTTCATTTCTTCTTATAGTTAGTTTAATATCATTTTCTCCATATTTGTTTATTAGAAAAAGTAATTGGGATTTTGAACTTACATTTATGCCGTTTATTCCTACAATATAATCACCCTCATACACCTTATTAAGGTAAGGTTCATAATTAATACCATCAATACCTGTAATACTGCTTGTCCCTGCTACCAATACTCCATCCGTCTCCAAATAAACTCCTATCTGCATCCCCAAAAGCATAACCTTTTTATTATCCAGATTACTTTCACTTACAGTTTTTACAATATCTCCGGATGAATCAAGTCCATTAATTATATCAATTTTTAGTATATTTTCTGCATAATACACTGTAAACATAATAACTGCGATAAATGTAGCTATAAGACAGCCTCTATATATCCTTACTCTTTTTTTCATTATAAATCCTCCCTATTTTTCCTCTCATACAAATATGTTTACCTGTATTTCAATGAATTGTATCTAAAAATTTACTAATACATACTTTGCCTGTCTGATTTTATACAGACATCATATAGGTATGTAAATCTTCACATCTGAACCTCTTACAAAGTAGAAAGTCAGGAAGAATTTCTTATTATATAAAAAAGAATGTATGATAATCATACATTCTTTTAATTATTAAGTAATATTTTAAATTTCATCTTCTTTATAATAACTATTAATATTATCTACCAATATCAATAAATAATGCTGTATCATTTTGTTTGTATTGCCATATTTTTCATTTCTTTAGCATTTTCAATAACTGCCTCTGAAATTACGGCTCCACCAAGCATTCTCGAAAGTTCGTCCACTGCTTCATCATAGCTTAGTTTATTAATTTCTGTTTTTGTATAATCCTTTGTGTTTGATTTTTCGATAAGATAATGATCATCAGCCATTGCAGCAATCTGCGGTAAATGGGTAATACAAATAACCTGATGATTTTTCGCAATTATCCTCATTTTTTCAGCTACCATTTGAGCAGTTCTGCCACTAATACCTGTATCTATTTCATCAAAAATCAAAGTTTCAATATTATCCACATTAGCTAATATTGTTTTTATCCCCAGCATTATTCTTGAAAGTTCACCACCTGACGCAATATCATTAAGTGGTTTTAAGGCTTCTCCTTTATTTGTAGAAATCAAAAAGCATACATCATCCATACCTTTTTGTGAATAGTCTTTGCTTTTTTCAAAATTAATATCAAAATCCACATAATCAAAATTTAAAGTCTTTAGTACTGTAACTATATCTTTAGAAAGTTTATTTGCTACCTTTTGTCTTATTTCTGACAGCTTGGCAGCCAGACGCTCATAATATATACCTGCTTTGTCAATATCAGATTTCAGTTTAGCCAATTCTTCTTCATAATTTCTATATTCTTCAAGTTTTTTTGAAAACTCCTCCTGTTTTTTCAGTATCTTTTCAATAGAATTTCCATGCTTTATCTTTAATTTGTTTATGATGTCCAATCTCTCATATACATAATTAACTCTATTTTCATCAAAATCCATTGAATTAATATAATCTGAAAGTTCTCCTGAAAAGTCCTGGCAAACAGAATCTAAATCCATAATACAATCATAAAGTGATTTTGTCCTTTTATTTATATCACTTATCTTTGAAAGTTCTCTGGCAGACATGGAAATAGAGGAGACTACGCTATTATCACTTTCACACATAATATCATTAACTATGCTTAAAGCTTCTAAAATTTTAGTAGAATCAGAAAACGTTTTTTGTTCATTTTCCAATTCTTCATCTTCGCCTGTCACAAGTGATGCTTCTTCAATTTCGTTAATTTCAAATTCTAAAAAGTCCATTTCTCTTTTTCTGACTTCATCGCTTATGTTGAAATCTTCTAATCTGGCACATAGCTTTTTATAAGCTGTATATGCATCTTTTACCTGTGATTTTAATGCTTCTCCTTCTTCCAAAATAAAACTGTCAAGTATTTCTAAATGCTTACTTCTCTTTAAAAGAGATTCATGATCATGCTGACCATGTACATCTAAAAGTAAACCTGATACTTCTTTTAATAGAGTACTTGTAACAGTTTCTCCATTAATTTTGGTAATACTTCTTCCATTTGTGATTTTTCTTGAAATAATTATCTGATTTTCTTCGTCAAGACTAATTCCCAATTCCTTCAGATGTGTCTTTGCAATATTGTCATTTATTCCAAATACTAATTCTACAAATCCATAATCGGCATTCTTTCTTATAATATCCTTTGGAATCTTTCCCCCCAGTGCAATATTAATAGAACCAATAATTATAGATTTACCTGCACCCGTTTCACCTGTTAAAATATTTAAGCCCTCACCAAAGTATACATCCACATCTTCAATGAGTGCCAAATTCTTAACATGTACATTTAACAGCATTTTTACCTCTTTCCTATGTAAACCGCTCCATTATTTGTAAAGTAACTCTGATAGCCTGTCCATTATTATTTGTCCGTCTTCCGGTGACCTAACTGCACAAAAGATAGTGTCATCTCCTGCTATACTGCCTGCTACTTCATCCATTCTGATAGAATCTATAGCCGCAGCCACAGCCATAGCCATACCTACAGATGTCTTTACGATAAGCAGATTACCTGCCGTCTCCATTGACAATATTCCTGTTTTTAATACTCCCAGCAGACGGTTGTTCATTCCTCTTTCAGAACCTGTAACTGCAACATATCTCTGATTTCTTCCATCTATAGATATTTTTGTAATGCCAAGCTCTCTGATATCACGGGAAATTGTTGCCTGTGTAATTACAAAACCCTCCTTGATAAGAATATCTACTAATTCTTCCTGTGTTGCAATTTCATTTTTTTCGATTATTTCCAATATCCTTCTCTGTCTACCTGTCTTCATTGTCACTCATCTTCCTTTTCAAAATTTCTATAAAACTTCTGCTACTAAGTTTTATAATCCCTGTACTTATCTTTGATTTGCTAATCGATATCCTGTCTCCACTTATAAGCTTTATAGCCATATCTCCATCAAAATACGCAAATCTCTCATCATTCTCCACTCTGCGCTTGTTCAAAACCTCTAACTCAACTATATCATCAGCGTCTAAAATGATGCTTCTTGTATTAAGTGTGTGTGGGCATATAGGTGTTAATAAAATTAGATTTGCTGAAGGCTTCACTATTGGACCACCTGCTGACATACTATATGCAGTAGAACCTGTTGGAGTAGAAACTATCATACCGTCAGCCTTATATTGATTAAGCTTCATTCCATTTACATAGATATCAAAATCAATGACCCTAAGTAATCCGCCTCTGTTTATCACTATATCATTTAATGCCACATTTTCGGATAAAATTTTACCGTTTCTTATTATCCTGCCAGTAAGCATCATTCTCTTTTCTAAAGTATAATGATTTTCTAACAATTTTTCAAGCGTTTCATCTATCATTTCCGGTGTAGCCTCTGATAAAAACCCTAAATTGCCACAATTAATTCCTATAAATGGAATATTTAAGTCCACAAGATTCCTTGCCGCCATAAGCAATGTTCCATCTCCACCCAGTACAATAATACATTCTGTACCCTCTTCTACCATCTGCTTTTCTACATATCCATTTATAATTTTACAGCCCGCATTTTTAGACAAAAGCCTGTCACTAATTTTTGATGCCAATTCTATTGTTTCATTTTTATCACTGTTTGCAATAATCAAAAATTTGTTCATATAAGTACCTCACTAAAGCACTTCTAATATTTTACCTGTAACATTCTCTAAAGAAAGTCCCACTTCTTTTTTTAGCAAATCTATATTTCCATGTTCCAAATACATATTTGGTATACCAATATTCACAACCTTACTATTGTAATTCATAGAATTTACATATTTTAAAACAGCCTCACCATATCCGCCATTTAGAATATTTTCTTCAATAGTAACAATTACTCTATGATTATCCTTTAACATATCTATACATTTTTCATCAATAGGTTTGATAAATCTAGCATTCACTATACTACAATTATAATTCAGGCTCTTTAATTTTTCCCTAACCTCTATTGCAAGCCCTATCATCGATCCACAGGCAATAATTGCTATATCCTTTTCCTTAAATATCACTTCGCTCTTTCCAAAAGTAATCTCTTCTTTATACTCCTTTAATATTTCACCGGCTGTTCCCTTCGGATATCGAATAGCAAGAGGTGCATCAAATGTAGATGAAAATTTTAATATATCTACAAATTCATATCTGTTCTTTGGAGCAAAAATGCTTAAATTGGGAATAGTTCTTAAAAAAGATATATCATATATTCCCTGATGAGTTTCCCCATCATTTCCTACAATTCCCGCTCTGTCAATAGCAAACACAACAGGTAGACTCTGTATGCATACATCATGTAATATCTGATCATATGCTCTTTGTAAAAATGAAGAATACACAGCAACATATGGTTTAAAACCAGTTGCCGCCAGACCAGCTGCAAAAGTCACTGCATGCTCCTCTGCTATACCTACATCAAAAAATCTCTCCGGATATAGACTTTTAAATCTTTTAAGTCCTGTTCCATCTGCCATCGCTGCCGTAATGGCTACAACATTTTTATTCTGTTTGGCTATTCTGCATATAGTTTTTGAAAAAACATCTGTATAAGTAGGCTCACTCTTTGTCTCTAAGGTTTTACCTGTTTCTATGTCAAACGGGTCAATTCCATGAAATTTACTTGGTCTTTTTTCAGCTAATTCATATCCCTTTCCCTTTTTTGTAATTACATGAACAATTACTGCATGATTTAACTTTTTAGCTTCATTAAACACTCTAATCATCTGAGAGATGTTGTGTCCGTCTATAGGTCCAAGATATGTAATTCCCATATTTTCAAAAAACATTCCTGGAATAACCAGCTGCTTTATACTGCTCTTTGTTTTACTAATATGGTGAACAATTTTTTCACCCACCACGGGAATACTATTAAGAGTCTTTGTAACACCGGATTTAACCTCATTATATACTTGTCCGGTTCTTATACCTGATAGGTATTTTGAGACACCTCCTACATTTTCAGAAATAGACATCTCGTTATCGTTTAATATAATGATAAAATTTCTCTTTAACCTGGAAGCATTATTCAATGCCTCATAGGCCAGTCCTCCTGTAAGAGCTCCATCTCCTATAACCGATACCACCACATCATCACCGCCGTTTATCTCATTGGCAGTAACTATACCTAAGCCCGCTGAAATAGATGTAGAGCTATGTCCCGTGTTAAAGCAGTCACACTCGCTCTCCCGTCTTTTAGGAAAACCGCTTAATCCCCCATGAGCCCTTAAGGTATTAAAATCCTCTTTTCTGCCTGTTAATATTTTATGAGTATATGACTGGTGACCTACATCCCATACTATTTTATCCTTCGGAAAATCCAATATCAGATGTAATGCCATAGTCAGTTCTACAACACCGAGATTAGAGGCTAAGTGACCTCCGTTATCTGAAACTTTTTCGATAATGTATTCTCTGATTTCATCTGCCAATAATCCATAATCATTTTTATCTATATTTTTTATATCATTTGGTTGATTAATATTCTCTAGTAACATAAAACACCTTATTTCTTTCTAGTTATAAGATAATTGACTAATTCTTTTAAAAAATCATTATGTATATTTAATTTTTCAAGCATATCTATAGCTTCTTTTGAAATTTCCAAAACCCTTTTTACTGCATTATCCATTCCATATAGTGTCACATATGTGGTTTTATTGTTTTTCTTATCACTTAATGCAGGCTTACCAAGCTCTTCTGTAGTAGCTGTAATATCCAGAATATCATCCTGTATCTGAAATGCCATACCTATATTATTCCCTATCTTTTCCATTGCAGATACTTCCTCATCACTTGCTCCTGCAAGGATTGCACCGCACATAAGAGAAGCCTCTATCAAAGCTCCTGTCTTTAAATTGTATATAAAATCAATAGTATCTTCATCTATACTTTTACCTGTAAGTGTTACATCTACAGTCTGTCCGCCTACCATTCCATAGACACCCGCTTTTTTGCTGAGTACCTCAAATGCCCTTGCTGCTCTTTCCTTATCTGTAGCACCGGAAACAGCCTTTGCACAAAGCTCATAGGCATAATTTAACAACCCGTCACCGGCTAATATGCCTACTGCATGTCCATACTTTTTGTGAGTTGTAAGATTTCCTCTCCTATAATCATCATTATCCATAGCAGGTAAATCATCATGTACAAGCGAATAAGTATGAATACATTCTATCGCAGTCATAAAAAGCTCCAGTGTCTTATCGTCGCTGTCTGAAAATGATGATGCCGCCTCTTTCATCAGCATTGGTCTGAGTCTTTTACCTCCAATTCTGATACTGTAATTCATAGCCTCAAATATAACTCTTTGCTGCCCCTCCTCCTTCAGTAAATATCTATCAATAATACTATTTATTTCGTTTCTTTTATTAAGTAAATCACTTTCAAAGCTCATCTTTTCACCTGCTATTCATTAACTATAGTTAATTTGCTTTCTACCTCACTAAGCTTTCCATCAATCTCTTTTACAAGCTTTAATCCATTGTTATACAATTCAAATGTTTCCTCTAATGAAACATCACTGCTGTCCATTTTGCCAAGAATAACATTCAGTTCTTCAAAGCCTTCTTCTATTGTTATAGTCTTTTCATTTTTATCTGCTTCATTTTTTTTCATTCTTAATCACCTTATTTTCTGTCAGCTTCGGATATTTCCTCAACCACTGCCTTGATATGTCCATTTACCACATCAATCTCTATCTTATCACCAATATCTATATTATTAATATCTTTAATAGCTTTACCGTCCTTTGAAACATATGAATATCCACACTGAAGCCTTACAAGCGGCGATAAACCATTAAGTCTTTCACATATAATATTTAATCTGCTTCTTGTCTCTATTGCTCTTCTTTTCATTATTGTCTGAAGCATATTATAAGCTTCTGATATCTGTTGCTTTTTGAGCTCTATCTGATTTTTCGGACTTTTTGCCGAAAGTCTTGCACTGTATTCATTTAATATCATTCTTTTTCTTTCGACTTTGTTTTTTAACTCTTTATACAAAGTATAAGTAATATTTTCCAAATCCATTTGAAAATCTTCGTAGCTAAATACTGCCAGTTCTGCTCCTGCAGATGGTGTAGGTGCTCTTAAATCTGCCACATAATCTACTATAGTTGTATCTGTTTCATGACCTACTGCTGAAATAACAGGTGTATTACAGGCAAAAACAGCTCTGGCTACTGCTTCTTCATTGAATGCCCACAAATCTTCAATAGAGCCGCCTCCACGACCAACAATTATCACATCCAAATTCATTTTGTCTAAGGTTTCTATTCCCTTACATATAGATTCACAAGCTTCACTTCCCTGAACTATAGCAGAATATAGATAAAGTGAAACATATGGATTTCTTCTTTTTGAAATATTTATAATATCCTGAATTGCAGCTCCTGTAGCTGCCGTTACAATTCCTATTTTTGTTGCATACTTCGGGATTTTCTTCTTATATGAACTATCAAACATACCCATCTCACTGAGTTCTTTTTTTAACAGTTCAAATTTTTTATATAAATCACCCTCACCGTCTAAAGTGATTTTCTTTGCATAAAGCTGATACTTTCCATCACGCTCATAAACATTAACATTTCCGGATACTATTACCTTTTGTCCCTCTTTTAAATCAAACTTTAATGCAGCCCTGCTGGACGCGAACATGACACATGCCAATACAGAATTTGATTCCTTTATTGTAAAATAAATATGCCCTGATGTATGATATTTGCAATTTGATATTTCTCCACGAACAGAAATATCGGAAAGTGCAAAATCCTCCTCAAACATATGCTTTATATATGAATTAACCTGTGCTACTGAATAAATACTTGCCACTTCTCTTTATGATGCCAACTTTCCTAATACACCATTGATAAAAGCTGGTGAATCATCTCCTCCGTATTTTTTTGCCAACTCTACTGCTTCATTTATAGCTACCTTTAAAGGTATATCCTCGTCATACTTCATTTCATAATATGCCAGTCTGAGAATTGTAAGATCTGCTTTCGCCATTCTGTCAACGCTCCAGTCATCACTTGCTTCTTCAATGGCATTATCTATTTCCTCCAGCCTTGAAATAATATCAAACACTTTACTATGTACATATTCAGAGTCCTCTTCTGTAAGATTAACAGTACTTTCCTTAAAAAGCACAAATTGCTCCTCCATTAAAGCTTCTTCATGAAACTCTTTTCGAAACAGCATTTTAAATGTATGTTCTCTAAGTTCTCTTCTTGTCATAGTACAACCTTTCTATACCTCATGTATATTAAACTTCTTTGTATCATAAGCACTTTTTAATGATTATTCTCTTAATAACCAGACTAAAGTATAATTGCTTATCCTTGTATTCTTACTATAAGAATACATAAAACAATAGAAAGTACACTTTGTGAACCTTCTATTGTTACAGTAATTGGTAATCTGCATAATGCAGATTACCAAATATATTTTATTATTTATTTTCTTCTAATGCTACTCCGGCAATGCTGACATTTACCTCTGAAACATTTAATCCGGTCATATTTTCTATAGCAGTCATTACCTTCTCCTGAACTTTACCTGAAACCTCCGGTACATTATAGCCATACTTGATATTAATTGCCAAATCAACGGCAACACAATCTGTACCAACTTCAACTTTAACACCCTTTGAAAGATTTTTCATACCAAGTCTTGAAATAATCTCCTTGGTGATATTACCTGCCATTGAGGCCACTCCATCAACTTCTGTAGCTGCCAAACCTGCAATAATCGCAACAACATCATCGGCTATCTGAACAATCCCTACATTTGTATTCTTTTCCATGATTAAATCCTCCTAAATCCACCTTTATCTTATTAGTATTATACCAAAATTGATTGTAAATGCAATAAATTTCTTTACTTACTTGTATCCATTACAGTTATTGTTATATTTTCTGCCTCTACTCCCATTTTACTCTTTACTATATCTTCAATACGTGTAATTTCAGTAATTTCAAGAGGCTCTGATAATATAACAACATCTACCTTATTATCAATCTTTGTTACAACTACATTATTATATCCTCTTCCTCTTATTTCTGTTTCTGCCAGAAGCTCCTGCTCGGCATTAGTAGTTAATGCTGTATATTTATCTACAGCAGCCTTTTTTTCATCAGATGTCAGTTCATTGTTCTCTATTATTCCTGCCAGATTCTGCATTAATTCAGCTCTAAGAGATTCCTTCTCTAATCTTGATTCAACTATGTAGTCTGCACTTCCGGTAGCATTAACAAGTACCGCCTCTCCAGGTGCTTCATTTATATCTGCGTCCGTACTGTTAATATCTGTAACATTATCCCCTTTTTCGCCTGCTTCTGCAAGTATATCCTGATCTGAAATATCGGATGTATTTACTACATCTTTGCTATTCTCATCGGTATTACCTGTTTCCTGTGTATTTCCATTGGTATTCACTAGTGCATCACCATTGCTTATCCCACCAAAATTGATATAACCCGCCACTGCTACCAGAGCAGCTAAAGCTGTTATTATCAGTTGATTTCTCTTAAAAATTTTACTCATACCTCTCTCCACCATTTCTTTATACTATATAATATTATGATACTATTAAAATATGCTACTATTTTGTAATTATAACTGAAATATTATTTATACCTACTCCTGTCAGTGTATTTATGGTTTTAATAATATCCTCTTTATCTGATGCCGTAATATTACCTGTGACCGCTACAGCTATCCCCAGTATTTCAGGCGCATTTACGGTTACAACATAAGGCACTTCATTTCCGTTTTCATCAGTAATATAAACTGTATTATAGTTTTTATCTTCATTGTTCACTACTCTGTTTCCGCCATTTTTATCTGTCTCTGTTGTATCGCTTTTGTTGTATGGAGTTTCAGTAAGTACGACACGCCTGCTGCCGGTCTTAATAGTCAGAAAAACCTTTGCATCCTCTACCGTAGCTATACATTTTATCATATCACCTATTTTCTTCTCAATGGAATTGACATATTCATTATCATTAAAATCCATAGACGAAGTTATATTATATGTATTTGATGAAACTGCCATACCATTCAATGCTTCTGTGCCGTATTCTGCTGAGTTTTCTTTATCATTACCGGCAAATTCAAAGGAAACCAGTAAAATTCCTGCTCCTAATAATAGTAATATTTTTGGCATCCCAATACTTTTTATAGCATCTACTATTTTTTTTAAGTCCATTTTACTCCTCCATACTTATCACTACATTTTCTGCTGATATACCGTATACATATGAAATATCATTAATCAGTTTTATTATTACAATATTTCCGCCCGTATTTGATACACTATTATTCGCATTTACGCTCTCTCCAATATAAATTTCTTTATCCTCTCCATCCTTCTGACTTTTATTTATTCCATCGCCATAATTTGATGTATTTTCAATATTAACAGATACCTCCTTTATCTCTTCCACATCGCTTTTAACTGTATAAGGTATAATGGTCATGCTGATTTTTTCAATCTGTTTTGTTTCTTCATTTAATTCAATATATATATCCTTTGCACTATATCCCTCTCCCATCACAATATCTTTAATGTTGTTTGTAAGAATATTTTTATATTCGACCAATGCTTCACTGCTTATGTATTCTACCTGGGCATTTATCTGGCTTTCCAGTTCCTTTAAAACAGAATCTCTATATTCATCTTTAAATATATCACTTGCCGATATTCCCTTAAATTTAAATATAAAATTAATGACTAAAACAATAAGAACCAGTCCTACAAAAAATCTATACATTTTCTTAAAATTGGCACTGGCTATTAAATTCTGTCCACAAATGGAAAAGAATATAAAAACAATCAGTGTAGTTACAAATTCTTTTATAGCTTCCATACTATTCCCCTATATTTCTTATTTCTCCTTGCTGCTCACATTTCACCTGCAAATATTAATCCTCCAAACAGAATTTCTCACTTTGTAAATACACATATAATGGCAATGGATGCTCCCAACATTATTACTGATGAAATAGATATTCTGTATAACATTCTTGATGCGTTTACAACTACATCTATAGCCTCTATTACTCTTTTATCTGAAATGGGTTGGACTATTATTCCCAATAATTTATACATTCCCATAAATACAAGTAATTTTACTATGGGAATTGCGGCAATGATAACAAGTGCTACAAGAGCTGTTCCACCTATTGTATTTTTAATAATTTCACCTGAAGATAATACCAGATTTGCAGCTCCTGACAAACTATTTCCTACTCCCGGTATCATTGATACAATATGAGTTACTCCTTTATTCTTTACCGCATCTGCAGAGGGTAAAATCATACTTTCAATTACATTCAGACCTAATACTGCTGTAATCATCATTTTAACACTCCAATTTACAAAGTTTGACAGTGATTCTCCTATTTTTGACATGTTATTTTCTTTTTGCAGGCTTGTAACCAGTGAAATTGCTACATACACATTTATAACCGGAAGCAATACCTTTGAAATAATAATTTCCAAAACTGTAAGTACTGTAAGTGTTACCGCACACAGCCCTGTAGAGGTAGTATATCCGTTACTTACACCTATTGCCAAAAAAAATGCCGGAATTAAACATTTCATAAAATTCACTATAGTCCCAATAAATGCTATTGCTATTTTAGTCATTGTCAGAAATACACCAAACAACGTATTTATTAATATTAAATAAACAATAAAGAAGCCTGTATCCGAGTAGTTATTATTATTAAATACTACCAATATATTTGAAAGCAATGCCATACATATAACAAGTGCAATAATTTTGATTATACTATCCTTATTATATTCAAATTCACTTACTATAGATTTTTTAATCATATTAATTACATTGTATATAATTCCGTTGTCACCACTGAACAGCTCCCCTATCATATCAGTAAAGCTGTACTCTCCGTTAGTTTCTTCTGACATAATTATATCTAAATCATCAAAATTATAATCCTCATATATTTCTTCTGCTTGTCCTTTAATATGAAATACAGCTATAAATATCATAAGAAGGCCCCAGAAGATTATTTTTTTAATCATACTATTTTCCCCATAAAGCCATATATTCTTCAGATAATTTTGGAATTACTGCAAAATATATTAGCCTGCCATTATTTCAACTATTGATTTAACTATAGATGTAAGCACCGGCATACTTATTGCCAGAGTCGTAAGCTTGCCAAATATCTGAATCTGGTTTCCCAATGTTCCATAACCACAATCCTTACTTATATCAGTAGCAAACTCAGATATATATGTAATTCCTATTATCTTGAAAATAAGTGCAATATATGAATTATCCATATTTATAAATTCTGCCACATATTTTAGAGAATCTACTACTATGGAAAGCTTACTTATTCCATATAAGAATATAAGTGTACAGGCTCCAATAGAAATAAATATTCCATATTCCCCTTTAATACTTTTAAAATTTAATGCTAATAATGCTGCTATTATAGCTATAACAGATAATTTTACAAAATCCAATTATATCACCCTTTTTATATTTATTCCCGTGAACATAACTCCATCCTACACTTCTGTGCATATATTCAGCGATTGCCGTGATGGTAATACTCACTGTTATTATAAGCTTAACTTTAATTTTCCACTGTCTGCTATAGTCATCTGCTACTATAAGGAAAACATACTTTTTATTGTATCAAACAACTCATATATGTATGGTACAATCCAGAACAGTACAAGCAGCAAACCTGCAAGACTTACTAAGAATGCATGCTCCTCCCTGCCACTCTGCTTTAATATCTGACTTATTACCGATACCAGAATTCCAACTGCTGCAATTTTAAAAATAAGATTTACTTCCATCGTTCCTCCCCTATATAAGTATTATTGAAATAGCAATACCTGCCATTAATCCTAAGGTTCTATACAACTTAATACTTTTATCCATTTCCCCCTTTATTTTTTCTATTTCCTCCTGTGTATTTCTTATATAGTTTTGAAAATTACTTATCTGCATATCTATTCCGAGATAACCTATATTTTTTCCTAATATATCTAAATATTCAAAATCCTTCTCCGTAAGTTTATGCTTACTTAGATGCTTCTTGACCGAGCATATCCAAATTTCTTCAAACACGCCTTCTGTATTCAGTGTTTTATTATACAGTTCCATAAGAAAGCTTTTATAGGGCTCATCCATTTTTTTGGCTACAAAATAGAATGCCTCACTTATACTATTTCTTTTATATTCAATCTCCCCCATTATCATGCTGATCATTTTTTTTATTTCAATTAATGAATTATATCTTATCTTTATATTTTCTCCCATGTAAAAACCTATTACAAAGCAGGAAAAAACACATAATGCTGCACCTATAATTTTCATAATTTACCTATAATTTTCTTACCTTATTTTATTCAAACTTCTGCCTGTCCTCTCAAATCTGTATATTTCATATTCTGTCTGTGATTTTAAGACTTTATATACAATTTATTTACATCTAGTCCTTTACCATTCTATTTCTTTATAGTCCGTATCGTATAATTTCATAATTCTGTTTCCGTTTATGTCCTTATTTAATACAAGATACCTGTCAAAATATTTATTTTCGATAATTTCTTTAAATGCCTTTTTTCTCTTAAGCTCGTCTATATTTCTTCCATGTACTGTTGCAAAAATATATATACCGCAATTAAATGCCTCTTTTACTGCCTCTACATCCTCATCCGTTCCTATTTCATCCACTGCAATTATTTCCGGTGACAATGCCCTGAGTGCCATCATAATTCCCTTATCCTTTGGGCATCCGTCTAATACATCACTTCTTATGCCTATATTATTTGCCGGTGCTCCCATATAGGTAGCTGCTATTTCACTTCTTTCATCTATAACCGTTATCTTTCTTCTGTGTACATCAGAGCCTATTCTTACAATGTCCCTTAATATTGTGGTCTTACCTATAGCCGGCGGTGAGATAATCAGTAAATTATGTAATTCCTTTTCATATATATTCTTTGATACTTTCTGTGCAATTCCTTCTATTTCATGGCTTATTCTTATGTTAATGGAAGATATATTTGTAATATTTTTTATTTTACCGTTTTCTAATACTATTTTTCCAGCCAGTCCAATTCTATGCCCGCCTTTTATGGTTATGAAACCTTCTCTTATTTCATTTTCAAATGCATACAGCGAATACCCCGATATGTACTCCATCGTTTCTCTTAAATCCTCTGCCATAACCACTTCTGAATTTGATTTTTCAATATTTACTTCCCCATTATGATTATAAAACATAATCGGTCTGTTTATTCTTAATCTTATCTCTTCAATTTTACCCATTGAATATGCCTTATAGTAATCTTCTCTGAATTTTATCGGTATCATATTCTCTATTCCATGTTCTTTTACCAAAACCTGTACCTCCTAACTGCTGCTATCAGCTTAATGATGTGTTCCTGCATCATTTTATATTTGAATATATGTATTAATAATTTAAATTATTCTATGTTTGTACAAATTTTAAAATTCCATATTTTATAGTTCATAAAGCTTATGAATCACAAAATAAAGTTACAGAAACTAAAGCTTATCATATATCCGCAAAATTAAATACGGAATATATTGGGGGTTACAAAGAAAACACAGATAAAAACAATAGAAAACACGCTTTGCGAGTTTTCTATTGTCATGAATAAAAATGAAATCATCATAGTCAATTCAACTATGATGATTTCATTTTCAGTGATTTATTTTACAACCCCTATTTAATTTTATAACACTAAAACTTAATTTCCCACATAGGTATATGTATCTACATTAAGCTTTGAGCCATTCCAGCCTGAAATATAAAATCCTGCTTTATCCTTAATGCCTGATGTTATATCTACTGTCTGCTCTCCCGATCCGTTAGTAAAGATAAGTCCTTTACTGTCAGTCGGTATATCTATTTTATATACCTGTTGATTAAATTCATTTAATCCTACATATGTCATCTTATTTCCCGGCCAACTGCCAGAAGTACTGCTTCCACCCCAGAAATAAGCATATACATTACTCCAGTTATGGTTATTCGTAAAGTATATAGTAACCATATCCGGCACAGGTATATTAACTATTGTATAGCTATATGAAGACTGAGCCGTCTTGTCTCCGTTTACTGCTGATATACTAAGGGTTGATGTATTACTGATTGTAACTGTAGCCGTATCGGTAAATGATACTGTTTTGCCTGCCAATGTGTAGCTTGCACTCTGTGAATCTTTTACCGTAATCTTTACGGTTACGCTTCCTTCATATGTACCTGACTGTTTATCTACCGTAATTGTTGGTGTTTTATATACGATTACTGGATCGTCATATACATCTGCAGTTACATTTGACCAGTTACTGTCTGATATATAGTAATTTTTTCCGTTTTCAAGTGCTATCTGCTTTTCGTTATAGCAGTTTCCGTTTGGAAGCATTCTTGCAATGCTTATTGTAGTTGCAGACTTTGGAATTTCATAACAGTAAATACTTTCTCCGTTTGAATCAGTAGTTTTTTCCATTGCTGTATATGAGTTTTCTCCGCCTACCCTTATGGCAGCTATCGCATTATCATTTTCAAACCATGAGCATTTATTTACATTTACATAAATCTTAACAGTATCATCTACCGGCTTTTCTATCTTTTTAAAGGTTGCTGATGCAGGTATTGCTTCCCCATCTGCATTCTTTGCAGTAACCCTGATGGTAACTACATCATTTACCTGCATATCTGCTCCGATTTTGATAGTGGTGCTGCCATCAAAAGCAACTAATTCTCCATCATTAATCCTGTAATATGCTTCACTTGCATTTACAGCTTTTATAACTACATCCATTGTATCTGCAAACTCTGTAGAAGCTGTAATTGAAACAGATGGAATTGTATACACTCTTGTATAACTGTATGTCTTTGTGGCACTCCTACTACTGTTTGATGCTTCTATTTTAACTACCGCATCCTCTGTAAATACCTTTGTAATTTCATTTGCAAAGCTTTCCTTTACACCATTAACCGTAATAAATGCACTATCTGCATTTGATACCTTATATGTAACGCTGATACTTCCATTAAAGCTTGTAGAATCTTTAGTTGCCGTAATAACAGGTGAAGTATGAGATTCCTGATATTTACTCCACATACCTGTACCCGGATCATACATATATCCGATTTGTCCCATGGATAAATCATCTGTCTTTAATGAACCGGAATTACTAAATATAATTTTATTATATCCGGCTTCTGTATCAATCTTAAGTGCATATATGTGATTTACTGTATCGCATTCATACATAACCTCACCCGGCCATGATGAATTTGTAACGGTCGGTGTGACCGTATCATTCCATGCATATGCCGTAACACCGTTCCAACCATTTGTGTTCTTAAAGAATATACAATCTGTCAGATCATACTCATCTTTATAATATGTATAAGTTTGTGTGTAACTGCCTTTTGAATTTGAAGCAGTAATGGTAAGTGTCAAAGTATCACCCTTTGATAAGCCGTTACCAATGTTTATTACTGTTTCACCGCTAAAGCTTCCGCTTTCTCCTGATGAAGCCATATATGATGCTTCTGTTGCATATAAAGCATTTATTTTTACTTCTAATGTATTACCGTAATATGTTGTACCATCTCCAACACTGTTTTTAATCTGTACAGGATATTCTGAACTCGGATTTGGCATTACATTCTGATATACAACAGCAACACCATATTCACTGTCAATTCTTCCGGTCAGAACACCATTATTTACAACGAACGTATTTCTTGATACTTCATCCGTATAAACGCCATTTGGCATACCATGTGCTGACATTGATATATTTCCTGAACCATTGAAATTAACAATAACAATACCGTTGCCACGTTTACAATATGCAATATTACCTTCTGTACCCATTTCATCTTTTTCATTGACCATTCTGTTATTAAAATGGTTAATTGCAGCCACTTCTTTTGATGCCCAGATATATGTCTCACAAGCACCCATCTGTGCCTGTGTAAGGGTTGCTTCAAGATTACCTTTAAAATTTCCATCTATATCATTCTCTAAGAACTCATAGGAATAGTATGGACGGACAAAAAACAGTGCTGATGCATTATCTTTATTGGCAACCATTCCCCATGTTCTTACTATTGATTTATCTGACGAATATCTTGATGACTCATTCATAAATGTATCATGTGATTCAGCCCATAAAACAGAAAACTCCGGTGCATAGTCCATACTAAGTGTATTCACATTATAATTTCTAAAAGACTCTAATAAATGATTTCCGGCTGAATTATCTGTAACAGACATATATTTTGTATATGAATCAATGCTGAAATTATCTCCTACTGTATTTAAAATTTCACCATATACATACAAATCTTTTCCTGTCAGATTCTTATAGTATTCCTTTGCAGGATTTAATACCGATGGCCAGAAATCACTTGCAATATCAGGTGTATCATCCGGTGTTTCAATATGCTTTGCCGCATCAAATCTAAATCCGTCTACACCGCAATCAATAAGTTCTTTCAGATAATTCTCTACAAACTTCTGAACTCTTTTATCTGCTGTATTTAAATCAGGCATACCTATTGTACCTTGTGTAAAATCATATCTTGAATCACTCATCCAACACTGACTGGTATTAATATGCCAATAGCTTTCATCTGTAAGCATGTCTGCTAAGAAATATTGACCTACCTGTGGAGATACGTCTGATAAAGAATTTTTCCACCCTGTAATATTTCCCATATGATTTGCTACTACATCGACTATAACCTTAATTCCATATTCATCTGCCGTCTTACACAAAGACTCTAATTCTGCCTTTGTGCCAAGCCATGTTTGTCCATTGTCACAAACATTAAACGCTACCGGCTGATATAGCTTCCACCAGTTACCTGAACCACCTACACCCGGTGTTCCTACATCTGTACCGACTACCCCCTCCCAGGCATAATCCTTTGGCTGTGTCGCAGGCGAAGTCTGTATGGCAGAATATCCGCACTGTGCGATAAGCTCCAGATTATCCTCAATGGTCTTATATGACCAGTTCCAGCAATGAAGAATGGCTGAATCCTGAACATTGTCAAGAAGCTCATACTGCTGCTGTTTTTCGCCTGCATAAACATCATCACTTTGAAATTTAGCAAGCAAGTCCGGCGTAAATGCTACTGCCGACACAATTAATGCCATTGCAATAAACATTGACATTACCTTTGAAAAAGCCCCATGCTTTCCAAATAGTCTTTTCATAACTAAAAAGCCTCCATTACATTATTTTTGACATTTTCAAAAAATACCTTCTCCTTATTTTTTTGTATGTCATTTATTATTATTGTATATAGAAGCAATAATGTCAATAGAAATTTTATATACTTTTAACAACTTATTAATATATTTTCAATAAAATATGCAAAATATTTTCA
>CAMWKO010000031.1 GCA_947174885.1 uncultured Clostridia bacterium
AAAATCACAGATTTTATGCACTCGGCACATCGAGTTGTAAACAACTCGATGTTATATAACATAATTTTCCTATCACTACTGCCTCGTGGATAAAATCACAGATTTTATGCACTCGGCACATCGAGTTGTAAACAACTCGATGTTATCCCATCATTACGAGATGAGCTATTGCTATGTCATTATCGTCTTCAGTATTACTGGTTAATGTTATGGCAATTCTGGTAACATATTCTTCTTCTAAGTTTAATCTGCTTGCAATATCCTTTACAATAACTCCCTCTTTCATAAGCTCTCTTACATTTTTTACATCCTCTGCTGTCTTTTTAATTGTAAAATTATCCGTATCTAATAATGCAGCATCATTAAAGTCATCACTGATATCTGCATCTAATATATAATCCTCTAAATCCTTTACTTCATTTCCGGCTTCCTTATAGTTTTCATCTAAATAGTCCCAATCCAAATCCTTGTCTGAATCCATAATTACCTCCTAATACCTCAAGCATAAGTGCTTTCCCCTCTCTAAGTATCAAGGGGATTGAACAACAAAAAACCTCTTCGCAAGTTTTCTATTTTCATAAATAAGGGCTGCCACATTATGTGACAGCTCTTATAATTTACAATAATATTTCTTGCATATTCATAATATCGGGGATAAAATCCTCGAACATTCTAAACTAGTTTAAAGCATCAACAAGCTTCTGTAAAGCAGCTAAAGCTTCATCAGGTAACTTATCATAACCCTGCTTATTTGTAGCAAAGCCCTTAACAGCGTTTACACGTGTTTCCATAGCAGACTTAAGCTGAGCCTTGTAATCAGCATCATCAAGGTTTGGTCTGAAAGCATCAGATGTCTTTCCTGACCAGTCATACATGATTTCAATATCATCAAAGTTGCCCCACTTTTCAAATGTAGCCTTTCCTTCAACGATTGTTTCTAAGATTCCTAATGTATCAGCAGGTTTAACCTTCTGACCCATGAAATCACCTGTATTAATAATGTAGCAGTCTACATCCTTTTCTTCAACTAACTTCTTGAACTTCTCATAGTCATTTACTAACGGATATGTTCTGAATGGGTTAGCATATGGTACGATACGGATTGCATTTAAGTCTGTACCTGCAGCAACTCTTTCTGCTGAAGATGTCTTTGTAGCAAGTGTAGCACCCATAACTGAAGCTAAAGCAGAACCCTTTAACTTAACTACCGGTGGAATTGTAGGATCTTTCATAATCCAGAAAATAGCATTAACAGGAGCATCAATCTTATCTACACGGTTTGGTGACCAAAGCTTAGACTTAATAGCACGACCGTTACCGTTTCTGATATCCTCTGTTACTAACTGGATTTTTCCGTCTTCATCTAATGTTGCTGAACAGTTCTGTGCAGTTAATAAGTACTTGTTATCTGGACAACCTGTTGGATAATCTGCTGTCTTATCAAAATATGTTGGCTCTAAAGCAACAGATGCACAGGTGTCTGTGTTGATAATGAAAGCGTCATCATGAAGAACCTTGATTTCATACTTTCCGTCATGTTTAGCATGTGTAAGTGTTGACTTACCTGATCCTGATAATCCGTAAACTGAAGCAACGAATTTAGAACCGTCTGCTAATATATATTCCTTCTGTCCGCCATGGCATGATGCATAACCGTTTCTGTTTGCAAGAGCCCAAGCCATTGTAAGAGTACCCTTCTTATGTTCACCAAAGTATCTCATACCAAGAATTGCAGCACAGTTTTCATTTGTATCGAAATAGCAAAGTGTAAGAGGATCACTTAAACAGCTGTAATCAACATCTGGGCGGTTACCCGGCATCCACTGTGGATCAGAGAAGATATAGATATCTGCTTCTTTTCCGTCACCAACCGGCTTAGATGCCTTATACATCTTTACATATTCATCTGACATATACTGGAAATTTAACATCCAGTTGTATAAAATGTTTTCCTCTCCTTCAGGAATAAGAAGATGAGCCTTTACCATAAATTCAGGATCAAGACCTACGAAACATTCTGCATGATACATTGTTTTCCAACGTGTTTCATAAACGGCATCCATTACTACCTTATCAAGCTTGGCATCATCAACACCCGGCTCTCCTTTGATACGACGAGCTGCTGCGTAACGACCTGTTACAGCACCGTCATTGAATAATAAAACCTTAGCATCAGCTTCTAAGCCGAATTCTTCGCCTCTGTATACAGGCATATCTGTTACAATAGTACCTGGTGAATTCTTAGCAAGCTCGTAAGCTTCCTTAAGAGTGTTAACTTTAACAACATTGTTTCCATAGAAAGCAGCTTCAATGATAGATCTAGTCTTAGAAAAACCAACCTTACCAGCGCCGATTTCCTCTGTCTTGTAATAAGCTTTAGTTGACATTGTTTTGTTCTCCTTTGGGTTAATTATTTCGTTATCAAAAAAACAACGATTTGGTTAATTATCTCAAATTCAACCTAAAAAGTCAATGGGTACTTTACTTGAGTTTTCCTACTTTTTATTTTTCAGTTTCTCTGCTTCCAAGTCTTTTAGCTACTGCACAAAGCTCCCTGTACAATATATAAATCATTTCTTCTTTATCATTATAATCTGGAATAATCAGTGTGATTTTTTTCATGTATTTTCTCCTAAACGCATATATGATTTAAATTCGGATGAGATTTTCGCTTATTATAAACACTGCCACAGAAAACAGCTAAAATAAGCTATTTTCTGTGGCAATTTATCTTTATCTATCTGTTACCGTATATCAGAATATATTTCAATATTCTTTTCTCTTTCTATAGAGCATTACCCCAACCATCAGCAAGGTTCCGGATAATACCTCCACTACAAGGAAATACATAAGCTTTGTTTCATCACCTGTTTGAGGCGGATTAACCGTCATATCAGTTTCCGTATCTGTTGCATTAGGTTCAGGTGTTTTATCCGTATCAGTTTCTGTATATTCATCTGTATCAGTTTCTGTCGTTTTCTCCGGTTCAGGCTTAATAATACTTACCTGTTTATATGCACTTCTTCCTTCATATTCCGTTCCGTTCTTTCCGGTTGAAATAATCGTAACACTATCCAATTCACAATCATTGTCTACGGTTAATCTTCCTTCATCATCAATAGAAACTTTATCAGGATTATCCTTCAATGAATATGTAACATCCGGCTCTACATTATTATTCCAATAATCTACCGTATCATAATCAACATTGCTATCTCCCGTATATACCTTATTCGGACCCGTAATACTAAGATCTAATTCACTGTTCACGGTAATTTTCTTATAATCACCGACTCCGATTACATTTACTGCCCTGATATAAACATCCTTTGAGGTATCTCCGATAAACAGTGAATAACTGCATGATGATGTAGTATATGGTACAGTGTAATTATCACCAAGATCCTGATACTCTAATTTACTCGAATCTAAAAAGTCTGTCTCTGTTACCGCTTGTCCTTTAGGTACAACCGCAATCTGATAGCCGATAATTTCTGCTCCGTTATTTTCAGGCTCTGACCATGTCACTGTCACATCATCTGTTGTAGAATATTCTTCATTATCTGTCAGAACCACACCTGGTTTCTTGGCAAATTTTATATTCGTCAATTCGTTATAATACAATGCGTCTATAGAAGAAAACGGAATAAGATGCCACGAAAGCCCGTTAGAAAGACTCTCATCTGCAGAAATACTATGGTTCATATAGCCATATGACTTTTTCTGTCCATGGTACAACATAGTACCAGAGATTTGATACAAAATACCTCTACTCCATAAACGCCATACATGTACATATTTATGTCCGGATGCATAATAATAATTAGAAATTATATTATCCTCACCCAACTTCTGATTAAACAAGCTCAACGGGATTTTAATTTTCTCAGAATCCACAAGTACTGATGATTCAGATATTCTTTCGGAACGTTCTCCTAATACTGCACTATGTTTTCTGGAGATTGTTCCATCCTGTATAAGTTGTTCAGCAAAGACATCAAAAAGAGTGGCATTTTCGCTAAGACAAGACATTATTTCAGACGGATCATCTAATGCTTCATACTTTATAAAATATCCTTTAAATCCTGTCTTAATCCCCAGTTCCGAAGCAATATTCATAAGATTATCAGGTTTAAGCTGATTTGCAACAGGGATGAAGGCATTTTCAAAACTGTAGTCAGCATAAGCAGCCCTAAAGCCAATAAGATCCTCCAACTCACCGTCCAAACCGGATAAATCCGCCACATCATCAGTATTGTTTAGCAAATCTATAATTTCATCCAATATAGTTATAACTTCGTCCAATGTATATGTTCTGCTCTTATCAGTGTTTTTAAATTCTCCTGAATATAATAATGGTGGATTATTATTATCTATTAAATTGTCATATGTATCCATATCAAATACATAACTGTATATAAAATTCTTCATTTCCTCCAGATATTCTTTATATTTATTCAGTCTATCCTTCAACTCTACGCCCGAATTACTTATATTCAGAGAAATTTCCGGCAGGGACAACGAAGATATCATAATAAAACTATTACTATCCCAAAACTTCTCATCTACATCACTCAAATCCCCTATGATATATGACGCAAGCTCAATATCCGTACCTGTTTTTGTATAAACATATCGCTTATTAGAAGCTAGAAATTGATAAGTATATGCTTCACTTTGAATTAATTCATAAGCTGACATTGCATTACTAAATAATTGACCAGTCTCGTAATCATCTTTATCATAGCCACAGCTTTCAAGAAAACTCAAAAATTTTTGTTCATTATATTCAGTCTCACCTCTATTGCACAGCAACAGAAAATAATATATTGCATCATCTATGGTATTTATTGCACCATCAGGGAAAAGATACTTTGAATTATTTCCAATATTATAGCTCTCCGTTACCGTAATGTTCTTCAATCCATCATACCATACACGATTATTACCTACACAAAGTGAATTCATATTAATAAGATTTGTATTATTATAATTTGGTAATGTAATACTTCCTCCTAAGCTTCCTATTTTATCTACATCTACATATAGGTTGCCCTTATACATTTTAAGGTAATTATAAGTATTTCCCTTGTGGTAATCTGTCATATCCTCAATTCTGCTATATCCTAAACGCGAACCTATTCCACCATTATATGATGATGTATTTGCCATGCAGTCAGACATTCTATAACCTGATAAAATCTCAGTACCTGTATTGCCACTTCCGTCCTCCAATGTAAATCTTATATATAATTTTCCGTTCACACTTTCAGAAAGCAGCCAAGAGTAAACAGTCTCTGCACTGATACTGATATTCTCTTCTCCAAACTTATCTTTAATATAATCCTTAAAATCTGGATGCAATCCATATATCCCAAGCTCCTCCGGATGGGTATACTGAATAGGACTTGCTCCCGTATAACAAGCCTCAGAACCAATAGGTTTAATATTTGAAGAATCTTTAAAATTAAGCTTATTTCCGGCACTGTCATAAAAAACAGGCACCAAACTCACTGCATTCGTATCTGTGCTATATAATGGTGTTGCGCTGTAGCTTTTATTATATTCATAAGAAAAGATTTTCTTTTCCTGTCCCTTCTCGTCTAACAGGAACACATCACCATTTATCACCAGATTATCTGTATCTTCCGTATCAAATCCACTTATTCCAAAATATTTTGTTGAAAATCCAATAGAATACGAAACAGGGTTTCCATTCCGATCATAAGAATCTACTACATAAGAGATACCAATACTCCGACTTAAATCATATACATAAGGGCCACTGCTTCCGTCTGCTGCTGTTGCTAAAACAGGAGTAAAAATACCGCACAGAATTGTCATAACCAATAAAAGGCTGAGACTACGTCTGATATCTCCACATATACTATTCTTTTTCATCATTAGTTTCTCCTTTCCTTCACTGTTTTCATAACAGTATTATTCATGTTATAATTGCTACTCATTATAAATCCATGCAAGGCTTCTATCTTTTCTCAACTACTTCGCCCTGCTTTTTGTAGATGGAATTAGCTTTGACATATCCACGCACCATTGAGAGCGGATATATATTTGAACCGCTTCCCACGATAGTCCCCGGATTTAACACGCTGTTACATCCCACCTCTACATTATCACCTAAAACAGCCCCCATCTTCTTTAATCCTGTTTCTACAATCTGATTTCCGACCTTTACGGTTACAGGTGTTTTATCGGATTTCACATTTGATGTAATGGCACCTGCACCCATATGTGACTTATATCCTAAAACAGAGTCTCCTACATAGTTGTAATGTGGCACCTGTACCTTATCAAATAAAATTACATTTTTAAGCTCGGTGGAATTGCCAACTACCGCACCCTTTCCCACAATAGCATTACCTCTTATAAATGCACAATGACGGATTTGGGCACCATCATCAATAATAAGCGGTCCGTTAAGACTTGCAGTTTCGGCAACTTTAGCATTTATATGCACCCATACATTTTCTTTAATAAGCTTATATAAATTACTGTCCAGCTTATTCCCCAGCTTTATAATAAAATCTCCAATTTCAGGAAGTACCTCAAACGGATATTTTTTATCATTAAATATTTCACCTGCTATTGTATTCTCACCAATATTTGTAAATAAATCATTTATTTCTATCATAATCCTGCCTTTCACTTATTAAAATTGAATCAATGGTTAAATATTGTCAGTATTACAGACCCTAACTGTTTATTATAGTCAAATATCCCACAGCAAGCTATGTGACATCAAATTTGCGGGAATAAATAGGTTATCGGTTAATTATATATATCCTTCTATTCAACCGTAACTGATTTAGCAAGGTTTCGTGGCTTATCCACATCACATCCCTTAAGCACTGATGTGTAATAAGCAATAAACTGCAGTGGAACTATAGCTAAAATCGGCATAAATAAATCCTCTACATCAGGAAGCTTTATAAGATGATTGGCAATCTCCTTATCCACATCTACTTTTTCAGAGCAAATCATAGATACCTTTCCGCCTCTTGCCTTAACTTCCTTTACATTGCTTATGGTCTTTTCAAGTAAATCACTTTGTGTAGCCACTGCTATTACCGGCATTTCCTCTGTTACAAGTGAAATTGTACCATGCTTTAATTCACCTGATGCATAAGCCTCTGAATGAATATATGAAATTTCCTTAAGCTTTAACGAGCCCTCCATACTAAGTGCATAGTCGAGTCCGCGTCCGATATATAAAAGGCTCTGTGAATTAACAAGTCTTGAAGCTATAAACTGACATCTGTCTTTAAGCTTCAGAACTTCATTTATCTTTTCCGGCATCTCCTCTAATACAGATGTATATTTTCTACACTCATCCTCTGAAATAACGCCCCTTGCATATGCTAACTCAAACGCCAAAAGATACATAACCGACAGCTGTACCATATATGCCTTTGTAGATGCCACTGATATTTCAGGCCCTGCATGAGTATACAATACAAAGTCTGATTCTCTTGCAATGGACGAGCCCTTTACATTAACAACTGAAAGTGTAGCAGCTCCCAACTCCTTAGCCATTGTAAGTACAGCCTTTGTATCAGCTGTTTCTCCCGACTGTGAAATAAGAATGACCAAATCCTCCTTTGTAATAACAGGATTTCTGTATCTAAATTCAGAAGCTATATCTACAGTTACCTCTACCCTTGCAAGCTTTTCTATAATATATTTACCCACTAACCCTGCATGCATAGCTGTACCACAGGCAACTATAAAAATCTTATGATATCCTGCTAACATTTCTCTTGTAATGCCACATTCCTCAATAAAAGGCATACCGTCCATTATTCTTGGCTTTATGGTAGTTCTAAATGCTGTCGGCTGTTCGTGAATTTCCTTAAGCATAAAATGCTCAAAGCCACCCTTTTCAGCTGCTTCAATATCCCAATCTGCGTGCTGTAACTCTTTTACCAGTTGTTTCCCGTGTATATCACAAATCTCAATATTATCCTTAGTCAAAGTCACTATCTCATCACTTTCAATAAGATAATAATCTCTTGTATAGGTTATAATTGCAGGCACATCAGAGGCAATGAAGTTTTCTTCCTTACCTACACCTACTATAAGCGGACTATCCTTTCTTACCGCATAAATTGTGTCCTTAAAATCTGCGAAAATTATACCTAATCCATATGCACCCTTAACCTCTGACAATACCCTTTTAATAGTTTCAACAGGATTACCGTCATAGTAATAGTCAAGAAGCTTTGCAACTGTTTCTGTATCTGTCTCTGATGCAAATTCATATCCTTTATCAATTAAAAAGTTTTTTATATCGATATAATTTTCAATAATACCATTGTGTACTATTGACACCTTTGCACTTCCATGAGGGTGGGAGTTTGTATCAGACGGCTCTCCATGTGTAGCCCATCTGGTATGACCAATACCGCATACACCTTTAGGCTTATGACCGTCTCCAAGCTTATCTTTTAGATTTTTCAAGGCACCCTTAGTTTTTTCAGTAATAATTTTATCATTTTCAAATACTGCTATACCCGCTGAATCATATCCTCTGTATTCAAGCTTTGATAATGAATCCAAAAGTACATCAGCACAATCCCGATGTCCGACATATCCGACTATTCCACACATATCTTTTCCTTTCTTAGCAAGCTCTACTATCTATAATATTCACTTGCCCTCTCAAAATACTTATTAAGTTCAAACTGATTATTAAGTTTTTTTACACCATTTACCCTGTTAGCTACAAAAGTTTCTAGCTTGTCCATATATTCCTTGGAGGTAATCGACCCTTCTGAAACATACGTCAGACCCTTTTCCCAGCTTGCCGTAAGCTCCGGATTTAAAAGCTGTTTAATTGAACAGTCCACTACATCATAAATCATTTCACCCATCTGCGACGGTGTAATAATCTGTGTCTTGTTGTTAAGCCTGATATATTTTATATTAACAAGCTTTTTAAGTATTTCAGCTCTTGTAGCACTTGTACCAATTCCGCTTCCCTTTATCTGTGCCCTTAATTCTTCGTCTTCAATAAGCTGACCTGCATTTTCCATTGCTAAAATCATCGAACCGGAATTATAACGCTTTGGAGGTGATGTTTCACCCTCCTTAATACTTAGTCCATTAAGCGGTAATATATCATTCTTTTTAAGTTTTTTCAACTGTTCAATAATTTCTAAATCCGGTTTTATTTCTATATCTCCCTGCTCTTTTGTATCCTCACCGTTATTTTGGTCTTCTGCATTTTCCGTATTATTTTTTTTGTCGTTATCTGCGTCTGCATTATCTCTTTTTACATTTGCAATCTTAAGGTATCCTTCCTCCAGTAATACCTTAAAGGATGCATGGAAGTTTTCGGCTGTTTCTTCAGATACATTTGCAGTACATACCAATGATACCTTTTGATATATTGCGGGAGGATAAAATATACTTAAAAATCTTCTGGCAATTACCTGATATACCTTTCTTGCCACAGGATTTATGCTGTTTAATGCACCAAAGCCCTGACCTGTCGGAATTATCGCATAGTGGTCCGTAATCTGTTTATCGTTAACATATCTTGTCTTTGCTATATTTTTATAGCTGCCGGAAGCTGATATTTCTTCGCAATATTCCTTAAACATATCTAACGCTTTTAATCCGTTAATATTTTTATATATCTCCTTAGACACAGCTGTAGATAATACTCTTGCATCTGTTCTGGGATATGTAACCAGTTTTTTTTCATACAGTTCCTGTGTAATTCTAAGTGTTTCGTCAGGACTTATTTTAAACAGCTTTGAACATTCATTCTGAAGCTCTGCCAGATTAAAAAGCAATGGTGGATTTTTTGTTTCCTTTTTCTTTTCTATATTTGATACAACCAATGTTTTATCAGACCGACTCTCTATAGTATTAATAAGCTCCTCTGCTTTTTCCTTTTGATTAAAACCGTTTTCTTTATATAGAAATGGTGTTTCAAAGTATTTAGATTTTTCATTAACTCTCCACTCGGCATCAAACGGAAAATCATTAAATTTCAGAGAAGCTATAACCCTGTAAAATGGTGTTTTAACAAAGCTTCTGATTTCCCTCTCTCTTCTTACAACCATTCCCAACACACATGTCATTACCCTTCCTACTGAAACTACAGCTCTGTCAAGCTTTAAATAATTTTGTATACTTCTGCCGTATTTTAAAGTAAGTACCCTTGAAAAGTTAATACCCATAAGATAATCTTCTTTTGCTCTAAGATACGCTGAAGCTGCAAGATTGTCATATTCAGTTAAATCCTTAGCCTCTCTTATGCCTCTTAGAATTTCTTCTTCCGTCTGTGAGTCTATCCATACTCTTTTTCTTGCCTTGCTTTTAACCTCTGCCATCTGTTCTACAAGCCTGTATATATATTCTCCCTCTCTTCCGGAGTCGGTACATACATATATAGTAGCCACATCTTCCCTGTTTAATAGCCCTTTTACTATATTAAACTGCTTTTTTACATTGTCTATAACCTCATACCTAAACTCCTTTGGTAAAAACGGCAGTGTTTCTAATGACCATCTTTTAAGCTTTTCGTCATAAACATCGGGATAGCTCATAGTTACCAGATGTCCCACACACCAGGTCACTACATACTCATCATTTTCAGTATATCCGTCAGCCTTTTTGCCATTTATTTTCAATGCTTTAATAAATTCCTGTGCCACACTTGGCTTTTCTGCTATAAATAATGCTTTTGACATATGTTACCTTTCCTTTAAGCCTGTTCATCTAAAGTAAGACTATATGCATTCATAAAGTTATCTAAAAAATAATCTACTTCTTTCATATTCATAGCCTTTACTGCCTCTAATGTGGCCCTTTCAGCCTTTTCAAAATCAGCATTTCCCATTCGTTTTTCTTCTATACATTTGATATATGCTGATATTTTATCTGCTGCCTTTACAAACTTATGAAGTTCCTTTTCTTCACCATCCGGCAGTAAAATATCCCTGTATACATCTCTCATTTCCTTTGGAAGTCCCGTTACAAGCTTTTTTGCCGCCTGAGTCTCCACATCCTTATAAGCATTTTTTATTTCCGGTGCATAGTATTTTATGGGTGTTGGCATATCTCCTGTAATTATCTCCGTAGTATCATGAAAAAGTGCTATAACTGCCACTCTTTCAGCATCAACCTTTCCGTCAAAATACAGATTACTTATGGTTGCAAGTCCATGAGCTATAACTGCCACATCCAGACTATGCTCTGCTATATTTTCTGTTATTGTATTTCTCATAAGCCCCCACCTGTTTATATATTTCATTCTTGAAAGCATTGCAAAAAAGTTATTCTCTTTCATGGTTTTCTCCTTATATTTAGTTTATATTTCTACTGTTATGACATGTAAAATATAATATCTGATAATCCTTTGATACCTCTTCTAAAAATCTGATGCCTCCATCTACTCTCCTGTCATCAAGATTTACAAAGGTATCATCCAATATAATAAACGGCTTTTCGCCCTTATACATGGCATCTATAAGTGCCATTCTCATGCATAAATTCACCAAATCCCTCATGCCTGCACTTAAAAGCTGCGGTTTTCTCTGCATACCTTTTTCAAGCACGGTAATATTAATATCAGCATCGATGTTAAATTCCTCATCCTCTGTTTCATTAATAATAGCATAATATTTCTTAAAAGCACTTAATATGGGATTCATATATTTTGAAGTCAGGGAATTTTTAGCCTTTTCCAAGTATTCCTTTGTTGCTTTTATCAGCTTATACTTCTTCTTATCCTCTGCCACCTTTTCATTGAGTAAGTATAATTCCTCTTCTTTTTCACTTATATCATCCCTTTTTTCCCTAAGCTCATTTAAAGAATTGTTGTAGCTGTTAATAGCTTTATTAATATTCTCAAGCTTTTCTGATATTTCATCTAATCTTTCATCAATATCCAATAGAGAAATTTCCTCAATATCTTCAATTCCGGATTCAATTATTTCATGTGTAATGCTGTTTTTCTCTATATATTCTTTTTTTCTCTCCTCAGCCTGTTTATACTCTGTAAGACATATCTCATGGTTTTGTATATGGCTTTTTATCTCAAGAAGCTGTTTTTCGATATTCTCCTCAATTATAATATCATATTCATCAAAAAACTGCTCAATCTTCTCTAATAATATTCTATATTTACTGCTGTTAAAATTGTAATTACTGTTCTTTTCCACAAGGCCATTATACTTTTTACTCTCCTCCTTTAATTCATATAAACACTGTTCTATTTCATTTATATATATATCTGTATTTTCTTCCTGATGTACATTATACTGCCTGATGTAAGCATCTAAAGCCAGCATAATAGCCGTTTCTTCTTTCTTTATATCTTCTGTTGCCGAATTTTTCTTCTTAGCTTCCAGTTTTTTATATGCCAAAATATCTGCTCTTAAATTATATAAATCATTTATAACCGTAATTTCTGAAAATTCAATGCAAAATTTTTTAAAAAATTCCGACATCTCTTTCTCAATTTTTGCTACAAATTCCTTATCCCTTTCCACTTCCTCCATAAGACTATTCAGATTTTTATATTGCTCATCTATACTTCTGTCAATAAGCTCCAGCCTTTTTCTACAATCAGATTTTTTCTTTGCATAAATAATACAGCAAACTGCACTACATATCACTAATGATATTCCTAATACAATGTTTATAAACAGACTGACTATTCCTGCTATTCCAAAAAATATCGCAATTATTATGAAAATCATATTATTTCCCACAGATGATTTTTTACTTTCCCTTATCTCCCTGTCTACATTGTTCTTTAATGTTAAAAGATTTGCCTCCTTAACACCTATGGAATTTTTTATTTCATTCTTTCTTGCCCAGTTATTTGCTTTTAATTCAATGGTATGCTCATCAGTAATACCATTTTCAAATCTTTTAGATAATCTTGAATATTCGTTTTCTTCATCCTCTTTTAATATAGTATTTTCAATATTTCTATGTATATCTTTTACTTTTCCACAGTCCTCTATTGCCGAATCAATTTCCTCCTGTTTTGGAACTCCATTTGCAAATTTTTCAGACAGTGCTTCCAAATCCTTCCTTTCCCTGTCATCCAATCTGTATATATCCATGGAAGATTTTAAAACCTTCAGCTGCCCAGCAATATCAATAATTTCATCTACCGTTTCTTTAGTCGGTACATCGGTCTTAAAATATTTACGGCTTTCTGACAGTCTGTTTTTTCTATCCTCGCATACTTCATTTACTCTCTGATATCCTTCTTTTAATGCTTTTAAATCTTTATATTTACTTAAATCCTTTTTCTTAAGATTAAGCTCGGTCTGTTCCTTTTTTAGTTTTTCTTGTTCCTGCTGCTCATTTTCCTTTTTCAAAATATTTTCTTCAATAGCTTTATCAAGCTCATCTGCATTTTTTACTTCCAATGTAAGCGAATTTACTTTTTCTGTAAGCCTTGCAATACTGCCTGTCTTTCTGCTTGGTGTCATATTGTTAAGTAAATCTGCCAACCTGCTGTTTACCTTTTCAAAATTGTTTATATCATCCGTGTTGTCAGCCAGATTTCCTATTTTAGCATTAATACTGCCTGTTGTAGCAGTATCTATGTCATTTTGCGAAATATAAACCGTTCTGAGAAAAGAAGCACTATCTATTAAAAACAGCTCATTACCAACGTTTTCCGAAAAATCCTCACATACAAGATTTGTATCTGCATCCCTTATTACAAATATATCCTCTTTATCCTTATTTCCGAAATTTCTTTCAATAATATAGCTTTTATTTTCTGCTTCGAATTTAATTGTACCTCCATAAGTACCTCCCTGCCATGGCTTGTACTTTTTTCTTTCATTAACGGCTTCATCCCTGCTTCTCTCATTTTCAAAGCCGAAAAACATAACTTTAATAAATGCAGCAAGTGTAGACTTGCCCCATCCGTTACTTTCACATATATTATTTAATCCGTCCTTAAAATCAAAGGTTATACCACTCAGTTTACCGAAATTCTCTATATGACAGCTTATCAGTTTCATCTATTCAAGTTCCTCTCCTGCAAGTGATTGTATACCATATCTTATAATTGTCGCTTTATCCTCCTGTGATATATTCTCATCTGCCATAACAGTCCGTACAAATTCACCCTTTAAAGACTCATCAAGTTCAAATCTTTTATAATCCACTCTGAAAGATGATTCATCTTTTATTTTAAAGAAAAAATACTCATATTCATTTTCAAACTGCTTTGTAAGTAAATCTATATTTTTATCACATTCAATATCCACACTGCCTGTAAGACTTATCTTTATCATATTTTTTTCATCTATTTTAAGCTCTGACAGCCTGTCTTCTATTTTCTCTGATATATCCGATGTGGTAATGCACTCTGAAATATCCACTTCTATATGATACAATATTCTGTCTGCTATGTTAATAAAGCTCCTTTTAAAGCTTTTTTCTTCTCTGTCTATATCCAGAACTACAAATCCATGTTCACCGCATTCATCAAATCCACGCCCCTCTAAACAGCCTGAATAACAGTATATACCCCTGCTATCCAGTGTTTCCTCCTTATATTCATGAATATGTCCAAGTGCCAGATAATCTATATTTTTATTTCTAAGTCCTTTAAGACTTATCTTTATATTCTTTTCCTTTGTTTTATGTACTGTTTCCTGTCCATGAAGTACTACTATATTAAATTTATTAGGATTTAAGGATAATGTATCATACATATTGGCACTATTATTTTCATCGATTTCAATTCCCGTAATGACTATGTCACTGTCAGGTATCTCATAATATGTCCATTTATTGTAAAATAGTTTTAAATTTGACGGAATTTCATTAAATGCAGATAAAAGACTGTCTCCGTCATGATTTCCCTTCAGATAATAAAAATCTATTTTGGGATGATTTAATATGCTCTCAATAACGGTATTTCTTGCAGCTGCGGATATGTTTTTTGTATCATATAAATCTCCTGCAATAATAATACCGTCTATATCATTGTCACCGGCATAGCTTACCATCCTTTTAAAGGTATATAGTAATTCATTTTTTCTTATTTTAGCTTTTTCTTTCGATAAATTTGCTGTCATCTTTGAATCAAGATGCAAATCTGCACAATGAATCAGTTTCATTTTTATCTCCTATGTTTATTTTAGAAACATTATAGCTAATTGCCTGTTACTGCTGCCACGTAGATAAAATCATATATTTTATGTACCCGGTATACTTAGGTTTCTTTTCAATTCAATGCTATTATACACTAAATAACAGAAATTTTATATATTTAACTTAAACTTACCACACAAAAAAACAAACTTACCAAAGGAGGTTTATTTCATGTCATGATTTTTAGAAAAAACAAAAAATACCGGTTAAGATTGTATGTATACGAAATAAGTCAAATAAAGAGGGGATCCTCTTTGTTGTGTGGATATAGCATAAATCAATAAAATATTGGCTCAAATATAGAGTTTTCAAGGTGAAATCCCTGTTTAGGATATTGGAAGTTTAGGATATGGAAAGTTTAAGATATTAACTATTAATTTAGAAATTATAATTTATCCTTTTTCTCTTTATAAACTTTTTTGAATCTATATATAACACAAATCAACATTACTATACTTAGTATAATTATTAATAAACCGGCAAAGATATTTTTATTCCATACAAACAATCCTATAATGAACAAACCTATTACAAATCCTCCAAAAAATGAAATAATAAAAACTATCAATGGGTATCTAATTATTGGTCGTATTTTTTTATTTGAAAGCACTTCAATGCTTCCTTCCAATATAAACTCTAGTACTATCTCAAATAAAATTTCCATAATTATCTCTCTTTCATAATTATATATGTAATTTACTCAAACTTCCTACACAAAAAATGGTGTGTCATACATTGAAAATTCTATATTGCAGCTAATAAAAAGGCATAATTCTCAATTTTTGATATATTTGAATTGCGAAAAACAAATTTACCAAAAGAGAATTATGCCATGTCACGTATACCACAAAACGCAGAGTCAGAAAATTTCTGCTGTCAATTCGATTTCTTTAAACATTTTATTAAATGCCTAAGAATTTTTTAACAACAGCTTCCATCTCATTTACTTCACATACTGTATCATGAAGCGGATTTGCACTTCTGATTTCTTCAATAGCATTTGGAACCTTTACATTTCCAAGCTTGCTAAGTTCATCTACAAGTTCAAAATCACCCTTTGAATCATATTTATCATCAATAGCATTCATTACACTTCTTGTAAACTTGAACGGACTTGCTGTTGATGCAATAACTGCCTTTGTATTATCATTTGTTTCCTCTTTATATTTCTTGTAAACCTTGGCTGCAACAGCTGTATGAGTATCAATAATATATCCTGTCTGCTGATAAATCTCCTTAATAACTTCGGCTGTTTCTTTCTCTGTAGCGTAATTTCCATAGAAATCAACAAGCTCTGATTTCATTTCATCTGTAATATCATATTTACCTGTTGTATTGAGTGATGTCATAAGCTCTTTATTCTTAGTATCATCACATCCTGCAATCTTATAAATAAGTCTTTCCAGATTGCTTGATATAAGAATATCCATTGAAGGCGAGGTAGTTAATATAAATTCTCTGTTTTTATCATAACTTCCTGTTGTAAAGAAATCATATAATACCTTATTGTCATTTGATGCACATATAAGCTTATCAATAGGAAGTCCCATATTCTTTGCATAGTATGCAGCAAGAATATTTCCAAAGTTTCCTGTTGGAACTACAACATTAATCTTTTCTCCGTTTTCAATTTCGCCTTCCTTTAATAATTTTGAATATGCATATACATAATATACCACCTGTGGTACAAGTCTTCCGATATTGATGGAATTTGCTGATGAAAACTGGTATCCGGCTTCATTCATCTCTTTTTCCAGTTCTTTATTTCCAAAAATAGCTTTAACACCGCTTTGTGCCTGGTCAAAGTTACCGTTAATACCTACTACAAATGTATTATCACCCTTTTGGGTAACCATCTGCTTTTCCTGAATAGGGCTTACTCCTCCCTTTGGATAGAAAACAATAATCTTTGTATGCTCAACATCTGCAAAGCCTGCCAGAGCAGCTTTACCTGTATCACCTGAAGTAGCTGTTAAAATAACAATATCATTCTTAATATTATTCTTCTTAGCTGATGTAATAAGAAGATGTGGTAATATCGATAATGCCATGTCCTTAAATGCAATAGTCGGACCATGGAATAATTCTAAGTAGTATGCTCCGTCTGCCTTTACAAGCGGTGCAATTTCTTCTGTATCAAACTTCTTATCATATGCTTTATTTATACAGTTTTTTAATTCTTCCTCTGTAAAATCTGTAAGGAATTCCTTCATAACTGCATAAGCAACCTCCTGATAAGACATATCCTTTAAATCTTCAATATTAACATTAAGCTTAGGTAATGTTACAGGAACAAATAATCCTCCATCACTGGCAAGACCCTTTAAAATAGCCTGTGAGGCTGTTACTGTCTGATCACTTCTTGTGCTCTTATACATTACTTCCATCTGTATACCTCTTTCTGTATATATTTTCTTAAACTTAAATAACTTTTTAACAAAAGTATAATAGCATACCTTTATTTGTTATACAAGAACGAAATTAACTCAAGTTTCCGTATTTTTTATTTTTAGCTTCAAAAAGTCTTTCTTTCATATTTTCACATTTAAAGTTCATTAGCTTTTTTGATATTTTAACTGATTCATATTTCTCTTTATATGTTTTTTCATTTAAAGCTTCAATATAATTTTTTGTATAGTTTATTTTTATGCCATTTGAAACCAGTGCATCTACTGCTTTATTATACGCTACTGCGGCATCTTCCTCATTTTTGTACTTTCCAACCAGATAGTCTCCGTTTATATGTATTTTACATACATATTCCTCTCTGCCGTTTTTTAATATCTTTGTAACACCTGTATATCTGTTGACTATTTTTATATTTTCATATCTGAAGTCATAGGAATCCCCATTCATAAAAATATAATCCTTATCCTTTACAGCATAGTTTTTTATTCCGTATCTGTTTAATATATTGACCTGCATGCCATAATCTGCTACAAACAAATGACCGCCTCTTCGCATTATCTTGTGATTTGAATAATAAAACAAATCATCTGCATCAAATTTGTATGGCCAGTCCCTGTCTATATAATATTCAAAATACTTAGGTCTTAAGTAGATAGGATTTTTAAAATATATTCCGTTATCCCTAAAATTTATAACGGAAACCCATTTTTCAAAATTTAATATATTACTGTCAGTATATCTTTCTATTGTAAAAGAAGGTGTATTTGTAAGCATTACAGCCTCTAAATATGCCTTGTGTGCAGTATCTTCATCCGCAAAGCTGCCCAGACTTATATGCTTTCCTTTATAGTTAAAGGATGCCCGATAATAGATTTCTCCATTTTTCTTTTTTGCAACAAATACACCTTTTTTTAGTTCCATACAGTACCTTTCGCAGTCAAATACTAGAACATCTTTACAATAGGATCCTTCATAGGTACTGTCTTTTCACATATATCTGCATAAAGCACAGGACCTTCGCCACCGTAGTCATTTCTATATTCATTTTTAATCGTAGCAATAATATCAACTGTATCCCTGTCTGCCAGATGTTTTGACTCTTTTGCCTTACATACTAGTCCCATAAATACCATATCGTCAGCACAGCAATTCATAGCAGGACGACCTGCGACAAAGAAATTTTTGGGCAGTGACGGCTCTTTCATTACCATAGTTTTTATATGAACCCTCTTATTCTCGTATCTTGAGATTGTCTGCCACAAATCCAGATAGAAAATTCCGTAATTATCCTCAGATATTTCAATAGGGTCTGCCTTTAAATCGTATGGTAAATCTTCATCTGTTATAGGAACATCCAATTCTCCGTTTTCATCCTCAAAAACAACTGAAATATTTGTATTAATGGCCATTATACTTCTTTCAAAGCCTTTCAGTTTATCTACCTCATGACAACGGTTCATTATGAGCAGTTCGCTATTACGAATCATATCTGCAAAAAGTGAACGCATATTATTAAAATATGTTTCAAAGGTCACACCATCTACAATGGTAATCTGCTGTGCCAGCTCCCAGTTTGGTGGAAATTCTAAATTCTTTGAATCCCACATACCATTGTACTCTATAAGGATTCTTTCCGGATTGTATTTATTATCCAACTCTGTAAGCTTTTCAAGAGTGAAATCTTCCTTTTCGTCAATAAGCACCATATCGGTATTAGCTTCCTTTAAAGCTTTTTCATCATATTCCTCCATACCCTCTTCACAACAAATCAAAAGAGAATTTTCATCTATCTGAAAATAATCCTGCGAAATGGTATATCTTAAAAACTGAGTTTTTCCGCTTTCCAAAAATCCATATATAATATAGACCTGCTTTTTATCTTCTCTTACCATTTTATCTCCTTAGATTACTCTTTTACTATAAATTATTTAAGAAAAATATTCTTTAATTCCTCTTCCGTATATCCGGCTGCAATTACGCAAACCTTTCCTATATAGTCAGGACTTCCGCTTCTTATATCAATCTGACCCGGTACATAATCAAAGTAAATAAACTCTTCACTTTCAGCATCCTTGACAATACCTTTTGAACGGAGAATTGTACCCTTTGTTTCATTGTCAAAGCCGGCTAAGATATCATTAATCTGTGACTTTGTATATGCCTTTGTAGTTTCGGTTCCCCAGCTTGTAAATACATCATCTGCATGATGGTGATGATGATGGTCATGGTCATGATGACAACACTCTCCGTCATGGTGGTGATGTTCCTCATCATGCTCATGGTGACAACACTCTCCGTC
>CAMWKO010000032.1 GCA_947174885.1 uncultured Clostridia bacterium
GGGTTCGAACCCTGGACACCCTGATTAAGAGTCAGGTGCTCTACCAACTGAGCTAATCGCGCTTAAAATGTTTGATTTGGTAACGCAAGGGTTATTATATAGGATACTAGAAAAAAATGCAAGTACTTTTTAAAAAAAGTTTAAAAAATTAATTGCATTTTTTGTTACAGTAAAAATGAACTCCCCTCTATGTCTTTGTAGGAAAGCTTTTCAAATATAATAATGAATTTTTATGTCTAAAGTAAATTCGGGTCTGCATATTACATTTCAGGCATTATTCTGTCATGATATCTATATATAGGTAGTTGGATAAAAATATTTATGGTGTCAAAATAATTATTTTTACTGAAATAACTTTAAAAACAAAGAAAATATTGTTATACTATAAAAATAAAGAAAATTTTGGAGCAGATTATGAAACATAAAATTGTAAAAAATAACAAGTATTATACTATTTCAGTATATACACTAGTGACTATTATTATAGCTGCTATTTGTATAAAGATTATAATGAATATTGAATCCACGCTAGTATTCCTTTCAAGTATAATAGGTGTACTATCGTCATTTCTATTAGGTTTTTTTATTGCATACATTATTAATCCTTTGGCTAAGTTTATCAGCCAAAGCATTTTAAAAAATATTTTCAGAATAAAGCCTATAAAAATTAGGAAAGTGATATCTGTTTTGCTGGCGTATATTATTGTTTTTGGATTAATTGCTACAATACTGTTTTATATAATTCCCCAGATAGTGGATACACTTTCGCAGATTAGTACATTTATTGAATCAGCACAGACCGGATACAATAAGGTTATGGCACAGATTAAAGCGATAGAAGAAAAGAATCCGAGCTGGGATTTGCAGCCGGTATATGAGTTTATAGAAGGTATTCCTTCTTTAGTATCTGACTTTATTACAGACAAGCTGCCACAGATTTTACCTGCTGTATTTTCAACTTCATTTTCGGTTATATCAGGTGTAATAAACTTCCTTATAGCAGTGATTGTTTCTATATATATGCTTACCGATAAGCCACATCTGATTAATAATGCTAAAAAATTAGTATATGTTCTGTTTAAGACAGAAAAGGCTGATAAAATTATTACAACAGCAGGTGAGTGCAATAAAATATTTGGTGATTTCATTATTGGAAAAATGATTGACTCGCTGATTATTGGCATTTTATGCTGGATTGCGATGACGGCTCTTAATATTCCATATGCACTTGTTATCAGTGTCGTAGTAGGTATTACTAATATGATACCTTACTTTGGACCATTTATCGGAGCTATACCGGGAGTTGTATTGCTTATTATTGTAGATATTAAATTTGCCATAATTTTTGCAATTTTAATTTTGATATTACAGCAATTTGACGGTTTGTATTTAGGTCCAAAGATTTTAGGAGAGAGTACAGGACTTAGACCTATATGGATAATATTTGCGATTACAGTAGGCGGATGGGCTGCAGGAGTTGTAGGAATGTTTTTAGGAGTGCCTGTTACAGCGGTTATCGCATACCTTGTAGATAAGAGTATTAAGGTAAATATTAGCAAAAAGAATATAGTCTTTGAGGAAAATAAAGAAACAGGAATAATGGACAGATCAGGTATGATAGTGGATGAAACGGAGTATCAGGTTAAGGTAGTGGATGAAGAGGGTGAATAAGAAGATATAATAAAAATCCCTTTAGACCATGGTAAAGAAATGATACTGCGGTTGGCAAACATTTCAATAAGTCTTTAGACTTCAGTTATGGTAACAGCACCTTATATGGACTGAACAAACTACCGTTTTAGCCAGTAGCTATAATTATTATACAGTTCTTGAAATTTCAGATATAGTATCTAAGAAAATCTAATATTTATAAACAATATAACCTCGGATATCAAAAGTTACTAAAACAGCTTTTGATATCCGATACAATATGTAAAAAACTATTGCAACAATATAATAATTACATTTGTAATTTGAAGATTATAAATTTTTAGCGTTTGGCAATCAGTTTATTTATATTATTTCCCATGGAAGAAAATTTCTCTTCGTACTCGGTCATAATATTTCCCACGCTCATGCCACTATGGTGTAAATCACGGGTAAATTCAACTATTTCCCAGTTCGCCATTGGAATTTGCTCCAGTGAGAAGTCGAAGAGCATATTGTTATCTGTTTTAAATTCTACAATGCCATCAGACTCTAAAATTCTGTCATAGCGGGCAAAAAATTCTTTTGATGTGAGCCGGCGCTTGGCATGTCTGTCTTTTGGCCATGGATCAGAAAAATTGAGGTAAATTCGTGATATTTCATTTTCATCAAATATGTCGCATATATTCTCTGCATCCATTCTGATGAAAAATAAATTGGATATATCCAGCTCACGACGCTTTTCAATTGCACGAACCAGGACACTGGAATATTTTTCAATACCTATGTAGTTGATTTCCGGATTCATAGCAGCAAGTGTAGTTATAAATTTGCCTTTTCCCATGCCAACTTCAATATATATAGGATTATCATTACCAAATACTTCGCTCCATTTGCCCTTATAGTTTTCAGGAGAGTCTATAGTGTATTCGCTGGCGGCAATAGTTTCCCGCGAACCTTTAACATTTCTAAGTCGCATAATAAATATACCTTTCTAAAAATAAATTCACGTCAAATACCCCATAGCTTTGCTGCGCTGTATTTGACCATACGAAAAATGGTATCATATTGAAACTGTAAATTCAATTAAAAATAGCTCTTTTCCATATTTTTTATTTTTAAGTTCAACGGTCCTGTTGCCAAAAGCAACATATATATATTGCATGGAAACTCTAAAAAATATCTATAGATATTCTATTTTTTAAATTTTCTATGTAATCATGCTTAATTATCTGAAAATTACATATAATAATATACTAAAAAATTAATTTATTTATGTGGTGTTATAGAATTAGGGTGCTAAATAATACTGTGCAAATAAATAGATACTATATATAGTATTTAATTCCTAAAAAATTACATGATATAGTATTAGTTTTTACAAAATATTTTTCTGACACAAAACCTATTATAGTAAAATAAAATAGATAAAAAAGTTTTTTTAAAGTCTTTAAATTTTTCATTTTTGGTAGTATAATTCAGGCGGTAATATCTTTCAAAGGAGGTAAACTATGGAAGATAATAAAATAGATAAAGTTATTGCAGGACTGTCTAAAATTGAAGCATCGGCTGTAAGCATACAGCAGGATGCGGAGAGAGAGAAGGCAGAATATGCAAAGGTTATTGAAGAAAAGATTAAAGAGTTTGATGAACAATTAAACAAAGAAACTGAAAGAGAGCTTAAGGAATTAGAAGCCGGTATAGCATCAGTTCATCAGAAAAAATTGTCAGATATGCGTACTTCAATTTTAGAGGATGTTTCACGCTTAGAAGCTTTATACAATGAATCACATGAGCAGTGGGCAAAGGATATTTTTGAACAGATTATTAAGGAGTAAATATGGGAAAAGTATTACAGTATGGTGCTCTGACTACAAAAATCAGAGCGATGAGAGGTAAGCTTATCACAAAAACTGAATATCAAAAATTAGCAGAAGCCAATTCTGTCAGTGAATTTGTAGAGAATCTTAAGAAATATGAAAACTATAAAGAGGTATTTGAAGATATAGAACCGGAAGCTATTCATAGAGGTGAAATGGAAAAGCTTTTGACATATAGTATTTATAAGGATTATTCAAAAATTTACAGATTTGCAAATATGAAGCAGAGAAATTTTTTGAAGTTATATTTTATGAAATATGAGGTAAGTGTGATAAAGCGTGCTATCAGGGGACTGAATTATGAAGACAGTCAGTCATACTTTGATAAGGCAGAGGTAATATTTACAGAATATTCAGATATAGATGTATCAGGTGTATATAATGCATCGTCTATAGAAGACATTATTAATGCTCTAAAGGGTACTATATATTATGAACCCCTTATGAAAGCTAGTGAATATGCAGGCAGTTCTATATTTGACTACGAAATGGCACTGGATGTTTTTTCATTTAAATATCTATGGAAGAAAAGACGACAGTTTAAAGGCAGAGAATTAAAGAGTATTACAGAGTTTGTAGGAACGGATATTGATTTACTTAATGTAATGTGGATATATAGGGCAAAGAAGTATTATAAACTAAAGTCTGCCAAGATATATGAGCTGATTATTCCTGTAAATTTCAGATTAAAAAATGAGCAAATAAAGGCTTTGGTAGAAGCTGCCGATGATAGTGAATTTATGTCAGTATTGGAGGGAACTTTATTTGGAAAATATTTTAAAGAGCCATTAAATAGTAGCGATAACTTAGATAAAACCTATAATCAAGTAATACATAAGCTTAGCAGTAAGGAATTTAACTTAGCGCCGTATTCATTAGCTTGTGTTAATACCTATCTTTCTGAAAAGAGTAAGGAAATATTGAGATTAATTAAGATTGCAGAGTCTATAAGATATGGTTACAGGTCAGATGTGATTATAGCAGAAATAATGTAAGCCGAGGTGAAAAGGATTGATAGCAAAATTGAATTTTGTTAGTGTGGCAGGTCCAAAAGAGGATATTGACAGAATGGTAAGCAAATATCTGTCAAAGTATGAAATTCATTTGGAATATGCTCCATCTGAACTTAGAAGTACTAATACATTACATCCGTATACAGAGGTTAATCCATACAAGGATGTTTTAGGTAAAGCAGAAGAACTTATGTCATTATGCGGTGATATCTTGGAAGATAAAGAGCCGGAAGAAATGGAAGCATTTTCTGAGTTTATAAACGGGATTTATGATAAATATACTCAGAAAAATAAGCTTTGTGAGGAATATGAAAAAAAGAAAGAGGAATTAAAAGAGCTTTTAGGAAAGATACGTTCATTTATCAATATTGAATATAGTATGGATGATATTCTTAAGTTCAAGTATTTAAAATATCGATTTGGAAGAATACCAAAGGAACACTTTAAGAAATTTAGTGAATATGTATATGACAGTGAAAAAACAGTATTTGTTAAGGCTACGGAAGACGAGAAGTACGTTTGGGGCGTTTACTTTGTTCCACAGATTGAAAAGGAAAGCGTAGATGCAGCATATGCTTCACTTCATTTTGAAAGAACATATATGTCAAAAGAGTTTACGGGAACTCCAAAGGAAGAATGTGATAAATTAGAAAATGAGATTTTAAAGCTTGATAAAGAGATTAATGAACAGAAGAAAAAAATATTATTGGATATAGAAGAAAAAAAAGAGGATTTACAAAGAGCATTAGCTACTGCGAGAAAATATTCTTTTGCACATGAAATCAGGAAATATGCAGCATGTACCAGAGAGTCAGGTATTTCCTATTATATAATCTGTGGATGGATGGATAAAAAGGATTCAAGAGAGTTTGAGGCATTATTAAATAAAAACGAGACCGATACGATATGTATTGTAGATGAACATCATAAGAATTCTGATGACGGACCGCCAACAAAGCTTAAGAATCCTAAGCTGTTTAAACCGTTTGAAATGTATATCAGAATGTATGGTATACCTTCATACAATGAAATCGATCCTACTATTTTCGTAGCACTTACTTATTCCTTTATATTTGGTGCAATGTTTGGAGATGTAGGTCAGGGACTTATATTACTTATAGGTGGTTTTGCACTTTATAAGATTAAAAAGATGAATCTGGCAGCCATTATTTCCTGTGCAGGTTTCTTCTCAACCATTTTTGGTTTTATGTTTGGCAGTATATTTGGTTTTGAGGATATTATAGAAGCGGTATGGCTCAGACCTACTACAGCGATGTCTACACTGCCGTTTATCGGAAAGCTGAATACTGTATTTGTAGTAGCCATTGCCTTTGGTATGGTACTTATTCTTATTGCCATGATAATGAATATGATTAATGCAATAAAGGCCGGTGAAAAAGGAAAACTTATATTTGATACCAATGGTCTTGCCGGATTCATATTTTATGGAGCAGCAGTAGCGTGTATAGTATTATATATGTCAGGTCATAAGCTGCCGGCAGGTATTGTTTTGTTAGTAATGTTTGGAATTCCGCTCATTTTAATAGCACTCAAAGAGCCGATTATCAACAAACTTAACAGGAAAAAAGAGCTTATTGAGGGCGGTAAGGGAATGTTTTTGGTACAGACATTTTTTGAACTGTTTGAATTATTGCTAAGTTATTTCTCAAACACATTATCCTTTGTCAGGGTGGGTGCTTTTGCAGTATCCCATGCAGCAATGATGGAGGTTGTAATGATGCTTGCAGGAGCCGAAAACGGTAATACAGGTAATATAGCGGTAATCATTATAGGAAACTTATTTGTTTGTGGCCTTGAGGGACTTATTGTTGGAATTCAGGTATTGCGTCTTGAATATTACGAAATGTTTAGCAGGTTCTATAGTGGCAACGGACGAGAGTTTAAAGCATATGGAAGCGAAAAAAATTAGATTTTGGAGGACAAAAAAATGGCTATTAAAATTACATTTATTATTGCACTTATTTTAACTTATGTTATTCCTTTCGGAGCATATATAAAGGGAGAAAAGAATAAGGGAAGATATAAGAAAGCATTGGCACTGAATGTCGTTTCTTTCTTTGGTCTTTTGATATTTGCTACTGTTTTTGGATTTACTACTACAGCCAGTGCAGCGGAAGCTGTTACGGAGACTGCTTCTAATGCGACAGGTCTTGGATATATTGCAGCTGCATTATCAACAGGTCTTTCTTGTGTAGGTGGTGGTATTGCCGTAGCCAGTGCAGCCAGTGCAGCACTTGGTGCAATCAGTGAGGATTCAAGTATCTTAGGTAAGTCACTTATCTTCGTTGGTTTGGCAGAGGGTGTAGCTCTCTACGGACTTATTATTTCGTTCATGATTTTAGGTAAATTATAAAATGAAGGCATATCTTATAAGTGACAATATTGATACTGCAACAGGTATGAGATTGTCAGGAGTTGAATCTATTGTAGTTCACGAGAAAAATGAACTGGAGAAGGCACTTGATAATTTATTAAAAGATAAAAGCATTGGTATTCTTTTTATTACGGAGTTGCTATCAAATAAATATCCGGAGGTCATTGCAGGTGTAAAGCTGGTGCATAAGGAGCCTCTTATACTTGAAATACCGGACAGACATGGGAGTATGAAACGTGCAGACTTTATTACTTCATACATAAATGAAGCAATAGGAGTAAAACTATAGAAAGCAGGTGAGAGCTTTGACAACGGAAGATAAGCTTAAACATTTTTCTACTGTAACTATTGAAAATGTTCAGAAGGAATGTGATGAAATGGTTACGGAATATAAGAAAAAAATGGATGATTACTTTACAGAACGTAAAGAGGAGTCCGTTAAACAGGCAAAATTAAATACCTCTATAGCAGAGGATGGGATAAAGAGAAAAGCAAGTCAGGAATATACTTCAATGCAAATGCATTTGAAAAGGAAGATTAACCATAAGCAGGTCGAGCTTAAAGATAAGCTTTTTAAAGAAGTAAGGGAGCTGTTATCAGCATATGTTAAGACTTCCAAGTATAAGCAGTTTCTTATTGATAAAATTGGCAGTATGAAAAAATTTGCAGGGAGTGATGAGCTTATAGTAATTATTGACCCTGCCGATTCTGATATATTGGATAGTATCCACGAATATGCTAATATGAAGATTAAAGTTAGCGATAAATCTTTTGCAGGTGGTGTTATTGGTCAGATTCCTTCAAGAAATATATTGATTGATAATTCTTTTGAAACAAGGTTTGAAGAGATAAAAGAAAAGTACACTATTGCGGGAGGTAAATAAAATGGGAAAATCAGGTAAAATATATGGTATTAATGGTCCCGTTATATATATTAAAGGTATTACAGACTTTAATATGGGTGAAATGGTGTATGTAAGTGAGGAAAAGCTGGTAGGTGAAGTTATTTCCTTAACTTCGGAAATGACTACCATTCAGGTATATGAAGAAACCAGTGGTTTAAAGCCGGGAGATTTTGTATATGGTACAGATAGTGCAATATTTGTAACCTTAGCACCCGGTATTATCAATAATATTTTTGACGGTATTGAAAGACCATTATCAGAAATACAGAAAAACTCAGGCATTTATATAACCAGAGGTATTAGTGTAGATTCACTAAATACCGAAAAGCTGTGGAATGTACACGTTACAATCAAAGAGGGAGATTATATTTTTCCGGGTACTATTATAGCAGAGGTACAGGAGACAAAGTCTATTGTACATAAGTCAATGGTACCGCCAAAGACTGAAGGAGAGGTTGTAAGTGTAGCAAAGGACGGAGAGTATACCATTAATGATACTATTGCCGTAATAAGACTAAGTGATGGTACAGAAAGAAATCTTACCCTGACACAGAGGTGGCCTATCAGAGTACCCAGACCTACAGCTAAGAGATTTGCTTCTACAATGCCTTTAGTTACAGGACAAAGAATACTTGATACGCTGTTTCCGATTGCAAAGGGTGGAACAGCTTGTGTACCGGGAGGTTTTGGTACAGGTAAGACTATGACACAGCATCAGATTGCAAAATGGTCTGATGCAGATATTATCGTATATATAGGTTGTGGCGAGCGTGGTAATGAAATGACACAGGTTCTGGAGGATTTCTCAAAGCTTATTGACCCAAAGAGCGGTAACCCGCTTATGGATAGAACCGTGCTTATTGCAAATACTTCAAATATGCCCGTTGCAGCAAGAGAGGCAAGTATTTATACAGGTATTACACTTGCTGAGTACTATAGAGATATGGGATATCATGTAGCTATTATGGCAGACTCTACATCACGTTGGGCAGAGGCATTAAGAGAACTATCAGGTCGTCTTGAGGAAATGCCGGCAGAGGAGGGGTTCCCTGCATATCTTGCAAGTAAGCTTTCAGCCTTTTATGAAAGGGCAGGATATTTCAGAAATATTAACGGTACAGATGGTTCAGTATCAATTATTGGTGCTGTATCACCACAGGGTGGTGACTTTTCTGAGCCTGTTACACAGAATACAAAGAGATTTGTCAGATGCTTCTGGGGACTTGACAAGTCATTGGCATATGCGAGACACTTTCCTGCCATTCATTGGCTTACAAGCTATAGTGAGTATTTAGGAGATTTGTCAGCCTGGTACAATGAAAATGTAGGTCCTGATTTCATATCCTGTAGAAATCAGATACTTGCAATACTCAATCAGGAAAGTTCACTTATGGAGATAGTAAAGCTTATTGGTCAGGATGTATTACCGGATGACCAGAAGCTTACCTTGGAAATAGCAAGAGTTATAAGGCTCGGATTTTTACAGCAGAATGCTTTCCATAAGGATGACACTTGTGTGCCTTTGGTTAAGCAGCTTAAAATGATGCAGTTAATACTATACTTAAATGAAAAATGTAAAATTCTAATCAGTATGGGAATGCCTGTATCAGTTCTTAAGTCACAGAATATTTTTGAAAAGGTCATAGCTGTAAAATATGATATTCCAAATGACAAGCCGGAAATGTTTGATGAATATACAAGACTGGTGGATGAGTTTTACAATTATATTATAGAAACTAATGCGTAGGAGGTAGTTTTTTATGGCAGTATCATATTTAGGATTAAGCGAAATAAATGGACCTCTGATTGCATTAGAGGGCGTTAAAAATGCAAAATTTGATGAAATAGTTGAACTTACAGTTGATGGTATTAACGGCAGGGAACGTAAGATTGGAAGAATTATTGAAATATATGAGAATAAAGCAATTATTCAGGTATTTGAGGGAACAGAAAATATGTCTCTCAAAAATACTCATACAAAGCTTACAGGACATCCGCTTGAGGTGACTCTTTCAGAAGAACTGCTAGGCAGAACTTTTAACGGTATTGGTCAGCCTATTGATAATATGGGCCCTATCATTTCTGAAATAAAGCGGGATGTAAACGGAAAACCATTAAATCCTGTAGACAGAGAGTACCCAAGGAACTATATCAGAACAGGTATTTCTGCGATAGACGGACTTACTACTCTTATTCGCGGTCAGAAGCTTCCTATATTTTCAGGTAATGGTCTTCCACACGACAAGCTTGCCGCCCAAATTGTAAAGCAGGCATCTTTAGGTGATGATACAGAGGATGAATTAGTAGTAGTGTTTGCTGCTATGGGTGTAAAGTATGACGTAGCAGAATTTTTTAAAAAGACATTTGAAGAGAGCCAGGTTATGGATCATGTTGTAATGTTTTTAAATCTTGCAAATGATCCGGTTGTTGAAAGACTTATTACGCCAAAGGTTGCTCTTACAGTAGCAGAGTATCTTGCATTTGATTTGGGAAAGCAGGTATTAGTAATACTTACAGATATGACCTCCTTTGCAGAGGCTATGAGAGAGGTTTCCTCTTCAAAGGGTGAAATTCCTTCAAGAAAGGGATATCCGGGATATCTTTACAGTGAGTTTGCTACAATATATGAGAGAGCAGGAATTGTTACAAGCTCTAATGGATCTGTTACACAAATCCCTATTCTTTCAATGCCGAATGATGATGTGACTCATCCTATACCTGACCTTACAGGTTATATTACAGAGGGTCAGATAGTGCTTGACAGGGGACTTCATGGACAGTCTATTTATCCACCTATCAATGTACTTCCATCGCTGTCACGTCTTATGAAGGATGGTATTGGTGAGGGATATACCAGGGATGACCATCAGGCAGTGGCTAACCAGCTTTTTTCTGCATATGCAAAGGTGGGAGAGGCTAGAGCGTTGGCATCTGTTATTGGTGAAGATGAACTTTCTGATACGGATAAATTATACCTGAAGTTTGGTAATGAATTTGAAAATCATTTTGTTGGACAAAAGGATTATGAAAACAGAGATATCATTACAACCTTAAATCTTGGCTGGAAACTTCTTCATATATTGCCAAAGGAAGAACTGGATAGAATTGACACAAAGATTCTTGAAAAGTATTATGATATTACGACCGACATTGATACAAATATAGAAGGTGATAATTAATGGACCCAAATACCTTCCCTACTAAGGGTAATCTTATATTGGCAAAAAATTCATTAGCACTTGCAAAGCAGGGCTATGAATTAATGGATAAGAAAAGAAATATTCTTATTAGAGAACTTATGGAGCTTATTGACCAGGCTGACAGCATTCAAAAAGAAATATTAGTAACATATGAAACTGCATATAAGGCATTGGAGATGGCGAATATTGAGCTTGGTATAAACTATGTAATGGAGTCGGCTTCAGCAGTACCGATAGAGGACTCTATAAACATAAAGTCCAGAAGTATTATGGGTGTAGAAATTCCGCATATCGATTTTGAAGATAATGGAATCGAACCCACATATTCATTTTATGGTTCATCGATGAATTTGGATAAGGCAAGAGTGGCATTTGAAAAAGTAAAATCGTTGTCTATAAAGCTTGCAGCAATAGAAAATTCCGCATACAGGCTTGCTACTAATGTTAAAAAGACACAGAAAAGAGCAAATGCATTACAAAATATTACTATTCCTAAATTTACAGAGAGAGTAAAGAGTATTTCTAATGCACTTGAAGAAAAGGAAAGAGAAGAATTTACCAGATTAAAGGTAATTAAGCGACAGATGGGAAATTAGCTATGAAGAAAAGAACAGGATTTCTTATTGTTATTATTTATTTCATAAATATTATAGGCTTTTCGCATGGAAATATATGGGCATCAGTAGAAACTGATATGTCAGAAGCTGCTTCATCAGAGAGCTCTGTTGTAGTTTCAGAACATATAGAATATCCTGAAGCTCCTGAGGTTCATGGGGAGAGTGTTATTTTGATGGAAGCAGATACCGGTGCAATTATCTATGAAAGAAATAGTCATGAGAAGCTATATCCTGCAAGTATTACAAAGATTATGACGGGCCTGTTAACTATTGAAAACTGCAGCATGGAGGATATAGTAACATATGAGAGGGATATTCTTTCAGCGCTGCCGTATGATGCCGCCAAGCTCGGTCTTGTTGCAGGAGAAGAAATGACAGTAAAAGACAGCCTCTATTCACTTATGCTTCGCTCCAGCAATGATGTTGCAGTAGGGTTGGCATACAAAATATCCGGTTCAGAGGAAGAATTTGCCAAGCTTATGACAGAGCGTGCAAAAACAGCAGGGGCTGTAGATACAAATTTTGCGAATTCCACCGGATTACATGATGTAAATCATTATACAACAGCCTATGATATGGCAATGATTACAAGAGCGGCAATTACAAATCCGATTTTCTACGAAATATCCGGTACAGACGAATATGTGTTAGAGCCTACAAATAAATGTACAACACCCAGAACGCAAAAGAATCGCCATGAAATGTTAGTGTCTTCAATGCAGGGATATTATTCATATGCAGTAGCAGGTAAGACAGGCTATACAGATGAGGCAGGCAGAACTCTTGTAACTGTAGCAAAAAGAGATGGTAAAACATTTATATGCGTATTTATGAAAACTACGGACGAGTATGTGTTTAACGATACTAAACTGATGTTTGAGTATGGTTTTAATCACTTTAATAAAATTAATATAGCTGAAAATGAAACAAGATTTAATCAGAACAGTGATGACTTTTTTAGTAAAATGAGTGATATATTTATAAATACGGAAAGTCTTTTTGTGCTTGGTAAAAGTGATTATTGCATGCTGCCTGAGGGAGTAAGCATTGAGGATTTGACCTACAGGATAGAATATGCCACGGACAATTCCAATGGTTTAATAGCCGACGTGGAATATTACTATGGGGACAGAATAATGGGAAATACAAAAATAAATCTGGGAGAACAAAAAAAGACCATAGATAATGCCTCACCCGTTCGTGATAATGAAGTTGAAAATGAAACGATAATCGCAGATATACCTATTAATATATGGTTAGTTGTATTAGGTATATTTATTGTACTAGCAGTTATTTTATATATTGCTTATATGATTAAAACTAAGGAAAAACGTAAACGTAACAGAGAGCGAAAGAAGATGTTTAAGGAATCTAAAAACAGATTTAAGAGGAGAAAGAGACAAAATATTAAGTTTAGGTAAATATTTTAATTTCTTACTGTGTATTCACTCAAATTATTGAAGCATTCACTCAAAATCACTTGTCAGCCATTGAAAATATATATTATAATTCCGTTGATTTGTTGCGGTTGGTCAGTAGCATCTGACAAACATTAATATTTATGTTACCTGTCTAAGGTAAAAGAAAGGAATATAATATGAAGAACAAAAGAAGGTTGTATACCGGAATTGCTTTAGCCACCTGCTTGTTTATGCTGCTTCCGGTGACAGATGTGCGTGCAGAGGATGGTACGAATGATGGAACCATTGAAATTAATGAGGACAATTTTCCGAATGAAATATTTAGGCAATATGTATCAGATACATTTGATTTAGAAGATGAAAATGGCGTTAAGGATGGTAAATTAAGTGCAGAAGAAATAGCAAAAGCAACGAAGATTGATTTAAAGAATAATTATATTGACGATTTAAGAGGAATTGAATATTTTACCGGACTTAAGGAACTAATTTGTGAAAACAATCAACTAACAAATCTGGATATAAGCAAAAATACAGAGCTGGTACTATTGGACTTAACCGGAAATAAATTAACAAATCTGGATGTAAGTAAAAATATAAATTTGCATACATTAAATTTAGACGACAATCAACTAACAAGTTTGGATGTAAGTAAAAATACAAATTTGTTAAATTTGAATATAAGCGGAAATAAATTAACAAGTTTGGATGTAAGTAAAAATGTAAAATTAGGGAGTTTGAATTTACCTAACAATCAATTAACAGATTTGGATGTAAGCAAAAATACAGATTTGGGATACTTGTCTTTAAGCAACAATCAACTAACAAATTTGGATATAAGCAAAAATACAAGATTGTCCATGTTATTTTTGAGTAATAATCAATTAACAGATCTGGATGTAAGCAAAAATACTAAATTGGAATATTTATGGTGCGAAAACAATCAATTTAGCAGTCTGGATCTTACTAAGAATGAAAAATTGACATCACTGAAGATATCACCTCAGGCGATTTCATTATATGCAATCAAGGATGGAGATTCCTATTATATTGAATTGCCAAGTGATGTTAATAATGCAAACATTGAAAGCGTTACCGGAGGAGATGCCATTTCAAAGGGAATAGCATTAGATGCCAAACCGCAGGTGGGAGATGTGATTAGTTATGCTTATAAAACAGATGATGTGACTAATTTAATGAATGTTAATATTACAATTTTAGGAGTAAGAGATATCACTGAAACCATAAAAGATGAGGAAACAACAGAAAACATAACTGAAACCATAACTGAAACCACAACAGAAAAAGAAACTCCGAAAGATACAGTAGAAGAACCGACATCTGTTGTAACAACTGACACAGGAAACAGTGTCCAGACAGGAGATATGAATATGCCGTTTATATATATCTTATCAGGTATGGCAGGAATTTCGGGAGTGATTTTAACTATGGTGATTCGTAAAAAAGATTTATTGGTAAAAAAATAGAAAGCAATTAATTGCAAAGCATTATTAAAAATAAGTTTATTCAGAAAACCGGCAGATATTATCTGCCGGTTTTTTATGAGGTAATCCGTAATGAAGGTATTGTGATGAAAATAATTATTTATAAGAAAAACGTAAACATAACAGAAAGCAATGTGATATTCCCTCAAAGCACTTGTCGGCCATTGAAGATATATGTTATAATGCCATTGATTTGTTGTGTTTGCTCAGGAGCATCCGGCAAACATTATTATTTATGTTGTTCGTCTAAAGTGATAGAAAGGAATTTAATATGAAGAAAAGAAGGTTGTATACCGGAATTGCTTTAACCGCCTGCTTATTTATGCTGAGTCCGGCGACAGGTGTGTATGCAGATAATACTACAAATGATGAAGCTATTGAAATTAATGAAGATAATTTTCCTAATGATATATTTAGGCAATATGTATCGGATACATTTGATTTAGAAGATGAAAATGGCGTTAAGGATGGTAAATTAAGTGCAGAAGAAATAGAAAAAGTAACGAAAATTAATTTGTTCAATAAGAATATCTACAGTCAGGACGGTTTAAAAGGAATTGAATATTTTACCAACCTCGTGGAACTATATTGCCATCATAATAGCTTGTATAGTCTGGATATAAGCAAAAATACCAATTTGCAGAAACTGTATTGCGATATGAATAAATTAACAAGTTTGGATGTAAGTAACAATACAAAGTTAGAAACCCTTTATTGCGGAAACAATCAAATAACAAGCTTGGATGTAAGTAACAATACAAATTTGGAATCCCTTGATTGCGATGGCAATCAACTAACAAGTCTGGATGTAAGCAAAAACACGAATTTAGAAACGTTGGTTTGTGGAAGCAATGAATTAACAAGTCTGGATGTAAGTAATAATACGAATTTGAAAAACTTTTATTGTGACAAAAACCAATTAACAAGTTTGGATGTAAGTAGCAATACGAATTTGAGAATATTTATGTGCTATAACAATCAATTAACAAATTTGGATGTAAGCAGCAATATATTGTTGTTTTCATTTCGTTGTGGAAACAATCAACTAACAAGTTTGGATGTAAGCAAAAATACGAGCTTAGACTATTTAAATTGCGAAAATAATCAATTAACAAGTCTGGATGTAAGTAACATTACGTATTTAGGTGGTTTGAGTTGCGGAAACAATCAATTAACAAGTTTGGATGTAAGCAAACATACATATTTGAACATATTGAATTGCGAAAATAATCAGTTAACAAGTTTGGATGTAAGCAAAAATACAAATTTGTACGAGTTGAGCTGCGAAAATAATCAGTTAACAAGTTTGGATGTAAGCAAAAATACATATTTGTACAAATTGAGTTGTGAAAACAATCAATTAAGAAGTCTGGACCTTTCTAAGAATGAAGGATTGACATCACTGACGATATCACCTCAGGCGATTTCATTATATGCAATCAAAGATGGAGATTCCTATTATATTGAACTTCCAAGTGATGTTAATATTGCAAACATTGAAAGTGTTACCGGAGGAGAGATCATTCCAAAGGGAATAGCATTAGATGCCAAACCTCAGGTGGGAGATGTGATTAGTTATGCTTATAAAAAAGATGATGTGACTAATTTAATTAATGTTAATATTACCATTTTAGGAGTAAGAGATATCACTGAAACCATAAAAGATGAGGAAACAACTGAAAAAGAAACTCCGAAAGATACAGTAGAAGAACCGACATCTGTTGTAACAGCAGACACAGGAAACAGTGTCCAGACAGGAGATATGAATATGCCGTATATATATATCTTATCAGGTATGGCAGGAATTTCGGGAGTGATTTTAACTATGGTGATTCGTAAAAAAGATTTATTGGTAAAAAAATAGAAAGCAATTAATTGCAAAGCATTATTTAAAAAAACTTATTCAGGAAACCGGCAGATAATATCTGCCGGTTTTTATTTTTAATTCGGAAGCTTTTTAATCCCATTCTGTGCGGGATCATCAAGCAGCTCTCCCTTGTCATTAAATCTTGAACCGTGACATGGGCATTCAAAGCATGCTTCATCCTTATTCCAGTGAAGTTCACATCCCATATGTGGGCATTTAACTGCTTTTCTTAGAAAATGTCCTCTGGCAAGTCCCTTTATACTTATTCCAATATCCTTTACCAGTTTTTTATGAGATAATCCGTAATGAAAGCGTTGCGGTGAAAATAATTCCTTATATGGATTTTTTTCTCCTGTAATCTCATCGGAAATTATCTTTGCAGAGATCATAGAGGAAGTCATACCCCATTTTTTAAAGCCTGTTGCTACATACCAGTATGGACGGATGCGGGAGTATCTGCCGATAAATGGTATGCTGTCATGAGGTATACAGTCCTGTGCAGACCAATATGCAAGCTCTTTGTGTCCGTTATAATATTCATTTGCCTTAATTCTTAGAAAATCATAAGCACCGCCCATGGTGTTTTCTCCTGTCCTGTGGCCGGAACCACCCAGCAACAGGATATCTTCAAAATTCCGAAAAGAAAGCCCGTTTTTGTCAATTCCATAGTACATGCCGTCTAATTTTTGTGCATTAGCAAGTGCCAGAACGTAACTGCGTTCCTGATGCTGTCGCATAAAGTACAGCCCCGGAACATTTATAATCGGATAATGTGTGGCAAAAACAATATGATCTGCAAAGACATCACCACGCTCTGTATAAATCATATGTCCCTTTACAGATAATACACGGGTCTTTTCATATATAGTAAGCTGCTTGGACAGGGCAGAAATAAATTCTAACGGTTGAAACTGAGCCTGATGTTCAAAGCAGACTGCTCCCTTTATTGCAAACGGCAAATTGCTTTCTGTACAAAATCGTGAAGAAATTCCTAAAATTTCTGCTGCTTTTGCCTCTTCCTCCAGACATAGCTGTTCCTTCTCGGAATACAGATAAGCAGGAAGACGCATAAAATGACAGCAAATATTTTCTTTTGTAATTAATGTTTCATATTCATTGATTGCCCGTTCATTTGCTTCGGCATAAAGTCTTGCCTGTTCTTTACCAAGATTTTTAATAAGATTTTGATAAATTAATCCATGCTGGCTTGTAATCTTTGCGGTTGTATTTTTTGTCTCCCCACCTGCAATTCTATCTGCTTCGAGAACCACCACCTGAACACCATATTTTTGAAGATGATATGCGATAAGTATGCCTGCCATTCCTGCCCCAATTACTGCGACGTCGGTTTTCAGTCCTCCAATTAATGCTTCTCTTTTCTCTATTTCGGTATTCATACTCCATATTGATTTCATAAAGCTTCTCCATTCTGATGCAAACGATTGAATAAAAAAAGTATAACCCCAACAGCTTTATGTTGAGTATTTGACTCAATACTTTTTATAAAAATATAATAATAACACTATTTTATCCAAAATGATTATGCTTAATCATAATAATAAGATTAATGCAGGAGTTTTAACTGCAAATTTACTTTTAACCCAATTGAGTCATTACCGTAATATTCAATCAAATTATTATAGCATTCACTCAAAATCTATTGAAGCCATTAAAAATATCTATTACTATTACATAGATATATAACAATTTTTCAACAACAATTAATAAACACTACTATTTATGTCGCTAGCCGAAGGTGACGGAAAGGAAATTAATATGAAGAACAAAAGAAGGTTGTATACCGGAATTGCTTTAACCACTTGCTTACTTATGATGATTCCGGTGACAGGTGTGCGTGCGGATGATGGTACGAATGATGGAACTATTGAAATTAATGCAGACAATTTTCCGAATGAAGTATTTAGGCAATATGTATCAGATACATTTGATATAGCCGATGAAAGTGGCTCTAAGGATGGCAAATTAAGTGCTGAGGAAATAGAAAAAGCAACGGAGATTGATTTATCCTATAAGCAGATAAACAATTTAAAAGGAATTGAATATTTTACCAGCCTTGTTCGACTAAATTGCGAAAGCAATCAATTAGAAAGTCTTGATGTAAGCAAAAATACGAATTTGTCTTCATTGAATTTAAATAACAATAAATTAACAAGTCTGGATGTAAGTAGTAATACAAATTTGAGCGATTTGTATTGCAATAACAATAAATTAACAAGTATTGATGTAAGTAGTAATACAAATTTGTCTGTATTGCATTTAGATAACAATAAATTAACAAGTATTGATGTAAGTAGTAATACAAAGTTGGATTGGTTTCATTGCGAAAACAATCAATTAACAAGTATTGATGTAAGTAGCAATACGAATTTGTCTTCATTGTATTTAGAAAACAATAAATTAACAAGTCTGGATGTAAGAAATAATACGAAGTTGGCATACTTGCGTTGCAGTACCAATCAGTTAACAGTTTTGGATGTAAGCAAAAATACGAATTTGATAAATTTGTATTGCAGTAACAATCAATTAACAGTTTTGGATGTAAGCAAAAATACGAAGTTGCTAAATTTGTATTGCAAAAACAATCAATTAACATATTTTGATGTAAGAAATAATACGAAGTTGGATACATTGGAGGTAGATGAAAATCAATTAACAAGTCTGGATGTAAGCAAAAATACAAATTTGAGAGATTTGGATTGCAGTAAAAATCAATTAACAAGCTTGGATGTAAGCAAAAATACGAATTTGAGAAATTTGTATTGCAATTACAATCAATTAAAAAGTTTGGATGTAAGCAAAAATACGAATTTGAGAGAATTAGAGTTATATGACGTTCAATTAAAAAGTTTGGATGTAAGTAGCAATACGAATTTGGAAGAGTTGGAGGTAAGGCATAATGAATTAACAAGTTTGGATGTAAGTAACAATACGAAGTTGAAAATGTTGGAGGTAGATGAAAATCAATTAACAAGTTTGGATGTAAGCAAAAATACGAATTTGACATATTTGTGGTGCAGTGAAAATCAATTAACAAGTTTGGATGTAAGTAACAATACGAAGTTAGTTAGCTTCAT
>CAMWKO010000033.1 GCA_947174885.1 uncultured Clostridia bacterium
CTATTTCAATTACCTTACATATAACTAAAATATCATTCTTTGGCAATTTGTATAATCCAATATTCTATTTCAATTACTTTACATCTGAATAAAATATCGTTCTCCAGTAATTTATATAAATTCAATATTATACTTTAATTACCTTACATATAACTAAAATATCGTTCTCCGGTAATCTATATAAATTCAATATTCTATTTCAATTACCTTACATCTGACTAAAATATCGTTCTCCGGTAATCCATATAAATTCAATATTATACTTTAATTACCTTACATATAACTAAAATATCATTCTCAGCAATTTATATACAGTTAAGATACTGTTTTAATCACTTTATATATAATCAGCATATAATTCTTAACAATTTATATACCGTTAATATGCCCTTTTAATTACAATATATCTCTAAAATATTATTTTGTACAATTTATATATTCACTATAATTTGTACATATATAATTACATACGGTTTATAATATTTCCAGTAGAATATTTCCAATTTATATCTAATACTATACTTTTTAATAGTTTAAAAATCTGCTCTTCTTTGCAAATCACATTATATATAATTATATATGTACAAATACTTATCTGTATATTATTTAAGTTTTTATATATTAATAGTCCTTAACAACATAATTATTAATATCTTCTAAAACAAAGAACGAGAGAATATCTCTCGTTCTTTATATAAGTAATTAAGATTGAATATTATACTAACTCAAGTACAACTTCCATAGCTGCATCGCCTTTTCTCTGACCGATCTTTATGATTCTTGTGTAACCACCATTACGGTCTGCATACTTTGGCGCATATTCGTTGAATAACTTTTCTGTTAAATCAACTGTTTTTGTATTTCTCTTTCTGCCTGCCTGCTCAGATGAAACTTCCTTAACTGTATAAAGAACTTTAAGCATCTGTCTTCTGGCATGAAGTCTTGATGGAAGGTCCTTGTTGATTTTCTTTTCAACTGTATCAAACTTTGTAACCTTCTTGCCATCTACTACTTCTTTAACTCTCTTACCGTCTTTATCTTTTACAGCAACCTTAGCCTGAACTGTAACTTCTTCAAAATTATCCTTTTCCTTAACTGCTAATGCGATTAAGCCTTCAGCTACCTTACGGATTTCTTTTGCTTTAGCTTCAGTTGTAATAATCTTACCATTTTCAAGTAAGCTTGTTACCTGTGCTCTGATTAATGCTTTTCTCTGTGCTGCTGTTCTACTAAGCTTTCTATATCCAGCCATTTTATTTTACCTCCATTTGTGGAACACTTAATCACACTCTTACGGATTTACTGACTAAATGCTTTTATTCCATAAATATTTTCGTTACTGCGATTATTCATCGCCAGAGCTTAACTGTAAACCTAACTCTTTAAGCTTTGCTAAAACTTCTTCTAAAGACTTGCGTCCTAAGTTTCTTACCTTCATCATATCCTCTGAAGTCTTGCTTGTAAGTTCTGAAACAGTATTAATACCTGCTCTCTTTAAGCAGTTATAAGAACGAACTGACAACTCAAGTTCATCAATGTTCATCTCCATAACCTTTTGTGTCTCATTCTCTTCTCTTTCTACCATAACATCAACCTTCTGTGCACTTTCAGATAAATCGATGAAGAGATTAAGATGCTCGCTTAATACCTTAGCAGCAAGGCTTACAGCCTCATCCGGAGCTAATGTTCCGTTTGTATATACTTCTAAAGTAAGCTTGTCAAAATCTGTGATTTGACCAACACGAGTATTTTGAATTGATAAATTAACTCTCTCAACAGGAGTATAGATTGAATCAATAGCGATAACGCCTATTGGTAAATCATCATTCTTGTTTTTGTCTGAGCTAACGTATCCTCTACCTTGTGTAATGGTAAGTTCCATATATAGCTTGCTATCAGCGCCACCATTAAGTGTAGCAATAACTAAGTCAGGATTTAAAATCTCAATATCAGGATCTACCTGGATGTCAGCAGCTGTAATAACGCCTTCACCGGTAAAATCAATATATGCAATTTTTGGCTTGTTTGTTTCGCTATTGTTTTTAATAGCTAAACTCTTGATGTTCATAATGATTTCAGTAACATCTTCCTTTACGCCGGGAATTGAACTGAACTCATGAAGAATACCATCTATTCTTACCTGACTTACGGCAGCACCCGGTAATGAAGAAAGCATAATTCTTCTAAGTGAATTACCAAGTGTTGTGCCATATCCTCTTTCAAGAGGTTCTACAACAAATTTACCATATCTTTTATCGTCTGAGATTTCAGCTATCTCAATATTTGGTTTTTCGAAATCGAACACTATAAAGCCCCTCCTTCTATGGATTCGTCAGACTACTTATTATTTTGAGTATAATTCGACAATGAGCATTTCATTTACTGGCACGTCGATTATCTCTCTGCTAGGAAGCTGTTTAACAGTTCCCTTAAGATTTTCATGTTCTGCTTCAAGCCATTCAGGAACAAGTCTGCCTTCTGTTACTTCAAGAATATCCTTGTATCTCTGAGAAGCTTTGCTCTTTTCCCTAATTTCGATAACATCTCCGGCCTTTACAAGGTATGATGGGATGTTTACGCATTTGCCATTTACAAGAACATGCTTATGATCAACAATCTGTCTAGCTTCTTTTCTTGTTCTGGCATAACCTAAACGAAATACTACATTATCAAGTCTTGTTTCAAGGATAATCATAAGGTTTTCACCTGTTAATCCCTTCATTCTTTCAGCCTTGTTGAAGTAGTTTCTGAAAGGTTTTTCTAATACACCATATATAAACTTAGCCTTCTGCTTTTCTCTTAACTGAAGACCATATTCACTAACCTTTTTATTAGCTCTCTTTAATTCTCTATTTGACTTTTTATCTATTCCTAAATAAATAGGATCCAAGCCAAGTGATCTACATCTTTTAAGTACAGGAACTCTATTTACTGCCATCTATCTGCACCTCCTATTAGACTCTTCTACGTTTTGGTGGGCGGCAACCATTGTGTGGAACCGGAGTAACATCCTTAATGCTTGTTACTTCAAGACCGCTTGCTGAAAGAGCACGGATTGCTGCTTCACGTCCTGAACCAGGACCTTTTACCATAACATCTACTGATTTTAAGCCGTGTACTAAAGCTGCCTTTGTAGCAGTTTCAGCTGCCATCTGAGCTGCATAAGGAGTAGATTTCTTTGAACCTCTAAATCCTAGACCACCGGCACTTGCCCATGATAAAGCATTACCCTCAGTATCTGTTAATGTAACGATTGTATTATTAAAAGATGCCTGAATATGTGCCTGTCCGCGTTCAACGTTTTTCTTTACACGCTTTTTTGTCACTTTTTTTGTAACTTTAGCCATTTTAAACTAACCTCCCTTATGGGTTCTATCAATGATTATTATTTTTTCTTATTTGCAACAGTTCTCTTAGGACCTTTTCTGGTTCTTGCATTTGTTTTTGTCTTCTGACCACGAACCGGAAGTCCTTTTCTATGACGAATGCCTCTGTAGCATCCGATTTCTTGTAATCTCTTAATGTTTAAAGCGATTTCTCTTTTCAAATCACCTTCTACAACATGATGTTCATCGATTACTGCACTAATCTTCTTAACTTCATCATCTGTTAAGTCTCTAACACGAGTATCCGGATTAACGCCGGCAGCTTCAAGAATCTTTGTAGCACTAACTCTGCCAATACCATAGATATAAGTTAATCCGATTTCAATACGCTTTTCTCTTGGTAAATCAACACCTGAAATACGAGCCATGTGTGTATTACACCTCCATCAATAATCTTCCTAAGAAATATACCTCTGCCGTAGCCCATCAATAAAATGATGTCTGAAATGTGTACGCGATATATATTTCCTTATCTTTGTTTCGTTTTGCGGATTCTACCGCTACAGGACAAGTTTTAGGTCGTCCTGCATTCTACACCATATAATGGTTATAGTCATAAAGACTATTCTATTAAAAGCAATTTCACAATATTCGACCTATAACCCATGAGAGTAATGGATTACACGCTTCCTAGTGTTTCCTTGCTGCAGCCGCATGCTTAGACGCACAAAAACCGAGTTTTGAATATCAAAACTCATCTAGTATAATTAACTATTAGCCCTGTCTTTGTTTGTGCTTAGGATTTTCACAGATTACTCTGATGCTACCCTTTCTTTTGATAATTTTGCATTTTTCGCAAATTGGTTTAACTGATGATCTAACTTTCACAGTAAATCCTCCTTTCAAAAAAGTCCGACTATGAGTATAGCACACAAAACTTACAAATGCAAGTACTCTTTATGGATTTTCGTCGGATTATTTATCTCTCCATACGATACGACCTTTTGATAAATCATATGGTGATAACTCAATAGTTACTTTGTCACCCGGTAAAATTCTGATAAAATTCATTCGTAATTTACCACTGATATGTGCTAATACCTTATGACCATTTTCAAGTTCTACCTGAAACATTGCATTAGGTAACTTTTCAATAACTGTTCCTTCAATTTCAATAACATCAGACTTTGCCATTCATTAACCTCCAGTTTACATCATAAACAAGCTTATGATTATTGCTTCCTTAACCAAATACTTTTTGGATAAATAAATTTATTTAATCTTTTTCATTTCTTCTATATTAATTATAACAGCGATAAGATTTCCGGTTCTCCTTTTGTAATAAGAATTGTATTCTCATAATGTGCGGATAAAGAACCATCATCTGTAACTACTGTCCAGTCATCATCCAACCATGATACTTCATGAGTTCCCATGTTGACCATCGGCTCAATAGCAAGTGTCATACCGGCTTGAAGCTTAATACCGCGCTTTTTTTGACGAAAGTTTGGAATTTCAGGATCCTCATGAAGGTTTCTCCCTATACCGTGGCCCACCAAATCCTGAACCACTCCGTATCCAAAGCTCTCACAATAATCTCCTATTGCATTTGAAATATCATGTAAATGATATCCTTCCTTTGCAAATTTTATGCCTTCAAAAAAGCTCTGTCTTGTAACCTCAATGAGTTTTTCTGCTTCTTTGCTGATTTCTCCCACTGCCACTGTTCTTGCAGCATCTGAATGGTATCCTTTGTATATAACTCCTGCATCTAAGGAAACAATATCACCATCTATAACAATTCTGTCTTTACTTGGTATGCCATGAACAACCTCATCATTGACTGATACACATATAGATGCGGGATACCCCTCATAATTTAAAAATGAAGGAATACATCCATAGCTTCTTATAATTTCTTCACCAAGCTTATCAATCTGATATGTTGTCATTCCCGGCTTTATTGCTTTTGCAAGCTCCTCATGAGTTTTTGCAAGGATTTTCCCTGCCTCTCTCATAAGTTCTATTTCATGCTGTGACTTAATTGTAACTGACATCCTACTTACCTAAAATTTCAACAATCGCATTAAATACATCGTTCATATCCTTTGTACCGTCAACTTCGACTAAAACACCCTTTTTTGTATAATATTCAATAAGTGGCTGTGTCTGTTCATGATATACATTCAGACGCTTTGTTACTGTTTCCGGCTTATCATCATCTCTTAAAATAAGTTCCTTGCCACATCTGTCACAGATACCTTCTACCTTTGTAGGAATGTGAACAATATGATAAGTAGCACCACAAGCCACACACGCTCTTCTGCCTGACATTCTGTTTACAATATTTTCATCCGGCACTTCCACATTAACAGCAAAATCAATCTTTTCGCCCATTTCCGTAAGTGCTGCATCAAGACATTCTGCCTGCGGAATAGTTCTTGGGAATCCGTCTAAAATGTATCCGTTTTTGCAGTCCTCCTGCTTTACTCTGTCTACTACCAAATCACATGTTAATTCATCCGGAACTAAAAGTCCCTGATCCATATATTCTTTAGCCTTCTTACCAAGCTCTGTACCGTTTTTAATGTTTGCCCTAAAAATATCTCCTGTTGAGATATGTGGAATAGCATATTTGTCAGCAAGCATTTTTGCCTGTGTTCCTTTGCCCGCACCCGGAGCACCTAACATGATAATTTTCATACAAAATCTCCTTTTACATTTCGTTATTTGCACAATAACCCGCGACAAGTTTTCACCTACCGCGGGCAATATATTTAATCATTTAAGAAACCTTTATAATTACGAACTACCATCATTGACTCGATCTTGTTGATTGTTTCTAATACAACACCAACAATAATGATAAGTGATGTTCCACCAAACGAAACTGATGCATTAAACACACCTGAAAATACGATTGGGATAGTTGCTACGATAAGTAATCCTATTGCTCCGATAAATACTATATAATTTAATATTCTTGTTAAGTATTCTTCAGTTGGCTTACCAGGTCTGATACCCGGAACAAAGCCACCCTGTTTCTTCATATTATCAGCTACCTCAATAGGATTGAAGGTAATCGATGTATAGAAATAAGCAAATACTATAACTAATACGGCATATACAAGAAAACCTAATGTATATTTAAAGTTATCTAAATTAAACCATGAACCAGAGTTTAAAACCCTAAGTATCTTTCCCCATAATGTTCCGTCACCGGCAGTTTTTCCAAAGAAATTGGAAATTATAATTGGGAACTGCATAATTGATGAACCAAAAATAATTGGGATAACACCGGCAGTATTTACCTTTAATGGTATGCAGGATGACTGTCCACCAACCATCTTTCTGCCCTGAAGTTTTTTAGAATACTGCACTGCGATTTTTCTCTGTCCACCTTGTAATATAACTACAAATGCAAATATTGCAACAATTACTAGCACAATAATTGCAGCTGCAAGAAGTGCACCACCGATAGATCTTCCATTTGTGGAAGTAATCTTAACCTTTGATTCATATAAATTATATAAATCACTAGGAATTCTTGCAATAATATTAATTACAAGAATAATTGAAATACCGTTACCAACACCCTTTTCAGTAATTCTTTCACCTATCCACATAAGAAATGCTGAACCAGCAGTCCATGTGATAACTACTACAGCAATAGTAAATAAATACTGGGCTGTTGTCATAGATGCTTTATTACCAAAAGCATTTGAATTACCAAAGCCAAGTGCCATGGCAATAGATGTAATAAGCGCTAATGCAACCGTAATATATCTTGTAATCTCTGCAATTTTCTTTCTACCGGTTTCACCATCCTTATGTAGCTCCTCCAGCCTTGGAATAGCTATTGTGAGCAGCTGCATAATGATTGATGATGTAATATATGGCGAAATGCCCAGTGCGAATATGGACATTTTTTCTAAACCTCCAGTAAACGCACCGATTAAAGTATTACTCGTACTTTCTGATAACTTACCCATTAAAGAAGCAACTACACTTCCATCTGTTCCAGGTACAGGTATCTGGCAACCTAATCTAACTACTATAAGCATTACAAATGTATAAAACATTTTCTGTCTAATTTCTTTGACCTTAAATGCATTTTTAAGCGTTTTGAACATTAGATCACCTCGCAAGTTCCACCTACAGCTTCAATTTTTTCCTTTGCTCCTTCAGAGAAAGCATTAGCCTTTACTGTAAGCTTTTTAGTAAGATTACCGTTTCCAAGAATCTTAACGCCATCTCTAACATTCTTTACGATACCAGCTTCAACCAATGTTTCAACTGTTACCTCTGAACCAGCTTCAAAAGCTTCAAGAGCACTTACGTTAATACCAACTATATCTAAAGTATTTCTATTTGTAAAACCTCTCTTTGGTATTCTTCTGTATAATGGCATCTGACCACCTTCAAAGCCCGGTCTTGTACCACCTGAACGTGCTTTCTGACCTTTATGTCCCTTACCGGCAGTCTTGCCGTTTCCTGAACCATGGCCACGTCCTCTTCTGAAGTTATCACTATGCTTTGAGCCTTCAGCAGGCTGTAAATTTGATAAATTCATTAAATTGCACCTCCTATTCACTAGATTTCTTCAACTTTAACTAAATGTCTAACCTGTTGAATCATACCTCTAACTGCTGCATTATCAGGCATTTCTACAGTCTTGTTAAGCTTTCTTAAGCCTAATGCTTCAACTGTCTTAACCTGCTTTGGTACAGCACCGATTGGTGATTTAACTAATGTAATTTTTAACTTATCTGCCATTTCTTTATCCTCCTATTAGCCTAAAATTTCTTCTACAGTCTTACCGCGAAGCTTAGCTACTTCTTCTGGAGTCTTTAAACCAGATAAACCTTGGATTGTAGCAAGTACTACATTCTGTTTATTGTTTGAGCCTAATGACTTTGTACGGATATTCTTAAGACCTGCAAGCTCTAATACATTACGAGCAGGACCACCAGCGATAATACCTGTACCCTCTGGAGCCTTCTTCAATAATACTGAAGCACTTCCAAAATTTCCTATAATATCATGTGGAATACTCAAGTTTGCATCTGTTGGCACTTTGATAAGCTTCTTCATAGCATCTTCTTTTCCTTTACGAATAGCTTCAGGAATTTCAGCAGCCTTGCCTAAACCAGCACCCACGTGTCCGTTGCCGTCACCAACAACTACTAAAGCAGCGAATCTCATATTACGACCACCTTTAACAACTTTAGTTACACGCTTAATTGATACTACTTTTTCTTCTAATTCTAACTGACTAGCATCAATGATTGTACGTTTCATGTGTTATCCTCCTCGACTAGAAATTAAGACCAGCTTCTCTAGCTGCCTCTGCTAATGCTTTGATTTTTCCTTGATATATGAATCCGCCTCTGTCAAAGATAACAGTTGTAATTCCTTTTTCTAATGCTTTCTTTGCGATAACTGTTCCTAAATAAGAAGCAGCCTCAACATTATTTGTTTTTTCTAATTCTGACTTAACATCTTTTTCAAGTGTAGAAGCTGAAACAAGTGTGTTTCCAACTGTATCATCAATAATCTGAGCATACATATGATTATTGCTTCTAAACACTGCAAGACGTGGTCTCTGTGCAGTACCGTTTAAACGATTACGTAATCTGCTATGCTTTTTAACACGGACATCCGCTCTAGATTGTTTATTAACCATAACTGTACCTCCTTGATTTACTTCTTACCAGTCTTACCAACTTTACGTCTGATAACTTCATCAGCATACTTGATACCTTTACCCTTATATGGCTCCGGTCCTCTTTTTGCTCTGATTTCAGCAGCATATTGGCCAACTTTTTCCTTATCGATACCTTTAACAATAATCTTGTTAGTACCTTCAACTACAGCTTCAAGTCCTTCTGGATCAATCATTTCTACAGGGTGAGAATATCCAAGATTAAGAACTAATTTATTTCCCTGTTTAGCAGCTCTGTAACCAACACCGTTTACTTCCAGCTCCTTTGTGTATCCTTCTGATACACCTATTACCATGTTAGAGATAAGAGTTCTTGTAAGACCATGTAAAGATTTCATTTTCTTTAAGTCATTTGGTCTTGAAACAACAACTGTTTCTCCATCCTTCTTGATTTCCATTTCTATTGGTAACACTCTTTCAAGTGTTCCCTTAGGTCCTTTTACAGTAACCTTATTATTTTCTGCTATATCTACAGTTACACCTGCTGGTATAGCGATAGGCAGTCTTCCTATACGTGACATGCCCGCACCTCCTTTTCGTGAATATGAAAACGAATACTAACTACCAAACAAAAGCTAATACTTCGCCACCAACCTGAAGCTTTCTTGCTTCCTTGTCTGTAACGATACCTTTGTTTGTTGAAATAATAGCAATACCTAAACCGCCAAGTACTCTTGGAAGTTCATCCTTGCCTGCATAAACTCTAAGACCAGGCTTAGAAATTCTCTTTAAACCAGTGATAATCTTTTCATTCTTATCCTGACCATACTTTAATGTAACCTGGATAGTCTTGAAGTTACCGTCCTCAATAACTTCATATTTCTTAATATATCCTTCATTTAAAAGAATTTCAGCGATTGCTAATTTCATCTTAGATGCCGGTATATCTACTGTATCATGTTTAGCAGTATTTGCATTACGAATTCTTGTAAGCATATCTGCGATTGGATCGCTCATTGCCATTTTAAATGTCCTCCTTAAATATTGCAGTATCGCCTAAGCGACTTACATTAATAGTAACTGACTCTTACCAAGAAGCTTTCTTTACTCCTGGTATCTGTCCCTTATATGCTAATTCACGGAAGCAGATTCTACAAATTCCGTATTTTCTTAAGTAAGCATGTGGACGGCCACAAATTCTACAACGGCTGTATTCCTGTGTGGAAAACTTATGTTTACGCTGTTGTTTAACCTTCATTGCTGTTTTAGCCATGGATTTACCTCCTAATTACTTCTGAAATGGCATATTAAATAATGTCAATAATTCACGAGCTTCTTCATCTGTGTTAGCTGTTGTAACAAAAATAATGTCCATACCTCTAACCTTATCAACTTTATCATATTCAATTTCAGGGAAAATGATCTGTTCCTTAATTCCAAGAGCGTAATTTCCTCTGCCATCAAATGAATTAGGGTTTACACCTCTAAAGTCACGTACACGAGGTAGTGAAAGGTTTACTAATCTGTCAAGGAATTCATACATCTTTTCTCCTCTAAGAGTAACCTTACAACCTATTGCCAATCCTTCTCTAATCTTGAAGTTAGCAACTGATTTCTTAGCTCTTGTAAGTACAGCCTTCTGACCTGTGATTGTTTCAAGATCCTTAACAGCTGCATCTAAAACCTTTGCGTTGTCTTTTGCTTCACCAACGCCCATATTTATAACGATTTTATCAAGCTTTGGTACCTGCATAACATTCTTGTAACCAAACTTCTTTGTCATCGCATCAATTATTTCATTGTAATAAGTATCTTTAAGTCTGCTCACTTTGTGGACCTCCTTCCTAATTAATCAATAACTTTGCCAGTTGATTTAGCAACACGAACTTTTTTGCCATCTTCTACCTTGAAGCCAACTCTTGTTGTCTTACCATCTACAACTAACATTACGTTTGAAGCATTGATAGGTCCTTCTGTTGTAACAATGCCACCAGCCTGATTCTGTGCGCTTGGCTTTGTATGCTTTGTAATCATATTAATGCCCTCAACAACTACTGTGTTGTTGTCTTTATTCACAGAAACAACTTTGCCTTCTTTGAATTTATCTTTACCGGCGATTACCTTAACAAGGTCGCCTTTTTTAATCTTTAATGCTGACACTTACGCACACCTCCTTATAATACTTCTGGTGCTAAAGAAACAATCTTCATAAACTGTTTTTCTCTTAGCTCTCTTGCTACCGGCCCAAAGATACGTGTTCCCTTTGGATTCTTGTCATCTTTAATGATAACGGCAGCATTTTCATCGAATTTAATATAAGAACCGTCTGCACGACGAGCGCCCTTTACTGAACGAACTACTACAGCCTTAACTACATCACCTTTTTTTACAACACCGCCTGGTGTTGCTTCTTTAACAGTAGCTACAATTATGTCACCGATGTTGGCATATCTTCTAGTAGAACCGCCCATTACTCTGATTGTAAGTAATTCTTTAGCGCCTGTATTATCAGCAACCTTAAGTCTACTTTCCTGTTGAACCATAATGAAACTCCTTTCTACTATCTAGCCTTTTCGATAATCTCAACAAGTCTCCATCTCTTATCCTTAGATAATGGTCTTGTCTCCATAACTCTTACTGTATCGCCGATACCGCATTCATTATTCTCGTCATGAGCCTTTAATTTATAAGTTCTCTTAACGATTTTTCCATATAATGGATGTTTTACGTTATCCTGTACAGCAACAACGATTGTCTTATCCATCTTATCACTAATTACCTTACCGGTACGTGTTTTTCTTAAATTTCTTTCCACGACAACTGTCTCCTTTCTCAGATTCCATAATCAATTAACACTTACTAGTTAGCAGCTTTTGTCTGCTCTGAAATAACTGTCTGAATTCTTGCGATATTCTTTCTTACTTCTTTAATTCTGCTTGTGTTATCTAACTGATTAGTTGCGTTCTGGAATCTTAAATTGAAAAGTTCCTTTTTAGCAGCTACTAATTCATCATTTAATTCTGCAACTGATTTTGATTTTAAATCTTTTACATACTCATTAATTTTCACTGTTATCACCGCCTTCTAAATCTGCGCGAGAAACGATTTTACATTTCACTGGTAACTTATGAGTTGCGAGTCTTAATGCCTCTCTGGCGATTTCTTCCGATACGCCTGAGATTTCAAACATTACACGACCCGGTTTAACAACTGCTACCCAGTATTCAAGTGTTCCTTTTCCAGAACCCATACGTGTTTCTGCTGGTTTTGTAGTTACTGGTTTATCTGGGAAAATCTTTATCCAAACTTTACCACCACGCTTGATATAACGTGTCATAGCAATACGGGCAGCTTCAATCTGATTTGACTTAATCCATGCTGGTTCTAAAGCGACAATACCAAACTCACCGTTGGTAATTTTGTTACCTCTTAAGGCTTTACCTGTCATTGTACCACGGAATTGTTTACGACGCTTAACTCTCTTAGGCATTAACATTAGTTATCGCTCCCTTCCTTAGCATTTTTTACTTCTTTTTCTGTTGTCTTGGTTGGAAGTACTTCGCCTTTGTAAATCCAAACCTTAACACCGACTTTACCATATGTTGTATCTGCTTCAGCAAATCCATAATCAATATCAGCTCTTAATGTCTGAAGTGGAATTGTACCTTCTGAATAGAACTCTGTTCTAGCCATATCAGCACCGCCAAGACGACCTGAAACTGAAGTTTTGATACCGTTTGCTCCTGCTTTTCTGCTTCTTGACATTGTAGATTTCATTGCTCTTCTGAATGAAACACGGTTTTCTAACTGAAGTGCGATATTTTCTGCTACTAACTGTGCATCCATATCAGGCTTCTTGATTTCCTTAATATCTACAAGTATCTTCTTTGTTGTCAACTTCTGAATTTCTTCTTTAAGCTTCTCGATTTCAGCACCGCCCTTACCGATTACAACACCAGGTTTAGCTGTGTGAACGATAACTTTACATCTGTCAGATGTTCTTTCGATTTCAATCTTTGAAACACCTGCGCTATATAATTTCTTTTTAAGGTATGTTCTGATCTTGTTATCTTCTACAAGATTGTCAGCAAAATCGCTTTCTGCATACCATTTTGAATCCCAATCTTTAATAATGCCGACTCTTATGCCGTGAGGATTAACTTTCTGTCCCATTATGCGTTCTCCTTTCTGCTAATTACTTCTCATTCAGCACTATTGTGATATTGCTCATTCTCTTTTCGATTCTGTAAGCTCTACCCTGTGCTCTTGGTCTGATTCTCTTCATAATAGGTCCTTGATTTGCATAACACTCCTCAATATAAAGGTTTTCAACATTCATACCATTGTTGTTTTCAGCGTTTGCAATAGCAGACTTTAATAATTTTTCTATAACTGAAGATGCATATCTTGGATTGTAAGCTAAGATACCAAGTGCTGTCTGCACATCCTTGCCTCTTATAGCGTCCAATACAAAGCATGCCTTCTGAACTGATACTCTAGCATATGAAAGTTTTGCTGATGGTCTAGTGTCCTTATTAGCATTTCTTTCTCTCTTTATCTGACTTCTATGTCCTTTTGCCATGGATTAAACCTCCTTTCAATCTTCTCTCAACTAACGTTTAGACTTCTTTTCGTCTTTTCCATGTCCTCTGTATGTTCTTGTAGCAACAAATTCTCCAAGTTTATGTCCAACCATATCTTCTGTAACATATACCGGAACATGTTTTCTGCCATCATGAACTGCAATTGTATGTCCAACCATTTGTGGGAAGATTGTTGAACGACGAGACCAAGTCTTGATAACTGACTTCTGTCCTGATTCATTCATTGCATCTACTTTTTTAAGTAAATGTGCGTCCGCAAATGGACCTTTTTTTAATGATCTAGCCATTGGTATTCCTCCTTACTTCATGTTCTTGCCATCGCGTCTTCTTACGATGAGCTTGTTAGACTGCTTGTTCTTCTTTCTTGTCTTTAAGCCAAGAGCAGGTTTACCCCAAGGAGTACATGGGCCTGAACGACCGATACCTGTCTTACCTTCACCACCACCATGTGGATGGTCGTTAGGATTCATTACAGAACCACGAACTGTAGGTCTGATACCCATGTTACGTTTACGTCCTGCTTTACCAATTTTTACTAAGTCATGTTCAATGTTACCAACCTGACCGATTGTTGCACGGCAGATGATTGGAACCATTCTCATCTCACCTGACGGTAATCTAAGTGTAGCATATTTGCCTTCCTTAGCCATAAGCTGAGCTGAGTTACCGGCAGAACGAACTAACTGTCCACCCTTGCCCGGATATAATTCAATGTTGTGAACCTCTGTACCAACAGGAATATTTTCAAGCGGTAAGCAGTTACCAACCTTTAATTCAGCATTAGCACCACTCATTAGTACCATTCCGTCCTTTAATCCGTTAGGAGCAAGGATGTATGACTTCTCGCCATCAGCATAGCTTAAAAGAGCGATATTTGCTGTTCTGTTTGGATCGTATTCAATACCTACAACTGTTGCAGGAATACCATCCTTCTTTCTCTTAAAATCAATAATTCTATATTTTCTTCTTGAACCGCCGCCACGGTGTCTTACAGTAATTTTACCCTGATTGTTACGACCTGAGTTTTTCTTAAGTGAAACTACTAAAGACTTCTCTGGAGTTGTCTTTGTGATTTCAGCAAAATCAAGACCGGTCATATTTCTTCTTGAAGGTGTATATGGGTTATATGTCTTAATTCCCATTTTGTTTCTCCTTTCCTGATGCTCTGCAAAAGCAGAACCCGTTTATTATCATGCTTTCTTTGCATATAAGTCACGAGGAAAAACGCTCGTGATATAAGTTATAGCTATTTCTTACAGACCCTCAAAGATTTCAATATCCTTGCTGTCCTCTGTTAACTGAACGATAGCTTTCTTTGTCTTAGCTGTTCTACCAACTACAGCACCACGTCTGCGTTTCTTTCCGTCAAGGTTCATTGTGTTAACACTCTTAACCTTTGTTCCCTCGAACATTTTTTCAACAGCTTCTTTAATCTGAGTTTTTGTAGCCTCTGTATGAACTAAGAATGTATACTTCTTTAAGCTCATAGCGTTCATACTCTTTTCTGTAATAACAGGTTTGAGGATTACATCGTAGTATTTAATGTCTGCCATTATGCGTATACCTCCTCGATTGTTGCTACAGCTGCTTTATCAATAACGATTGTGTCATACTTTAATATATCAAATACGTTGATTGTGTTTGTTAAAGCAGTTTTTACTGTAGGAATATTCTTTGCTGATAAAACAACATTCTGATCATTTTCATTTAAAATAACTAATGCCTTATTTACCTTTAAGCTTGTTAAAGCTTCTGCAAAGTTCTTTGTTTTAATACTGTCTAATTTAATTTCATCAACAACGATGAATTTGTTTTCCTGTACTCTTGAAGTTAAAGCAGATTTAAGAGCTAACTGCTTTTCTTTCTTGTTTAACTTTATTGAGTAATCTCTTGGCTTTGGAGCAAATACGACACCGCCACCTGTCCACTGTGGTGATCTTGTAGATCCCTGTCTTGCGTGGCCTGTTCCTTTTTGCTTCCAAGGTTTCTTTCCGCCGCCACTAACTTCTGAACGTGTCTTTGCGCTCTGAGTTCCCTGACGCTTGTTTGCAAGCTGGCTTACTACTGCTTTGTGTACTAAGTTAGTATTAACTTCAACACCAAATACTGCATCGTTTAATTCGATTTCACCAACTTCGCTGCCTTTCATATTGTAAACAGATACCTTTGACATCTGAATGTTCCTCCTTCCTTACTAAACCTACTTGCCGGATTTAACAGTTTCTCTGATTGTAACCAAAGCTTTCTTTGGTCCCGGAACTGCACCCTTAACAAGGATTAAGTTATTTTCTACATCAACCTTAACTACTTCAAGGTTCTGGATGGTGATTTTCTTTGCACCCATATGACCAGGCATTCCTTTTCCCTTGAATACCTTACTTGGGTCTGAACAAGCACCGTTTGAACCCTGATGGCGATGGAACTTAGAACCGTGAGCCATAGGTCCTCTTGACTGACCAAGTCTCTTGATTGCACCCTGGAAACCTTTTCCTTTTGCAATCGCTGTTGCATCTACCTTGTCGCCTGCTGTGAATATATCAGCCTTGATTTCATCTTTAACTGAATATTCAGAAGCATTTTCAAACTTGAACTCTCTTACATATCTCTTGTAAGAAACTCCTGCCTTATCAAAGTGTCCTTTTAATGCCTTATTAACAAGCTTTTCTCTCTTGTCAGTAAAGCCAACCTGTACTGCTTCGTATCCGTCATTTGCTACTGTCTTAACCTGAGTAACAACACAAGGACCAGCCTGAAGTACAGTAACTGGTGTTAATGCACCATCTTCGTTGAAGATTTGAGTCATTCCGACTTTTGTTGCTAAAATAGCTTTCTTCATTTTTTTACCTCCTGTTAAATCTACAGCGGTTTTCACCAATATCTTGGGAAAACATCCTAGAACAGTCCAATATAAGTGGAACACTATATTCTCAATATGTTGATTCCTTCTGGAACGGAAGTGTTGCTTCTATATTTAAACCTTTAGGATTACTTGCTAAATTTTTAGAACTTATTTGTTCTTCATTTTGATATCAATATCTACACCTGCTGGCATTTCCAATCTTGATAAAGCATCAACAGTCTTCTGTGATGGTGTGATGATATCAATAAGTCTCTTATGAGTTCTCTGCTCGAACTGTTCTCTTGAATCCTTGTACTTGTGAACAGCTCTAAGAATAGTAACTACTTCCTTCTTTGTTGGAAGTGGTACCGGTCCGCTAACCTGTGCACCTGTCTTCTTAACAGTATCGATGATTTTTGAAGCTGACTGATCGATTAACTGATGATCATAAGCCTTCAATATGATTCTCATTACTTGACTTGCCATAAAAAAAGTCGCCTCCTTTTCGCACTTTTACTTAAGTACAACAAGCGGTGACTGTACACTCTTCCGTGTGTGTCGTAAATCCTACTACATCAGCACGTTGTTTCCGTATATCACGGACATATGGTTTGTACAGTGACTTGTCGCCAGTTTCCTAACTTGACATTCGCTCCACGGAAAACCTACTATAATATGTAGCAACCTCTCGCTTCAACGCTATCAATGTCACAGCATTTAGTAGTTTACAACATAAATACGGTAATTGCAAGCATTTTTTTTATTTTTTCTGATTTTGTTGTTTTATAATTTATTATTTTTATCTGTTTTCTATTTTGCTAGATTATAAAGTTTACTTTTCTTTATATCTTTAAATACATTAATTTTTATATGCCTTGAGCTTTCAAATATTTTATGAGTCCTTTTTATATAAAATAAAGAAACCTTATAACTACAAAAAACGATATGACTGTAATTATAATGTCTCTTCATTTTATATCAGGGATAATTTTACCTCTCCCACCTGCCGGAGGCACCACATGGTAAAATCAATTTACTGTCGCTTACCGGCAGACCTATTTCAGAAGCATCCACACTTCCACCAAATTTACTCATTATTTCTGTTGATATCATATAAGACAATACAGATGGGGCCAATCCTGTGGTATATGAATTTATAAGAAAGAATAAAGGATTGTCAGATAAAACACCTGTACAAAGCTTTATAAAATCATATATTGCTTCCTCTATCTTCCATATCTCTCCCTTTGGTCCCCTGCCATATGACGGAGGATCCATTATAATTGCATCATATTTGTTTTCTCTGCGTATTTCCCTTTCTACAAATTTAACACAATCATCTACAAGCCATCTGACAGGTGCTTCCTCCAATCCTGATAACCTGGCATTTTCCTTCGCCCAAGCTACCATTCCCTTTGAAGCATCTACATGTGTAACACTTGCTCCGGCAGCCGCCGCTGCTAAGGTTGCACCACCTGTATATGCAAATAAATTTAAAACCTTTACAGGTCTGTTTGCATTTTCAATTTTTTCTGAGAACCAGTCCCAGTTTGTTGCCTGTTCCGGAAATAATCCCGTATGCTTAAAACTAAATGGTTTTAAATTAAATTTTAATGATTTGTAACTGATTGTCCACTGCTCCGGCAAATTAAAAAATTCCCATTCTCCACCTCCTTTTACTGAACGGTGATAATGGGCATTCATATTTTTCCATTTTCTATTTACCTTTGGCGTATTCCATATAACCTGAGGATCAGGGCGAACTAATATATAGTCGCCCCATCTTTCAAGCTTTTCACCCTGTGAACAATCGATTACTTCATAGTCTTTCCAACCATCTGCAATCCACATATTGTTCTCCTATTATTATATTTTAATCTATATCTATATCTGCAATATACCAATCTCCGCCAGCCAATACAACTGTTGCATCAAATCTGTATTCTTTGCTTTCGCCATCTACTTTAATTGTGACTGTGCCTTCAATTTCTGCGGCCTTTGAAATTGTAATATATCCGTCCTGTTTTTTTAATGAAGAATTGTATGAATCAACTTTACTTGAAGATACATTTTCTTTATCAGTTACTTTTACATTACTGAATGTTATTTTCGCATTTTCATCACTTAAATAGTATCTGTCAGGATATGAAGATAAACTTATCAAATTCATAAATTCATCTTTTTCAAATACATCCTCATCATATGCTTCATTAAATACCGGTGGATACATAACATCCTTTAAATCACCGAAATCCTTATTGCTTATCGCTTCAAAATATACTTTTGCTGCATCTTCCGGAGATGATGCTCCGCCTCCACTGCAGGCAAACAATATAACCACCAGCAAAATAACTACTATTGTTAATGCACCACATATCAGTCCGATAATTAATGGTGTTTTGCTACCCTTATTTGACTTTTCCGGCTTCATCATTGGTCCCCACTGTTGTGCCGGTGCTTGTTGTGCAAACGGCTCCGACTGCTGTACCGGTGTCTGTTGTGCAAATGGGTCTGTTGACTGCTGTACCGGTGTCGGCTGTACAAACGGATTTGACTGCTGTACCGGTTCTACCGGTGCAAACGGGTCTGTTGACTGCTGTATCGGTGCCGGCTGTACAAACGGATTTTGCTGTTGTACCGGTTCT
>CAMWKO010000034.1 GCA_947174885.1 uncultured Clostridia bacterium
CGGAGATGTGGATAAGACACAGTAATAAAGCAAGATATTATTAATCTGCAACTTTTTGCGCAAGATGTCTATGTTGACTTTGGCAACAAGACTTTTTGAAACTAAAAATAAAGAATACGGAAACTCTAATAAAAAAACTATGGTAATTTTTCTCGTTCTGTTGTATAATATAATAAACATTTTCGTGTTCAAATTATATATGAGAGAGGATTTTTATGTTTGAAGAATTTTTTGGAAATTATCTTGTAGAAACCGGCAAATTATCTAATGAGCAGTTTTCTGCAATAAAAGAAATTATGAAAAGTACCCGTGTTAAGCTTGGTTTAATAGCAGTTTCGGAAAAACTGCTTACTCCTAAACAGTCTGATGAAATCAACAGATTACAGGCTGTTATGGATAAACGTTTTGGTGATATAGCCATTGAAAAGAATTATCTTACTGATGAGCAGGTTGCACACCTGTTAAGTCTTCAAGGTAACGCATACTTACAGTTTATACAGGTTCTTACCGAAAATGATTATATGACTATGGAGGATGTTGAAGCAGCACTTAAGCAGTATCAGGCTTCTAAAAATCTTTCTGATGAAGATATAGTTGCCTTAAAGAGCAATGATGTTGACAATATTACTTCTGTATTTTTAAAATCAGATAATACTTTTGCCACTGATTTAATGTCTCTTGCTGTAAGAAATGTTATCAGATTCATTTCTACTTCAGTAAGCTTTGACAAGTTGAAAACCGTTGATTCTCTTCCATATGAGCATCTCGCTACACAGGCTGTCAAAGGAGACCATTCAATATTATTGGCATTTTCCGGTGATGATACTTCTCTCCTTTCAATAGCTAATCCTTTTGCAAAGGAAGAATTTGATGCTGTTGATGCAGATTCCTTTGATTCTGTTTGTGAATTTATAAATTGTATCAATGGATTATATGCTTCTGCACTTAACAAGCAAAACATCGATATTGATATGGAGCCACCACTATTTTTTGACAATGGTACAGTAGCTTCTTCAAAGATATACATACTTCCTATGAAGATATCCGGTAAGAATGTAAACTTAGTTTCTATTATTGATACAGACTACAAATTAGATTAGGAGGATATACTATATGGCATCAATATTAATAGTAGATGATTCAAGAACTTCCAGAAAGATTCTTAGAACAATTTTAGAAGAAGCTGGTCATACAGTTGTTGGAGAAGCTGTAAATGGAGATGATGGCTTTAAAAAATGCAAAGAGCTAAAACCTGAACTGGTTACTTTAGATATTACAATGCCTGTACTTGATGGTATTGAAGCATTGCAGATTATTAAAACAAGATATCCTGAGATTAAAGTTATTATGGTAACTGCTGCCGGACAGAACAGCAAAATGGTAGAGGCTGTAAAATATGGTGCAGATGACTTTATTGCAAAACCATTTGAGGCAGAACAGATTTTATCTGCTATCAAAAAGATTTTCGGCTAATATTTTTATTGTTTTCCCATTCAAAAAAGGACTGGCTTTTGCTAGTCCTTTTCTATTATATCCGCCTTTAATTTTACTCTCTCCAGTTTTCTACCGACAGGTCTTGCCAAAATCAGTAAAAATATTATATTTGATACTATATACGTTGCCGTTGTAGGTATACCCGATATAATACATGCAACATATCTTTTTATATTAAATACACCATCCTGCCACATTGCACTCCAAATATCCATAATCATTGAATAGATAATACCACTTACGGCTCCATATGCTGCAAGTGCAACCATATATTTTTTAAGGTATCGGGATAACAGACCTGCTATAAGCCCTGTCATTCCCCATGCAAGCATTTGAAAAGGTGTCCAGGGGCCCTGTCCGAATATAAAATTTGATAAAACCGCTGCTAAAGCTCCGCATAAAAATCCCATCTCTCCACCCATATAAATTCCCGTTATTACAGTTATGGCAGTAATCGGCTTAAAGTGTGGAATCATTGAAAAGCAGTATCTTCCAAACACTGACAATGCTATCATAACAGCCAGTATTACCATTTTTTCAGTACTGTTTTTACCTTTTTCAAAGGATATTATAAACGGAACACAGGAAAGCAATACAACTACTGCTGTTAAAAAAGCATATTTTTTCCCATCAAATAACTTAGTTCCTATAAAAATAACTGTTGGAATTATAATTACACATATTATATATTTTATGATACTTATTTTTTTTATATTTTTATTTTCTGATTTTTCATATTTTCTTTGATAATCCATACAAGCTCCTTAAGTGTTATTACATTTTCATATATATCTCTGGTCATTCTGTTTACTGCTGTAGTATAGAAATTATTTCTTGCAAAAAACTCCTTTGGTGAAGCCTTTGCAAGTATCTCACCGTCAAACAGCAATCCGCAGCTGTCTGATACATCTGCTGCGAATTCTACATCATGCGTAACTATAACTACGGTAATACCTTTATCCTTTAACAGCTTTACAATATTAATAAGCTCTTCTTTTCCGCATCCGTCTATTCCCTTTGTAGGCTCGTCCAGTAAAATAATCTTTGGCATAATAAGCAGGATTTTTCCTATGGCACATTTTTGCTGTTCCCCACCGCTTAAATCATAAGGATGCTTATGTAAAAGTTTGGAAATACCCAGCATTTCCGCAACCTCATTTATTCTTTCCTCTATATTATTTTTTATCTCATGTGCCTTTAATATATCTGCATAATCAGAATATACATCTGATTTTACAAATACTGTTATGGGGTCCTGTGGTAATAAACTTAGATTTTCCCTATACAGCTCATTTCGTTTAAAATCCTTTATTTTCCTGCCGTTAATAAATACTTTACCTCTATAATGCTTTCTTAAACCACTTATAATAGAAAGTGTGGTTGATTTTCCCGTTCCGTTTCCTCCCAGCAGAGTAAATACCTCACCCCTTTTTACAGTAAGATTTATACCTCGCAGTATATCTTTTTCTTCCTTGTGGTATCTAAACCATACATTTTTAAGCTCTATGGCATTTTCTTCAATATCCCCTGTCCCGTTAGAAGCCTCTGCTTTTATATCATACTCCTTAACAGACCTTATCTTATTATCAAAATTCTTAAGAATATACTCCCTGCCCTCTTTTACATTAACAGGGCATTCTCCTCCTATACCTTTCATTTCTTTATACAGCACTACTGCCTTTGGTGCACCTGCAAGCATTTTATGACCACTTAAAAACTTTCCTGTATTGGAAGGTGTGTCAAATGATACAATCCTTCCCTTCTCCATTACCATAATCCTGTCAGCAATAGAAAATACCTCCTCAAGCCTATGCTCAACAAGTATAATTGTAAGACCCAGTTCCTTGTTTAGCTTTTTAAGTGTTGCGATAAAATCACTTGCAGCAATAGGATCAAGCTGTGAGGTAGGCTCGTCAAGTATTAATATCTTTGGTGATGTCACCATAACCGAAGCAAGATTCAGCAGCTGCTTTTCTCCTCCTGACAGCTCATCCGTCTTTTTTCTGAACAAACCCTGAATACCAAAATAGCTTGCCATTTCTCCTACCTTTATACGAATTTCCTCTGTTTTATAAGAAAGACTTTCCAGTACAAAAGCCAGCTCATGATACACCTTATCCGTCACTATCTGCGCTTCCACCTTTTGCATTACAAATCCTATATCAGCCACAGCAGTTCTTTCATCCATATCTTCGATTTTAGTCTGCTTATAATATATACTTCCTATTTTTTCACCTGCCGGTATCATTTCCTTTTTTATGAGCTTTAGTAAAGTAGTCTTTCCACAGCCACTTTCTCCCATTACCACTATTAATTCACCCTCATTTATTCTAAAGCTTACATCTGATATTGCATTACCTTGTCCACCGGCATATTTGAAGCTTAAATTCTCTCCACGTAATATTTCCATTTTATTTTCTCCTTAATTTCAAGAAAAGCAGGCATAAACATAAGTATAATAAATGCTCCATATACAGCTATACTTTCTGCATTTAAATTAATCTGCGTTATCTTAGGGTAAAATCTGAAATCTATGATATCCGTCCCTATTCCTGTAAATACTACTATATCCATAAACAACGTCACAGCTATAAGAAACAAATCTCTTATATGAAATCTGAAATTATGAAAATGCGTTCTTCCCTTTAAGCCATAGCCCTTGGCTTTCATAGCCACCGATGTATCTATAGAGCTTTCCAGTGACCATGTAATAAGACACGAAAATACCCTCAGTGCATTTCTGATTTTATCAAAATAACTGTCTGTAGCATAATATCCAAAACACTTCTGTGCATCTGATATTTTTCTGTACTGCCTCTTAAAGACAGGTACAAATTTTAATGCCATTGACAATACTAAAGAAAGCTTAGGTATTGCTTTACCAAACAGATATATGAATTTTTCGCTGTCCACTATTATACTATAGCATTTGCACCAATAGATTACTCCCAAAATCATAATACCCATATCCAAGCCATATAAAACAGCCTCCAGTGTTACTGCATTACCATTCAGGAAAAACAATGGTGTAACACCATTATGTGAAAATAATGGATTCGTAAGTGCAATCAGTATAAAAAACGGAATTTCATATGCAAGATTCTTTAAAAAGGTTCTTATATCCGTAAGTGTGAGTACAAATGCTATACCTGATATAATTGCAATAGTAAGCATTACCGGATTTATCATAAACATTGTAATCACAATAGCTGATGCAAAATATATAAATAATCCCAACGGATGATATGTATTAAATATTTTCATTTTATCATTCATTTTCATCACCTGCCATATATCCGCCTACATCCTTACCTAAATTGCAGGTATACACCCATACAATTTCATCTCCGTCCTTAAGCTCATATCTTGAACATCCGTATCTTGGAAATTCTCCGTTGACCATATACATCCATCCTGATAATTCCCCACAGGAAAACTCATACAGATAATTGATACCTTTTATGTATACTGTACCATAACTGTTTTCCTTTGAGCCCTGATACTCCATTTGTATTTTATTATATCTGGTAGCTCTGTCTAAAATATCAAAAACAGTATCTCCTTTTCTAAGCACATACTCAACTCTGTCCAGAATAATTCCATCACCTATATTGTTAAGCTCTGCTACTCCTTTATCTAAATCCTCTATATTATCAAGTACTGTATCGCATCTGATTGTAAGGAATACCGTTTCTGAATCCTCCTGTATATCGTCTGCATGAGTCAGATAATATTCATCAACAGACTGTATATTTGTACCGTTTATAAGTACTGCAATTAATAATACGATAAAGCCTATTATAAGTAAATCCTTTTTCATATATCCTGTCCTAGATTTTTATTAATGTAACCCCAATACTGACTTTAATTTAACTATATTTAACTATATTTAACTACTAACCCTCATAGTAATCTTCTTCTGATTTTTTTCTTACTCTGCGTTTTTTTATATTCAATACAACAGCTACCCCTAATAATATCACAACTACTGCTATAATTACAGCAATAATATATCCTCTGAGTTCATTATCCAGCTGTGTCTTTCCTCTAATCAGGTCCTCATAATATGCAATATAATCTCTGTCATATTCACTGAGTGAGTTTGCACGCTCAACCAAACTGTCAACTATCTTTTTATCGCCTAAGGTAAGCTTCTCAAATGGATACAGTCTCTTTAGTACTTCTGAATTTATACTCTCTATCTCACTCTGGGCACTTTCATAATTAATTCTCATTTCATAAAGTATTGATAAATAATCATTAACTTCCTTCTCTGAAAGCACGTCCGTTCCATACTCCCTGTATTCTTCAAGCAAATCTATAAGCCGTATTACATCATTTTTATATTTAACTGTTTTTTCTTCCTTATGCTTTAATATTAATTCTCTGTCTTTATCATTAAAATCATTTGATTTTATATCATCTTCCCAAATACTTTTTTCTTCCTCACTAAAATCATATAGCCTGTTCATCCCCTCCTGCTGTCTTATCATTGCACAAAATGCTAAAAGCGTCTGTTCTCCAGACATTGAATTAGACACCTCTTCATAGTCCGGGTTTCCATAGCAGTGAGCAAAGCCTCCGTCTGCCATTCTATATTTTAAAATACCGTCAAGTAATGTATTACCATTTTTAATAAATCTTTCATCCTCCAAGGGATTAATGTTAAGCGAACACAAAGCAATTACCACCTGAGCAGTGCTTTCAACATTTGCATATCCAAAGCTTACAAAATCTCCATCCTCCTGCTGTTTCTCAGATAGTGCACCAAGTGCCAAATCAACTATCTCTTTAACCGTTTTATTCTCCTCTGTATCTGTTTTTGTATTGTGATATGAATATACTGTATCATCCTCATAATATACAGCTAATGCCTGAACAGCCATCGCCGTAATATCCACATCCATATTGTTTCCCGTAAGAGCAAAGCCACCGGTATCAAGCTGCAGAGATATTATTTTTTTAATTATGTCCTCTCTTGTATAGTAAGAATCCTTTGGCACCTCATATCCAAAGGTATCTATAGCTATAAGTCCCCAAATAGTTCCGTTAATCCCCTGCTTTCCTATATCTGCCGTATATCCTCTATCGTATACTCCATCCTTTATCAAATCTATATTATTGCCATCACTGTCAGTTCCCATATCTGTAGGGTCTCCACCTGCTGACAACGCTGCCAATGTCATTCTGTGATATTCTGTTGCCTTTACATTACTAAGAGTTCCATCCTCTTCGTATTTTATCTCTATAATATTTTTAAGCTTTGCCAAGTATGTACTGTAATCATCACTTATTCCAAGCCTGCCCATCGCTATTACATACCAGTCACCTGCCGTAGTTCCGCAGCTATCCAGATAATCACCGGTAAACAGATTCTCCCCCATTCCCCTGCCAACTGTGGATTTCTTCCATTCAATTAAGTCACTGCACATAGCCTTTAGGTTTTCTGTAGAAATCGCATGGCTTCCCTTTTCATAATATTCATATGCCGTGTGTTCAGTATTTGCATAAACACTGAAAGCCTCACCCTTAAAAAAGGGTGAAGCTATTGTTGTAAAAGCTGTTGTTATAAATAATATTACGGAAAATATCCTTTTTAAGTATTTTTTACTGTTTTTATACATGATTACCGTTCTTTTCTCTTTTTCAAATTCAAAGCTGCAATACTTATCATTGCTCCTAATTCGATAAGTAAATATACATACGTCACAGATGTATCTCCTGTATCCGGTGCCTTATCTAATGATGTACTATTTTTATCTGTCTCTTTATCATCCAATTCATCTTTTACATATAATTCATTGTCCTTCATATTCAATTCCTTTGTAAATGCGATATAATCCGAACAATGCTCCTGTGATATTGTCACATAACCATATTCGTCTACTACTGCACTCTGCACAAATTCAAATGTACCATCCTCTTTACATAAATAATAATAAAGTCTTACTCCTGTATATTCTGTCCCCGTAAATATTTTAATTTCCGCTCTTGCCGGAAGTACACCGAAATAATTATAATTAATATAAAATGATACATTATTCTTTTCAAATTTTTTTATAACTTCCTGTGGCATTTTTTCATAATCATAAATTATATTCACACCAAAATCGTACTCATTTTTACCTTTAACTTTACTCATAGTTTCTTTTAAGAAATAGAAGGTTACATTATTACCTGATTTTATTACAATATCCTGAGTCTTATTCTTTTCAAGTATTTGTTCAAAAATATTTTCCGTAACTACAGTATTACCAGCAGATAATTCTATCTCATATGCATTCACATTATTATCTGTCGAGTCTGATGGAGTTTCTGTCGGAGTCTCAGTTGGCTCCTCAGGATTTTCCTGCGGAATATCTTCTGCTCTCATATCATAAAGACTTCTTAATCCATTTTTAAGCCTTACATATGATACAAGTGCATATGCAGCCTGGTCATTTGCCATAGAGTTAAAGGTTTTTGTTCCGTTGCTTATAACATGACAAAATCCACCACCATCTACTTCATATTTTAATATACCGTCTATTAAGTTATTACCTGCCTCTGTAATAAATCTTTGGTCAGTTGTAGGATCAATTCCAAGTGCTGTAAGAGCGCAAAGTACCTGTGCTGTGCTTTCAACATTAACAGTACCCCATGATGCAAAATCCCCGTCATCTCTTTGCATTCCACTTAATGTATCAAGTCCTTCTTCGATTGCATCTTTTACTGTTTTTGAAACCTCCTCGCCTGATTTTTTGTTTGTATATGTATATACTGTTGTGTCACCATAGTATGGTGCAAGTGACTGAATAGTCATCGCTGTCAAATCCGGATCGGATGCTCCTGATAATGACCAGCCCTTATACGCATAACCGTCTTCTCCTGATTCAGCTACCTGAAGCATTAAAATATTTGCAATAAATTCTTCTCTGTCGTGATCATAAAGTGCATCCTCCGGTATTTCAAATCTCATTGTATCCAAAGCTAAAAGTCCATATACCCATCCATTAATACCCTGCCATCCGGGATTTGCACAATTATATGTGCCGTCACCTACTAAATCAATATCTGTTCCCTCATATGTACCACATTTATTTGCATTACCTCCACAGGCTGTAAGTGCAAGTGTAGCTCTTTGATTTTCTGTTGCTTTTTTGCTGTGAAGATATCTTCCTCCATTACCCTCATATGTTTCTTCTGCATAGCTTATAATTGCATTTACATATGCATATCTTCCGGCAGCCTCCTCTGAAGCATACAGCTTATATTCACCATCCAAAATATATCCCCATCTGCTGATAGCAATTGCCATCCAGTCTGTTCCTGTACTACTGGCGGCCTCACAAAAAGCTTCGCTTCCAAGTAACGATTCTTCACTGCCAAGACCATAACGCTCCTTTGTTGCATCAATAGCATTTCTTATATGTGTGTTTATCTCTTCCACACTATAAGCACTGTTTTCCTCTGTGCTTACATCGTATGCATTAGCTGCAAATACATTTAAATCTGATATTGATGAAATACTTAACACACCGGCTAATACAATACCTGATATTTTAACTATTAAATTTTTCTTCATTAATTTTTTCTTTTCCTTTCATTTTTCTATATATAACAATTGTAACTACAGCTGCTACAGCAACAACTGCCACTACAATAATTACCACTAAAATATTTTTCGATCCATTATCTGTCTTCTTTACTATTTCGGTTTTATTACTGTTATTTAATGTATCTCCATTATCTGCGGTGTCTTTATTTCCATTATCATTATTAGAGGCATCATATATTTTTTCATCCGTACCATTTTCATTATTTATCAACGTGTTTTCCCCATAATTATCTGAATCTGTTTCTGAGCTCACTGTTGCATGCTGTGTGCCTTCACCATTTTGGGTACCTGTATTTCCATTTTCAAATGTACTGTTTTTATTGCCTCCTGTTGCAGTTGTACTGTTATCTGTTCCTGTGGAATTTGATGTAACATTATCACTTACTGTATTACCACCACTCCCTGCATTTGGATTACTACCTGTGATACTGCCGGCATTTGAATTATTATTTGCACCTTGGCTACTATTTCCTGATGTCTGCTGCTTATCATTATTTTCTTTATAGCTTGCAAATGCCTGATTCAATGAATTGTACGCACTGTCTGCCTGCGACTGTGCAGCTCTTACATCTGTAAGCACTTTTACGGCATTTTTATACTTTTCAGAAATACTTGCATTTGTAATGGCTGATTTATAGTTTGTATTAATATCTGCAACTAATTCCGTTAGCTTGTCCTTATTTGCTACATCATAGTAATTCTCTGATAATGTTCCGTATATCTCACTATCATCTCCCATAGCATATGCTCCGCCTATATCTGCACCATAGCATAATGTAAACTGCACTCTTACTACATCTCCGTTTTGAGGAGTGTACTGACTGAATGCAAGAGCCGGAAATTCATTATTTACACAGTACATCCACCCTGAGCCATTTGTATATACAAACTCTCCCAATATATCCTTATAATTATCTTCAAAATCACTTTTATCATAATAAATCATATCTGATTCCAGATGCTTTGACAGCTCATCAGATATGTCTGTATGTATATTTAATTTTTTTACGGTAGCAGGCAAATCTGACCTGCTGTAACCATCATATCTTTTATTTTTCTTATCTCCGTTTGCTATGTAAGAAAGATAAAACGAAGATTTAGTTGTTCCACCATAGTAGCAGCACCATCCGTTATCCAGAATAGTTCTTACTAATACATCTGCAAGGGTATCCCCCTGCTGCACCTTTACCTTTACAGGCTCTACCAGATATCCATTTCCTATAGAAAAAACTTCTATACATATAGTTATTTCCCTATCCTCCTCACCATATATCTCTTCGTTCCCTGCAACAGCAATACCACTTAGCCAAATTGCAAATGTAAGCAGATATATAACTATCTTTCTTATAAAATCTTTCTTTTTCATTACACGCTCCTGTTTAACAAAATTTTAATTTTTTTGGGTAATAAAAAAGTACCCTATTTATGGGTACCAATGAACACAAAAACTAAAACTCATAATATGAGTCTTAAATGCACAGATAATAAACCTTCTAATGATTATCAGAAGAACTACTAAATACTGCATATGATTCTAAGTGCTTCATTGCCCAAGCCATAAATCAAAAATAAATCGGCAGGTCTCCTGACTTATGATCTCTTTGCCGCAAATGACACCTTCTCACTTTCGCAATGGTATACGTCTTCGCTAATCAAATACAGTAATGGCTGTTGCTCCGGATTCACACCGGATTCCCTTTTAATTGAAAATATGACTATTTTCAAACCGAGTATTCATGCTTATTCAATTTTCAATCTGGAGTTTCCGTATTTTTTATTTTGAAACTCATGGGCTTCAAAATAAAAAATGCTAAAACTATAAATTTTAAATATGTAGATTAATCTTTAAGCATCGCTCAAATTCTACATGCGTGATAGTATATCACTTCACCTTTAAATAGTCAATTATCACCACTCTATTTTTTCAAATCCTATTTTATCGTTTACTTTTTCAATTCCCTTCTTTTTTCAAAGCCTCCTCCTGCTCTTTCTGAATATCATCAAAATGTGAAAGCATCGGCTTTATAGCGGTATTACCTTTAAATTTCCTCTTTGCATAATTGTTTGTAATTGCCATAACAGTTCCTGAGAGTGTAAGCACACCTATAAGATTTGGAATTGCCATTAATCCATTAAAGGTATCAGATAAGTCAATTACTAAATCTGCCTGTAATACAGAGCCTGCAATAATTATACCGATAAATATAACCTTATATACAATAGTAGCCTTTGTACCAAATAAGTACTCCCAAGCCTTTGTACCATAATAACTCCATCCGAGTACAGTAGAAAATGCAAATAATGTAACTGCTATTGCAATAAATATTCCTCCGAAAGTACCAAATGAATTTGTAAACGCTTCTGTTGCAAGACCAAGCTTTGTAGCACCGCTAATCGAAGCTCCTGTTTCTAAATCCACAATACCGGTTGTTAATATGAGTAATGCCGTAAGTGTACATACAATAATAGTATCAAAAAACACTTCAAATATTCCCCATAATCCCTGTGTGACCGGCTCTTTAACATTTGATGCTGAATGTACCATTACTGATGAGCCAAGACCTGCCTCGTTCGAGAATACACCTCTCTTAAAGCCCCAAGTAACAGCCTGCTTAATTACTGCACCACCTACACCGCCTCCTACTGCCTTCATGGTAAAAGCATTTTTAAATATTGAAGCAAATGCGGGAATAATCATATCATAATGCATACCTATTATTATAGCACTACCCACTATGTAAAAGCCTGCCATAAACGGAACTATCTTTTCATTTGCTTTTGCTATTCTTGAAAGTCCCCCTATAATAACAAGAGAGGCAACAATCGCAATTATAATACCAACAATAAGTGCATCTGTAGTAGCCTTCCCGGTAATTTCAAATACACTCAAAACACTTTCCTTAATGGATGCCACCTGACCCATATTACCAATACCGAAAGACGCAAATATTGCAAAAACAGAAAATAATACAGCCAGTACTTTACCAATCTGCTTCAGGTTCTTCTTACAGCCTAAACCCTCACTCAGATAGTACATTGCTCCTCCGCTCCACTCACCCTTACTGTTTCTTCTGCGGTAAAAAATACCAAGTACATTTTCTGAGTAATTGGTCATCATACCAAATATTGCTGCTATCCACATCCAGAATACTGCTCCCGTACCTCCCATGGTAATGGCATACGCAATACCTGCAATGTTTCCTGTTCCTATAGTAGCCGATAAAGCCGTACATAATGCCTGAAACTGTGATATAGATTTAGGATCTTTATTTTTAAGAATGTCCTTTTTCTTAAATAAACTGCCTACAGTTTCTTTCATCATATGTCCAAAATGAGTAAACTGGAAGCCTTTAGTTAATATGGTCATAAGTACGCCGGTTCCTATCAGCAATATAAGAGCCGGTATTCCCCATACTATTCCATTGATTATACCATTATAATGTGAAATTGTTTCTGCCATAACTGATCTCCTTTTGTTCTATCTATATTATAATGTAAAAATACATTTCTTTTTTCTTTCTGAATTTATAAAGTCCTGCTGATTATTTATGTTATAAGCATATACCTTCTAAATCCACTTTTTCTATTACAGATAAAATATCCTTATTTACATTTTCAAGTCCTACGATTCTTGTAGCCTGATTTGATATTGCTTTTTCTAAATAATTTCTTACATCTCTTGCATTTGCAAAGCTGTCTGTTTTATTTTCACACCTGTCATTAAAAAATCTGGTTGCCTCTTCTTTAGCATCATCAGATAATACATAGTCCTGATTTTTACACATAGACTTTAGTATTTCAATTTCTTCCTCTGCAGTATAATCCTCAAACATTATAAACTTGTTAAATCTGGAACGAAGACCGGGATTTGATTCCAAAAACTCCTCCATAAGATTTGTATATCCTGCAACAATCACTATCAAATCATCTCTGTGGTCTTCCATTGCTTTAAGAAGTGTATCTACTGCTTCCTGTCCGAAATCACCCTCACCCTTGTTATTCGTAAGAGTATATGCTTCGTCAATAAATAGTACTCCTCCTAACGCTGATTCAACAACATCCTGTACCTTTGTTGCAGTCTGTCCTATATATCCGCAAACCAGACCTGAACGGTCTACTTCTACAAGATGCCCCCTCTCTAATATACCTATAGCCTTATATATTTTAGATAACATTCTGGCTACCGTAGTCTTTCCTGTTCCCGGATTTCCCATAAAAACCAGATGTTTATTTACACTACTCTGCTTCATACCCATTTCCTCACGCATTTTCTGAACCTTTATAAGATTTATCAATGCGTTTACATCCTCCTTTACCGCCTTTAAGCCGGTAAGCGAATTAAGCTCTGCAATAAGCTCATCTGCATTTATTTCAGGTGCAGCATCTTCCTCTATATCCTTATCTATCGGAACAGTTTTAGCATCCGGTCTGAGTAATGCAAACTGCTTCAGATTATCATCAAGCATAACACAATATCTTGATAGTGCATCTATCTCCTCCTGCCCTGCTTCGTCATTACCTGCAATATATGACTGACCCAGCTTTCTATATGTCTGTGCTAAGTATTTAGCCTCTTTATTATCATAAATATCGGCCTTAATCTTTCTGCCCGCATTGGAAAGGACAAAATATTTAAAGGTAAGAGGCATTTCATTTCCATAGTTCTCTGTCAGTTTGTTTCTGGTTTTAATAGCTGCTGCTAAAGTATATGTAATTTCAAAGCCCAACTGCTCTTTTATAAACCTCTGCTCTTTATCTCCGAATTTATCATCCACCAAGGCTATATATATCATAAAATTTAAGAATTCTTTTTTCAGATTTTCCCTTAAAGATGTATTAAGCTTCTCCTTTAATACTCCATTAGCTTCAATATAATCGCACATCTCAAAGCATTTATCAAATCTTTCCTTTAACTCTTTATCCATTTTATTCCTTTCTTAGACCACTAAGGATTAATATCAAATATTTTCATGGCATTTTTGTACATTAGTGCTTCATAGGCTTTAGTTCCGATTTTATCTTCTAACAAATAAAAATAGTCCTGATAAATAGAACGTTCTCCCTTTGGATTACATAAATAAGTATCCACTCCGTCTATAGGAGCATCACTGCCAAAAATCATCTTACCTGTACCATATCTTTTTATAGCCTCTATTGTGATATCTGTTTTTACCCATGTAGTATCTCCATATAAATTGTCTGACTTTCCCAGTAAATTCAGTGCCTCTTTATTATCCGTACCTAATCCCATATGCACCATAACAAACGGAATTTTTTTAAAAAGCTTTGATGCTTCATACATATGCACCGGTGATGCCGCCTCACACCCGCCTGTATGCGATACTACGGCAAGACTATATTCCTCTGCCAGCTCAAGATATGGTAATGCTCTCTCATCCACCGGAGATATATTAGAATGAAAAGGATGCAGCTTTATTGCACATACAATATCCCTGTTTTCGCTTATAAGCTTCTTAAGCTCCTCTGTAGGCTGTTGAAGATATGGTTTAACCCATACTGCAACTCCTATCCTTCCCTCATTTTCCCTTGCAAAACGAATAGTTCTTTTAAGTGCAGCCTCTTGGGATATCTGGTATTTTTCAGGCAACAGCCTCTGATGATGGTCCATTTCACCTGCATCACCATTTGAAACTATTGCATAATCAATATTATACTTATCCATCATTTCAATAACCATTGCTTCAGACATATTAAATCCAACAGCATCTCCACCAATATGCACATGTGTATCAATTATCATTTTTACTGCTCCTAATATCTTTATAATTATAATCTATTATTTTTACAATATAATTCCAAAAACATATTATCTTCGTGTATATTATCTTTCTTTTATATGAAAAATGCAAGTCTATTTTATATTGAGTTTTTGTATCTAATTTGTAGTTTCAAAAAGTTTGAAACTGCCGCATTAATATAGTATTCCATCATAATACTCAAGCAATAATTCAACCACCCTTCCATAGCTTGCAATTCCATCCTTCACACCGTTTAAATTTAATGAAACATCCGTAAATGTATCTGAAACTTCATCTATTATATCTGTGGAAATAATAGCATCAGCCTCAACCTCTTCCCAGGTTTCCTCTAACAGAAATATATTATCATCATATACAAGACTGTTAATCTGAACATTTGATATATATCTGTCCACATCTTCACCTATACTGTCCCAATATGAATTATCCACATAATTTAAGACACCTAAGTACCCACAGTATACGAAAAATTCATCCTCACTGTTTGTACAGGCCAGATAGGAGATAAAATTTGCTTCATCTTCATATATATATCCATGTAAATGTGCCAGCTCATGGCAATAAACCTCCGGATAATTTGCAATATACATCTTTGAATTACAGTTAGCTTCCATTGAAAACGGAAAATAATATCCTGCCATATATGCCTGACACATTAGTTTTGAAAACATCATATGCTTTACATCAGGATAATATCCTGAAAGTCTGCCATATATATTGGATATGTTCACTAACGCTTCCTTAGCCTTAGTCTGTATATCTTCATTATAAATAATATAACCGTCACTGTCTCTCTCCATTTTCATACTATACTCATTACATTTTTCCACAATATAGTTTCTTAGAGCTTCAAGTTCATTGATAGTATATTCTCTGTCATATTCTGATAAGTTACCCGATAATGGTGTAGTATGATACATTATAGTACAATTAAGAGTCATAACCACACAAACCACGGCTAAAACATATGCACAAAAATAATAAAACTTTTTTGCAAAGCATCTAAATTCTTTCTTCTTCCTTAAAATAATCAAAAATATGGCTATAACCGCCATTGCAAATATAAGCAGTAATCCTGCAATAATCATAATTTCTCCCACCGAAAATGGAAATATATTTGTAATACGGCAAAAAATATTTACCCATATTGGAGTAATATATGTAACGTAAAGGTCACACCAGTTCTTTATCCCGAATATATCTGACATCGCAGGTGCAAGCCATGCCAAAATATTTACGGCAAAAACACCTATGAAAATTCCCATAAGTATTTTTGTCTTTATTTTTAGTTTCAGCTGTAGTTTAATCTTTACATTCTGACTTTCGTTTTTGTTGATTTCCTCATCCATCGTGGGATTTTCTACTGAATCCATACGTATGTTTTTACCAGATATTATCATTGGTTTCAATCCTTTTATATATGTATTATAATTATTTTTAGTTATCTTGAGCTTTAATACTTTTAATGTTAATATAGTTTACATTTTGAAGGTTTATCTTATATCCCACATTTTATCAGCCAATTCAAACAACTTGTTAATTTCTTCACGATATTCTTCCAATAAAGCCTTTCGTTTTTCAGCTTCTTCATCTTCTACATTTTCATTGGAAATATAATTTCCGTTTTTATCAACATAAATTTGATATACTTCTTCCCAATTATCTATATCAATACCATATGTATATCCGGAAAACATTTCCGGCCATATATATAATGTAACCTTAGTAAATCCATTTGTACTCTCACTTCCATTTTCATCTATAAATACTTCTAAATCCTGTGCTGTACTAACATTTGCAAATCCTGAATTTCCTAAATATCCGGTATCTTTTACAGTATATCTGTACCCATTTACATCTTCTACATAATTACCAAAATAATTTAGTTCACTATCAAAATTTTTAGTTAATTCAAGATATCTGCTTTTAACTCCTATAAACCATATTAAATTAACTATTAAAAAAATCCCTGCTGCAATACCTGTTATTATTAATAATCTTTTATATTTTTTACTGTTTTTTTGACTCTTTGCAATATTTTCTACCACTTTTTTGTCCTCCTTTAATAACACATCTAATGAAATAGCAAAATCTTCACTTATTTTAACAAGTGTGTCCAGATCCGGGCAACTCTTACCATTTTCCCAATTAGAAATAGTTTGTCTTGTAACATTATATTTTTCTGCAAAATCTTCCTGTGTTAATTTATTATCTTTTCTTATTTTTACAATTTTTTCACCCAGTCTCATATTTGTCCTCATATTTGTCCTCCTTTCAAAAAAAATGTATTATTAAAGCTTTAAAAAGTCTATCAATGTTTCTTTACATTACTTTTTTTAAGAGCAAAGATTCTTTGCAATTTATATTTTATCGTTAAATTACAATTTATGAAATAGATTTATTAATATAATCATACTAAATTTTAATATGAAAATTCCATTTAATTATATATGAT
>CAMWKO010000035.1 GCA_947174885.1 uncultured Clostridia bacterium
ATATTATACCTATCTACATATTATACAACTGATAATATACTCCCTGATTTTTCAACAGTTCATTATGTGTTCCCTGCTCTTCTATTCCACTTTCAGTAAGTACCAATATTTTCTTGGCATTTCTAATCGTAGAAAGTCTGTGTGCAATTACAAATGTGGTCCTGTTTTTCGCTAACTTTTCCAGAGATTCCTGTACCACTTTTTCGCTTTCATTATCAAGTGCTGAGGTTGCTTCATCAAATATAAGTATTGGAGGATTCTTAAGAAATACCCTTGCAATGGAGATTCTTTGCTTTTGTCCTCCTGAAAGCTTAACACCTCTTTGACCTATATAAGTATCATATCCATCTGGAAGACTCATTATAAATTCATGGGCATTAGCTGATTTTGCAGCCTCTACTACCTCCTCCTTAGTAGCCTCAGGTTTTCCATATAATATATTCTCAAATATAGTTCCTGCAAAAAGATATACCTCCTGCTGAACAATTCCTATATTATTCCTCAGACTTTTGAGTTTAATATCTCTTATATCCATTCCGTCTACTTCTATGCTACCCTCTGATACATCATAAAATCTTGGAATAAGACTGCAGAGAGTTGTCTTTCCTGCACCTGAAAATCCCACAAGTGCAATATATTCCCCTTCATTTACCTTTAAATTAACATTACTGAGTACATTTTCCAAATCATTCTCATATCTGAAGGAAACATTTTTAAATTCAATATTTCCCTTTAAATACTTAGGATTATATTTAGCATTTTCGTCTGTAATATCCGGATTTATAGCAATTATTTCCAAAAATCTTTCAAAACCTGTAATTCCATTCTGAAATTGCTCTGTAAAATTAATGAGCTTATTAACCGGCTCTATGAAGTTATTAACATACAGTACAAAGGCTATCAAATCTGATATGGTAATTTCATTCTTTGTAATAAATAAAGCACCTACAGATGCTACTATTACAGTAATCATATTTGTAAAAACAGAAAGTCCTGAATGATATGATGCCATATACCTGTAGTTATTTCTTTTGCTTTTAAGAAAACTTCTGTTTCCCTCATCAAATTTTTCTTCTTCAATATCCTCATTTGCAAAGGACTTTACCACCCTGATTCCTGAAAGATTATCTTCTATCTGGGAATTAATATCTGCAAGTCTTGCCCTGTTATTCTTGAACGTTCTTTTCATTTTCTTATTAAGTACATAAGCATAAACTGCCATAAAAGGAATAATAGTACAGGCTATAAGTGCCAGCTTATAATTAATAAAAAGCAAAATTATAAATGAACCTACAAACTTAATAAGTGAAATAATTATATCTTCAGGTCCATGATGAAACAGTTCTGTAATTTCAAATAAATCATTTGTAATTCTTGACATTAACTGTCCTACCTTTTCATTATCAAAAAACGAAAAGGATAATTTCTGATAGTGTGCAAAAATCTCTTTTCTCATATTAAATTCCATTTTTGCACCCATCATATGACCATAATATGTTATGAAGAAATTGCTAAAAGCAGCTACTAATATTAAGACTATCATTAAACCGGCGAGTTTTACAATAGTATTTAATGATTTATCTGACGGAAGATAAATGACAGTACCTGTTATATATCTTACAATTATTGGTAATATCAGAGTAACTGACGCTGCTAAAAACGCAAAAAACATATCCGCCATAAATACTCCAATATACGGTCTGTAGTAAGAAAAAAATTTCTTCCATTTATGCTTTAATAGTTGCTCATTCATAAAAACTATTCCTATTTTTTATTTTAAGAAAAAATATCCTTTAGCGATTTCTTTTTCTTGCCTTCCTTACTGTTCTCCTTCTTATCTACGGAGCTATTATCATTTTCTTCCTGCTTTCCGGCTTCCTCCAAGGTACCACCCATAGCCTTGTCAAAGTTCAATAAGGCCTCTTTCTGCTCAGCACTAAGCTTCTCCGGTACTTCAACTACAAGTGTTACATACTGGTCACCTCTTGCAAGCTTGTTACTAAGAGAAGGAACACCCTTTCCTTTAAGTCTGATTTTTGTATCAGTCTGTGTTCCCGGCTTGATATTGAATAAAACATCTCCATCAATTGTCTTAATTCTGATATCCCCACCAAGTGCAGCCTGTGCAAATGAAATGGCCGATGTAGAATATAAATCATATCTTCTTCTCTGGAAAATCGGATGTCTTCTTACACTGATATCTACAAGTAAGTCGCCTCTTGGTCCACCGTTTTTACCCGGCTCACCCTTTCCTGCAATCTTAATAGACTGACCCTCATCAATACCTGCAGGTACTGTGACAGATATTTTCTTACGGTTAGAAATATATCCTGTACCCCGACAATCCGGACATTTTTCCTTAATTGTCTTTCCGGTACCATTACATTCAGGACAAGTCTGTACCTGCTGTGTAACTCCAAATAAGGTCTGCTGTGTATACACAATCTTTCCGGCACCCTTACAGCTTGAACATGTAACCGGCTGTGTACCTGCCTTAGCTCCTGTAGCACCACATGTTTTACATTCGTCCTTTATGGATACTTCAATCTCCTTTTCACATCCAAAAACAGCTTCCTCAAAGTCAATAGTTACACCAACTCTTATATTTGCACCACGTCTTGGTCCGTTATTTGTTCTTCTTCCTCCTCCAAACAAATCTCCAAAAAGATCTCCGAAGCCACCAAAGATATCACTAACATCAAAATCAAAACCGCCACCTGCTCCACCATCAAAAGCAGCATGGCCAAACTGATCATACTGTCTTCTCTTATCCGGGTCACTAAGTACGGCATATGCTTCTGAAGCCTCTTTAAACTTTGCTTCTGCATCTTTATCACCCGGATTTGTATCCGGATGATATTTTTTAGCTAACTTTCTGTATGCTTTTTTTATTTCTGAATCATCAGCGCCTTTTTCAACACCAAGCACCTGATAATAATCTCTTTTATCTGCCATATGGAATTACTCCTTTTACTATATGTAAGCACAATATATTAAAATCATAAATCATTGATGCAGTCACACATTAATATATCCTTTATCTACTGCATACATCACATTTTGTATAATAAAAATCCATAAAAATTTGATTATTTTTTAAATAAATTCTATTATATGAATAATGCCAAGTGCGACACCTCTATACAATAGAAAACACATTTTGCGAATTTTCTATTGTCATGAATTAAAGTGTCGCATTTGTATTATATCAGCTTACATTTTCTAAATGTTTTAACTATAAATATTTTTATTTATTAAACCTCTTTGTATTCTCCTTCTACAACATTGTCATCATTTGATGGACCTGCTGTATCTGATGCGTTTGCACTCTGGTTCATATCCGGCTGACCTGCTGCCTGAGCCTGCTCATACATCTTTGTAAATAAGCTCTGTGCACCTGTCATTAATTTTTCCTTAGCTGCCTTGATTTCTTCTACATCAGCCTCTGTCATATTTTCCGGTGAAGTCTTTTCAAGTAAATCCTTAAGAGCCTTTAAATCAGCCTCTACATTAGATTTATCTGCCTGGTCTAATTTATCCCCAACTTCATTTATAGCCTTTTCTGTCTGGAATACCATTGAATCAGCCTCATTTCTGGCTTCAATACCTTCCTTACGCTTCTTATCAGCAGCTTCAAACTCAGCAGCTTCCTTTACAGCCTTATCAATTTCATCATCAGACATATTTGAGCCGGAGGTAATTGTAATATGCTGTTCCTTACCTGTACCTAAATCCTTTGCCGATACATTTACAATACCGTTTGCATCAATATCAAATGTAACTTCAATCTTAGGTATTCCTCTTGGAGCAGGAGCAATTCCATCAAGCTTAAACTCACCAAGAAGCTTATTATCCTTAGCAAACTGTCTTTCACCCTGTACTACTTTTATATCAACAGCCGGCTGGTTATCTGCTGCCGTAGAGAATACTTCACTCTTCTTAGCAGGAATTGTTGTATTTCTTGGAATAAGTGTTGTAGCAATACCACCCTGTGTTTCAATAGAAAGTGAAAGCGGAGTTACATCAAGAAGAAGTATATCGCCTGCACCTGCATCCCCGGCTAACTTTCCGCCCTGAATAGATGCACCAATTGCAACACATTCGTCAGGATTTAATGTCTTAGACGGATCATGTCCTGTAAGCTGTTTAACCTTATCCTGTACTGCAGGAATTCTTGTAGAACCACCAACCAATAATACTTTGCTGAGATCTGATGCTGTAAGACCTGCATCCTTTAAGGCATTCTGAACAGGTGTAGCTGTTCTTTCAACAAGGTCATGTGTTAATTCATCAAATTTAGCTCTTGTTAAATCCATTTCAAAGTGCTTTGGACCATCCTGATTAGCTGTAATAAACGGAAGGTTAATATTTGTTGTTGTAGATGCTGATAATTCCTTTTTAGCCTTTTCAGCAGCCTCTTTAATTCTCTGTAATGCCATCTTATCTGTTGATAAGTCAACACCTTCTTTTTTCTTAAACTCATCAATTAAGTAGTCTGTAATTCTCTGGTCAAAATCATCACCACCAAGTCTGTTATCACCTGATGTAGATAATACTTCAATAACACCGTCACCGATTTCAATAATAGATACATCAAATGTACCACCACCTAAATCGTATACCATAATCTTCTGCTCATTTTCATTATCAAGTCCATATGCTAATGCTGCTGCCGTTGGCTCATTGATAATTCTCTTAACATCAAGACCCGCAATCTTACCTGCATCCTTTGTTGCCTGTCTCTGTGCATCATTGAAATATGCAGGAACAGTAATAACTGCTTCTTTAACATCCTCTCCTAAATATCCTTCTGCATCAGCTTTTAACTTCTGTAAAATCATAGCTGAGATTTCCTGTGGAGAGTACTTCTTGTCTTCAATATTTACCCTGTAATCAGTACCCATATGTCTCTTAATAGAAGATATTGTGTTTTCTGCGTTTGTAACGGCCTGACGCTTAGCAGGATCACCAACTAATCTTTCACCATCCTTCTTAAAAGCAACCACTGAAGGAGTAGTTCTGATTCCCTCTGTATTGGTGATAACTGTTGGCTTACCACCTTCCATAACTGCTACACATGAATTTGTTGTTCCTAAATCAATACCAATAATTTTGCTCATTTTAATGTCCTCCTAAAATATAATTTCTAAATAAAGTTTAATTAGCTACCTTTACCATGCTGTGTCTTACAACATTTTCACGGTACATATATCCCTTTTGGAATTCCTCGACTACTATATTCTCTCCAATATTTTCATCCTCAATGTGCATTACTGCATTATGAAAATCCGGATTAAACTCCTGATTTAAAGCTTCTATAGGTTTAACACCTGCTTCCTCAAGAGTGGTCATTAACTGCTTATATACCTTATCCATACCTGATACAAAAGGCTCTTCCTTTTGTTCCTCTGATACGGTAGCCAGGCCTCTCTCAAAGCTGTCTACGATTGGAAGAATCTTTTCTACTATGCTCTTAGCTCCTACTTCAAACATAGCAGCCTTTTCCTTTTCGGTACGTTTTCTAAAATTATCAAACTCTGCAAAGGTACGCATATACTTGTCATTTAATTCCTCAATAAGCAAGTCTTTTTTATCTTTTTTTGGTGCTTCATCTGATGTTTCAGCTTTTTCTGTATTTTCATCGGATTCTTCATTTTCACCGGTTTTTCCGGTTTCATCATCAATATCCTCTTGTGTGTTATCTGCCTTATTTACATCTATATCTGTATCATCTTCACTATTTAAAGCATTATTCATATCCTCAACAGTTTCATTTTCTATCTTTTCTTCATCACTCTTTGCCACTATCTTCACCTCTTACATGATTTTCTTTTGGAGTATGATATACCGATTTAAGCTTTTCTTTAACAGAAGTAATCGCTTCTAAAGCTTTCTCATAATCCATTCTTTTTGGACCAATGATTCCAATAGTTCCCTTTAGTCCGTCTTCTAATTCATAGGTGGCAGTTATAACACTACAGTCTTTCATAGTGTTAACCGGTGTTTCATCACCTATATATACCTGAATGCCTTCATTGTGTACCGGTACTAATGAAGTCAACAGCTGTTTTTCCTCAAAAGTGCTTATCAACCTACTGGCATTTTCGCTATCACTAAGCTCAGGATATTTAAATATATTAGTAGCTCCGCTTGTGTATATCGGCATATTTTCTTCATTTCCAATAGCTTCAGCTACTGCATCTAATATATTTCTAACTAATTCAGAATGATTACCTGCCTGCATGGTCATTTTTGATATTATGCCTAAATTAATATCTTCTATAGATAGTCCGTTTAGGGAGCTGTTAAGCAATATATTTAATTTAAGCAATATTTCACTATCAATATAATCTTCAACAGGAATTATTTTATTCTTGATAATGTTACCCTCTAATACCATAACACACAACAGCTTTTCTTCATCCACCTGGGAAAGCTGTATAAATTTTATTTTGTGTTGCTGTATCTGTGGACCGGTAATCATTGTAGCGTAGTTTGTATTAGTCGCTAAGGTTTTTGCCATACTCTGTAGCAGAGTTTCAACTCTGTCAACCTTTTCAATGAGAAATTCTTTCATCTCATCTACTTCTGTTTCTTTTTCTTTAAGCTCTTTTTCCTTTTCATGCATCATATCATCCACATATAATCTGTATCCTTTATCAGAAGGAATACGTCCTGCCGATGTATGAGGCTGAAGAATATATCCCAATTCCTCTAAATCTGCCATTTCGTTTCTAATTGTTGCAGAGCTTAAATTCAAATCAGTATACTTTGAGATTGTTCTTGAGCCTACAGGTTCACCAGTTTCTAAATAGTTCTTAATGATAGCCTTTAGAATCTTCATTTTTCTCTCGTCTAATTCCAAACTCTCACTTCCTTATATATGTGCAACTGTTTTTTTGTTGTTAGCACTCAAATGTTTGGAGTGCTAACATCTATGTAATAAGATAACACCACTTGATTTTATTGTCAAGTAATTTTGTATTTTGTTTCTGTATTTTTTATATTTAGCTTTATTAAAGCTTTTTTAGAGTTTTTCTACTTGCGATTTTCCCCTTTAGAATGTATACTAACAAATAAAATTGTTATATATAAGTAGGTGTTTTTTATGTCTTTAGACCAGAATAAAATCAGAAATTTTTGTATTATAGCTCATATTGATCATGGCAAGTCTACTCTTGCAGACAGAATTATAGAAAAAACCGGTCTTTTAACCTCCAGAGAAATGCAGGCACAGGTGCTTGATAATATGGAGCTTGAAAGAGAAAGAGGTATTACCATTAAAGCACAGACTGTCCGTACGGTTTATAAGGCTAAGGATGGTGAAGAATATATCTTCAACCTTATAGATACTCCCGGCCATGTTGATTTTAATTATGAAGTATCAAGAAGTCTTGCTGCCTGCGACGGTGCTATTTTAGTAGTAGATGCCGCACAAGGAATAGAGGCACAGACTCTTGCAAATGTATACCTCGCTCTTGACCATGATTTAGATGTTATTCCCGTTATAAATAAAATCGACCTGCCAAGTGCCGACCCTGACAGAGTAGTCAATGAAATTGAGGATGTTATAGGTCTTGAAGCCCATGATGCACCCCGTATCTCTGCTAAGACAGGCCTTAATATTGAAGATGTATTAGAAGCCATTGTTGAAAAAGTACCTGCTCCAAAAGGAGATAAAACTGCTCCTCTTTCAGCACTTATTTTTGACAGTTTATATGATTCTTATAAGGGAGTTATTGTATTTTGCCGTATAATGGACGGAACTGTAAAGCCCGGTACTGCTATTAAGATGATGGCTACGGATGCAACTGCCAATGTTGTTGAGGTAGGCTACTTTGGTGCAGGACAGTTCATTCCGTGTGAAGAGCTGTCTGCCGGTATGGTTGGTTATATTACCGCCAGTATTAAAAATGTCAAGGATACATCTGTAGGCGATACTATTACCGAACTTAACAGACCATGCAAAAATCCTCTTCCGGGCTATAAAAAAGTTAATTCCATGGTATACTGTGGTCTTTATCCTGCTGACGGTGCAAAATATCCTGATTTAAGGGATGCGCTTGAAAAATTACAGTTAAATGACGCTTCCCTTACTTATGAGCCGGAAACATCCATAGCCTTAGGCTTTGGATTCAGATGCGGTTTTCTTGGTCTTTTGCATCTTGAAATCATACAGGAGAGGCTTGAGAGGGAATATAATCTTGACTTAGTCACTACTGCTCCCGGTGTTATTTATAAGGTACACAAATCAGACGGTACGGTTTTTGATTTGACAAATCCTTCAAATCTTCCTGACCCTTCGGAAATTGAATATATGGAAGAGCCTGTTGTAAGTGCTGAAATTATGGTTACTACTGAATTTATAGGTCCTATTATGGAGCTTTGTCAGGAAAGACGCGGTGTTTATCTCGGAATGGATTATATTGAAGGTCAAAGAGCCCTTATAAAGTACGAGCTTCCACTTAATGAAATTATTTATGATTTCTTTGATGCCCTAAAATCACGTTCCCGTGGATATGCTTCCTTCGACTATGAACTTAAAGGCTATGAAAAATCCGAGCTTGTAAAGCTTGATATACTTATTAATAAAGAAGAAGTTGATGCACTTTCCTTTATCGTTCACTCTGCTACTGCATATGAACGTGGCAGAAAAATGTGTGAGAAGCTAAAGGATGAAATTCCAAGACACTTATTTGAAATACCTATACAGGCAGCCATCGGAAGTAAAATAATTGCCAGAGAAACTGTTAAAGCCATGCGTAAGGATGTACTTGCAAAATGCTATGGCGGTGATATTACCCGTAAGAAAAAACTTCTCGAAAAACAAAAAGAGGGTAAGAAACGTATGCGTCAGGTGGGCAATGTAGAAATACCACAAAAGGCATTTATGGCTGTACTTAAACTTGATCAGGAATAATACTATGAACAACAATAAGTCTATGGGGATATATATTCATATCCCCTTCTGCGTAAAAAAATGTAACTACTGTGATTTTTTATCTTTTAATTCTGATGAAGCTACCATGCTTTCCTACATTAATTCACTGAATAATGAGATTATTGCAAACAGGCAGACGGAAAAAACGGTAGCTACCATATTTTTGGGTGGTGGTACTCCCTCCATTTTAGACCCCAAACACATTTATGATATTTTAAATACAATATATAAGTATTATCATATTGAAGATAATGCTGAAATTACTATTGAATCCAATCCCGGTACTTTAAATATCTCTAAACTGAAAGATTATAAAGCTTTTGGAATTAACAGACTAAGCATAGGATTACAGTCCTCTATTGAAGCAGAATTAAAAGCAATCGGCAGAATCCATACCTGCACGCAGTTTTTAGAAAGCTATGATGCTGCTATATATGCAGGCTTTAACAATATCAATATTGATATAATGTCTGCCCTTCCCAATCAGACTATAGACAGCTACAAAAAGACTTTAGAAACTGTTATAGAACTTAATCCCACACATATCTCAGCCTATAGTCTTATTCTTGAAGAAAATACTCCTCTATATGATTTTATAAACGCCGATAATGAACATATGTTACCTGATGAAGATACCGAGAGGGAAATGTACTATATGACCGACAGACTTTTAAAACAGTCCGGTTTTCACAGATATGAAATATCAAATTATGCAAAAGACGGATTTGAATGCAGACATAATCTCTCCTACTGGGAGGATGCAGATTACCTCGGCATGGGACTTGGTGCCTCCTCTTATATGGACGGAGCCCGTTATAAAAATACCTCCTGTCTTGAAAAATATATAAATCACTCCTCTAATCCAAAGGATATTATAGAAAATGTTACTCCTTTGTCTGTTAAGGACAAGCAGGAGGAATTTATGATTTTAGGACTTAGGAAAATAAAGGGAGTTTCTATAAGCCAATTTGAAAAACTATTTTCAAAAAATATTTATTCTGTCTATGGAGATGTTATCGAAAAATACATTTCCATGGATTTATTATCAATAAACGATGATACTCTCTCTCTTACCTCTAAGGGAATAGATGTATCAAACACTATATTTACTGATTTTTTACTGGAGGATTAATATATGAAATCTATAACCATTGATAACATAAAATTAATTATGAATCTTTTACTTGCAGGAGATTATTTTGATGATTTTCTTTTAGATAAAGCCAGCATTACCACTTACAATACCTTTACCATTGACGGTCACATTATAAAATCATATTTCACTGATGAGGAATATGCTCTGCTTAAAAATAAAGAGCTTATAGATTGGAAAACAGTAAAGCATATGGCATATGAGATTATTAAGGGTAGGAAAACTCCTGTAAAATTCAAAATAGTACTTGCTCTTAATCCTGAGCAGCTTGACCGTTTTTTACAAAGCAATAATCTTTCATATAATATAAGTGATATATCAGGACTATATTTAAATATCAATTATGAGAATAATGCTCTAAGCTGTATTACTGCTACTTCTCTTAATACCTTTACACTTGATAAGGAGCTGGAGCATTGCTTTGATGATTATGTTACAAAGCTGTTTTCTTCTATAGAATAATTTGCTATATGTATTATAACAAATTTATATTAAATAAATTTAACTGCAATACTCTTTTATAACTATTATTCTAATTTGAAGCTTGAGTTTCCGTATTTTTATTTTTAGCTTCAAAAAGTCTTGTTGCCAAAGGCAACATAGACATCTTGCACAAAAAGTTGCAGATTAAAGTTCACTTTCATCTGCAACTTTTTGTACAAGATGCTTACATCATTGTGATGATGTAAGCTTTTTGAAGCTAAAAATAAAAATACGGAAACTCTATAATTTGAAGTAGTTGACAAATTTTAAGTACAAAATGTTCTGTAAAATTTTTATTATTTTATTAGCACTCATTAAAATTGAGTGCTAATTTTTCTTGACATATTTCCATTATATGTTTACAATACATATTGTGCGATTGTTTTTTAGGGACATAAACTGTTAAATACATAACTGTCATTATATCCCTTATCTGTTTTATATTATATAAAACATAATCTTAACAGAAAATTTTTTTAATTACTATTAGTTATAATATTTAATCAGAAAGGAAGTTACAATTATGGCAACAAAAGGAAGTCTTTCAATTAACAGCGAAAATATATTTCCAATTATAAAAAAGTGGTTATACTCTGACCACGATATTTTCTTTAGAGAGCTTATCTCAAATGGCTGTGATGCTATTACAAAGCTTAAAAAACTTGAAATTATGGGTGAATATCAGCTCCCTGATGACAATGAATTTAAAATTGAAGTACTTGTAAATGATAAAGAAAAAACTCTTACATTCATTGATAATGGTCTTGGTATGACTTCTGAGGAAGTAAATGAATATATTAACCAGATAGCATTTTCCGGTGCAGAGGCATTTTTAAATCAATATAAAGATAAGACTAATGAAGACCAAATTATCGGTCACTTTGGTTTAGGCTTTTATTCAGCGTTCATGGTTGCTGATAAGGTTACTATTGATACTCTTTCTTACAAAGAGAATGCTACTGCCGTTCATTGGGAATGTGACGGCGGTACGGAATTTTCCATGGAGGACGGCGACAAAGCTACCCGTGGTACAAAGATTACTTTATATTTAAATGAAGACAGTCTTGAATTTGCAAATGAGTACAGAGCAAGGGAAGTTATTACAAAATACTGCTCATTTATGCCAATAGAAATATATCTTACAAATGAAACTGCCGAGCCACAGTATGAAACTGTCTTAGAGGAAGAGGTTACAGAAAAAGACACCGTTATTGAAACAATCCTTGAGCCTGCAAAGACTGAAGAAAAGGAAAATGAAGACGGCACAAAGGAAACCGTAGAGGTTTCACCTGAAACAAAAAAGGCTAAGATTTTAAAACGTCCTGTAGCTTTAAACGATACTACTCCTCTTTGGGCAAAGCATCCAAATGACTGTACTGATGAGGAATATAAAGCTTTCTATACAAAGGTATTCCATGATTTTAAAGAACCTCTTTTCTGGATACATTTAAACATGGACTATCCATTCAACCTAAAGGGTATTTTATACTTCCCAAAATTCAACAATGAATATGATACACTTGAGGGTACTATCAAGCTTTATAACAATCAGGTATTTATTGCTGATAACATTAAAGAGGTCATTCCGGAGTTCTTAATGCTTTTAAAAGGCGTTATCGACTGCCCTGATCTTCCGCTTAACGTATCAAGAAGTGCATTGCAAAATGACGGCTTTGTAAAGAAGATTTCCGACTATATCACAAAAAAGGTGGCGGACAAGCTCTCAGGAATGTGCAAAACCGAAAAGGATGCTTATGAAAAGTACTGGGATGATATCAATCCATTTATTAAGTTCGGCTGTATAAAGGATGAAAAATTCTGCGAAAAGATGTCAGACTATATTTTATTTAAAAATATTGAAGGTAAATACTTAACTCTTCCTGAGTGTTTGGAAGAAAATAAAGAACACCATGAAAATACTGTATTCTATGTAACTGACGAAATAGCTCAGGGACAGTATATTAAGATGTTTAAGGATGAAAATATGGATGCTGTTATATTAAAACACAACATTGACCAACCTTTTATTTCTCATCTTGAGCAGAAAAATGATGGCGTTAAATTCTTAAGAATTGACTCTGATTTAACAGATACCTTTAAGGAAGAAACCGGTGAAGATGATAAGGAAGCCTTTGAAGCTACTGCAAACGAACTGACCGAAATCTTCAAGAAAGCCTTAAATAATGAGTCCCTTGAGGTTAAGGTTGAAAACCTGAAGAATGAAAATATTTCTTCTATGGTTACTCTTTCCGAGGAAAGCCGCAGAATGCAGGATATGATGAAGATGTATGGAATGCCAGGCATGAACCCTGCTATGTTTGGCTCAAAGCTTACTCTTGTACTTAATGCAAAGAACAGCTTGGTTAAATATATCTTAGATAACAAGGATGCCCAAAATATTCCTATGTTCTGCGAACAGCTGTATGATTTGGCAGTAATCAGTCACGAACAGCTCTCACCGGAGGCTATGACAAAATTTATTGAGAGAAGTAATAAAATTATGCAGTTACTTTGTAAGTAAAATATAAACAAAATGAAAACACACAGTGCCATATTTATTATGCACTGTGTGTTTTCATTTTGAAATGTCTTAAAATATATATACTATACTTTCGCTTCTTTCCCTTTTTCTTCCAATGCCAGAATCCCATAATAAAACATTTTGGCAATGGGTGTTTCTATACCTAATTCTTTACCCAATCTTATAACCGTTCCTGCAAACATATCTACCTCAGTATGCTTGCCACATTCCAAATCCTGCAAGGTAGATGGCTTATTTTCCGGCGGAATGGTAATGATGGTTTTGTTTTGTTTTTCAATTTCTGCCTCACCCAAATCTATGCCTTTTTTTCTGGCTATTTCTGCTACCTCCCGCATAGCATTAATTCTTATCCAGTTTGCATTATCACTATTTCTAAATGCCCCAAACGGTATTCCAAGCAATGCACATGTCATATTTTCACCAACGTTACACATATATTTAAACCAGATGCCCTTTATCATATCCCTGTCAATCTCATATGGTATATCTGCATTGTCAAATACTTCCTTTACAGCTAATACCTTATCAGAATAATTTTTGTTATCCTTTTCACCAAAGTGTATTTTCCCCCAGTACGGGTCAAAATCTGCTTTTTGGTCCCTCATTACTATAGACATTCTCATATATGCATACAGTATATGTTTTTCTCCAAAAGCTGCTGCTAATCTTTCTTCACTGTCTACACCATTTAAAAGTGAAACAATTATAGTATCCTCTCCCACCTGACTTCTTATATCCTCTATGGCTTCATCCAAAGAATATTCTTTTACACCTATTAATATTAAATCTGCTTTATATTCACTATCAGATGATATAACCGGAAATTTATAATTTTCACCATTTATAGTTACACCCTTTTCCTCTAATCTCTTCTTTCTATCTCCATTTGCTATAACCTTAAAATTATTCCCATAAAATTTAAAAATTCTTGGTGCAAAAAAAACTCCCATTGCTCCAAGACCTATTAATGAAATCTTCTCTATTCTTTTCATATTCACTCCTAATAGACAATATACTCTTATTTTACCAGAAAAACTATGATTTTCAATATAGTAAGTCCTTAAGTTTCCGTATTTTTATTTTTAGCTTCAAAAAGTCTTGTTGCCAAAGGCAACATAGACATCTTGCACAAAAAATTGCAGATGAAAGTGAACTTTCATCTGCAACTTTTTGTGCAAGATGCTTACATCATTATGATGATGTAAGCTTTTTGATGCAAAAAATAAAAATACTTAAAATCTATATTATACCTATTATGATTATATTATAAAAAGTCCTGGTTATAACTTATTATAAAAATTGAGAGTGTCTGCAAACCATATCATTATATTTGATTTAAATTATATTTAGCCGTAAGCCTAATTAAATTCTATGGTTGTATACACTCTCAATTTTTAGATTTAACTGTCTGATTTTGAAATTCCCATTATAAGATCATCAATTTCTTCCCACTGGTCGTCTGTCAAAATGATATCCCCTGTTATCTCATATTCTTTAATAAGCTTACTAGCATTAGTAGTATCATTTTCAATACCTTTGATAGCCTCCAATATCATATTGGCATATTCAATTTCAACCTCAGTATATTCTTCATCACTCATGGTGTTAAAATCTGTATTTGCATATTTTGCATTATATATACCAATAACCTCATCTACCTTTTCATCAATAAGCTCAGTATAGTTTATTGGATAGATTTCAAGTTTTAAAGTACCAGTCTCTGTTTTTTCATCTACGTCTATATCACCAATTTCCCATTTAGCCTTTGACAAAACTGTTTTAGCAATATCTGTAAACTGATTTTTAATATCCTCTGTAATATAATCACTACTTACATCGACATACCATAAAAGATATGCTGTGTAATATTCTACTTCTGCAAGATATAATTCCTGTGCTCCCTGCTCTGTATCATAAAGATTTCCTACATATTCCTTATAATCATTACAATAACTTGTCTTCATAGCAGAATCAACAAATGTTCTTACAGTTTCTTCTAAGCTTACATCACCGCTTATAGCCGTTAAGTTGTATGTTACACTGCTTAACGGATAAGTTGCCTTTCCGTCATTCCATATTTCGAGTTTAACCTGACAGCTGTATCCATCCTTACTTGAAAAATCATATGTCCAGTTTTCTAAGTAATCTTTTTCAGCATCTGTTTTATCTGCCTTACCATATTTGTCCTCTACATCACTCATTGAGCTTCTCTTTGATAATCCACCTGGAAGTACAAAATCAACTTTTGTCTCTGTTACTTTTAAAGACTGTACCATACAATCCTTTACTGTAGCATTTTTATCAGACATATTTATGGCAGAAACTTTAACATATATATCATCTTTCCAGATTTCAAATTCTGTTGAATAATTATCCGGCTCTAATTCATAAGTTTCTATATTACTATATGATTTAGATAAATGCCATCCCTTATCTAAGAAATCCGAAACATTCATAGGAAATGTAAATACATCACCATCGATATATATATCACCTGTAGTTATGCTGTTTCCCATTTCCTTTGCTGCATCATCAATCCAACCGTCTCCCAAGCTACATGCACCTAGTGCAAAGCATATGCTAAGGCACATAAATAATATAAATACTTTTTTCTTCATCTTTTTCTCTCCAATTTTCTATTTATTTTTAACAATCGAAGATAAATATATCAAATTTCTTTTTTTATTTCAATATTAATTTACATGAGTTTATGAATTTTTGTATTGAATTTAATATTTTGAGTTTCATAAGGTTCATGGTGTTCTTATATAGTCTTGAGTTTCCGTATTTTTTATTTTTAGCTTCAAAAAGTCTTGTTGCCAAAGGC
>CAMWKO010000036.1 GCA_947174885.1 uncultured Clostridia bacterium
TTTTTTGCTTCAAAAAGCTTACATCATCATAATGATGTAAGCATCTTGCACAAAAAGTTGCAGATGAAAGTTCACTTTCATCTGCAATTTTTTGTGCAAGATGTCTATGTTGCCTCTGGCAACAAGACTTTTTGAAGCAAAAAATAAAAAATACGGAAACTCTAAATTTATTATATATTGATAATTGAAACTTATCAATATATAAAGTAAAACGAATTGATTGAACATTAGAAGATAATTATACTTATTATAAAGAGGTTTTATAATATCTTTTTTGGAGGTAAAAACATGGCAAGGAATTTAATTATTTATTATTCAAGAACAGGCGAGAACTACGTGAATGGAGAAATCAAAAAACTCTCAAAAGGAAATACGGAAATTTGTGCTGAATTTATTCAAAAAGCAGTAGGTGGCGATTTGTTTGAGATTAAGACAGTAAAAACATATGATGATGATTACTATGTATGTATCGAGGATGCGAAGCAGGAACTTCATTCTAACGCAAGACCGGAGCTTAAGGAGTACATAGATAGTATTGAAGAATACGATAATATTTTTGTGTGTGGTCCTTGTTGGTGGGGAACTTATCCTTGCGCTGTATTTACACAGCTTGAAAAGCTTGATTTTACAGGTAAAAAAGTAATGGCTCTTATGACACACGAGGGTAGTGGTCTTGGAAGCTCAGAACGAGACTTAAAGAGGATATGTAGCGGTGCAACCTTTGGAAATGGGATGGCAGTACATGGAGCAGATGCCTCCAAAGCTGAAAGTAAAGTTGCGTCCTGGGCAAAGAGTAATATGTAAAGGAGGGATAAGATGAATATTACAGAAAATGCGAAGGCTTATCATAATAAGATGTTTCCGGGATATGAATCTGATTTTTTGAGAACTGATCCGGAGTTTATTGAGCGTTTTTATAATTTTGCTTTTGATGAAGTTGTAAATCAAGATGATTTGGATGACAGAACTAGGTTTATGGCAATATTAGCAACTTTAATTGGCTGTCAGGGAATTGATGAATTTAGGGAAATGCTACCGGCAGCATTAAATATGGGTGTAACACCTGTTGAGGCAAAGGAGATTGTATATCAGGCAACAGCGTATCTTGGCATTGGAAGAACTCTTCAGTTCTTAAAAGAGACAAATGAGATTTTGGAATCAAGAGGAGTTTCCCTTCCTCTTCAGGGTCAGGCTCAGACAAAAATTGAAAACAGACGTGAAGCAGGAACACAGGTACAGGTAGATATTTTTGGTGAAGGTATGAAAGACTTCTGGAAGTCCGGTCCAAAGGAGAGTAGACATATCAACTATTGGTTGGCTGATAACTGCTTTGGAGATTATTACACACGTTCAGGGCTTGATTATAGACAGAGAGAAATGATCACATTCTGTTTTCTTGCAGCACAGGGTGGATGTGAACCACAACTGACAAGTCATGCCGGAGCAAATATGAAAATTGGAAATGATAAAGAATTTTTAATAAAGATTATCAGCCAGTGTCTGCCATATATCGGATATCCACGTAGCTTAAATGCACTTAAATGCGTGAATAATGCTGTAAAATAGGAGGTTTTTAGGATGAGTAAGATTGCAACAAGAGAAGAATTTGAAAAGCTGGATGTATTTGGTGTGGGTGCACCTAATGAGAAATTTGCACAATATTTTATTGGGAATTTTTTCACATTTAACATTTGAGCCGGTCGGAACAGAAACCTCAAATGAATGGTGTGAGCCCGTTAGTGAAGAAGAATATAACAGATTATAGGGAAGTGAGGAATCTATCATGGCAGATGTTGTACTTTGGGCTGGCGCAGGTCAGATTGGACTTGCTATTGCCAGAAGAGTCGGATATGGAAAAAAGATTATTGTTGGAGATAAGAAAATAGAAAATGCCAAAACTATGGCAGAAATCATGAATAATGCAGGATATGATGTGACTCCTATAGAGACGGATATATCAAGCCGTGATTCTATCTTAAATCTCATTAGAGAAGGTCAGAAATACGGAGAGATTGCTATGCTTATCTCGGCAGCCGGAGTATCTCCAAGTCAGGCAGCGATTGAGACAATTTTGAAGGTGGATTTATACGGTACAGCTGTACTTTTGGAAGAAGTAGGTAAGGTAATTCAAAAAGGAGGAGTTGGTGTTCATATTTCAAGTCAGAGTGGCTGGAGAATGCCACAGCTTGGAAATGAAATTGATGAGCTTCTTGCAACAACGCCTACAGAAGAATTACTTTCCCTTGAAGTATTGCAGCCAGAGAATATTAAAGACACTCTCCATGCTTATCAGATGGCAAAACGTTGTAATGAAAAGCGTGTTATGTATGAAGCTTGTAAATGGGGTGAGCGTGGTGCGAGATTAAATGGTATTGCACCGGGAATTATTGTTACACCGCTTGCAGTAGATGAATTTAATGGACCACGTGGAGATTTCTATAAGAATATGTTTAAAAAATGTCCCGCAGGAAGACCGGGAACAGCCGATGAATTGGCAAATGTAGCAGAACTTTTGATGGGACCTGCAGGCGCATTTATATCCGGTTCAACATTCCTTATGGATGGTGGTGCAACAGCAAGTTATTACTATGGTGCATTGAAACCGCAAGAATAAAAATGTAAGTTGTAATATAAAATATTTATTCTATTCCAAAATAAGCATCAATTCCGTTTGCAATTCCTTCGACAATTTTATACTGATAATCTGCAGTTGACATATTAATATCTTCTGTGTGGTTGGTCATGTAGCCCATTTCTACAATGGTAACCGGTGTCTGACACCAGTTGATTCCGCTCATGGTATCAGTTTCCCAAACATATTGTCTGTTGCAGCCCGTGGCAGCCACAAGCTGGTCTAAGACGTTTGTGGACAGAAGTTTGCTTTTTGTATAAAGAGAAGCATTGTATGGATTTTCGAAGGTCTGGCAGATGGTCATTGCGCCATTTGTATCGCTGTTTTCGGAGCCATTAGCATGGATACGGATAAATGCATCTGCACCTGCCTGATTGGCAATTTCTGCACGTTCAGCATTGCTGATATTTACGTCATTGCTTTCGCGAATCATCAATACGCTATAGCCTCTGTTTATAAGTTCATCCCGTAGTTTTAACGAAACCTGTAAAGTGAGTTCATATTCTGCAAGACCGGAAGAGACTCCTCTTGTTCCACTGGCAACTTTGGCTTTCTTCTCTGTGGCACCAGGTCCGATTGGTTCTGTTTCACTGTTGCCTTTTGCCTGATGACCGGCATCAATAACTATTAGAAAGCCTGTACTTTCTTCTGATTGTGATTTTTCTTTTACATAGTCACTTTTTACATAATAAAATGCATTTTCGATTAAGATTTTCGTCCAACCGTCTGCTTCAGAAACTTTATTCAGAGTTGTTCTTTGGTTTGCAATTTTGTAAACATCAGCATCTAAACTTGGTGCAATGCGAATATTGACAGTATTGGTGGTGATGATTTCCGTAACCGGTATACTTTCAGGGCTTTCTGCGAGTTCAATTGTAAAACGTTCATTTTCTATAGATTGTGTGGTTTCATGTTCAGAAGTTATGGATTCTTTTATGGGGGTGGTTTCATCGGCTATTTTATCGGGAGCAGATGTTGCCTCCGCTACGGGAGAAGAGGTAATGGAATCGTTTTTTTGGTCAGTTTTACTGCAGCCATACAGGCAGAGTAAAAGTATTATTGAAAGCATCATATAAATTTGTATTTTGTGTATTATCTGTTTCATATTCTTATATATTCCTTGTAGATATATTAAAAAGCATTTCTGTAGTATGTGAACCTTCATTTGCATAAAGTGTTTGAAGATATGCTGTAAATCAAACTGTGACATGGTGTCATATTATCATAGCACAATTTCTTTTTCAATACTAAGCTCCTCTTGAGTTTCCGTATTTTTTATTTTTAGCTTCAAAAAGCTTGCATCATCATAATGATGTAAGCCCTTTACTGTTAACTTGCAGAATTTCAGTAGAAAATGTATGGGAAATAATCATATTATTATAATTCTTAAATATATTATCATATAAAATATTGCAGGAGGATTAATAATGAAAGAAAATCCTTTGATTAATTCATGTAGTTTTGTAAATGTAAAGCCAATTATGATGGATTTACCTTATCCACCTATTCAGGTAAGGGAAATAAATCAGTCCTATGCCAATTTGATTAGTATGGATTATTGTGGTTCTATATCCGAGATGTCTGCGATTACCCAATATATTAATAACGAAAATCGCCTTTCATGTGAAAACTGTCCGGTTGCAAAAACAATTTTAGGGATTGCAATGGCAGAAATGATACATCTACAGAAATTGAGCGAACTGATTTTCTTATTGGGAGGTAATATTGATTTTGTAGCAAAGCAGCAAAATGGAAGACAAATAATGTGGACACCTAAATATATTACAACTCCAAAAGATGCAAAAAGTATGTTGATGGCAGATATTGAGTCAGAAAATGCAGCAATAAATCAGTATACGATGCATATGAAAATGATAAATGATGAGTATATCAATGCTGTGTTAGCAAGAATTATTAAAGATGAGGAATATCATATTATTATACTTCAGGCTTTGTTAAAAGAATATATAATATAATAACACCGGATTTCAGAAACTAAGAAAAAACCAAAATTGCAGATGACTTTATACACAATATAAATATGTATATTATAAAGGATGCCCCTGTCTATGAATTAGAAATTCATAGACAGGAGGTATCCTTTGATTTATTAAAAATATTTTGTTAGTTTATTCCTAATCCTGCACTTGCATAACCGGTAACGGTATTAATTAAACTTAATCCGCTTGCAGTTGTTGAGAATACGGACATCAGTCGTGTTTGGGCAGTTACAGTAATATTAAGTCCTGTAAGAGAAACATTTAATAATATTCCTACAGAGATTACTCCGGAGATTAAAGGAGTTAAATTGATAATTGACAACTGAATCTAGAAAAGCTAACAAGAAATTATATTGATCTGTTAATGTAGTTTACTAATTGCATTTTTTGTTTTATTTTGTTATTATTTAGTTTGGTATTAAATGAGAATGTAAATAGGAGTTATAATATGATGATATAAGAATAGAGGAAATATAAGTGAATAGAGGAAATATAAGTGAATATTGCAATTTGTGATGATGATATTGAAACAGTAAGAAAAATAAAAGATGACATCATCAGAATTTCCGGTGAAATGAAAGTTAATATGGACATAACTTCTTTTTTTAGTGGAAAGAAGCTTCTTGATGTTATGGAAAAGGAAAACAATATTTTTGATATACTGCTGTTAGATATTGATATGCCTGATATTTCAGGACTTGAAGTAGCAAAGGTATTGAGAGAAAAAAATGTTAATATAATAATTATTTTTATATCATCATATGAGAATTATGTTTTCGATTCAATAGAATATACCCCATTTAGATATATTAGAAAATTTCGTGTAAAAGAAGAACTGCCGCTTGCATTAAGAGCAGCACAAGTATTAATTGAAAAAAAAGATAAATACATAGTTATTAAAAGCGATAATGTACAACATAGAATTACACATGCAGAAATATGTTATTTTGAAATTGTAAAGAGAAAATTATATATACATCTTGCAGATAGCAGAATATTATGTACATGGAAAACAATAAAGGACTTTTATCTTGAATTGGATGATAATGATTTTGTTAAAATTCATAGTGGTTGTGCAGTTAATATGAAATATATCAAAGAATATTCTAACTATGATATTACGTTGGATAATGGAGAGAAATTGATGGCCAGCAGATCAGGAATTAAAAATTTAAAAGATAGATTGGCACAATATTGGAGTGAGGTATGAAGGAATTTTTTTGGTGTGTAGAGTATTTCGGGAAATTTGTAGAAATAGTTATGTGTTGTTATTTTTGTGCAACCTTTATTGTGAAAGAAAAGACGCAGGATATGCATGGAAAGATTATATTTTTATCGCTAGCAGAGTCGCTTGTAATTATTCTATTTAATCAGATGTGTCTTTTCTCATATATTACAACATTTATATTTATTCTTATCTGTATCATAACCCAGTGGATTATGTATAGAAGAAAATATCTGTATTCTGTAGCTCTGGTGCTGGCATATGCAACAATATTATATGCAATAGATTTTATGGTGGCATATTTTATTGCAATAGTAAAGAATACTAATACAGCCTATCTGTTTGGAGAGCAAAGCTTCGTAAGAGTTGCCTGCATATTATTATCAAAATGCATTTTGATAATTATCGTAATAACATTAAATAAAGTAATTGCCTACAAAAAAACAGTTCCTATACAATATATTATTATAATGAGTTTATGTTCCGGATTTCTATTGATTTCTAATTTCGTAATGATACATTCAGAATTGAATAAATCAAGTGAAGAAATAAATAGTTTTTCAGTTATGTTCTTTATAGCATCACTAGGTATTGAAATGATAATTTTTTGGTTTGTAATTAAGATTGCAGAAGGATATGAGCAGGAAAAGAACGCATCACTTATAGAATTGAATAATAAAATGCTGAAAAAATCATTGGACGAAACTGAGCATACATTTGAATTGTGGAAACAGAGTGTTCATGACTATAAAAATAATATTATTTCATTAACTCAGTTAGTCGAAGAGGGAAAAATAGAGGAACTTAAATCTTATTTGAAAAAAGAAAATGATTTAATGGAAAGTAGAATGTTTTATTTTAAGACAGGAAATTCCGTGATAGATGCAATTATTAATGCCAAGCAGAATATTGCAGAGAAAAAAGGTATTGTATTTGTTGTAAATGCAGTAATTCCAAAGAAAACAGTTGTAAGTGATATAGATATGGCTAATATTTTAGGGAATTTGATTGACAATGCAATAGAAGCACAACAAAAGGAGAGAGAACCATATATTGAAATAACAATAAAGCTTGAAAAAAGTTTTTTAATTATTAATATTAGAAATAAATGTACATATATGTCTGAGGTAGATATTAATACCAGTAAGAAGGAAACAGAGTTTCATGGAATAGGATTAAGGAGTGTTAAAAAGACCGTTAGAAAATATGATGGGGAGATTAGGTTTAGTGTAAGTGATAATGAGTTTATTGTTAATATTCTTATTCAAAATAAAAATGATTAAAGAAAGATGTTAGTATATTTCCGACATCTTTTTTGCAGAATAGACAATGAAAACGACAGATTGTACAATATATAGCAAAAAATAAAATTTATTTGGTAGAATTCAGTGGAAAAAGTAAAATCAAAATAATAGTGAAAGGAGGAAAATTGTGATAACATTTATCGCAACAATGCTTATTTTAAAATATAACTTTTTTGTACGAAAATAAAATTATATTATTTTGTAAACGGGCAATTATGGTAAAGATGCTGTTTTTCATCATTAGAAAAAATCATCCTTTATCTGAATCCCCAAAAAAGAAATAAGATATTTGTGAGATTGATTGTTCTTATTGATTTTACTTTTCTATATAATAACAGAATAACAGTGGTTACAAGAAAATTGTTTTCATTCTACTAAACGGATAAACGAAATTAATTTTTCGATTGGTAAAAATAGTAATGTAATATCAAATAAAATAAAAAATAAAGTGTTAGGTAATTGTTGTTTCTGTTGTTATGGGAGTAATTTCAGCAATTAATATATGCCTAGGCATATTTTGAAATTTATCAGTAATTCAATAATGTAGGTTATTTATTATACTGAGAATATATAAAATCAGTAAAAATGCAAAATTAAAAAAATTAGAATTAGTGCATTTGTAATAAAAGTTTTAAATCTATGTTTTATTAAATTAATGGGAATGGAATAAGCAGTTTTCTAAAGTATTTGGAAAGCTGCTTATTCTTTTCTAATATAATGAAAAAATTTTTGAAGGTTTATTATTATAGACATTTTATTGCAAAGAATGTCGGGATAATGTTAATATATACTGATATACTTTGACTACAGCAGGAGGTGATACAGGTGGAATGGACAGAAGCGATCAGTAAAGCTATCCAATATATTGAAAACCATATAACAGAGGATATTTCAGCAAACGATATTGCTAAGGAAGTATATATATCATCCTTGTATTTTCAAAAGGGTTTTAGTATGCTGTGCGGATTTACAATTTCCGAATATATCAGAAACAGAAGACTTTCTCTGGCGGGAAATGAGCTCGCCACGTCAGATAAAAAAGTAATTGATATAGCATTAAAGTATGGATATGATTCACCGGACAGCTTTACAAAAGCATTTACAAGATTTCACGGTGTTACTCCCTCTATGGTGCAAAAAAATATAGGAATGTTAAAGACATTTGCACCGCTGAAAATCAAATTATCAATGGAAGGCGGATACATTATGGATTACAAAATTGTGAAAAAAGAAGCATTTACTGTACTCGGAGCTGCAAAAACATTTTCTTATGAGGGTGCAAAGTCAGAAATACCTGAATTTTGGAAAGAGCATTATTCTTCCGGAAATGGTAAGTATGTATGCGGAATGTTTGGAATAAATGTTGATGAGCAGATGGAAGGGGATACCTTTGAGTATCTTATTGCAGATATGTATAATCCTGTTAAAGATATTCCGGAAGGATTTATTACCAAGACAATACCTGCATTTACATGGGCAGTATTTCCATGTAAAGGAGCAATGCCTGATACACTTCAGAATGTGAATACCAAGATTTTCTCAGAATGGTTACCGTCATTAAAGGATTATGAATTTGCTGCCGGATATTGTATAGAAATGTATGATGATCCGAGTGAATACCAAAATGGTACACAGGATGAAAATTATTATTGTGAGATTTGGATTCCAATAAAAAAGAAATAATTATAAAATAAAATCCTGTCTGATTTACTATACTCCAGTGTTCTATTTCCAATATCTATGGAGATTACTATAAATTCTTTATGATTGATTTTGCAAAGAATTATGGTATATTTATATATATTGAATTTTGAAAGGAGTGCTTGAGATGAAAATCAATTATTACTGCTTTCACCGGTTGCAGTTAAAACAGAATTGCAAAGACAACATATATCAAAAGAATTAATTGAGTTTGGTTTTAAAAAGGCAAAAGAAATGGGATTTGAAGCAGTTATTGTGGAGGGTAATCCAATAAATTATACTTCAAGAGGCTTTGAAACTTCCTGTAATTATGGAATTGTTACAGGACCTAATATTGGATTGCCGGCTCCGGAATGCCTGATGGTTAAAGAATTAGTAGCAGGTTCTTTGAAGAATATCAAAGGTATAGTGGATTATTCATATTATGAATGCCTGACATAATATAAGTATATTATACAGCAATGTAGAGCGGGTTTCCCTTGAGAGGGAAAAACGCTCTACATTGTTATTTTATCAGGACTTATAATGATGTATAGATAAATATTGTACAGTAGAAATTATAATTAAAGTCACAACCATAATTTGTTTGTTAATGGAGAATTCATTATGATTAGAAAATTACAGAAATCAGATATAAACAGAGTTGCAGATATTTGGCTGGATACAAATATAAAATCACATAGTTTTATTCCGGCACAATACTGGAAAGATAATCTTGAAACAGTGAAAGAAATGTTTTTGCAAGCAGAAATATACGTTTATGAAGAAAGAAATAAAATACAGGGATTTATTGGTTTGGATAATGATTATATTGCGGGAATTTTTGTTTGGAGTGAAGCACAGTCTAATGGTATAGGTAAACAATTACTAGATTTTGTAAAGGGTATGAAAAGACAGTTAAATTTAAGTGTATATAAAAAGAATATACGGGCATTAAGCTTCTATAAAAGGGAAAACTTTGATATTCAATGTGAAGATACTGACGAAAATACCGGTGAAAAAGAGTATCTTATGATATGGAAAAAGTGATACAAATTTTGGTCTGTGGAGTTATTATTTTAGATTTCTATAATGTTAAAGAAATTAGAATAAATTATATTAAAACAGTTTCATTATAATAGAATAACATCCGAAATGTAAACCTCCATATAAAAATAACATAATAAAAAGTTGAAATAACATTCCTTTTTTGATAAAATAATTGTTATATCATTAAAAGTTACGGAAGAAAAATACAAGGCTTACAATATTAGAAATGATACGTGAAAGAAAGTAACAGCAGTTGTTATTACTGCAGTGAGGGTAGAGAAGCTTTTGGAGAGCAGGGTTGTGAAAACAAAACTGAGTAATGATTCTTTTCTGAGTTTGTTAATAGCGGTCACTATTAGTGATTATATATTATATTAAAGAGATTTTATAAGGTATGTGACATAAATTAACAGTTGTTTGATAGTGTGAGGAAAGGATTTTACTATGAAAATTAAAATGAAATTTATATTTATGGCTCTGGTCCCGATGATTATTAGTGGTTTGGTAATAATGATAGCTTCGTTACAGTACTCTAAGAGTTTTTTAGATGATGAACAGAAAACAATATTGAGGATAGCTCTTGAAGCTTATACAGATAATGTTTATGCATATAAAGAGGATGATGTAGATATTACTGTATTTAATGGTGATACACGGGCAGAGAGTTCTATTGATGGGGTAGTTGGAACAAAGGCAAGTGATATTGTTATTGAAAAGGTAATAAACAACAATGAAGAGTATTTTGATACTAATGTAGACGTTAACGGTACTGCTTATTATGGATATTATATTCCAACTGATAATGGCATGTTGTTTGCAGGTAAGCCACAGACAGTGATAAACGATAATCTTAAGAAGATGACACTTACTGTAGTAGTTATAAGTGTTGCATTTATAGCAATATCTGGAGTAATTGTGTTTCTTATTTCAGTACATATGGCAAAGAGAATACAGCTTGTTTCAAATAGTATAAAAGCTATTGCAGATGGTAATCTGACTGAAGTAAACAGCATTAATAATAAATTTAACGGAGATGAAATAGGAGAGATATATAGGGCAACAAAGCAAATGGCTGAGGAGCTTTCAGATATAATTACAAAAACATCGTCTATCAGCGATAGCGTAAATAATCAATCCCAGGAATTATATTTCACATCTGATACTACATTGACGGCTATGAATGAGGTATCGAAGGCTGTAGAAGAAATTACTGAGGGATTACAGAGTCAGAGTGAATCAGTACAGGCGATTGCTGAAAACATCAGTGGTATTAATGAAGACATTGAAAGTATTGGTGCATCTGCAAATGACATTTCTGACTGTTCTGCAAAACTTGATGATGGCAGTAATATAATGAAGCATAAAATGGCAGATATGTCAGTGAGCTATGAAAAGGTAAATAACAGTATTGCCGATATTTCAGAAAAGATTCAGTTTATGAATGAAACTGTCGATAAAGTAAAAGGTATTGTATCTGTAATAGGTGATATTTCTTCTCAAACCAAGTTATTAAGTCTTAATGCTTCAATAGAGGCAGCAAGGGCAGGAGAAGCCGGTAGAGGTTTTGCGGTTGTTGCTAATTCAATCAGTGATTTGAGTGAAGATACGTCTTATCAGGTAGGAGAAATTACAACTATTATAGGTGATCTTGTAAAAGAATTTGATGAGTGTATCAATATTATAGAATATACAGTTACAGACGGCAAGGAACAGAAAGAAAATATGAGCAGTGTAATTAATGAATATGAGCAGTTATCAAAAGAGATAGAGGAAACTTCAATAAAGGTTAAATCAATTGGGGCATCAATAGATAAAGTAGTTACAGAAATAACTTCTATTTCTCAGGAGATAGAAGAATTATCAGGTATATCCGAAAATTCTGCTGCCAGTACAGAGGAGGTTAATGCATCTGTAGAAGAAATTAATGCTCTCATGAATAATGTAGCAAGCACAGCAGAGGAATTAAGTAATGAGGCAAAAGATTTAAATAGCAAATTTGAGTTTTTTAAAATTTAGAAAGAGATATTATCTTATAGAATAAAAAGGACATTTTCAGAAAAGAAAATGTCCTTTTTATTCTATAAAATTCATCAAAGATTATTTTTATATGCAGTTCCCCATTGCTGCATGGAGTCTAAAATCGGACGCATAGATTCTCCCAATTCACTTAATGAATATTCTACATGGGGAGGGACTTCCGGAAATACAGTTCTTGTAACAATTCCGTCTTCTTCCATTGATCTTAAACTATCAGTCAATACTTTTTGACTTATTCCTTCTAAATCTTTTTTTAATTCATTAAAACGCCATGGACGAACAAGAAGATTTCTCATAATTAACAGCTTCCATTTACTGCCAATAAGAGATATTGTAGTAGCAACAGGACATTTAGGTAATTCGTCTTTAGTTTTCATAATATACCTCGTTTCAATGGTTATCTTTTAACACTTACATACTAATTATAGTGTAATATTAAAAAAATAACAATATATCTATTATCTAATATGAAGACTGCTAATACATAATTATTTTAATTTCAATTTTAATTCTTCTAACATCAACTCGGCAATCGGGGTAAACACTTGATATTTTTTCCAGATCACATACATTTTTGTTTCTAACGGTGGTGACAAAGGTCGAAAGCAAAGACCGTTATCCTCTCCTGTATTTGTAAGTTTATCAAAAGTCAGCATATACCCAAGCCCTTCTTTCACAAAAATAGAGCCATTATAAGCAAGATTGATTGTGCCGGAAAGGTTCAGTATATCCGCTTTTTCTCCACACCATCTTGGAATATCCACCTGCATTGCCTGCTCGGAACAAATTAAGTCAAGATCAATTAAATCATGCACACATATCTTTTCTTTTTTTGCAAGAGGGTCATCTTTTTTTATGACAAGTCCCCAAGTGTTTGTTTCCGGAACTTCTAAGTAGTTATATTTTGATAGATTCGGTGGCTCTACAATAACGGCAAAGTCAATAAGACCTCGATCTAAGCGTTCGGCTACCTGCTCGGTATTTCCGCTTGTAATGTGATAACGAAATAGCGGGTACTTTTCTTTGAAATCTTTAATCGCTCGCGCCAAATATTTGATTTGATGAGATTCAGCACAACCGATATGGACTTCTCCGCCTGTGATATTGTTTAACGCTTTAAACTCATCAGCCGTTTTATCCACCATATCTAAAATATCTTCTGCTCTTTTTCTCAACAACATTCCCTCGTCAGTCAGGCTTACACTACTGCTGCTGCGGCGAAATAACTTTTTGCCAAGTTCCTGTTCCAAATCTTTCATTTGTTTTGATAAAGTGGGTTGAGAAACATGAAGCGTTTCCGCAGCGTGAGACATATTGCCTTCTCTTGCAATTTCTAAAAAATAACGCAAAACACGAATTTCCATACTATTCTCCCTAACAGTTTTATCTGTATACAGGATAGTATATCGTGTTATTCCTGTCAAGAATAACATGATATAAAGTATAAGTATTATACATATCACTGAACTTAAGATATAATAAAATCATAGGAGGTGCAAAGTAATGGCGGAAGCAACCGATACAATGGGTATTATTTATCAAAACTTAAAGGATGCAGGATGTGATGAGCAGACAACAAAAAAATGTATGGTCTTTGCCCAAAATGGCAACATGGGTGCAATGTTGCCATTTCTCGAAAAATACAGATCTGAGTTACTTGGTACAATTCGTTTAGAGCAAAAACAAATTGATTGCCTTGATTATCTTATTTACAAAATTCAAAAAAAAAATATTTAGGAGAAAATTACTATGATGAAATTTAATTTTAATAACCCGACAAATATTCTGTTTGGCAGAGGTACGCTGAATGAACTTAGCAGGCAGCAGTTGCCAGGCAAAAAGGCTTGTGTACTTATTTCAAGTGGAAAATCTACCCGTATAAACGGCTATCTTGAACGCACGCTGGAACAACTTAAAATGGCAGATGTGGACTATGTTGTATATGACAAATTCACAGAGAATCCGTTAAAAGAGCATTGCGAGGAGGGCGGCAGATTTGCCCGTGAAAACGGATGCGATTTTATTGTTGCACTTGGGGGAGGGGCTGTTTTGGACAGTTCTAAAATGGTTTCCTCTATGGCAACCAATGACGGCGATCTTTGGGATTACGCAAAAGGAAAGGCATTTCAAAATGCAGGACTGCCTATCGTTACCATTCCGACGACTTCGGGTACAGGCTCGGAGGTCAACTGCTCTGGCGTTATATCCAACCTTGAAACACAGGAGAAAATAGGTTTTGGAGATGTGAGAAATGTGCCTGTTCTGGCGATTGTCGATCCTGAACTAATGAAAACAGTTCCCGCAAAATACACTGCATATCAAGGCTTTGATGCTCTTTTTCATAATACTGAAGTGATGATTAGCAAGAGCTTAAATATTTTAAGTGAAGTAATTGCGCTCTCTGCAATCGAAAATGTTGCTAAGTATCTGCCTCGTGCTGTTAAGGACGGTAGCGATATGGAAGCAAGAGAGCATATTGCGTATGCTTCAACAGTTGCAGGCATTACAATGAATCTAACGCTGACGACGGCGGAACATTCAATGGAGCATTCTATGAGTGCTTATCATCACAACCTGCCCCATGGTGCTGGACTTATTATGATTTCAAAGGAGTTCTATCAATTTTTTGTTGATAAACATGCTTGTGATGATCGCTTTATTAAAATGGCAAAGGCTATGGGTATTAAAAATGCCGACAAGGCAGAAGATTTTATTACCGCACTTGTGGAACTGCAAAAAGCTTGCGGTGTAGATGAGTTGAAAATGAGTGATTACGGATTCCGGAATAGTGAAGCAATGACGCTTGCGAAAGGTGCTCGTTCTATGCAGGGATTTTTGTATACATCAAATCCTTGTGAAATGACAGACGAAGATGTTGCAGGAATTTTTGAAAGATCATATTGCTAAAAAAGTCTAAAGAATATTGAAAACCAAAAAGTCTGAAAAAGTCGTTATGATATTAAGTTTAGGCGATGCAAATATGTATGACGGTGCATTGTTCTCAATTTAAGGGAGATTTTCTTGAATAGAGGTTATACAGAGGAGGTATCAGAATGAAAGTTTTAGCGATTAACGGCAGTGCAAGAAAGAACGGTAATACCGATATTCT
>CAMWKO010000037.1 GCA_947174885.1 uncultured Clostridia bacterium
TTATTTGGCGACTGCGGATAATCATAAGCTGTGCTTATGATATAATGTAGGCAACAAGCCAAGTAAGGGTGTTTACATACTTATTTGGCGACTGCGGATAATCATAAACTGTGCTTATGATTATGTCATCATGAGTAAGCACAAGGCTTACGCACTCGACCCATAAAATCACAAGGTTATTTTATGGTATAATATTTATTTTTCTGTTTACGAGGTATTATTATTTATGAATGAAAAATTTGATAAAAAATACTATATGGAATTACGGCAAAAGATAAAAGGAAAGTTGTCAAAATCCAGATATGAACATACATTAGGTGTTGAATTTACAGCAGCAGCTTTAGCTATGTGTCATGGAGCCGATATAAATAAAGCCAGAATAGCAGGACTACTTCATGATTGTGCAAAATGTATGGATGAAGATGTACAGCTTAAAGAATGTATAAAATATAAAATAGATATTACTTCTTATGAAAAAGAATGTAAGTCGGTATTACACTCAAAGCTTGGTGCTTACTATTCAAAAGCAGTCTATAAGATTGAAGATGATGAAATAATAAATGCTATAAAATATCATACAACAGGTAGACCTGATATGACTTTATTAGAAAAAATAATATATGTATCAGATTATATTGAGCCTTCAAGAAATCAGGCTCCAAATCTGGAATATATAAGAAAGCTGTCTTTTAATGATTTGGACAGAGCAGTATATGAGATTTTAAAAGATACCTTAGAATATCTTAAAGAAAACAATCAGGTAATTGATACAAGCTCAAATGATACATTTGAATTTTATAAATCTTTATTGAAAAGACAATAGTAAAATATTTTGAGTTTTCAATTTATAAGTTTTATGAAGTCTAAAATATAATATAAAATACGAAAACTCAGGAAAAACAATTAATTAAACATATGGAGGATACTAATATGATGAATTTTGAAATGGCTAAAATTGCATATAAAGCTCTTGATGAAAAGAAGGGGATTGACATTAAGGTAATTGATATTAGTAAGATATCAACAATTTCTGATTATTTTGTAATTGCTAGTGCAGCAAATGCAAATCAGGTTCAGGCACTGGTAGATAATGTCACTGATGAATTGAGTAAAGCGGGCTATGAATATAGACAAATTGAGGGCTATAACTCAGCAAACTGGGTACTTATTGATTATAATGATATTATTATTCATATATTTGATACAGATAGCAGGGTATTCTATAATTTGGAGCGTATCTGGTCGGACGGGGAAACAGTTGAGTTTAATTAGTAACTATATTTTAGTAACTATACATTTAATCAAATATTATTTGTTTGTTATTTTAAAGAATTATTAGAATTATAAAAGCCAGAGCATTATATATTTAAAAATTTATAAGGTTCTGGCTTTTATTCCCGAAAGCAACAAGCAAAAGTCAAGCTTGCTTCAGGATACATCACTTTTTGAATTATTTTTAAATTCTAATTGATTATTTATTATGATAAAAATGATTCCTACATCATATTTCTATAAAGAGCAATCACTTTTCCTAATATAGATACATCATTTACAATAATAGGATCCATAGAGTCATTTTCAGGTTGTAAACGAATATGACCATCTTCTTTATAGAAAGTCTTAACAGTAGCTGAATCTTCTATAAGAGCAACTACAATATCTCCGTTTTTGGCAGTGTTCTGTTGTTGTACAACAATCCAATCCCCACTATAAATACCAACATTTATCATGCTTTCCCCCTTTACCTTAAGCATAAAGGTTTCTGAATTTGGTAAAAGCTCTGCCGGCATTGGAAAGTAGTTTTCAATATTTTCAACTGCCAAAATAGGTGAACCAGCAGCCACCTGACCAATCATAGGTATATTAACCATTTCACGTCTTGTTAAATTGAAACTGTCATCAATTATTTCAATAGTTCTGGGTTTGGTAGGGTCTCGTCTTATATATCCGTTCTTCTCTAAGGTTTCTAAATGTGCGTGAACAGAAGAAGTGGACTTTAACCGAACAGCCTCACATATTTCTCTGACTGATGGCGGATATCCTTTAGATAAAATTTCAGACTTGATATATTCTAATATTTCCTTCTGCTTTGCAGAAATATTATCAAAATTCATTTCATTACCTCCATTATAAATGTAGCTGACTGATACAAATGTAAGATGTATTTTTCTTTGATGTAAATAACTATGGACTTTTTGCTATTTGTAATCATTTTTTCTATATTTTTACACTGCTCATCGAACTTCATGTAGAGTATAACACATATGTAAAATAATTGCAAACAGTTGTTCGATTTTTATTGACAAACATTTGTTCGTGCAATATAATACTTAATATAAAGAATATATGTTCGATTGAAAGGAGATTTTATTATGAACACATTTAAGAATACATATAAAAAAATAAACAAAACAAAACTCAACTTGCAATTATCTATAGTTTCTATATCAGTATTAGTTATTTTATGCAGTATCTTAATTTCAATAAGAGCTAATGCCAAGATTTCAACTGGTAACAAATATTATACTACAATTCAGATAGAAGAAGGAGATAGTCTCTGGTCAATAGCTGATACATACTATTCACCGGATTATTCAGATTATAACGAATACATCGAAGAGGTTAAATCAATAAATAATATGAATAACGATAATATAAAGAATGGAAGCTATATTGTGATTCCTTATTATAAATAAAATTTAAAGTTTCCGTATTTTTTATTTTTAGCTTCAAAAAGCTTACATCATCATAATGAAAACAGTATTTGTTTTAAATATCATATAAAAGGACATATATGAAATTCCATATATGTCCTTTAAGTTCATCTAATACATTAATCTTTTTTATTAGAATTTACTCTATCTAATTACATACTATTTTTCCATTAATCCAGATATATCCATTGCATCAGCTGCATCATCTGGGATTGTAATATCGCTGACATTGTTATAGTTTTCAGCACTCATAGTAAGTTTTAATGAGTTTAACTTAACATTAACACCTTCAATTTCATTATCAAATTCTCCAACTGAGATTTCAAATGATTTGAATGTGTTATCACTGCTGTTAATAGAATAGCTTACATTAAGTTTTATGTCATTAATTATATCAGAATATTGTGAAAGTTCAACATTAGCAGTACTTTCAATTTCTCCAATAATTTTATTCAAATCAATAGTACCTTTTAATGTATAAGTGTTATCTGAAACTGAAACAGAAGTATCCGTTATATACTCAAGAGCCTTCTTTAAATAATCACCAGCATTCGCAACAGTAGTAGTATCAGCTGATAATGAACCTAAATTCATACCAACCATGTCACCTAACATATCACTAACATCATCTGATGTCATTTTATACCACATATCCATCATTTTATAATACATTGTAATTTCATCATTTTCAGGTATTAAATAACAATCAATTGTCTGTTCTTGACCATCAGCACTCATACTAACTGATAATTTAAAAGCACCATTTGCATCATATGAACCACTTAAATCATAATTGCCTTTAATATCACTAGAATTTGAAGAAACAGTCATTGTTGCATCAATATCAGCAGACAATTTAAAATCTGCGGATTTTATTTCAGTATCACATGCTTCAACTTTTTCAATAAATTCATCTGGAGTAATATCGGCTGCACCATTTTTACTATCTCCATCATTTGAACCACAGCCAAATAAAAGTGATGTTGACATTACGCCAACTGCTAAAAGATATTTAATTTTTCTCATATAATTTTCCTCCATTTAATAATTATGTATTTTATGAACGATTAGATTATATAATATATGATATAAAAAAACAAGTTTTTGTATTTAATAACTATTTTTTTGTTTTAAACAGAATTTTATCTAAAAATGGTTGTTCTATTTATATAAACAATCAGTCAGAGAAGAAGCATTTGTGATTATATTCTAATTCTAATTTTAATCTTCTCTTAATCTTACCTGATTTCTGGCACTACGACGGCGTTCCTCGTCAATAGCAGCATAATGTCTTCTAGTGGTATTCACATCCTTATGACCTAATACATCAGCAACTAAATATATATCTCCTGATTCTTCATATAATCTTGTGCCATAAGTGCTTCTAAGCTTATGAGGAGTAATATGTTTAACAGTAGAAGAGAGCATAGAATATTTTTTCACAAGCAGTTCAACACTCCTTACTGAAATTCTGGAATTTTTTAATGACAAAAATAACGCATTCTCACTACCTTCAGCAGGGTGCATATCATTTCTCTCAAACATATAGTTTCTTAAAGCCTCCTCAACCTCGTCTCCAAAATAAAGAATTACCTCCTTGCCACCTTTTCTATGAACTAATATTTGACATTCTTCAAAACTCACATCACCAATATCTATACCTACACATTCCGACACACGCATTCCTGTTCCCAGAAGCAGTGTGAGTATTGCAACATCTCTGGTCTTAGTACGTTTATGAGCCTCCAGTTGTTTTTTTGTCATATTCATTCCTGATTCTGCCACATCCAACAAAGACACTATTTCATTTGCCTCAAGACGAATAATGGCTTTTTCATGCAGCTTAGGCATTGATACCATAAGAGTAGGATTAGAAGATATTATTTCTTTTTTAAAAAAGTATGCATATAATGAACGGATAGCAGACATCTTTCTCTTGATACCATTTTCATTATTAGTGTATATTACGCCATCCTTTGTATAACATTTAAGATATATCATATATTCCTCAATATCCATCGGACTCTGTTCTTCCAAAACCTTAATTTCCAAGTTTCTGATTCCAATTTTAGAATATACAGGATTAGTTTCAATTAAATACTGAAAAAACAGCCTGATATCATATGCGTATCCTAATCTCGTACGTGGAAGGGTAGTGTTTTCCAGACCTATAAAGTAATTTCTGCAAAATTTAGGTAATTCTTTTTGGATTTCATTTAACTTTAACCGTATATCACGTTCAATTTCATCATTATATTTTAACGGCTTTGCCATTATAAAACTTCCTTTCAAAATGTATAGATATATTATGATTATAGCACAAAATCCTTATATCAACAAAACATATAAACTTTAAAATAGAGAAATGTGAAAACTCAAATAAATCTTTCATTGACTATAAATTCAATATTTGTTATATTAGTATAAATAATATTAGAATTTATTTATGGATATTGTGCTTTTAATACTTCACTCTAAATTCATATATTCTATTATTATGAATAAAAAAAGGAGGTAGGTTAGATGTACAAAACCAAATTAGGACTTTCTAATTGTATGGTAGCCGGAATAATCTTTTTGTTAGCTCTTATAACATCATTTTATTCAGCATCCATCATTTTTGCATGGCCATTTGTTTTATTAGTAGCCTATGTATTACTTAAAGAAGATGATTTATGGTTAAAGGCTTCGGCAATTAAAGCTGTTTTAGTTGTATTATTATTTATTTTAGTACCGGTGTTATTCAGCTTTGTTAATAACTTTATTGAATTTATCAATTTCTTCTTAAAAATTGCTAATACAACACCTATTGCAGATGGTTGGAATATCATTGGTTTCTTTGAGATGATATTTGATATTATTGAAAAAATATTTCTTTTGATTTTATCATTCCTTGCATTTAAAGGAAAGACAGTCAAGCTTCCTATTATTGATAATATGATAAGAAAACATCTTTCATAATATAATCATAACTACATAGGATAAAGCCCTGACACCATGTCAGGGCTTTTTTATTATATCTATCTTCAGTAAGCAGTAGCAGTTATGATATAAAGGCACAAACACCACTTCGCAAAACGCAGGTTTTGCGAAGTGGTGTGCTGAGATTTAAATATAATTTACTGGAATTTAATTCCTATACGTTCACCCATTTTTACGGCAGTTTCATATCCATTATTTGTATTTTCAATAATATCTTCATCGAATATAACTTTATCTTTTTCAACTAGTAAACATATAGTTGAACCACCAAATTCAAATTTACCTTTTGGCTGACCTTTTACAATATCACATTTTTCATGATAGTTCTTAATCCGTCCAACCATTAATGCACCAACTTCAATCTGCATAACACGTCCAAAGTTTTCCGTATATAATACTGAACATTCTCTGGAATTTTCTTTATAAATTTCAAAATAATCATTAGCTATAGGATTAACTGTATGGAGCTTACCCTGAATAAATTTATTTTTTGTTTTTTTGCCATTATCCAAATAACAGTATCTGTGATAATTATCAACACATAATCTAATTATTACAAATTTTCCTCCCTTATAAATATTAGCAGCCTTTTTGCTTTTTGTTATTGTTTCAACGTTATATTTTGTATCCTTAATTGTAAAACTCGAATTTTCATTAATATCATATACAGTGGCCCTGCCATCTGCCGGCGAAATAAAAATTTGATAATCATTATCAATTTGTCTGCATTCACTTTTAACTTCTCTTGTAAAAAAATCATTATAAGAACTATATTTTACATTTTCCATATAATCTGACATATCAATATTATTCTGTTTAATAAATGGCTTTATCAAAACCGTAGATAGCTTTGAATCCAGAAACACACCTGCCAGCTTTGAAATGCATGGTTTCGTTAATATTTTTAATATTACTCTGCCACCAATACTTCCATAAAGCTTTTTTAATAAATTATCTTGTCCATTATCTGTAGCATATAAACTACCGTCACGATTTTTACAATCCATATATTTTCTCCTATTCTAAAATATCATATTATTAAATACGCCAAGTAAAGATTACTTGGCGATAAATTTGTAATTAAAGTATCGGGTTATTGTTATTATAATTATTTTAAAATTACACAATTATACTAAAAATTAATTATTTTAAGTCCTTGAAGTGCCAAAACGGCTATAACTGCAAATGCCAGACCGGTAAGTACTAAAACTCCCTTTTTATGTGGTTTTGGTATTTTAATATTCAATACAAACAGAACAGCTACAACTAAAACAATAATATTCAAAACTATATAATATATATGATATCCTATAATGTTTCTAAGTGTAAATGACAATGGAATAAAACCTGAAATTGTAGTAACCGGCATTCCCTGATAATACTTACGAACCTCCTGTGTCTCTTTCTGTCGTTCAATCTCCATAACATTAAAATATCCGAGTCTGATTACAGCACACAAAATAAAAATTGCGGAAATAACAAATGCTACAGGAGTAAGCTTTGGAGAATGCTTATCTGTAAACAATATATTAAATATTCCCGGAAATACACCAAAACACACTAAATCACATAGTGAATCTATCTGTATACCAAATGCCTTTGCTAAATCACTTCTATTCTTATGACTTCGTGCTACCATTCCATCGAACATATCACATATTCCTGAAATAATTAAGCAAAATACTGCAAATAAAAAATTTCCTTTTATAGACATAAATATGCCTAATGTAGACGATAATAAACTTACATAAGTAAGTATTACTGTGTAATTATAAAAACCTATCATTTTCGTGCTCCATTTTAACACTAATATTTATCCAAAAATAAATATTATCTTTTTTTAACTGTGACTATTGATTTGTTTATCATTTACTCTTTTCTTTCTGGTAACCTGAGCAAATGCAGTTATAATACCACCCATAATTATAATCAAATAATAACTCAAACCTCTGCTTAACAGCAATCCGGCAGTAATATATGCAGAAGTAAAGATTTCTCTAAAGAATATTATAAATATTCCTTCACTTGCTCCCATACCTCCGGGTAATGGAAGATTATCAACTGCAATGGATATAATAAGCTGCAGAATAACTATTTCTACTACAGAATATCCTGTTAATCCAAAAGCTCTGTATACTGCATATGTAACTGCAAATAAAGCAATTCTTTGAATAAATGTAATAATAAATGCTACTAAAAAAACAACCTTATGTTCTTTTAAATATACAGCTCCATCTTCGTATTTACTTATTGAATTTATAACTTTCTTTAGTAATTTCTTATGATTTTTTAGTATTTTTATCTTACCTAAAAATAAAATAAATTTACCAATGCTCTTTTTTGCAAAAGATTGTTTAAAAATAACAAATAATAAAAAGCCGATTACAACTAAATTAACAGCCACACCATATATCATTATTAAAGCAATATTAGAAATATGTTCCATTACAAAATCAAATTTTATAACAAACATAAGTATACCTAATACTAATAGCACAACTTTATATGCAACGGTAACAACCATAAGTACTAATGATGAAACTGCCATACTTATGCCATCACTACTCATATAATACAGCTGTGCCGGCTGACCGCCTGTTGCACTTGGTGTTATAGCGCTTACAAAGAAGCCAATAAATGAATATTTTAAGCAATGAATAAATTTTACCGCATAAGATAAACTCTTCATAAGATAGTGAATAATAATTGATTCAAAGGAAACATATATAATCACTAAACAAAATCCCAGCAATAGATATCCTTTATCTGCTTGCTTAATATATTTAATAATTTCTGTTATTTCTTGGTCTTTTAATAAAAAATAGCCTGTACCTGCCATCAAAACAATAAGAAACAATACATTATATATGTACTTCTTATCTTTCATAGGTTGTTCTTCCTTCCAAGCTGCTCAATATTTACAACACTTTTACTAGTTTACATCCTTATGGCTATATTGTCAATAAACAGTGAATTTTTGTTTTTGTAGTTTTTAGCATCGCTTAATAATATTTTATGCCTTATTTCTTAAAATCTCCAAAAGATTTGAAAAATATTCAGGTACAGGACGCTCAAACTCCACATATTCTTTAGTCCTTGGATGTACAAAGCCTAATACACCTGCATGTAAGGTCTGCCCTTGCAGATTAAACGGACATTTTGCCGGACCATATACATTATCACCTAAAAGAGGGTGATTAATGCTCGCCATATGAACGCGTATCTGATGTGTTCTTCCTGTTTCTAACTGACATTCAATATGAGTAAAATTGTTAAAGCGCTCAAGTACACGATAATGTGTAATAGCTTCTTTACCATTTTCATAATTGATTGCCATATGCTTTCTTTCTTTTGGATCTCTGCCTAAAGGTGCATTTATCACACCCTCATCATCCTTAAAGCAATTATAGACTATAGCCTGATATTTTCTTGTTCCTGAATGTTCTTTAAACTGTTCTGCAATAAAATTATGAGCTATATCATTTTTACAACATACAAGAAGACCTGTTGTATTCATATCTATTCTATGCACTATACCCGGTCTTAATTCGCCATTTATTCCTGATAAGTTATCTTTGCAATGAAACATAAGTGCATTTACCAAAGTATCATTATAATGTCCCGGTGCAGGATGTACTACAAGTCCTTTTTGTTTATTAATAACAATAATATCATTATCCTCGTAGACAATATCTAATGGTATATCTTGCGGCCATATGTCTACAGTAACCGGATCAGGAATATCAAGTTTTATATAGTCACCTGTACATATCCTGTAGTTTGGCTTTCTAATACGACCATTTACAGTAATCATGCCATCATCTAAAAGTTTCCTAATACGGCTTCTGGACATTTCATCATTATATGTTGCCAGATATTTGTCAATTCTTTCGCCCTCATCATCATGTCCCACAAGAAATTTATTCGCTATCATAAAAAATCCTTTATAAATAAAATATTTTCCCTGACTACATTTCTGTTTATCTTTTTGTTAAAATCATATGAAATATTAGTCCTGTTTCTTTGAAAAAGCTTTAATTTTCATATCCTGAATCCACTTCTGTTTAGATTTAAACAAAATAAAAATTTCTTCTTCTTCAAGTTTAAATAAGTAAAAAATAACAAATGCTATCATTGATAAAGTCACATAAATATCTGCAACATTAAATACCGGAAAGTCAATTAATTTTAAATAAACAAAATCAACCACATATCCAAGTCTTATTCTGTCAATCAGATTACCGATAGCACCAGAAAACATTACCATTAATGTAATCTGTAAAATCTTTAAATTTCTAATTTTAATAATATGGCCTTCTACTTTATTAATTGTGTAGAAATTAATTCTTAAACCAATTTTATAAACTATATAAATTATTATAGCTGAAATAATTGTAGTAAGTATAACTACAAAATTAACCTTTCCCCATAACATTCCCCATGCAATGCCTCTATTGCTCACATAGCTTAGCTGTAATACATTTTGAATAACATCTATAGGATCATTCCCTTTTAGGTGTGATAAACATATTGATTTTGTAAATTGATCAATGAAAATAAGTCCGGCAATAAACAATATACACCAAAAATAACTTAAATATAATTTTTTATTTTTCATTACAATAATCCCTTTAAAATATCTAATGATTCGCTCATTAAGCTATCTGTAACCTGTCGGTTAATTTTTGCATTTCCAATAGTTTCCAAAACTACAAAGCTTACAATTCCTGAATTCATCTTCTTATCACTTTTAGAAGCCTCAATAACTTTTTCAATTTCAAACTCATCTTCTAATGCAAGTAATTCATATTCTTTAATAGTTTGGACTATATCCTCGTAATTATCCTCTGAAATATATCCTTTTTGTTTTGATATATAAGAAGCAGCAATCATACCAAGAGCAACGCATTCACCATGTAGCATTGTAAAATTCATAATCTTTTCAATGGCATGACCTAGTGTATGTCCAAAATTCAGTAAAGCTCGTTCACCTTTTTCCTTAAAATCACTTTCGACAACACTCCTTTTAATATCACATGAAATATAAACTAAATGCTCTAAAGCATCCTCATCATATTTTTTTATACTTTCTTTATTGGCCTTTAACCAATTATAAAATTCTGAATCTTTAATAAGTCCGGCTTTTATAACCTCTCCCATACCTGATAAGTATTGTCTTCTTGTCAATGTTTTTAATGTTGAAATATTTGAAAATACAAGTTTAGGCTGATAAAATGCTCCAACCATATTCTTATAGTCATCAAAATCCACACCGGTTTTTCCACCAACACTACTGTCTACCTGTGATAGCAGCGAAGTAGGTATCTGTACAAAATCAATTCCTCTTAGATATGTTGCTGCCGTAAAACCTGTTAAATCGCCAACTACACCACCGCCTAATGCTACCAGCATATCCTTTCTTTCAAAACGATTAAGTATTAAAAACTCATATAATTTCCTTACAACATCAAGATTTTTATTTTTCTCTCCTGCTTCAAAGGTAAACACCTTCACCTCTGCTGAAAGTGGTAATAATATATTTTTAATATCATCCGAATATAATGGACCAACTGTAGATTCTGTAACAATACATAGCTTTCTATTGGAAATATTTAGTTTTTCCAACTCTTTACCCAAAGCTATATAGCTATTGTCAATTACAATATCATATATCGGTTCAGAATTGTGATGAACAGTAAGCCTTTTGCTCATAGTAAACACCTCTTTTAAAAAATTACTCCAGCCTAATGACTGGAGATAGTTTCTAATTACTATTCTTGAAAGCTGCTACATCAAATCCACCACTTAATAAATCCTGAAAATCACCTGAAATATCAACAGTCTTTGGTGTAATTATAAATATGTAACTTGAAACTTTTTGAAGATTTCCGTCTATTGAATAGCAGGAGCCTGATGTAAAATCAATAATTCTCTGAGCCACATCTACATGTAATCCTTCAAGATTTAATATTACAGCTCTGCCACTTAATAAAGTATCAGTTATCTCTCTTGCATCATCTACATTTGATGGTTTAATAACACAAACTTCCATAGCTCCTCCTTTTTGATTTCTCATAGGAACAATCTTACCTGCACTTCTGGAACCGAATTTAGCCTTTGGTGGTGCAATAGCCTCCTGCTCCTTTTCCTGTTCCTTTAACTTAGCTTCTTCAAATCTTGAAACCTTTCTAGGTGCCGGTGCTGCTTCAGGCTCATCATAATAATCATCTTCACTATCATCTAAATCATCGTATTCATCATAATCATCTTCATAGTCATCATTAAGCTTTAATATGTTTAGAAACTTGTCACCAAATTTTCCCATTTTAAATCTCCTATCTATTATAATTTCTTTCACCGAAAATGCTTGTACCAACTCTGACCATAGTAGAGCCTTCCTCTATGGCAATCTCATAATCGCCACTCATTCCCATAGAAAGAATGTCCATACACACATTATCAATGTTTTTATCATTTATGTCAACAGATAATTTTTTCAAAGCCTTAAAAACTTCTCTGTTGTCTTCCGGATTATCTACAAAAGGTGCTATTGTCATAAGTCCTTTAATGTGAACATGTGGCAGAGCTGCAATTTCCTTTACCATACTGATGGTCTCCTCTACCTTTAAACCATACTTTGTATCCTCTTCGGCTACATTTACCTGAACTAAAATATCTGCTTCAACATTCTTTTTAATACATTCACGTTCAATCTGATTAGCTAAATGAACTGAATCTACAGAGTGAATAAGCGAAACCTTATCTACAATATATTTAACCTTATTTGTCTGAAGATGACCTATAAGATGCCATCTGATATCCTTTGGCAGGTTCTCATATTTTTCACATAGCTCTTGAACCTTGTTCTCTCCAAAATCCCTTACTCCTATATGATATAATTCTTCTATATCTGACATCGGCTTTGTTTTACTAACAGCTATTAATGTAACTGACTGATTATATTTGGATGTTTCTTCCTTTGCTTCTACACTTAAAAGCACATCTTTATAGTTATCAGTAATCATAATTCAACCTCCACTATTGATAAACTATTTGGTCTTCTGATACTTTACTGCTATCCATAACAATATGGTCATATACTAAAAGACCATAGGTTGTACCACTTTCAACTATATAATATTCGCTAGTCTCACCTTTTATATTTATTTCCCTGAAAATACAGTAACCGTTATTTATATTATAAACGCCCTTCAGACTGGCAACACTGCTGATTACATATGTATCTGTTGAGTCAGGCTTTAGCAGAATATTTCCCGCCTCAAATATTTCCTTTGAAACATAATAATCGGTATCAGTCACATGATATATCTCTGGTGTTACAAACTTTGTAGTGATATTTCCATTTTCGTCATAAACCTCTAATAAGAAGCCTGTATCTTTACTGTTTCCACCTGCTGTTGCATATTCAATAGGTACAAGAAAAAATTCCATTTCAACAACAGCAGTTTTTGGTATTTTAAGACCTTCAACAATCTTTTCATCAATAATCTGTATATCTGCAAATCTGTCACTTAAATATTTTACCATATATTGTTCTAAGGTAACTACTCCATAAGATTTACCATCAATAGTCTTAATTGTAAACTCTCCCTCCGTAGTAAGCCCATCCTGCATAAACTTTATCGTAATACTATCCTTACCTGCGTATTTTTCTACATCTTCCTCGCTTAATTCAAAAACCAAATTCCAGGCTTCCGAATTAACAACCTTATATATTTTTGTTCCCTGCTCTATCAATTCACTGGATTTATGAGAAATTTTACTATAAGAGGCTTTGTCAAATAATGAATATGAAATATTCTCAACTGTCTTATCTTCATATCCGTCAATTATGTATGATACAATTCCCGATTTATCAGCTTCAACTATCTTAAATATATTTGAGGATGCATTTCCACCTAAAATATCATCTATATTTGCAATAGTATTAAGATTTATAAGTTCCATAACAGATGCTTCAATATCGCCTTTAAAATCATATACTGAAGAAAAATTCACATTATCAAAGCCTGTAGAATATGAAACTATTTTATTCTTTATATTATTTAAATCCTCCTTCGATAAGGTGTTTTCACTGTCAGCAGCAGTAGCTAACAAATCTTTTATTCTTCCACTTTCATCAATAGAAAAAACAGTTTTACCTACAGATGTCTTCTCACCTTCTCTGACGAAAAGATTCAAATATCCTGAGTTAGGAGATGTATATACTGTCTCATCCCTTAGAAGAAGTGCCGTATATGTTTTATTTGATGACTCAGCATTTTTTCCATATACAACCTCATATATGGTAATTTTATCTCTGGATATATACATAATAATATATGAGACCATATATATGAAAATAATAGCAAAAATAACTATTCCAACATTAATATTTCTCTTTTTCTTATATTTAACAACACGACCATTTCTCCTAGCCATGAAAACCTCCAATTTTAGTGATAATAAAAATTGTAATTATTTACTATCACAAATGCAGTACCATAATACACCGAGTTTTTCTCAACTCGGTGTTATTATACAACATTTATAGTTTCACGTCTAGGATTTGTTTCTTATGGTTTCTGCTGTGTGTATAAAGATAATTTCTTTTTTAACAATAAACGGATTTTTATCCTGTAACAACTGAACATCACCAAGAATTGTTGTTTCACTTCCATAATCATTATTTAATGCTGTTATTTCCTCAGATTTATCAATATTTAAAAGTGTTGTATTTTCATTTTCTGCACAATACATATTTGAATTAGATAATTGCTCTGTCTTTTCACTATTATCATTATTATGCTGTTTTTTGCTTTCTTCATCAATATATTCATTATTGGATTTAATAAGTTCTGCATTTGAAGCATAAATTTGATTACTATTTTGATTTTGCATCCTTTTAATAGATTTTTTTTCATTACGTCCACTTAAATCACCAATAACCCTGTTAATTCTAAAATAAATAAAAATAACGATTGAAGATAAAAAAAATATAGCTGCTAAAATAAATGAAATAATGGATATTAATTTGAAAGTATCTGCCATTAGTTAGTACCTTTCTTATTATCATAAGTATTAATAATTTCCTGCATATATCCTGTAATAT
>CAMWKO010000038.1 GCA_947174885.1 uncultured Clostridia bacterium
TGCCAAAGGCAACATAGACATCTTGCACAAAAAGTTGCAGATGAGAGTGAACTTTTATCTTCAACTTTTTGTGCAAGATGCTTACATAGTTATGATGATGTAAGCTTTTTGAAGCTAAAAATAAAAAATACGAAAATTCTAAATATTTAATTTACTTGAATTTCCGTATTTTTAAGTTTAAAAAGTTATGTTGCCTCAGGCAACATATACATCCTTCACAAAAATTGCAGATGAAAGTAAACTTTAATCTACGATTTTTGTGCAGGATGCTTACATTATTATACTGATGTAAGCTTTTTAAACCTAAAAATAAAAAATATGGAAATTCAAGATATTTAATTTATTGAGTTTTCTTATTTTTATAAATTTAAAGAAATAGGAGATTAGACTTGTTTATACATATATTTATTTAATACTGAAAAAATTTGTATATAAAATAGTGGATAAAATTGTATTAATTCTTGTAACAGGCTATTTTACTAATAAAATATAGTGGATAAAATTTTTGTGGAAAAGTATATAACTATATATTTAATAATAAAAATAAATTTAACAATAATTATATTTAAATTATTAACATTAATGTAATTAACATTTCCATATGTGGAAATGTGTTTAAATTTAGGCAAAATTAGTTTGTCAATTAAATTTATCCACAAGTTATCCACAAAATGTGGATAAAATTATGTAAATCTAAAAAAGGATTTATGTAAAGTGGAAAAGATTTAAAAATATTTATAAATTTTTTCTTGACGTAGCTTGCTTTATTATATATAATCGGTACGATGTCTTATTATAAGAAAAATACGGAAACCTTATATAAAAAATAGGTTGTAAAGGAGGTGCTGTAAAATGAAGATGACATTTCAGCCAAAGAAAAGACAAAGATCTAAGGTTCATGGTTTTAGAGCAAGAATGAGTTCTGCAAGCGGTAGAAAAGTTTTAGCTGCCAGAAGAGCAAAAGGAAGAAAAAAATTATCAGCTTAAGACCGCATTTTATGTGGTCTTTTTCTTATATAATCAATAAATTAATGATTATATAAAAATAATTTGCTACGGTTTTTTTGACTTAAGTGTATATGATAGCTGATTTTTAGATTGGAGAATATATGAGAAATATTGATTCACTAAAAAATAATGAGTTTCAGTATGTATATAAAAACGGAAAATCATATGCCAACAAATATTTAATTATGTATGTTACTAAAAATGAAGCTGGTAAAAGTAAATTAGGAATTTCTGTTAGTAAAAAGGTTGGTAATAGTATTGTAAGACATCGTTTTGCCAGACTTGTAAGAGAAGTATACAGATTAAATAAAGATATGTTTAATAGTAGTTTAAACATTGTAGTAATAGCACGAGCGGGTGCAAAGGACAAAAATTATAAAGAAATTAAGAGTGCATTTCTTCATTTATTAAAAATGCACGGTGTTTTGACAGAAAGTGAAGTATCTAAGGATGCCAATAATTAAATTCATTTCAAATATGTTAAAAAAATTATTAATAATATTGGTTAAGTTTTATCGTGTGTGTATATCTCCTTATAAAGGAAATATTCATTGCAGATATACACCTACATGTTCACAGTATGCTCTTGAAGCACTGGAAAAGTATGGTCCGATTAAAGGTATGTATTTGTCAATAAAAAGAATATTAAGGTGTAATCCATTTTCAAAAGGTGGATATGACCCTGTTCCATAAGGAGGAAATAAATGTCAAGTATTTTGATGGCAGGTTGTTATGACTTTTTCTTAATTAAGTGGATATCTAATATTTTAGGTATCGTAATGAGTGGTCTATACAGCTTTTTTGGTATGTTCGGAATTTTTAATATTGGTTTATGTATTGTAGTTTTTACTATTATATGTAAGATGATATTATTTCCTATAACATTAAAACAGCAAAAGTTTTCTAAGGTTTCAGTTAAAATGAATCCTGAGCTTCAGGCAATACAAAAGAAATATCAGGGTAAGAGAGATAATGATTCCATGATGAAGCAGCAGGCAGAAACAATGGCTTTATATGAAAAGTATGGAACATCTCCAGCAGGCAGTTGTTTACCTTTGTTTATTCAGATGATTATTTTACTTGGACTTTATGCTGTTATTATTTCAATACCTACTTATGTAAAGCCTATATCTGAAATATATCAGAATGCAAGTGACGAAATTGTATCTGTTTTTGATGATTATGATGATTTAAATTATGTTAAGAGTGCAGTTGATAATGATTATAAAGATGAAGAATTTGATACTTTAATAAAAAATAATTATGATAATACGAAGACAGAAGCAGAAAATAATTCAGCTATTTATGAAAACTTAATTAATCTTTATGCTACTGTTAAACCATTAGATGATTTTAGTAATGGTTATAGTAAATCAATAAATATAATTAATTCTTTAAAAGAAGTGTCAGATGAAAAATGGGATGAAATAATTGCTAAAGAAAAGGAAAATAAAAATCCAAATGAATATTATATTGCTTTATATGAGAAATATAAAGGATATACAGATGCAGATTGGGAGAATTATAAGACTTCTTTAACATCTGTTAAAGAAAAAATTACAGGATATGAAAGTGAAATTTCCGATATTTATACTTTTGCATGGATTGATTTAAGTAAATCACCTAGTGATTTAGAATGGTTTGCACTTATAATTCCTATTCTTTCATTCCTTACACAATGGTTTAGTATGAAGATTTCTACAGCTAATCAGCCAAGTATGGAAGGAAATCCAATGGCGACATCCATGAAGATGATGAGCTTTACAATGCCTGTTATTTCGGCATTCTTCTGTTATTCATTGCCATCAGGTTTAGGTTTATACTGGGTAATGTCAGCAGTAGTTCAGATTATACAGCAGTTGTTTATAAATCATCATTTTAAGAATGTTGATGTAGACGAATTAATAAAAGCTAATGTAGAAAAGGCTAAAAAGAAAAAAGAAAGAAAAGGCATATCTACAGAAGAAAACAGAATTTCAAGTGCTGCATCTTATAATACAAAGAGTATTAAGGTTGATTCATCTAAGTTTAGCTCATTAAATGATACAACAGATGACAGCGAAATATCAAGTGATGAAGCAGAAGTAACAAATAGTGAACCTAAGACCTATAAAAAAGGAAGTATTGCTGCAAGAGCAAATATGGTAAAGGATTTCAATGATAGGAACTCTAAGAAATAGGAAATAGACGGAGGAATAGAAAATGGAATTTCAGATTTTTAATGGAAAAACAGTTGATGATGCTATAACGAATGCTTTAGTTGCACTGGAAACCACAAGTGATAATATAGAATATGAAGTTTTGGAAAAAGGAAGTAACGGATTTTTAGGAATTGGTAATAAGCCTGCTAAAATTCAGGCAAGGATTAAGGAAAAAGAAGTTACTTCAATGAGTATAGAAGAAACCTGTATAGAATTTCTTTCTAAAGTTTTTTCTGCAATGGATATGATAGTTAAGATTAATGTGAAAGTAGACGAAGAAGAAGTAAAGGTTGATTTAATTGGTGATGATATGGGTGTTCTTATTGGTAAAAGAGGACAAACCTTAGATTCATTACAGTATTTGCTTAGTCTTGTAATTAATAAGAATACTGAAAATTATTTAAGAGTTAAACTTGATACTGAAAACTATCGTGAAAGAAGAAAAGAAACTCTTGAAAATCTTGCAAAGAACATTGCATTTAAAGTAAAGAGAACAAAAAGACCGGTTACTCTTGAGCCTATGAATCCATATGAGAGAAGAATAATTCATTCAGCATTACAAAATGACAGATATGTAACAACAAGAAGCGAAGGCGAAGAACCTTTCAGACATGTAGTTGTGGTATTAAAGAAAAACTATTAATATGAAAGAGGAGTGTGCCAGATGGCACATTCCTCTTAAAAATTTTTTATATGGTGATTTTATGTTTAAAGCAGATACTATTGCTGCAATTGCTACAGCAATGACAAATTCAGGTATTGGAATAATTCGTATAAGTGGTGATAAAGCCATTGAAATAGCAGATAAAATATTTGTATCAGTTAAAGGAAAAAAAATTAGCATGGTGGATAGCCATACTATTCACTATGGTAGTATTATATATAATGATAATATAATTGATGAGGTGTTAGTTTCTGTCATGAAAGCACCACACTCATATACAAAGGAGGATGTGGTTGAAATTAACTGCCATGGTGGAGTAGTAGTTATAAATAAGATATTACAGATAGTATTTTTAAATGGAGCAAGACCGGCAGAACCCGGTGAATTTACTAAAAGAGCGTTCTTAAACGGAAGAATAGACCTCTCTCAGGCAGAAGCAGTTATTGATATTATTAATTCAAAAAATGAATATGCATTATCAAATTCAGTAAGACAGCTTAGAGGAAGTATTTCGGAAAAAATAATTAAACTTAGGGAGATTTTACTGGATGAAATATCATTTATTGAAACAGCGCTTGATGACCCGGAGCATATAAGCTTAGAGGGATATACTGATAAATTGAGTGAAGTAGTTAATAATGCCATAAAGGATATTGAGAAATTGATTGAAGCTTCAGATAATGGCAGAGTAATAACAGAGGGTATTAAAACTGTAATTTTAGGAAAGCCAAATGCCGGTAAATCCTCATTTTTAAATGCACTTATAGGTGAAGAAAGAGCTATTGTTACAGATATTGAGGGAACTACCAGAGATTCATTGGAAGAAAATATCAGTATAGGCGGACTTAGCTTAAAGCTTATAGATACGGCGGGTATTAGAAATACTGAAGATGTGGTTGAAAAAATAGGTGTAAAAAGAGCTAAGGAATTAGCAATGAGTGCAGATTTAATTATTTATATAGTTGATTCTTCAAAGGATTTGGATGACAATGATTATGAAATTATGGATTTAATAAAGGGCAGGAAATATATTATATTACTTAATAAATCGGATCTTGATTTAAAGGTGGATATGAAAAAGCTGGATATTTTAGATAAAAATAAAATTATAAATATATCTGCTAAAAATAATAGTGGTATTAATATTTTTGAAGATAGAGTTAAAGAAATGTTTTGTAATGGTGAAATTGATTTTAATAATGAAGTATTTATAACAAATGCAAGACAAAAAAACAGTATTATAAATGCTTATTCCAGCTTAGAATTAGTTAAGAAAAGTATTGAAGATAATATGCCGGAGGATTTTTACTCTATTGATTTATTAAATGCTTATGAGGAGTTGGGAATGGTTATAGGTGAAGCATTAGAGGAAGATTTGGTAGATAATATATTTAGTAAGTTTTGTATGGGAAAGTAAAAATAAGTGTAGAAACACATATGGAGGAATAAAATGCCTAGTTTATTAAAAGAAGAATATGATATTTTAATAGTTGGTGCAGGTCATGCAGGCTGTGAAGCAGCGCTTGCCTGTGCAAGACTTGGACTTAATACAATTATGTTTACGGTAAGCGTGGATTCTATTGCACTTATGCCCTGTAATCCAAATGTAGGAGGAAGTTCTAAAGGACATCTGGTAAGAGAAATAGATGCATTAGGCGGAGAGATGGGTAAAAATATAGATAAAACATATATTCAGTCTAAAATGCTTAATGTTTCAAAGGGTCCTGCTGTTCATTCTTTAAGAGCCCAGGCAGATAAGAAAGATTATTCACAGGAAATGAGAAATACACTTGAAAATACTGAAAATCTTACTATCAGACAGGGTGAAATCAGTGAGCTTTTGGTTGAAGACGGAAAAATTACAGGTGCAAAGAGTTTTTCCGGAGCTGTTTATTATGTTAAAGCTGTAGTTTTATGTACAGGTACATATTTAAAGGCAAGATGTATATATGGTGATGTGAGTGAGCCTACTGGTCCTAATGGCTTAAAAGCTGCAAATCATTTGACAGACTCTCTTAAGTCATTAGGTATAGAAATGTACAGATTTAAAACAGGTACACCTGCAAGGGTAGACAAGAGAAGTATAGATTTTTCAAAAATGGAGGAACAGTTTGGAGATAAAGATATTGTACCATTTTCATTTTCTACAGATAAGAAGGATATAGAAAAAGAGCAGGTTTCCTGCTGGCTTACATATACAAATGAGGAAACACATAAGATAATAAGAGATAATATAGACAGAAGTCCATTGTTTTCAGGTATGATTGAAGGTACGGGACCAAGATATTGTCCGTCTATTGAGGATAAGGTAATAAAATTTCCGGATAAGGACAGACATCAGGTATTTATAGAGCCGGAAGGACTTTATACAAATGAAATGTATCTTGGCGGTATGTCAAGCTCATTACCTGAGGATGTTCAGTATGCAATGTATAAAACTGTTCCCGGACTTGAAAATGTTAAGATAGTAAGAAATGCTTATGCAATAGAGTATGATTGTATAAATCCAAGACAGCTTTTACCGACACTTGAATTTAAAGAAATTAAAGGTCTTTTTAGTGGCGGTCAGTTTAATGGAAGTTCCGGTTATGAGGAAGCTGCTGCACAGGGACTTATTGCGGGAATTAATGCTGCTTTAGAAGTATTGGGAAGAGAGCAGATAATTATAGACAGGTCTGAGGGATATATAGGGGTTTTAATTGATGATTTGGTTACAAAGGAAAATCATGAGCCATATAGGATGATGACCTCCAGAGCAGAGTACAGATTATTACTTAGACAGGATAATGCAGATTTAAGACTTTCCCATATAGGACATAAGGTTGGTCTTGTAACGGATGAAATCTACAATAAAGTAGAATATAAAAGGAAGATGATAGAAAAAGAGGTAGAAAGACTTAATAATACATCTATAGGTGCAAATACTAAAATTCAGGAGTTTCTTGAAAAACACAATAGCTCTGCATTAAAAACGGGAAGCAATCTGGCGGAGCTTATCAGAAGACCTGAATTGGATTATAATATGTTAAAGGAGCTTGATACTGAGAGAGAAGAATTACCTGAGGATATTATTGAACAGATTAACATTAATATTAAATATGAAGGATACATTAAGCGTCAGCTAAAGCAGGTAGAGTCCTTTAAAAAGCTGGAGGGAAAGAAGCTGGAGGCGGATTTTGATTATTCTATAGTATCAGGTCTTAGGAGAGAGGCTATACAAAAGCTTAACCTATATAAGCCATTATCAATAGGACAGGCATCCAGAATATCGGGAGTATCGCCGGCAGATATATCAGTATTACTGGTATTTTTGGAGCAGTACAGGCATAGAGGTATAAAAAATTGAGAAGAAGATAGTATTATGGAAATTCAGGGAGTTACTCTGCTTTTATATCTTGGATGTGTAAAAGTCATATTTAATAAGCAGTGCAGCTACTATGAGATTATAAAAAGGTAATGAAGAGGATAGGGAATATCTGATTGAATATTAATAATAGAAGGATTTAAGATTAAATATGAATATTATTGAAAATAAGGACAAGGCAGTTAATATTTTATATAAGGGCTTAGAAGAACTTAATATAACCATTTCTAAGGAGCAGGAAGAAAAGCTTTTTATTTACTATGATATGCTGATAGAAAAAAATAAGGTTATGAATCTGACGGCTATTACTGAATTGGAGGAGGTAGTAGTAAAGCATTTTCTTGATAGTTTATCTGTTATAAAAGCAATAGAGGGCAGAATTTTAAACAGCAATATAAAAGTTATTGATGTTGGTACAGGTGCAGGCTTTCCGGGTATACCATTAAAAATAGTTTTTCCGGAATTAGATATTACACTGTTGGATTCCTTAAATAAAAGACTTGTATTTTTAAATGAAGTAATAGATGAATTAGATTTACATAATATTTCAACAGTCCATGGAAGATGTGAAGATATAGGAAGAGATATTAAATATAGAGAAAAGTATAATTTATGTGTGTCAAGGGCAGTGGCAAATTTATCAACATTAAGTGAACTATGTATTCCGTTTGTAAAGACAGGAGGATGGTTTGTTTCATACAAGGCAGGTGACAGCGATGAGGAAATAGAAAATGCAGAATTTGCTGTTTCAAAGCTTGGTGGAAAAATTAAAGATATTGTGAAATTTAATCTTCCAAACAGCGATTTGGGCAGAACCTTTGTAATAATTGAAAAGAGTAAGGAAACACCAAAGGGATATCCAAGAAAGGCAGGAACTCCACTTAAAGAGCCATTAAATAAAAGGTAACATATATCTGTGCAAAATGTAAAAAAGAAGTAAATCCTTTAATAATGAGGAAGTTACTTCTTTTTTTGAATATGTGGCCGGATAAGGAGTATGTCACTGCGCTATTGATAAAGTGGAGAAAGCCTTTCATTATTGAGTACATATTACATTTTTGTCCAATTTGCTTAAAATATTATCTGTAAATTATATAACAATTTTTAGCTTCAAAAATCTTACATCATCATAACGATGTAAGCATCTTGTACAAAAAATTGCAGATGAAAGTTCACTCTCATCTGCAACTTTTTGTGCAATATGTTTATGTTGCCTTTGGCAACAAGACTTTTTGAAGATAAAAATAAAAAATACGGAAACTCAAGAACAATATATATTATAAATAAATATTGATTGTTTCCAAAAAGCTCTTTGGCTGTTCAAGCTGTGGAAGATGCTTGCAATTTTTAATAATGCAGGTTTCTATGGCTGAATTGTATTCCTGATATTCTAAGCAGGTTTGTAAAATATTTTTTTCATTTTCACCACCTACAATAATAATACTGTTGTTAATGGATTTAAGTGCAGTTGAAATATTAATTTTGGTATAGTTTGCTGAAATGCTGGCAAACAGATACTTTGAAGTCATAGTTCCATAGTGTGCCGCATCGTAATAGTTTTTTACTACAGAGGATTTAATCTTTGTAGTGAAATACTGCTCTTCAAAAAGCTTCTTATAGCTGTACATACTATTGTAAATATTAAAAATAGTAGTACCTATTAAAGGCATTTCAATAAGCAGCTTAGTTAATTTTTTATTTGTGGCAATATTCTGACTGGATAAAACTATAGATTCAGGATTTACCATAACTATTTTATCAAATAGAGAATCATCATTGTAACAAGCCATTACAATAAACTGAACTGAAGAACCGGTACATATAACATCAGTTCTCTTACCTATAATATTTTTCACAAAATCAGTAATCATCTGAACATAAAGAAAATTAGTATAAGTAAATGCAGGCTTATCTGAACGGCCGCAACCCAACAAGTCTAAAGTATAAACAGTATGATTTTTAGAATATTCTTTTACAATATTTTTCCATTCCAAGTCACTACTGCCACAGGTGAGTTCATGAATAAGAAGTACAGGTTTGCCCTCACCCTGTTTTGTATAAAATATATTTCCGAATCTCCATTCGTATTTACAACCGTTGTCACTGGAAATAGAAGCCTTAGCATTTGCCATTAAATTAATAATTCTATTTATAGAATATATTGATGCTGCTGTCAATGTACTAAGAACGGCAGCCGATATTAATTTATTTTTTTTCATATACATCACCTTTCAAAATAAAAATTAAATCAGAATACTGATTTATCACGCCTTTAAAAATGATTGAAATATACCTTACATACCTGATTATAAGGGTGTATATAATTGGTATAATAACATCCAAATTTAGCCTATTGGTTATATTATACTATATTATATATACGGTGTCAAAAGCACAAAGCCTTAAATATTAAGGCTTTTTATAAATAATTTTATCGAAAAATAAACGTTTATGTACAATTTTTTTATATAATGTCTGTATATCAGATTCACTGAAATTTTACTGTTTCAAAAATAATAAGATTTTAAGATTTGTAAGAAATTATAATTTTTAAATTATCTAAATATATTACAGGAAATTGTAATAAGAAGTAAATTATCTATACAGTTTTTTGTAATTATACCTTGATTTTATAAACCTCGAAGTGGAAATACAGAAGCTTGAGGTAGTAAGAATTTATAAAGTTAAAAAATATGGAAATTCAAATGAAAATAAATTGATGAAAATATAAAACACAATAAGTAAATTGTACTGTTAAATTTGATAATTTCGTGATACAATATTAATATATTTGCGAAAATGGTGATAAAGGTATGGTAGTAAATGACTAAAGCAGAAAATTATCTATATGAAAGATTATCGATGTTGTCTGACGAAAAGGTTATTATAATTACAAGGATTAATAATCTGGAAATAGAAATTGAGGAAATTAATGATAAGATTGAGGAAATCAGTAATGATGTAGATGATACATTTGAAATTTTTTCTCCCAGAGTTAAGAAAAATGATTTTATTCGTGACGAGATTGATAAGTTAAAAAAAACAAAAAAAGAATTAGTTAAGCAGTTAGAAGATTTGAATGAGCAGTCATCTTTGGTAGATGATGATATAGCTCTTATAAAAGATGCTATCGGTGAATCTAAATTAACAGACGAAGAGATTGATAAAGTAAAGGATGATATTGAAGCTGCTCATAAAAAGAGTACAGTAGGATTACATATTCTTGAGATGCAGGAAAATGAACGACAGAGAATAGCAAGAGATTTGCATGATTCAACGGTTCAGGTACTTGCAAATCTTGTTCATAAATGCGAGATATGCTCTAAGGTAATGGATGTAGATAGTGTAAGAGCAAAATTAGAACTTGAAATTATGACAAAGACTCTTAGAGAAACTATAAGTGATATGAGAAATATTATTTATGATTTAAGACCAATGTCTTTTGATGATTTGGGATTTGATATCACAATTACACGAATTATAAATAAAATCAAAGAATCAACAGATATGAATGTTGAATTAAAAATTGTTGGAGATGTCTATAAACTGGAATCAGTTATTGAAATTACATTAATTCGTATCATAGAAGAAGCATCTACAAATAGTATAAAATATTCTAATGGAAATAATCTTGAAATAATAATTGAGTATAGAGAGAATTCTATTCATTTAGAAATAAGTGATGATGGAGATGGGTATGTATTGGATGAGATTTTAAAACCGGAGGAAAACAATTATAATGGATTTGGTATTACTATGATGAAGGAGAGGGTATTCTTATTATCTGGAGAAATGACAATAGACAGTAAAATAAAAGAAGGAACTAAAATAGTTATAGATATTCCTATTATTAATATGGAGGTAGTTTAGTGAAAATTAAAATTTTTATTGCTGATGATCATTCAATGATAAGAGAAGGAATAAAACAATTAATAGAGTTAGAGAGTGATTTAAAAGTTGTGGGTTTTGCTAATAATGGTATGGAAGCTATAGAAAAGATAGAAAAATTAAAACCTGATGTAGTACTTTTGGATATAAATATGCCTGTTCTTAATGGAATGGATACATTAGTAAAACTTAAAGAAAGTAATTTAGAAGTAAAAGTCATTATGTTAACAATACATAATGAAAGTGAATATATAATAAGAGCTATGAAACTTGGATGTGATGGATATATACTAAAGGAAGCAAATTCTGCTGAATTGAAAAATGCAATATATACTGTATATAATGGAGGAAGATACATATATCCTGTGATTACACCAATACTTAATCAATATCTTGTAGTTAATTCAGATAAGAATACAAAATTTGATAAACTTACGAATAGGGAACTCCAGATTTTGAAAATACTTTCAGAAGGATTGACAAATAGGGAAATAGCAGAAAGGCTGGATATAAGTGACAGAACAGTAAAAAATCATGTATTTAGTATATTGAAAAAATTGAATGTAAAAGATAGAACTCAGGCAGCTGTAATAGCGGTAAAAAATGATATAGTGAAGATGTGATTCTGATGTTAGTATAGTATCAATTAGATTATAATATATTTTGGAAAAGGAATGTTTCACGTGAAACATTCCTTTTTTAATTGTATGTCAGTCTTTTAAAATACCACCTGCTATGTAGGTGTGACAACCAGCCGCTTTAGATTACAGCAAAAAGCTCCAATAATTTAAAAATGTTGGTTTGCCAACTACACTTTGAACAAAGAAGTTTTGCCTCATGTGAGCAGATAAATTATAGCATGAGAAAGTCAATAAGTAAAAGCAAAAAATAAAGACTGCCACAGAAATATCTTAGACAAAGGGTGGAGAAGCAGATATTGCAAAAGTGGATTTTTTTCAGTAAGCCTTTAGGTTTTGCAAGTAATAGTCTCTTATAGGAGCAGAGCAAGCCACCATCTAAGCTGGTGGCTTTGACTAAATATAATTATGAGATTGTAAAAATCCTATTATAAAAAATTAAAAAAAATATAGACAATTAAATTTAAAATTGTAATATAAAATTTTTACTGCAATCATTATAAAAAATAAAATAAATATTTGTTAACTTAAAAAATTATGTAACAGCAATAATTATTGTGTTGTTATTACAACATACGAGATAAAAAAGTTTTTAAGTGTTTTGCTTTACGAATAATAAGGTTAGTATGACCGGTACAAATTTGGATTTATATCTTTTATTTCTATTTTTCTTGGTATATGTCAATAAGTTAGTAAAATATTTATATTGCATTTAATATACGAAAAAATTAATACTATCTATTATCTGCTTTTTAT
>CAMWKO010000039.1 GCA_947174885.1 uncultured Clostridia bacterium
TTATTTATACCTTATTAGGGATGGCAGGACTTTTGGGAGTGATTTTGACCTCGGTGATTCGCAAAAGAGATTTATCAATAAAATAGAAAGCAATTACTCATATAAAAAACCACAGTGAAATAGATTTTTAAATAGCTGGCAGATAATATCTGCCGGTTATTTTTGTCTTGCGTGATATGGCTTGTACTCCTATAAAATGTTATTAACCTATGAAGCCAAAAATAAGTAAACCATAAAATTTTATGCTTGTAAAAATAATTAATATAATATACAATAGTTGTATAAAGTGTACAACTAAAAAGGTGGAATAAAGTATGAGAATAGAAGAAAATCTGGAGAAGCTGAATTTTACAAAATTGGAAGCACAGATTTATGTGGCATTATTAGGTACGGAACCTTTATCGGCATATCAACTGGCTAAAAAAATCGAGATATCCAGAACATCAATATACAATGCATTAGAGCATATGCTGGAAAAAGGGATGGTCGAAATGGTACCTAATAATACTGCATTGTATATGGCACAGGAGCCAGAAGTCATTTTAGGAAAAATGTATTCTGAAATTACAAGGGCAATACGGGAATCCAAAAAACAATTAAAAGAATATAAGGAATTAAGGCGGGAAAATATTAATCTTGTTTTTAAAGGATTTGATACAGTTATTCTTAAGGCGAAGACAATATTAAAAAGTGCTGAGAATGAAGTATATATTAATGCGGATTTTGATTTGTCATGTCTTAGTGAAGAATTAAAGATATTAAAAGAAAGAAACGTCAGAGTAGTAATTTTTTCGTTTTATGATTTGGGTTTGGGAGTTGATGTGGAATTTTATTCTCACTATAGAAATATGGATAAGGAACATATTCCGTCCAGACTTATGTTAGTAGTAGATGGTGAACTTTCATTAATAGCTGACGGAGGAATAGAACTACAGGAATGGAATGGAACTATAAGCAATAATACATTATATATAAAAATATTATCTGAGCATATCCATAATGATATATATTTATTGAAATTAAGAGATAAATATGGAAAAGAAATATATGACAGTAATTTATATTTAAATACGGCTTTTGAAATAAGGCAGAAAGATGAGGTGTAAAATGAAAGCAATAGTATCGGGATTAATTAATATAGAAACAACATTGAGGGTCAGGAAATTTCCGATAGAATATTATCCAATTGATTATCCCTTTTTTGGCATCAAATCGGAGGTATCAGGTGTTGCTTATAATGTTGCAAAAGCTCTCATTACACTGGGAAATGAAATACAAATATCATCTTTTATTGGTAAGGATGAAGAGGGTAAAAGGATTTTGTCAAAGCTGGAGTATGAAAAAATAGGTAAATCATTTATTTTTGATGAGTTAAAAGAAACACCCGTTACTGTTGCACTATATGACGAAGAGGGTAAAAGACAGATATATTGTGATTTAAAGGATATTCAGGAAAAGGAAATAGAATTATTTGGAGTGGAGGAGGCAATAAAGGATAGTGAACTGGTTATATTGTGTAATATTAATTTCAATCGCTCAATATTAAAAAAGGTAAAGAAGATGGGGAAATTAATTGCAAGTGATGTTCATGTACTAAGTGACATTAATGATGAATATAACAGAGAATTTATGGAGTGTGCAGATATTCTATTTTTGAGTGATGAGCAATTACCATGTAGTGCAGAAAGTTTTATTTTAGAATTGAAAGAAAGGTTTCCATCAAAAATTATAGTAATCGGACTTGGAAAAGAGGGTGCATTGATGTGGGAACGCTCTAAAAATAGAGTATACAGATTAGAAGCGGTACATATAGATGAAGTTGTCAATACTATTGGAGCAGGAGATGCGCTGTTTTCAGCCTTTATAAATTACTATATGAAAGGATATCAGGCGTTGGAAGCACTAATCAGGGCAGAAATATTTGCAGCTTTAAAAATTCGTTGTAGTGGTGCATCAGATGGATTTGTTGGAGAGAGTATTGTAGAAAGCTATTATCAGAAAAATAAGATAAATGTGAGGGAAACAGATTGTTAGGATATCAAAAGCAGGAAAATAAGCTGCTTATTTTTCGGCTTGTCTTGCTACTTGATTAGTTTTATCAGGTTATTCGGTGAAAGACCAAATTTTATTGTGTGATAATATAGTTTCTGGTATAATAATTATAATAATTTTTTAAATATATTAAGAAAGAGAGGTTGACAAACACTATGGGTTATGACATCCTGGAGCAGGCGGCACTATAAATAGTGTAGTTCTGTGTTTTTGGTATTTGAAAATGAAAACAGTAAGTATTATAAAAGCAGGAAAAAGCACATGGAGGAACGGTATAAAAGAAGAAAAATGGATATAAAAAATGTATATAAAAAATGGAGAAAAAAGAACATATTCAAGTTTGCCATATTTTTGCTACCTATTATTGCTGTGGGAGCGATAGTTTTTGGTTTGCTTTTAAGTTCAGGGGATTCCGGAAATGAAATGGGATTGTATGCTGACGATGAGAGATTTTCGGAGAATGGTAATGTAGAGACAGACAGCTATTATCCAAACAGAAAGCTCGCTTATTTAAGAGAGGAAATTGAGACTGAGGAAAGCTCGGTCCATTTAAGAGAGGAAAAGGAGACTGAGGAAAGTTCGATTCCTTTAAGAGAAGAAAAGGAGACTGAGGAAAGTTCAGCTCCTTTAAGAGAGGAAATCGAGACTGAGTTAAACTCTGAAGAAATAACGGAAGAATATAGAAATGATATACCCAAAGTGATGAAAATGGATACCATCAAAGACATTGTCGCAAAAAGACTATCATCTGCGGAGATATTTATTGTGTGGAACAGTATCGATGACGAACTTGCGGAGTGCGGGCAGTATATTATTATGCGGAGAGGAACATCTGTCAACGTAGCATCTGCCGAATGGGAGAAAATCGGAGTCGTACAAGTAGGGAAGGATACACGTGAAATCGTGGAAACTGCAAATGGTGCGGGATATAAGTACGGATTTACAGATGTTTTGTCAACGTCAGAACCTGTACGGTATGAATACCGAATAGATTTGAAAGCTGCAGATGGCACATTGTATACAGGAACAGAGGGAAGTACGGTCGTGGCAAGCAATGTTCTGATATGTATTGATCCGGGACATTTCAAAGGAACAACGACAGTATCCGGCGAAAATATGTACGGTTATCAAGAGGGAATATTTACGCTTAAAGTCGGACTTGCATTACGGGAGGAACTGGCGAAGTATGGGATAGATTCTTATCTGACCCGGGAAACGGACAGTATTACAATAGGAAATTACACAAATGCTACTTTGGACAGTAAGTATCTCAGCCTTAGGGGAGAATATGCCGCAGGGAGCAGTTTGTTTCTTTCAATTCACACAAATGCGAATAATGATAATGTAAACGGATGTGATACGTGGCAGCAGCCATTAGAAATTAATAAGACGCTGGTTATTGTCAATCAGATAGCAAGCCGTAGTGAGCAGGCTGTCGCCATTGCCAATGAGATAGGAGCAACCGTTACGGCAACAAGCTACAGGCTTGGATTGTCCCTTACGGACCAATTTGAACGGGTCGATTTGGATTCTCTCAAATTGTGGACGAGTGATTTTAATGACAGCATTGATGAAAAAGGAACTGTCTGCTACAGGTGGGGAACTAACGGAGATTATTATGGTGTGCTTCGTGGTGCGGCAAATGTTGGCGTGCCGGGAATAATCATAGAACATGGATATCATACAGTGGAAGAAGTGAGAAGACAGGCAATGACAGAAGATTTGGCTATAGAATGGGCAAAAGCGGATGCGTATGGGATAGCAAAGGGGTTGGGATTTGAATAGTCGTATGGGGCAGACTGGGGGCTTTTACCCATTAGACTGTGCTAATGCTTGGTACAATAAGACAGACAGAAAAATAATCAGCTTATTTTCCTGCCTGTCTTTTTCGTCTCCGTTTTGCACGTATTTCCAGTTGCCTGTCTTTTAACTGAGCGGCACCTTTCTCGTCTGTAAGACTTAAAATTTTTATAATAAAGTATCTTTCACCAGATATTTTCCTCATCTTGATTTTTCCCTCAATAAGTCCATGCTCCGGACAGCTGCTTAAAGAATAATAGACCTTTGAATTGTCAGAAAACCATCTGATTTTCTTTTTTGCTTTTCTGCCACATTTATAGCATATAGTAGAGGTAACTTCCTTATCTTTCATAGCATCAGATTTATTGTTAAATGCCATGGATACATATTTTGAATATGTATCAAATACTAAATTGATTTCATCATCTTTAGTTTTAGGAACTTGGAAGTAATCAATGGAGTAATATTTATGAATAATATCAAGTTCCAGTTTTTGAAATACATATGCTGTGTAGAGAGCATCATAATAGGCACGATGAAAATTATCATCTGTTTCTATCTTTAAATAGTCTACCGCATATTCCAATGAGCGGGTAGTTCTATCACCATTTTCGTACACGATATTAAAAACCTTCTGTAAATCATAATAAAAAACCGGAGGTGCCGGTAGCTTTATATGATGATATTTCATATTTCTAAAAAGCTCTGTAATATCAAGTGAACCCCATGTGCAGAATTTGTAGTCCTCACCGCACCATCTGATAAAATCATTGGCTGCGGTTTTAAAATCGTCCCCCTGGTTTAACTCTGTCATAGTAAAGCCCGTAAGTTCTTTTATAATATGGTGAAGCTCTTTATATACAACAGGTTTAATAAGTCTGCTAAAACTATCAATAATCTCACGGTGTTCATTAAGCTTAATAGCACCAATTTCAACTATTTCAAAGGGGATTTTGGGATTTTCACCCTCCTTACCCCTAGGTGATTGATTCCATTCTAAATCTAATACAATGTAATTCATAGAATTATAAGTTGGCAAAAAGCGCAGCTATCTCCTCTTCAGTTAATTGTCGGTTTGGAATCTCCTCTAATTCAGACGTAACGTTATCAGAAGGCTCTTCACTCATTTCCTTATCTAATTCTTCTGAAATCTCCGGTACAATAGTATCACCTTCTACAGATACCATATCATTAAGTGTAGAGATATTTACATCATCTATAATTTCCTGCGAAGTAGCAGCTTCACTCTCCTCTATATGTACGTTACTGTCAAGCTCCGGCAGTTCAAAAGATTCAAAGTCAAACTCATCCGGTTCCTGTTCCATTGGAACTGATATATCAGAAACAGCTGTATCTTCAGTAGAGGAAAATTCATTTATAACTATATCCTCAGTAGAAAAATCTTCAGAAAGATCATCTAAAGTATTAATACTGAAATCTTCAGAAACATCGTCTAAAGTATTAACGTTAAAATTGTCGGAAATGTTATCAAAATCAATGTCAGTATTTGTAATATCAGTTTGGTCATTCATAATAGTTTGCGACTGCTCCTGTCCTACAGATACGTTTTGGCCCGGTATGTCATATGAAGTGTTTGTATTGGAAGAATCAGAAATTGGAGTCATCTTATCTGCCTGTTCACTATCATTCAATATATCACCAACGGCATCTGAAATGTATTCAGAAATGTTATCTGTATTTAGTGAGGACTGATTGCCATGAAGAACCTCGCGTACATTTTTTACCAAATCAGCATTAGCCTTTACCAGTTCATTTACAGTGATAACAGACTGTACCTCTTTTGCAAGCTTCGCATTTGAAGCAGACAGCTGTTCAATAAGTGAACTCATATCATCAGCTTCCGTCTTTGTTGTAATCTGTTTTGCTACGATTTCCTCATTTTTGGCAATCATAAGGTTGACCATGTCTTTTTCATTGGAAATCATATTATTCATAAAGTATTCAATAGCTTTTATATTCTGGATATGCTGATTTTGGGCCTCCTGTGAGCTACGCTTTGTAGCTAAATATATTGCCTTACTTGCCTTAAGCATCATATCGTTTTGCTCTGCCAGGCGGTTTGCGGCATCAGCCTTTGATTTGGCAATACTGTCAAAGGTCAGATATCCGGTAATCAACATAATGATACCAATACCAATAAGCATAAAATAATTGTATGGGTTAGTCATTATAAAGTATAGTTCAAATAATACAGCAACAATAAATGCTAAAGCAAAATAAGTAGTGCCATAGTTTTTAGTTTGTTTAGTATCCATTATAATCTCCTATGTTTTTGTAATATTTTTATAATTTATTCGTGTTAATTTCTTATAAGATAAATGCAATAATAATAGAGCATTTATAATTTATGGTTCAAATTTCTGTTTAAATTTGAAAAATTAAAAACTTAATTTCAAAATATCCTGTAGCATGTAAAAATAGAAGTATTCTTACATTAAGACATATTAATAGGAGTATAGCATAAAACGTTGGTATTTACAATTAAGACTTTATTTGTTAGAATAATAAAGATGAGTTATTCTGAGTAATAGAATGACAAATCTCCTAATAAAATATTTTTAAATGTCGTTATAGCTCAGCTGGATAGAGCGACCGCCTCCTAAGCGGTAGGTCGGAGGTTCAAATCCTCTTAGCGACGCTCTAAGAAATGCCGGAAATCCTGAAAGGCAGAAACTTTGTTTCTTGTTTTAAAGGTTTTCGGCGTTTTTTATATTATTTCGATTTTGTATGACCTTTTCAGACATAATAGTAAAATATCTGTAAAATTATGAAAAGATTTGTTATACTAATTCTGTTAGAGATTAGAGAAATGTGCAATTATTTTAATATTGAAAAGACATAGCATATGTCTAAATGATTGAACAATTTTTTTGTATCATCAGTCTGGATTTTTACTGAAGGCAGAGAAATTATGTGTTTTTCAATTTATGGAGGTAAGAATGGATAATTTGAATTATGATTTCTTTGAGGAATTCAAACACTTAGATAAATTATGCAAAGAAATATACAACGATCAATATGGTGTTACGCATTATATTGATGATATGAAGGCTGTATCAAAAGCCAATTATCGATATATTCCAAATTGGGAAAACGATTTGGAACAATTAATCCGGCTTCGTCATATCAGAAATAATCTGGCACATGCGGAGGATGCATTTAATGAAGAGGAATGTAAAAAAAAGGATATTGACTGGATTAGGGAATTTTATGAGCGTATTTTGAATCAATCTGACCCCATGGCTATATTATATCAAAATACAAAAGTAAAAAATAAAACGCCAAAACAATTCTATATAAACAATAAATCAAGCATACAAATAGATGTTCAGGCAAATGTCAAGCTGAACAATCAAGTAAATACTAAAGAATATGTTCAAAAAAATGTTCAGGTACATAATAAAACAAATGAGAAGATGAAAATATCCCAATGGATAGTAAATTTTCTCATTATAGCATCCGCCATTGCTTTGATTGTGGGTAGCATTATAACAATGTTTTAGTAATTATATATAAAGTAACCTAAAATTCCCATTTATAAGGCAGACATAGGACTATTGAAAGTAAAATAAAAGGTATTTAATTGAAAGCAGATATGTCAGAAAGATGATATATATATCTGCGAGCGGTTTTACCATTTTTTCATTTCACGCCTTACAAGAAACAGTGCAATCACACTGGATAAGCCATCCGAAATCGGACCTGCCCATAAAACACCGTCAATTCCCATTATTAATGGAAATATAATAACAAGCGGGAGGAAAAGAAATACCTGTCTGCTGAGAGATACAAAGGTTCCGATTCCTCCTTTTCCGATAGACGGAAAAAATTGTGAACATAAAATCTGTAATCCTACAATAAATATACAAAACAGGAAGATATGGAAATAGCGCAATGCAAATTCGTAATACAGTTCATTACCTTCTCCAAAGATGCCAATAATCTGTCGAGGGAATATCTGGTAGCAGAGAAATGCAACAACGGATACAGCAAATACAACTCTTGCTGCTTTATAAAAGGTGTCTTTAACACGGGAATAATTCCGGGCACCATAATTAAATCCAATAATAGGCTGTGTACTTTGTGAAATGCCAAAAATAACAGAATTAAAGGCAACATTAACTTTTGAAATAATACCTACACAGGCAAGAGGAATATCTCTGCCATATTGTGATAATTCTCCATAATATCCGAGAGTGTTGTTCATAAGGATTCTACATTCTGTGCCATACTTTTTGGTTAATATTTTTCATCATTTTATCTAATATCTGTTCTGTTAGCAGAATATCAGGGGCGGAAATACCTGAACATAATGTCTGGTAGAAGCTGTTATGTATCTCCTTAATCCTCTTCGCTGCAGGAATTGCCTTTTCGGTAAGATACATTTTCTTAATCCGCTTATCTTTTTCATCAGTCACTATTTTTATGTAATCGATTTCTGACAGTTTTTTAACAGTTTTTGTTAAAGTGGCTTTGTCGACACGTATACATTCGACCATTTCCTGTGCAGAGGCACCGGGATGATCATAAATATATTCAACATAGAATTGTTGTCCCCAGCCAATTTCATAATCAGACAGAGCATGATCATAGTACATTTTCATAAGACGGTCCAATATGGTAATACTACGTTCCAAAGCTGAAAAATTATCATTCATGTAAATCTTCACCTCACTTATCGGAAAAAGTAAATATCTAAATAGTAGCGAACGCAACTATTTTTGTTATTATTTTTAAATTATAATAATTTTTAAAATATTACCTTGCGTAATCTGTTGCTTGTAACGCAGCGTAATATAGTAAAGTATCGCTGTAAGGAGGTAAAAAGCTATGTCAAAATATACAACAGGAGAAATAGCAAAGCTTAGTGGAGTGTCAGTCAGAACTGTTCAGTATTATGACTCACGTGGAATTCTTATACCCAGTGAGTTAAGCGAGGGAGGCAGACGACTTTATTCGGAGGAAGATTTAAGAAAAATGAAAATTATCTGCTTTCTTCGTGAACTTGATTTACCTATAAAATCAATAGGAGAACTTCTTTCAGAGGAGCATCCTGAAGATGTTATAGAAATTCTGCTGGATGAACAGGAAAAGACACTTCGTGCAGAAATTACAGAGAGGCGGTCAAGGCTTAATAAATTAGAGGAGCTGAAACAGTCTCTTAAAAAAGTGGAACATTTCTCTGTTGAATCTATAGGGGACATAGTACACATTATGGAAAACAAGAAAAAACTTCGCAAGGTCCATACAGTTATGATTGCGCTTGGTATTGTTATTGATATTATTGAAATCGGTACGCTTATTCTGTGGCTTCAGAAAGGTATCTGGTGGCCGTTTGCCATTGGTATGTGTGCAGTTTTGGCAATGGGCATAGGAATTTCTTATTTCTATTTCAAAATCGTTGCTTATATATGCCCGCAATGTCATACGGTATTTAAACCTGCCTTTAAGCAGGCATTTTGGGCAGGACATACACCGAACACAAGAAAATTAACCTGCACATCTTGCGGTCATCATGGTTTCTGTGTAGAAACCTATGGAGGAGAAAGAAAGGAGAAAGAAAAGAATGCCGGATGAAATCATTGATTTTTTACCATTCATAATTCCACTCGTTATTGCCGAGTTTATACTGCTTGGATATACACTGAAGCATATTTTAACACATAAGCGGTATAAGAGAGGAACACGTCCTCTTTGGATTTTAGTTACAATTATAGGAATGCAGTTTATTGGTCCTATACTATATTTTCTACTGGGAAAAGAGGAAGAGTAAAATGGATATGCTGACAATAACAAATCTAAAAAAGCGTTTTGGAGATAAAGAAGTACTTTGCGGACTTAATCTGTCTGTGCCTTCTAATAGTGTGTTTGGGTTTGTAGGAAGGAATGGAGCAGGAAAAACAACAACAATGAAAGCAGTGCTTGGATTACTAAAACCTGATGACGGACAGATTTTTGTATCAGGCAAAAAAGTAGTTTGGGGACAGACAGAAACCAATCAATATATTGGTTATCTTCCTGATGTACCGGAGTTTTATTCATATATGACGCCATTTGAATATCTGATTTTTTGTGGTGAGATATGTGGAATGAAAAAGTCCGACATAAAAGAACGAAGTACAAAGCTGCTGTCACTTGTAGGACTTGAAAATGAAAATCATCGTATAAAAGGTTTTTCAAGAGGTATGAAACAACGCCTTGGTATTGCACAGGCATTATTAAGCCGTCCCAAACTGCTAATATGTGATGAGCCGACATCCGCACTTGATCCGGAAGGCAGAAAAGAAATTCTTGATATTCTTGTTGCCGTAAAGGAGGAGACAACGGTACTATTTTCAACACATATCCTTTCAGATGTGGAACATATTTGTGAAGAGGTTGCATTTCTTAATGAGGGAAAAATCGTTATGCAGGGCAAGGTTTCTGAAATTAGAAATATTCGTTCCTCTAAAGAATTTACGCTTGAAGTAATAAACAGAGAAGATACAAAAAAGCTCATGGATAATTTTAAGGATATTAGACATACAGAGGAAAATACACTTGTTTTTTCAGGAGAGGAAAACAAAGTCTTTGATGTACTAAGATATGTATATGAAAATAAGATTTCCATACAAAAGATGGAACGGATTGAGCCATCTTTAGAAGATGTGTTTTTGGAGGTGATGAAGAAATGAAATCGCTATTTGCCTTTATAAAAAAAGAATGGATTGAAAGTGTCCGAAGCGGAAAATTTATTTATATTGTAATTTTGTTTATATTATTTGGTATTATGAGTCCGGCAATCGCAAAGCTGACACCATGGATGATGGAACTTAAGGCAGACTCACTTGCCGAAGCAGGTTTGATTGTAACGGAGGTTTCGGTAGATGCACTAACCTCTTGGACACAATATTTTAAAAACATTCCCATAGGACTTATTGCCTTTGTTCTTATATACAGTAATATATTTACAAAAGAGTATCAGTCGCAAAGTCTGGTGCTTGTGTTCACAAAAGGACTGTCACGATACAAAGTAGTGCTTGCAAAATCCGCCATGATGTTATTGCTCTGGACTTTGGGCTATTATTTTTGCTTTGCCATTACCTATATATACAATTCCTATTTTTGGGATAACACCATTGCCCATAACTTACTTCCGGCAGTTGTATACTGGTGGCTGTTTGGAGTATGGGTAATATCGTTAATAGTACTTTTCTCGGTGATACTTAAGAATAACACAGGTGTTCTTCTGGGAACGGGCGGAGCAGTTTTAACAGTATATCTTGCCGGATTACTTCCAAAATTACGGGAATATATGCCGACAATGCTGATGGATACCTCTTCGCTTTTATCTGATGCGACAGGTGCAGGCTCATATATGAAAGCCGTTATTGTAACCGGCGTTTTGTCCGTGGTATTCGTGGCTGCAAGTGTTCCTGTTATGAACAAAAGAGAGATATGACAGTTCCCTTTGGCATTATATTAATCTGCACTTATGGTTTTAATTTTGCCCTGCAGCCATATAATTCCCTTGAAACGTCTGCCGGGAAGAGGTTCACCCACAATATCTGTTTTGTTAATTGCTGTAGTAATAATCAAACCATTATAGTTTAGCTTAAGAATATATACAGATTCACCGGTAAGTGAATTTTTTACCTCATCTACTTTATCAATATCGGCAATTATAGTATATAAATCACTTTCAAGACCATATGGTATAAATGAAGATTCTACGATAGTAAATACATCCTCACTGCGGATACGTTTTGAAAGTTTTGCATAGGTATCCATATCTTCAAAGGTAAGGCTTTCTATGGCAGATTCATCACCCATTCTGGCAGCGGCAATCAGCCTTGCACGTCTGTTTACATTCTCCTGCCTGCGTTTTGCATCACCGGGAGACTGGGTAATAGGCAGTAATATCGTGCCACTAAAGGAAAGAGCAGAAAAGGCAACAAGATATTTCTGGATAACCTTTTCTCCGTATATTATATTGACATAGTCAATAGGATTTATAAGGTGGAATATAATAGATACTCCTACCCTTAAATCCTCGCATGATGCAATAAATGAAAAATCCATATATCTTTTCTCAATACACAAATCCTGTGGTATAAAATAGTCACTGCCCTCTACAAACGGAATAAAGCTGTCTATTTCATAGTCATAATCTGCTTCTGTTCCATAGAATTTAATGCCGAAGCTGTTACCATAGAAATGAGTAAATTCATATATTTTTCCATCTTCGCCATTGATATAGTCCATTGTTTCGGGATATATGGAGGCGGCGGCAATAATGTCACGCATGGATTGTTTGGTTTTATATTTGCTAAAGCCTAAGGCTCTTAGGAATGAGTTCATAGTACTCCTTATGTTAATTTCAAATTTGTATCTGCATAAATCTGTAATTAGATTAGAGTGCCAAAAGTATTTTTGACACTCTAATCAATAAAAATAAAGATATAGTAAATTTTATTTTTTATATATGGAAATGTCAAGAAAATAATTGCTTGAGTTTCCGTATTTTTTATTTTTAGCTTCAAAAAGCTTACATCATCATGATGATG
>CAMWKO010000040.1 GCA_947174885.1 uncultured Clostridia bacterium
ATAATGTCAATAGAAATTTTATAGACTTTTGACAACTTATTAATATATTTTCAATAAGATATGCGAAATATTTTCATATTTCTCTAAGATATTTAATGTTATTTTTATATATATTTACAAATCATTATAATACAAAAGTATTATAATAATATTATTATTTTTTAATAATTTATCTATCTTAAAATATAATTTATTTATCCTAATTCATACTTTCTCTTAAAATATTCTATTAGTGGTACAGCTGTTACCTTTTTTTCACACACTTTCTCTACCAATTCTACCGGTTTTATACTGGAGCCATATTTATGAATATTCTTATTGAGCCACTTTGTAATTTTTTTGATTTCTCCTCTCTCCAATATTTCATCTACACTGCCAAGCTCCTCTTCAATTTTTTCCAAAAACATTCCATCATATATCGAACCCAAAAGATATGTTGGAAAATATCCAAAGTTTCCTCCACTCCAATGTGAATCCTGCAATATTCCCTCAGAGTCATTGTCCGGAGTAATACCAAGATATTCTTTCATCTTATCATTCCACGCCTGTGGCAATTCCTCCACTCCAAGCTTTCCACTGAACAAATCTCTTTCTATCTCATATCTTAAAATTATATGCAGGCAATAGCTTACTTCATCTGAATTTATTCTTATAAGATTTGGTCTTACAACATTGATTGTATTATAAAAATCTTCGAGACTCCCTTTATATTCCGGTAATATATTTTTTACATCCTCAAATATAGGCTTCCAGAAATTAATATTTCTTCCCAGAATATTTTCAAAAAATCTGGACTGACTTTCATGCAACCCCAGATAATTTATAACCTCCATTGGAGTATACTTATACTTTTTGTCTATATTCTGCTCAAATATACCATGTCCACCTTCATGAATTATACTAAAAACAGGATTTATAAAATCATCGTCATAATAATGATTTGTAAGTCTTGTATCTCCATATGATATACTCATAGTGAACGGATGTTCACTTTCTCCTACTATTCCTCTTTCTAAATCAAAGCCAATATATTTAAGAAGAAAATTACTAACCTCCTTTTGTGCATTAACCCCATATCTTTCATTTCTATCTTTTTTATTATTGGAATTATTATTAGTATCGTTTATCTTCTTCATGAATGGTATTACATAATTCTTAATCTCCGAAAATAGCTTATCAAGCATTTCTGTATTCATTCCCTCTTCGTAGTCATTTATCATTTCGTTATATATATCCAGACACCCGGGCTTTCTATACTTTACCATCTCTTTAGCCATATTTATCATTTTTTCTAAATATTTTTTAAAAGCATTATAATCATTTTTATTCTTTGCTTTTGCCCATACCTCCTGAGCCTTACCAATAGTCTTTTGATATTCTTCATAAAAATCCATTGGAACATTTTTATATTCATCATATTCCTTCTTCAATCTTTTAACTGTTTCTCTTTCCACATCATTTAATTTTTTAAACTCCTCCTCACCTAAAAGAGCTTCCAACAGTTTTCCCATACTGTCACAGGTTTTCATTTTCATAATTCTTGTAGACAGCTCTGCACTTGTATCTACCATCACATCTATTGAAGCGTCAGGAGTACAGGTAAGCATATCCCAATTAATTAAATTAAGCGCAGTTGTATATCTATATATCTTTTTTAATCTATTATTTAAAATTTCTATTTTTTCCATATACATTCCTTTCTAACAGTTGAAATACTTTATAAATTTACAAAATATTATACGTAAATCTAATAAAAATATAACAAAAAAGACAAGTATTTACTTGTCTTTTTAAGTTGATAATTATTTTATAAGTCTATTTCTTAAGCATTTCTGCCAAGCCTGTCATGTCACTAAAAATACTATCCATGGATTTTACAATTTCCTCAAGCTCAACTGTAGATTCCTCTGTCGAACCACTGATTTCCTGTGTACTTGCACTTGAAGTTTCTGCAATACCTTCCATTCGCTTCATTGACTCCAAAAGATTTCCGCGAATTACTGCCATATTCTTGATTTCTTCATTTAAAACATTTATAACCTTCATTACTTCATCTGCTGAATTAATCATTATATTGAATATTTCAACTGTACCATCAAGCTTTTCTGATGACTCGTCTACAATCTGCTTATTGCTGTTCATGAACTCGCCAGTTTCATTTACAGTTGAAATAATATCCTTTAAGATTTCTTCAATCTTTCCTGTAGCCTCTGTAGACTGTAATGATAATACATTGATTTCATCAGCAACAACTGCAAAGCCTCTTCCTGCCTCTCCTGCTCTTGCAGCCTCAATAGCAGCATTTAAAGCTAATAAATTTGTCTGTTCTGCTATCTGGTGTATGCTTAATATAATTTCTCCAATCAATGCTGACTTCTTTGATAACTGTTCTACTCCATTGTATGCCTTTGAAGTCGCTTCAATATTTTCACTAAACTTTTCTGCCAAGGATTTTACAGCATCTATTCCCTCATCATTTTTGCTCTTTAATACTTCAATCTTTGAAATAGCTTCTACTACTCTACGCTCTGAATCCAAAAGCTTATTTTCCAATTCATTAAATACTACCAGACTCTTATCAACTTCATACATTTGCGATTCTGAGCTATTCGCTATCTCCTCTGTTGCAGCAGCAATCTCCTGTGAAAGCTCCTCTACTGAGTTTATTGATGAGCGAACACTGTCTGATGATGTTACAATACTGTCAAAGGTTTCTGTTACATTATTTATTAATTCTTTAAGTTTTTCTTCTTTTTCAGCAACATTATCAAACAAGCTGCAGGTATGCTTTGCAACAATTACAGATGCTACACTTGCCATTACAAATACTATACCTATAAAAATCCATACCGGAATATTATGCATTTTTAGAAATGCCTCGTTAAATAAAATCAGTCCAACTGCATTTAATAATATTGTAACTATGGAATATGTAATAATAAGCTTGGTATCATAATAAGCAATGGATACAATAAGTATAAACATATATGCTTGTGTCATTGCTGCAAATTTTCCATCATTTCCAACCACTATTGTTAAAACCCCCATAACCGGTACAATCAATAAATATATATATTTTGCTATTTTACCTAAAAACTTCTCAAAAATCTTTGTTAAAACGGCTACAATAGACCATACAAAAGCCGCGGCATCATTTATGGTCCCATCTAAAAATATCATTACAAATCCAAATGCTGCAATTGGAAGAATAATACCAATAAAAAACATAATATTATTCATATTCTTTTCTTCATTCTTCAATATATTCGTATTCATCCCATTTCCTCCGTATCACACAAATTTCTTTATTTATATTACCATATCTGGGGTGTTAAAGCAAGAAAACACTTAAAAAATATAAATACACAACTATTTATGATATGGCTCATTATTCATAATCCTATATCCTCTGTATATCTGCTCAAGTAGTACTACTCTCATAAGCTGATGCGGAAATGTCATTTTTGAAAAGCTAAGTTTATAATCACTTCGATTTGATACGGTTTCATGAAGTCCCAGTGAGCCACCAATTATAAAAACAATATGACCATATCCATTCACTCCGATATTCTCAAGCTTTTTTGACAATTTAACAGAATCTATCATTTCTCCTAATATTTCCAAGGTAACAACATATGCCGTATCCTTTATATTTTTTAAAATTCTATCCGCCTCTTTTTTCTTTATACTATCCTCTTCTGCCTTAGATGCCCCTTCAGGTGTCTGTTCATCTGTCACTTCTATGATATTCAGCTTTACATATTTCGATAGTCTCTTACTATATTCATCAATTGCCATATTAAAATATTTTTCTTTAATTTTCCCAACACATATTATATCTATTTTCATTTCGTTTACCTGTTCTATATAATTTTATTTCCGTATTCCATTTGTTGAATTTATGTATCTTTATTTTATGGTAATAGCCTTTAAAGTTATGATGCTATTAAGCAGTATAGTAATGTATCTTCCCTTGTTTAAGATTAAATTTTATTATATAATCAACGATATAACAAGTATTTTATAATACTTTTAGTATTAAAATGTCAAAAATACTTTTTATAATATAATTTTGAAAGGATTTAATTACACATGAGCAAGCATTATGTATCATCAAAAGAAAAATATAAGGACAATCACGAATCTGCCATATGCCTTTTAATTGTAGGTATAATCGGATTTATTTTTATAATTTTAGTAAATACCGGAGTTGTCAATATATCTCTGTCTGCAACTACCAGAATTTTTGAAACTATAGTTTTAAGTATAATATTTGGTGGATTTACAATATTTGGAATTGTCTGTCTATTTTCTTCAAAGAAATTTAAAGCTCAAATTGAGGAGGATGACAATATAAAGGATAATCTTATAAAATATATAGACGAGAAAAAATATATTTCGGATATTTCTGCTTCTGTTTTATCTGAATCCGATAGCGACAGTTTAACAGACGAAGAACTATATATTCTAAGAACGGAAAAGCTTCAGGAAATTATATTTAAGGAATTCCCCGATATAAATTCAACTCTGGTAGAAGAAGTAATTGATGATAAGTATGAGGAAATATTTGAATAGAATAATAGAATGGGAGCTGTCACATCAATATCAACTCAGATTAATGTGACAGCTCCTTTAATTTTTAAGCTTCCGTATTTTAATCGTAAGCTTTATAAACCATTAAAAAATGTGAAATCTCAAATTTTAATTATATTTATAATTTAGTATCACCGCTATCTTTCATCATCATCTAATGGCAATACATATTCTCCGTTTGCATCAATAATATCCATATTGATACTGCTATCATACGTATTTACTCCATATATTGTTACACCTATAACCGATTCATCGCTACTATACTCTGTTGCCAGTATAATATAAAATTCATCCTTACCTATAATCACTGTTTTCTCATAAGCCACCCCCATAGTACCATATACTGTATTATATTCTTCATCCATAATCTCATCATTTACAAGCTTTGCCTCAACAATCTTTATAGCATCATTGATTGACAATGCTCTTGCAATCTTAAGATTATATGACTCTGTAGTAATGGCAGTTGGAAGTCCAAACGAATCATATACTATAAACTTAAATTTACTTGTACCTCTAGGCATAATTATTGGCTCTGTGTACTCATCTGACTCAGATGTTGGGTCTGTGCCATCTGTTGTATAATATGCCTTAGCCCCCTCCGGTACTTCTACTGTAATCAGCTGAAATTCCGTATATGAGCCACTTGCAGGAGTAACTGCCGGTCCATTCAGCTTACCCTGCTCAATAGTGTATTCATAAGTAGTTCTCTTACTTTCTACACCATTTTTATCTACTGCATAACAGGTAAGCTTTGCAGATTCCTCTCCTAAAATCTTAACACCATCCCTATACTCTACACCTGCATTTAAATTGTCTTCTGCATTTAAAGTATAAAATATCTTATTTCCGTCTTCTGCAGTAAGTTTAACTACTACATATCCGGTATATCCTCCGCTTTCCTGCTCTGCTACAGGTGCAGCCGGTATATAGTTTGATAATACATCAAATATCTTATCATCTGTAATTTTAACTACCACGTCATTAATTTTTGTATACATTTCATTATCATTATAGTATCTCACCAAAGCAAGATAATTCTCAGGAAGTGCTTCTCCCAGATTGATAAGCTCGTACAAATTTTCAGCATAACCGTCATTGATTCTATTTATGCTCTCATACAGTTCTTTTAAAAGCTTTCTGGCATTTATTTCTTCAATATTGCTGGTTGCAAGTCTGACAGCTGATAAAGCATATTCTATTGCTTCCTCATACTCTTTATTATCTCTTGCCTCAACAGCTCTCTCATAATTACCATCATATGTCTTTTTCTCATTAAGATCACTAATTACAAATACTAATGCAATAACAGCTACTATAAGTATAATAGCTGCTATAACAGACAATGTAATGATAATTTTTTTCTTTTTTTTGCTTTCTTCCTTTTTTGAACTTGCTTCCCTTTTATTTGAAATACTACTCTTTTCGTCAGTTTTTGTATTTTTCTCTACTGGTAGCTTTTCTGACTGGTTTCTGTTGATATCTACCATTTTAATTTCCATGTTAATTTCATCATATGGTACATCGACAGTTATCATTGGTTCTTCTTCTGATAATTCTTCTATTTTGGAGTCTTTTTCCTCATCCTCTTCTAAAAGTTCAAGCACACTGCTTGCTAACTCACTTTCAATAGAGTTAAAATCGGGGGTGACTTGTATAGGATTTCCGCATTTTAAACAAAATCCTTGATTTTCATTAACCACTTCCCCGCATTTAGAGCATTTCATAAACAATGATCTCCTTGCTATTTATTAATTTTAGTAACCGTAACCTTACAATAAAGTATTTTTCCATTTACATTTGCCGTAATATAACAGGTTCCAACAGAACGTGCTATAACCTTTCCATTTGTAACTGTTGCAACACGTGCATTATTAGTATACCACTTTATTGACTCAGTTGCACCAAAAACATCTAAATTATAATAATCATATTGTTCTAATGTTATACTTGTAGCATTTAATGCCAATACAATAACTTCACAGCTACTCTCTATACCTGAATCTGCAATACAGTAAATTTCTGTAACGCCCTGACCTCTGGCATATACATTTCCGTTTGCATCCACTGTAGCTACTGAAGTATCACCAGATACCCATGTATATCCGTCAGTAGATTTTGTTGGTTTAAGCCTTGCCGTAAGCGTTCTGCTCTGTCCCGGCAACATCGTGATGCTTGATGAGTTAATAACTACCGAAGTAGCCGGTATTGCAGGTCTTACGGTAACCTTTACCCTTGCCTGTAAATTATTTCCATCTGTAGATGTTGCTGTAACATAGCAAACACCTGCTGTTACACCTGTAATTGTACCGTTAAAATCAACAGTTGCAATCGTCGGATCTGAAGATACCCAATCTACATCCTTAAATGTAGCATTATTTGGTGTAACCGTCACATTTACAGTTACTTCGCCACCCTCCATAACTGTAACACTTGTAGGGTTTACTGTAACACTTTGTACCGGTCTTACAGACGTTATAATAACCGAATCACTTATGCCGCTTCCATCTGTTGCCGTAGCCGTAATTATTGCTGTTCCATAGCCTACTGCTGTAATATTACCGTTTGAACTTACTCTTATAATAGACGGATTACTTGAACTCCAGGTAACTCCCTGATTTGTTGCAGTTTTTGGTGCGACATCCACAGTAAGTCTTCTTGTTACTCCGTTATTGATATATGGACTACTATTATTTATCTTAATACTTGTAACAAACTCGTATACCGTTACTTTCATGGAAGCAACCAGTCCTCTCTCAACTGTTGTTACAAGGATGATTGCACTACCACCACTTACACCGGTAACAATACCATTTGAATCTACTGTTGCTACAGCCGGATCACTAGAAAGATATGTAACTGACTTATCATCTGCATCTAAAGGTTCTACAGTTGGGATAATTACAAACTTCTCTCCTGTATACAAATATGCTTCTGTTGCATTTAAATAAATACCTGTAACAGGCTCCGTAACTCTAAGCACACATTTATCTGAAATACCTGTATCCTGTGAAGTAGCAATAATTGAACACTCTCCCGGATTTAAAGCAGTAACCATTCCCGAAGCATCTACTGTAGCTATACTTTCATCTGAAGATGTCCATATAATTGTTTTATTTACCGCACCCTCAGGTCCCGCTACAGCATTAAGCCAGAATATTGTACCCTTTCTTACACTCATTTCGTGTGTATTCAGTGTCACTGTTTCAACCGGCTGATAAACCGATACATTACATACATCAATTACTCCACTGTCTGCTGACTGAACTATAACTGTAGCATTACCGCTACCACTTGCTGTTATAAATCCTGTTTCGTCTACTGTAATTACATCTGTATTTGAAGAACTCCACCAAAGAGTCTTATTTGTTGCATCCTCAGGATTTACCTCTGCTGTCAGTCTGAATGTATCACCAATCCTAAGCGTAACATCTGTATAATCAAGCTTTACAGAAGTAACCGGCTGATTTACATAAAACTCACAGGTATCAATAAGGTTTGAACCGTCTACACCGGTATCTACCGTCTGACATATAATTGTAGCCTTTCCCGGTGCTACAAATGTTACAAGACCATTGCTGTCTACTGTTGCTACTTCTTCATTTGAAGAAGACCAAGTAACATTTCTGTTTACACCATCTCCCTCCGGTAAGATAGTATATGATAACTGGTAATTCTCCATTGACATACTTGTTTCTACCATATGCTTTGTAAGTATAATTCCTGTAACTGGTACTCTTACATGCACCTTACAAGATGCCACCTGTATTCCGTCTTCAGTAATAGCTGAAACAACAACATCACCACCACTTATACCTGTAACAAGTCCATTGATGTTGGTTGATCTTTCAACTGTTGCTATACTTTCATCTGAAGATACCCATTTTACTGCCAAATTATCCGGTGTATTTCCTGATGTTGAATTAAATATCAATGATAGCTGATAGCTGCTTCCAACAGTAACCTCTATCTCCTTTTCATTCATAGTAACATCTTCAACCTTTTCTCTTACATAAACTGTACAGGTTGCATATTTATTTACACCATCTTTTGTCTGTTGTACAGCTGTAATAGTAGCCGTACCCGGTTTTATACCCTCTACTACAGCTTCAAATCTATTATTTTCACTCGGTTTTACTGTAGCAATACTGTCATCAGATGAAAGCCATGATATTGTTGTATAATCGCTTGAATCTGTAGGTATTGCAGTAAGTGTAAAGCTCTCCTCCCTATTTAAATAATGTTCTGTTTCACTTACTTTAAAATTATCAATAACTACTACCGTAATAGTTGCCCTATGTGATGTAGCCGTATCGTTCGGAAAAATCTTTCCATCCAAAGTAGCTGTAATTTCAGCAGTACCACCACTTACGGCTACGATATTTCCACGGGAATCTACCGTTGCTACAGAAGTGTTTGAAGATGTCCAGTTTACTCTGTTTTTATACGAATCATCTACATTTACTGTAAGTGTAGCGGTATCTCCTACTGACATAGTCTTATTTCCACCATTGATACCAAAGTTTATTCTGACATTTACGGTATCACCAAATGCATTAATAATCTTTGAAAGCGTATCAAGATGTGCAAATTCATCTATCTCTGCAAATTCATACTTAGGATAAATATATATCTGCTTAATACCTGCTTCAGTGCCATATACATTACCGAATGCATCAATTTCTACAGTTCCGCTTCCGTTATCAAGAGAACCCCAATATACATTTTCAGCATTTAATGTATTTGTAATACCCAAATCAAAAACATTTACATACTGTGATGCTGTCACTTCCACATAATCATGTTTTGTAAACCTTGCCGGTACAATGACCACATATTCTACTACCTGACCATCCGGCGAAGGTGTCATAGCCTTCACAGTTGCCACACCACTACCTACTGCTTCTATATTACACATACCCGCACTTGTACCAGCACCTGATACTCTGATTATATTTTCATCTGAGCTGGTCCATGTAAGCGGTGTTGTATTTGAATTTGAATAGTTTGTACTAAGTGATGTACCACTACCCACCTCAAGAGTCTGATACTGTGTATCTACCCTGTTCAATTTAACTGAAACAATAAGAGATCTTGTTTTAATATAGTCACCATTTGTATATGTAGCTATAAGTTCTGCTCTTCCTGCGCCTGTAGCATAAACCGTGGCAGTACCATTGCCATTGTCTGTTAAAGCAACAACTTCTGCATTAGATGTAGTCCAGGTAAGTTTCCCCTGACCCGGAGTTACACCTGTAACTGTAGCAGTAACCGTATCAATAGTTCCGGAATCCCATGTACTCTGATGTACATTTCCTGTTGCGATGACAATTCCGACCTCATCCGCAAAGGCAAATTTCATTCCTACTGCTACTACCAAAACAGTAATAACTACACCTACAATCTGTTTCCAATATCTCTTTAAATGTATCATAAAAGGCTCCTTTCACATTAAGTAAGCATATATGTATCTATAGTTTAATATTATATATCCAGAATATATAACATGGTTAAAATGAATATTAATATTCTATGTTATTTACTTTCCGGTTATGTTCACAATATAATCCAGAATATATATCGGCATATATCCAAAATAGTTTAATACATTTTGTCATTATTTTCAACTCTTTTCAAAACCTGAACTTACGTATTTTTATCTTAGGCTTTGCAATCTTACTGTCATCAGGCGATATGACACATTAAACAAAATACTCCGAAATTCAACTTATTGTACTTATCTTAGAGTTTCCGTATTTTTTATTTTTAGCCTCAAAAAGCTTACATCATCATAATGATGTAAGCATCTCGCACAAAAAGTTGCAGATGAAAGTGAACTTTCATCTGCAACTTTTTATGCAAGATGTCTATGTTGCCTTTGGCAACAAGACTTTTTGAAGCTACCACATTATTTATAATCCGTTGCTATAAAATTATCTTAATCTGTTATTAACCTCGTACTTTGCCATAGTAGAAACACAATTATACAAACTAATATATCTCTTGTCCAGTTCGCCGTCATCCACACTGATATCCAATGAAGCAGCTATACTGTCAATAAGTTCATCTGTCATTTTTCTTCTCATGGAAACCAGCAGATTTTTCTTCTCCTCGTAAGTATCAGCATCTAAAAAATTCAGTAAATCCTGATTTACGGTTCCTTCTTCCGAAACCGCTCCTGATTCTGCTTCTGAATGAATTTTCTCAAGTGAATTTTTATCCACCAACTCAAATCTGTATTCCTGCAGGCTCTCCGGATATTTCGCCTTATCTACTCTGCCAAGAAACATATCCAAAGGTCTTGCACAGCAGGTGTAATCACCATATAGCGCCTGATATATTACTAATCTCTCACCTGTCTCAGAATGTGTGGCAACTGTCACAATCTGATATAATTTATTTTTAAAATGTCTATATATCTCTCCTGTTACCGGAATATGTCTATCCACTATTTCACCTCTTAATTATAATAATCCTTCTAATGTTGTTCTAATAGCCTTGATAAAATCCTCTGAATTTAATACTGTAGGATTTTCCATTGTAGTAATTATTGCAAGGTCATTTGTCATCTTACCATCTTCAATAGTTTTGATACATGCCTCTTCAAGCTTATCAGCAAAATCGGAAAGTTCAGAAATATTATCCAATTCACCACGTTTTCTTAAAGCACCTGACCATGCAAATATTGTAGCTATAGGATTTGTTGAAGTCTTTTCTCCCTTTAAGTGCTTATAATAATGTCTCTGTACAGTACCATGAGCAGCCTCATATTCATAATATCCCTGAGGCGATACCAATACGGAGGTCATCATTGATAATGAGCCAAATGCCGTAGCTACCATATCGCTCATTACATCTCCGTCATAATTCTTGCATGCCCAGATATATCCACCCTCTGAACGTATAACTCTTGCTACTGCATCATCTATAAGTGTGTAGAAATATTCAATACCTGCTTCTTTAAACTTATCGGCATACTCATTATCAAAAATTTCCTGATAAATATCCTTAAAGGTATGGTCATATTTTTTAGAAATAGTATCCTTTGTAGCAAACCATAAATCCTGCTTTGTATCAAGTGCATAATTGAAACAGCTTCTTGCAAAGCTTTCAATGGAGGTGTTGATATTATGCTGTCCCTGTAAAATACCGGAACCTGTAAAATTATGTATAAGCTCTCTTGTCTGGGTACCGTCTTCTGCTGTAAACACAAGTTCTGCCTTACCTGCACCTGAGACTTTCATTTCACTGGCCTTGTATACATCTCCATATGCATGACGGGCTATTGTAATAGGCTTTTTCCAATTTTTAACATATGGCTCAATACCTTTAACAATAATTGGTGCCCTGAATACAGTACCATCAAGAATGGCTCTTATTGTACCATTCGGGCTTTTCCACATTTCTTTTAATGTATATTCTGTCATTCTGGCTGCATTTGGAGTAATAGTTGCACACTTAACTGCTACACCATACTTCTTTGTAGCTTCTGCTGATTCCACTGTTACCTTATCATCAGTAGCATTTCTATTTTCAAGTCCTAAATCGTAATACTCAGTATTTAGCTCTATAAATGGAGTGAGTAATTCATCCTTTATCCACTTCCAAAGAATACGGGTCATTTCATCGCCGTCCATCTCAACTATAGGTACTGTCATTTTTATCTTTTCCATATAATTGTCCTCCATTTTAAAAATTTTTAAGGGGATTATATCATGTAATAAATAAAAGTTCAAGTTTTATGCAATCTTAGAGTTTCCGTATTTTTTATTTTTAGCTTCAAAAAGCTTACATTATCATAATGATG
>CAMWKO010000041.1 GCA_947174885.1 uncultured Clostridia bacterium
GCAAGATGCTTACATCATTATGATGATGTAAGCTTTTTGAAACTAAAAATAAAAATACGGAAACTCTAAAATATTATTTCCCTACAATTAAATCATAGCTTTCTGCAATCATTCTCTTAATTTCTTTTTCCGGTATACTTCCATCTAAAATTATTGTATTCCAATGCTCCTTATTCTGATGATATCCCGGCTGTACTGCTTTATATGTACTTCTCCATAAATCTCTCCAGGTTGTATCCACCTTTACATTTACGCACATATATCCGTTTCTTTCATAAGTCCATGCAAATGCTTTTTTATTTTTTCTGTATCTTAATAACACCCAGTTGTCGTCACGAAACGGCATATCCTCATACACATCCTTAAAACTTTTGCCATATTTTAATACTTCTTCTCTAGTTGTCATTTTTCCTCCTGATGCTTCAATCTTAAATTCTTTTAAATCTTCCTCTGTTTTTTATTGACATTTTTTAATTGCTATGCTAATATATCATCTGTTCGACGAAAGTCAGAACAAATGCGCGAGTGGCTCAGCGGTGGAGCACCTCCTTGCCAAGGAGGGGGTCGCGGGTTCGATCCCCGTCTCGCGCTTATTTTTTTGCTTTCCTAACCAAAACTTAAAACTACATATATTACCTTTAAAACATTGTGCAAACTCATAAAGCATTTCTCATTTTCTTATTATTAATTACAAAAATATAAAAGCAGTATAACTACATTATACTGCTTTTATATTTTTTTATCTATATGATGTCCTTCTTGAGTTTCCGTATTTTTTATTTTTAGCTTCAACAAGACTTTTTGAAGCTAAAAATAAAAAATACGGAAACTCTAATATCTCCTTAGAAGCTTACTTAATTTGCAAATTATACTATAACTCACAGACTAATTCCTGCATTAAATTATGCACTGAAACAATTTCTTTTATTCTGCTTACATTACTTCCACAGAAAATAAGACCGTTGTCCGTTTCTCCTTTTACGGAATTTATCAATGCTTTTGTAATACAATATGGGGTAGTCATTAAATTACATGTTTTTATGCAACTATAGCATCTGTCTATTTTGCATTTCTCTTTTTCTACCTGCTTTATAAAATTGTTTTTAATTGCTCTTCCCGGCAGCCCTACAGGACTTTTAATTATTTTTACGTCTTCCTTTTTGGCATTAACATATGCCTGCTTAAATTCCATTGAGGCATCACACTCATCGGTAGCAACAAATCTTGTCGCCATCTGTACACCGGCAGCACCTAAATCCATAAATTTTTTTATATCCTTTGAATCCCATATTCCTCCTGCAGCAATAACCGGAATGTCTTTTCCTGTTTCCTTTTCTATTTCCTTTATATAGTCAACTACCTCTATTGTAATATTTTCTAATTCAGGCTCTGAAGTTCCCTCAAGCTCCTCGTTTTTAAAACCTAAGTGTCCACCGGCTTTTGGTCCTTCAATAACTATCATATCCGGTACATAATTGTACTTTTTCATCCACTGCTTAACTATCAGCTTGCAGGATCTTAGTGAAGAAACAATCGGCGCAATTTTTGTAGTGCTTCCTTTTACATATTCAGGCAGTTCTATCGGAAGTCCCGCACCTGATATAATTAAATCTATTTTTTGTTTTACACATTCCTTTACAATTTCCGAATAATTTTTTAAGGCTACCATTATATTTACACCAATTATTTTGTCTTCTCCTGCAATTTCCCTTGCTTTTTTTATTTCTTTTCCGATAGCTCTCAGATTCGCTTTCATTGGTGTTTTTGCAAAATCCTCCTCCTGATATCCTATATCAGCTGTCGATATAATTCCAATTCCGCCTTCTTTACTAACATTTCCTGCTAACCTGTGCATAGAAACTCCTACACCCATTCCTCCCTGAATAATAGGATATTTTGATATTTTATTTCCAACTTTAATACCTTTCATATTTTCCCTCCTTATCTAGTTTGCTATACCAGATTAGCACTTTATATATACTTTGTCAAGTAGTTAAACAGACATCGCAATTTATTATTTTATAAATTAAGAAATATTTGCTGATATAACGATTGAAACGCAAAAAAATTGGAGTGAAGCAGTCAGTACTGCATCACTCCAATTTTTTTGCATTTCCCTGTGCCTCTATCATATATCTTATCTGCTGCATTCTGCAATCAATATCATTAATGGTTTCGGCACATGATTTAAGTTCTTCAACTATTATATCCTGATTATCAATATCCTTTTTATAACGCAGCTTGTGGTCAAGACTTGCCCAAAAATCCATGGCAATAGTTCTAAACTGTACTTCAACCTTCATATGCTTTTTTCCTTCCGACAGGAATATAGGAATATCCACAATAAGATGAAGACTTCTATATCCGTTTGTCTTAGGATATCTGATGTAATCTTTCTTTTTAATAAGTATAATATCATCCTGCTGTACCAGCTTTTCTGCCAACATATATATATCGTCCACAAATGAACAGATTACCCTGATACCTGCCACATCAGTAAGATTCTCCTGTATACTTTCAGTTGTCAGTTCATAACCCCGCCTTTTAAGTTTTTCAATTATGCTTTCAGGTGATTTAATTCTGGATTTAATTGACTCAAAAGGATTTCTTGCAAATCTCACGGAATACTCATCATTTAACACATATAACTTTGTCTCTATTTCCCTGACAGCACATCTATACTGCATCATCAGGTTTATAAACGGCTCTGCCTCATTAAAAATTTTAGATACATTTATTACTCTGATATCTTCTTCTGTCTTCTTCATTTTTATGCCTCTATTCTTTATGTTTATAGTAGTCCACAACCAGCTGTGTCCTGTCTCTGATTTCCAATTTTTCCAGTATATTGCTTAAGTAGTTTCTGACAGTTCCCTCCGATAAAAACAGATTTGCTGCTATCTCTTTATTATTTAATCCCTCTGCTACAAGCGAAATAATTTCATATTCCTTTTCGCTTATTCCTCTTTCTTCATACTTTTCATATATATTATTTGTACTTTTATAAGTAGGAATTTTTTTTACAATTTCACCGCCGAATACACTTTGCCCTGAATATACAGCCTCAAGAGCAGGTATAATGCTTTCAAAATCCTGTTTTAAAATATATCCCTTAGCTCCGCACTTTAACGCCTCTATCACATATTCATCATCAGAAAAGGTGGTTAAAAACAGTATTTTTGCATCCCCATATTTATCAAGTATCTTATATGCTGCTTCTATTCCGGTCATATCATTCATTCTGATATCCGATAACAATATATCCGGTTTATTCTCTTCATATAACGAAATAGCATCCGTTCCTTTTTTGCCGGTAGCCATTACCTCTATCCCGCTGGCCTCTATAATTGTTTTTAAGGACATCAAAACTATATCATCATCATCTACAACTACTATTTTCATCTCCTTACCTCCTTTGGAATAGAAATAAATATTCTAAATCCGTTTTCATATGAAAAATTGATAAGCCCGGATAAATTTTTTACTCTGTCCTCCATATTAATAAGCCCGATTCCGTAATCCACACTTTTTTTGCTCTTTTTGTATTCATCTTTTATTTTCTTACCATTATCCTCTATAACCATCTGATAGTAATTTTCAAGTTCTCTCATAATTACAATTACCTTATCTCCGTCTGAATACTTAGATATATTAGTAGTGGCCTCTTTCAATATTGTAAGAAGAACATATTTTATATCCTTATCTGCATTCTGTGATATATCATAATCAAACTTAACTTCAAATTGTTTTATATCAGATAAAATGGTTTCTGCTGCCTGTTTTAAATCAAAGCTTTCCTTATGCAAATCATGTACACTTTCCCTAATGCTGTTCATAGCTTCATCAAGCGTTTCTTTTATTGGAAGTAACATCTTTTCTACCGGATTGTTTTTATTAACCGCAATACAGGCACCTACCTGCAAAATTGAACGTGATAAAAGATGTCCCACATTATCATGAATTTCCCTCGCTATTCTGTTTCGTTCACTAAGTATTGCAATATATATTTCATTCTCCTGATTTTCATGCAGATATCTGTTCTTTTCAGACAAAATATTATTTTTCTCTATACCGTCATCCCTAACAACCTTTAAGGCATTATTTTTATCTATAAGCTTTTGGGTTTTAACTGCCATAATTATAGACAAAATATATGTTAAAACTGTGAATACATTGTTTAAAAAATCATTATTTAGCATTACATACACAGACACACAAATAACAGAGAGCAACAGTCCGTATAAATACTTTTTGTCCTCCATATATTGTAAAACAAGTGCATATAAAATAATTCCAAAAAACACTATAATATCACTACAGTATAATGCAAAAAAAATTAAGGCTAAATAGAATATCAGCTCAATATATTTTAATTTGACCAAACTAAATATATATGAAATGCACAAAACCAAAATCCCAATCAAAACATATACCACAATTTTATCATTATATATAGAATAGTTCATATTTATTGATACCATACCAAACAAAAGAAGCACTATTCTATCTATCAACACAATCATCCCATATAATCTCCTGACAGACAAATACTTCACCTTAAACATTCAAAACAAGCTACTGTAATTATATCATATTATATCAGTTTAATAAAGAAAAGATATGCTTGAGTTTCCGTATTTTTTATTTTTAGCTTTAAAAAGTCTTGTTGCTAAAGGCAACATAGACATCTTGCACAAAAAGTTGTAGATGAGAGTGAACTTTCATCTGCAACTTTTTGCGCAAGATGCTTACATCGTTATGATGATGTAAGCTTTTTGAAGGTAAAAATAAAAAATACGGAAACTCTAAAAGATATGACATATGTCACATTTATTTATGAATTATATCACTACAATATGTTTGTAATATGCTTTATAATTTTTATCAGAGTATTAGAAATACTTAAGTTTTTATATTTTTATTTTTGTAATGATAAATTTAAATATATAAAAACCAATCTATCATTAATCAATTTTTTATTAACAAAATAAAGGAGAAATTTATCTTATGAGCGAATCAATAATAAAAATCGAAAAGCTTGTTAAACGCTACAAAGAATTAATTGCTTTAGATCATCTCAGTCTTGATGTCACCGAGGGTGAAATATTCGGATTATTAGGGCCAAACGGCTCAGGTAAAACTACTACCATTAACTGCATTTTATCCCTGCTTACCTTTGATAAAGGCTCTATTAAAGTATTCGGGAAAGAAATGAAACCCGACAGTTATGATATCAAGCAAAAAATTGGTGTTGTTACACAAAATGTTGCTGTTTATAATGAATTAACCGTATATGAAAACATTGACTATTTTTGTGGTCTATATGTAAAAGATAAATCCCTAAGAAAAAAGTATGTAGATGAAGCTATTGAATTTGTAGACCTTAGACAGTTTACAAAATTCTACCCGAAAAAGCTTTCCGGAGGACTTTTGAGAAGACTTAATATTGCATGCGGAATCGCTCACAAGCCAACTCTTATATTTATGGATGAGCCTACGGTTGCAGTTGACCCGCAAAGCAGAAATAAAATTTTGGAAAATATTTTAGAGCTTAACAGAAATGGAGCAACCATTATATATACCTCGCACTATATGGAGGAGGTCGAACAAATCTGTACACAGATTTCAATTATGGATAAAGGAAAAATGATTGCAACAGGTACTAAAAATGAGCTTTTAAAAATGATTAAGAACAGTGAAACCATTACTATAGAAATACTTAATATTAATGAAGAGACTTTATCAAATCTCAAAAATTTACCTCATGTATATGATGTGAAATACAATAATAACCAGCTTAAACTTTACTATTCAGGAGGAAAGCACAATTTAGTCCGTGTTTTAGATTATTTCAAAAAAGAGAATATTGATATAGGCAGAGTCTACTCAGAGCTGCCGACACTTAACGACGTATTTTTAGAGATTACCGGTAAAGAGTTAAGAGATTAGGAGGTAACTATGTTTTTTCATGTGTTTAAATACGGACTTAAAATAAATTTCCGTGTAAAAGAAATTGTATTCTGGGCATTTATATTTCCTATCATACTGGGCACCTGTTTTTATGCCGCTTTTAGCAGTATCTCTACTTCTACGGAAAGCTTTAATACGATTAATGTAGCCATAGTATTGGAAAATTCTGATAGTGATATCTACTTTAAAGAGATTGCAGATAGTCTTTCAGATGATGAAAATGATTTACCTCTTCTAAATCCTACTTACTGTTCTTCCATCGAAGCCGGACAACTGCTTGAGAAAGAAGAAGTTACAGGTATTATTACTCTTTCAGGCGGAATACCATCTCTTATGATTTCCGGTGACGGTATAAACGAAAGCATTCTAAAAGAGATACTAAACAAGTATCTTCAATCAGTATCAATGCTTTCAGATATTGACGTAAATGATACTGCCTCCCTTTCTAAAGTATTGTCTGCAATAAATAATGATATAAGCTATATAAAAGAATTAAAGCTAACTGACGGAAATACAGATGTATTTACAAACTATTATTACTCACTTATTGCCATGTGCTGTCTTATGTGTTTTTCAGGTACGATGGGATCAATGAGTATTAAAGCAAATCTTTCTTCTGTCGGCATAAGAAAAAACTTATCAACCACAAGGAAGAGTGTCATTATTTTAGGAACATTTATGTCATCATACATTATACAGGCGATTGCATCCATAATTTTAATTATTTATTTAAATTATGTTTTAAAGGTAAATTTAGGCGGAAGCCTTCCTCTTATAACCTTAACGGCGTTAGTAGGTTCTTTTGCAGGTGTCAGCACAGGTACATTTATCGGTGCCCTTCCAAAGCTCAGTGAAAGTCTGAAAATTGCACTTAACATAATTGTATCTTTATTTTCATGCTTTTTAAGCGGACTTATGATAGGTGACATTAAATATATTATTCAGGATAATCTTCCGTTGCTGGATTTATTAAACCCTGCAGCTGCTATATCTAATGCACTGTATTCACTGAATATTTATGATACCTATAATAAATTCATACAAAGCATATCTGTTTTAACTATTTACAGTATAGTTTTAATATTTACAAGCTACCTTATGACAAGGAGGGAAACATATGCAAGTCTTTAAAGCATTTATTAAAATATCAAGACAATCTATAGGTATTATACTAACATATACAATAATATTTATAGTGTTTTTAGAGATGATGTCAAGATTTAATTCAACTGCTACTGCAAGTGAATTTACAGAAAGTTCTATTAACATAGCTGTTATTGACAATGATAATTCCTCACTTAGTAATAATCTTTTGAAATACATCGACAGTAAGCATAATATTATAGATATAGATACCGATATTGATGATATCAGAGATGCAATGTATAGAAGAAGTGTAGATTATGTACTTATTATACCTGAAAACTTTTATGAAAATATTATTGCCGGCAATAATATTTCACTGGAGTCCTATAAGCTTCCTGATTCTGTTGCCGCAGAGTTCGTAGAGCTTCAGTTAAATAATTTCATTTCAGTATATACTGCTTATATTGATATGCTTGACAATTCAGATTTGGCATATGAAAAGACTGCAAATGTTCTGAAAGCCGAAGCAGAGGTTTCGGTATCAGGCAGCACCTCAAGTGACGAAATTTCAATACCTCATTATTTTTATATGTTCCTGACATATATTTTACTTTCAGTAATAGTAATGTGTATTACTCCTATTCTTATTACAATGAACACGGAAGAGATTAAAATCAGAACGCTTTGCAGCAGCTTATCCTCCGTAAAAAGGAATATTTTTATAGCAATATCAACTTTTAGCCTGGGACTTATCATATTTTTATTATTTACCGTATTTTCTCTTATAAGATTTTCTTCTGATATGTTTAGTACGGTAGGTATGTTAAGAATATTAAACTGCTTTATATATATGATTGTGTGCTTAGGAATCAGTTTCTCTGCCGGTGTATTTTTAAAAAACAGAAATACTGTAAGCATGCTTGCGAATGTTATAGGTCTTGGCAGTTCATTTTTAACAGGTGTATTTGTAGACCGTTCTCTTTTAGCTCCTTCAGTATTAGCAGTCGGTAAATTTTTACCCTGCTACTGGTATATAAATGTAGAAAATGAGCTTTTGCGTTTTGGAAATCACAATACCCGGACTATCATATACGGATATGGCATGCAAATATTATTTGCAATCGTTTTATTTGCTTTAGGTATTGTTTTCAGTAAAAGCAAAAAAAGTGAATGATTAAAGCGTATATATCGAAATAACAAAAACGGTAAAGATTAAATTGATTTTCTTTACCGTTTTTTATTTATAAATAGCATACATTGACTTTTGTACGAACAAAAGTATCAACTATACGAATCTAAATCAGGGCAACAAAAAAGCGCGAGACGGGGATCGAACCCGCGACCCCCTCCTTGGCAAGGAGGTGCTCCACCGCTGAGCCACTCGCGCATTGACATCTGTTGTGTCGAACAGATATTAGTGTATCATATCATATTATTATTGTCAATACATTTCTACTTAGAGTTTCCGTATTTTTTATTTTTAGCTTCAAAAAGCTTACATCATCTTAATGATGTAAGCATCTTGCACAAAAAGTTTCAGATGAAAATGAACTTTCATCTGAAATTTTTTGTGCAAGATGTCTATGTTGCCTTTGGCAACAAGACTTTTTGAAGCTAAAAATAAAAAATACGGAAACTCAAGATTTCTACTAATTTATAAATTATTAAAATATTAAAAGCTTTTGAGCTCTTAAACATATATAAATAGCCTTTATTTATTTCTTGCTATTTACTACTCAACTATTATAAAATATGATATAATATAGATAGCGAGCCACATGAAAGTGTTTATACTTATATTTGGCGGCTGCGAATAATCATAGACTCGAGTTTAGAAGCAACTCAGTTCGTAATTATTAATGTGAAAGGACGGCTTATGAATGGATAATACAAATTATAACGAAAAAATCTCAAGAAAAGATGAAATCAAAAAAAATTTAGAAGGTAAATTATTTACTGTTTCTGAATATACTCTTGCTAATAAAGTTGCCAATGTAACGCTTACCATCTTGGTTACTATTATTTGCATAGCCTATATTATGGAGCTTGTAAAGGGCAATCGTACATTACCATATATACTTGCAACCTGTGTAATTGCATATGCAACTGTTATTACCTCATGGATAGTTTTTTCCAAAAACAAAGAATCCTTATTGGTTAAGCATATAAATTGTATTGGGTTCGGTATTTTATATGCATTTTTATTATTTACTGCACAAAATGATTTAGTATTTACATATGCTATTCCAATGTTAATTGTTATAACTCTTTTTAACAATTTTAAATTTACCATAACAGTTGGCTCTGCTGTAGCTTTATTTAATGTAGCCTCTGCAATTATAAGAATTGTTACTACAGATGTATCTAGTCAGGATATCGTAACTATGGAAATACAAATATTGCTTGTATTCGTAACTGTTGGCTTCTTTCTTGCTACTTCATACACTTCATCTAAGTTTAATAATATGAAACTGTTAAAGATTAATAACGATAAAAGTAAAATGGCAGACCTCCTTGACAGTATCCTAAAAATTTCAAACAGTATGACCGGAGACGTATCTAATGTAGCTACTCAGATTACTGCTCTTAAAACCTCTATTGATTTGACTATTTCTTCCATGAGTGAGGTTAGTGCAGGTACATATGAGTCAGCAGAAGCTATCCAGCATCAGTTATTAAAGACCGAGGAAATCCAGGAAAATATCAGTCAGGTAAAAAATGTTTCTAATGAAATCGAAAAAGATGTAGATAAAACTGTAGTTGCAATAAGTGAAGGACAGAAAAATATTTCTAATCTTAAACAGTTAACTTCAATATCAGAAACTGCCGGCAATAATGTTGCCAAGGCACTTGAGTCCTTTAGGGAATATACCGACCAAATGAATTCTATTACTGATTTAATTACAAATGTTGCTACCCAGACAAGTCTTTTATCGCTTAATGCCAGCATTGAAGCTGCAAGGGCAGGTGAAGCTGGACGTGGTTTTGCCGTAGTTGCTTCTGAGATTTCAAATCTTGCAAGTCAAACCACCTCTGCAACAGAAGATATTACCTCTCTTATCAGAAATATATCTGAACAGCTTCAGATTATGATTGATACCATTTATAAATTACTTGACAGCAACAAGGAACAGATAGTCACTGTAGAAAAGACATCCGACAGCTTCTCTACAATTACGGATAATGTAAATATAATTCACTCACAATCTCAGACTCTTGTTGATATTGTAAATAGTCTGGCAGTATCAAACAAGGCTATTATTGATAGTATTCAGACTATCTCAGCTATTACCGAAGAGGTATCTGCCCACTCAAGCGAAACATATACAAGTGGTGAGCAAAATCAGACTATTGTTAATGATGTACAAGCTCTTGTAGAATCGCTTAACAATTCTGCAAATGAATTAAAATCTGCACAGAATATATAGAAGTATTACTTTATAAATACTAAAATTATTTTTGATTATATTAAAAATCGTATAATTAAGTAATCTACATAAAAATAAGAGAACTAATACCTTAATATTTATCATCCTTTCAGACCAATTTCATCTGAAGATTAGATAAATTCTAAAATAGTAGTTCTCTTATTTTTATCAGACTCTTGGAGCTAGTCCTTCCTTTGGTTTTTCTTTTACATCAAACTTTGGATACTTATTTATTCTGGAAATCTCATAATCAATTTCCTCCTCTAACAGTTTAATACCCTCATCTGCTTTCTTCAAAGTCCGTGAACAAATAAATGTAACTATAATTCTAAGCCCTATTGGTATAGCGGGCAGTCCAAATAGTAAAGCAGGCGGAAACATATCCCATAGGCTTTTAGCTGCTACAGTCATAAAAAAAGGAATAAATGGTATGGCATACCACATTAAAATCAATAACGGATTCCAATAACCCCTAATAATTTTATAATTTAACTCAGTAACATTCTCATCTTCTTTTGACTTTTTAAAATAACCTACAGCCTCTATATGTATAATAAAATCATATATACAAAATGCTTTTTCACCAAACATATGCTGAAGCTGAACATAAGACCTGACAAAGTACCCTACCATTCTTGGTTCTCCCAGCATTAATCTACTTGATACAGTTTCTCTAAATCTTCTAATAGTATTCTTTTTATCTGTATTAATTATTTTTTTCATAAACAGTACGTTCCTTTCCACATAAACCGTTTCACGATTTATGGTATATCAAATTCATATCCTTTGCTTCTTGCTGCTTCTATAAAATCCTCTAATATAGAAACAGATGTATTTGATACAGTATGCAAATATATAATCTCACCATCATGAATATTATCTATCATCATATTAAGTGTAGAAGCTCTATCCGGCTGATTATTTACATCATAATCATAATATGTCAATGAATAAAATACATTTCTAAATCCCAAGCTGTTTAATAACGCTAATGCCCTTTCATTCCATATACCTGAACCAAATCTGTAATAATATGGCTCTACACCTGTTATATCATAAATTGCGGTATATATTTTCCTTGCATCTTCAAGCTGTTCCTCCAGTGAATATGTTGCAACACCCTCTGATGGATGGTCATATCCATGGCACCCTAAAACAAAACCGTTATCAACTATTTTCTTACACATATCAGGATTATTTCTAACATACCCACCATCTACAAAAAATACAGCCGGAACATTTTTTTCCTTAAGAATGTTAATAACTACTTCTGTATTTGATACATCGCCATTATAGTATTCATATCCCATTGTAAAAGTTAAATATATTTTCTTTGAGCCACCCTCGCCTACAAATATAGAATTATACTTATTACCATACCTGTTCTGTATATCAGCTATAATAGTCGGCCTGTTATATTCATCTCTGCCACAATTATTTTTATCATATCCCAACGATATAATTTCCGTGTCTAAACCTCTAATATCTTCAGGTATTATAAAATTGTCAAAATTGACTTTATTTTGATATTCAGTACTATCTGTTGTTTTTTCTTCCCCGATTGCATCTTTATCACTTACATTTTCACTATTCGTAGTAGTATTATTATTTGCTGAAGCATTTTCACTGTCATTATTCCTTCCTTTAAAGGCTATAATATATATAAGACCTGCAATCAATATAATGCCTATAACAAAAAAAATATATAGAGTGCTATTTTTTTGTTTCTTTCTTCTTTTCTTTTTCACGATACGCCTCCGCAAAATATAACTGTAATTCCGCATATATTTTACCTTTTCTTAAAATATTATGCAATAAGAAAACAATATATTAATCAAAATTAATATTTTTTTTATTATTCCATAAACTTTTATTAAACAT
>CAMWKO010000042.1 GCA_947174885.1 uncultured Clostridia bacterium
CAATAATATAAAAACCACAAGGAGATTTTTACATATGAAAGATGAAATTAAAGAGAAAATTACATATTCAAATCTTATAAAAAATACGGTTTCAAGAGTAACTAATGATGAAAAAGAATACGAAAGATTTTTAAGATTCTGGAGTAGAGGGAATATGACTAGCTTTGATATAGTATCATTGTTACACATATATGAAGAGAACCCAAATGTATATGTAATGTTATCATATAATGAATGGAAAAAAGCAGGATATCAGGTATTAGCAGGTAAGAAAGCCATAAGAGTAGGTAATCTTGAATTTTTTAATTATAATGAAAGTGAAACAAAAAAATCTTCAATGCGATATGTATTTAGTATTGATGATACAATTAAAAAAACAAAAGATTATACTATTCTATTTCCGGATACACATGAATTTAAAGAAATCGCCGGCGTAAACAATGAAAACTATAATCGAAGCTTTGGTTTTGAACTTAAATTGTTAGATTCATATATTACAGAATATAATATATTCGCTTCAGAAAATGATGAATTTATAAAAGATACCTGCAGATTTATTTTAGAGAGCAGATATGCCGGAGCAACCGGCAGCTATAATTTTTCAAAGTGCAAGGAACTATATAATGAACCTGTAAAATTATATAATACATTAAATAGAGTAAAAGAAATAGTTGGCAATTTTATTGAAAAATTTACAGAAATGAATATATCAAATAAAATTGAAAGTACTCGTGACGAGTACTCTGATATAAATGAAAATGATATTTTTGCCAATTATCATATAGAATTGCATGAACATCTTAAAAAAATTTTAAATAGTGAATTAACTGATGATGTTAAAAAGACATTTTTACAACGTGTGATTAAAAGAGTTAATACAGAGTGCAAAATTAATGGTCTTAAGTGCAACATTTTTTATGAAAATGGAGATATTTTTTGCAGGATTAAATCTAATTATGGTGAGTTTACTAAAAAAGTAGATATGGATAAGCTCTTGGATAGAAGTATCTCAATAATAAACAGTGGAATAAAAGAAGTAAAAATTAATGATAATGAACAACCTATTGCCAATTCTTTTATTAATGTATACGATGAATTTTTTTCTTATGCAGTAATAGCCAGATTAGTTGCTAACGGAAATCAGAATTTTTTATACTTTGTAAATAATGGCAGTGATTTTGAAAAGTATCCTGATGAATTAAAAAATATTCTTGTTAAAGAAAAAAATGGATATGTATGTGAAAAGTCCGAATTTGAGGATATAGCAGAAGAATTGAATTTAAAATTCATTGCAGATAACAAAACTTTGAATTTAACAGCAATTAAATTTGCCTTAAATGATATAGGTAGGGTAGAGGGTAAGATTACAAAATATGATATAGGAATAGAGCCTTCAAAAAAAGATGAAAAGGGAGATATGGAAGAAGCCACAAAAGAGGAAGCACAGCCAGAAGATAATTTCCCACAACCCGACCCCACGGCAGAGCCAATCGTAACTATCATTTGGAGCGAACACAGCCGTTTCTATGACGGAGAAACAATGAGCCTTTCCGAAGCAAACACCCTCATGGGAAGCCTTGACGAAGCCACCAGCAAAGAGGACGGCTATTATAAAACCAAATTCCGCATTGACTTTGTAATGGACGGACAGTCCGACAATTACACCGGGCGACAGGACTTAGGGGACGGGGACGGCACTCTCATAGACCATATCGAAAAATACCATGCTTATTATGAGAATACGGACAAGGCAGAGCGTTCCATGCTCTTAAATGAATTTGTCCTCTATCTGAAACTGCATGACAGCCTTTCCAAAATGGAGCAGACCGCCACAAAAGCATTGCAGGAAAACGAAAGCATGACAACCACTGAAACCGCCTACTACACCGCCATGAAGGAATATGTTTCTAATTGCCGGGCTATGGTAAATCAAGGTGATTACAGCCTTCCACCCGCTCCGCAGCTTAAAGACTTTGATACGGAGCTTGAAGCATACAGGGAACACGTCAAGGAGGAAATCGCACAGGAAGCCGCCGCCTCAGGAATGACCGTAGAGGAATACGCCACAAACGGCTACGAGCCATATGCCGTAGAAATGCCCGACCTGTCTATCAGTGTTTCCGATATAGAAGATACTACAATAAAACATAAATTCTCATACTCAAATGATTGGTCATTGTCTAAGTCATTAAAGGAAAAGTTTTATGACAATATAAATGCAATTATTACATTGAAAAATGTGGAGAAATCAGAAAGAAATGCTACGTTAGAGGAGCAGGAGACATTATCAAAATATATAGGTTGGGGAGGATTATCTGAGGCGTTTGATAATACAAAAGATAATTGGAAAAATGAATACAACAAGCTATTAGAGATATTAAATGATGAAGAATATGAAGCAGCCAAAAAGTCAGTAAATACATCTTTCTATACAAATAAAGAAATTATTAATGCAATATATTCAGGATTGTCAGATATGGGATTTACCGGTGGGAATATATTAGAGCCGGCTATGGGTGTAGGAAATTTCTTTTCAGCCATGCCGTTAGCTGTTAGAGAAAAATCAAAATTATTTGGTGTTGAAATAGATGATATTTCAGGAAGAATAGCTAAAATATTACATCCGGATGCAGATATATCAATTTGTGGATTTGAAGATACAGATTTTAGTAACAATACCTTTGATTGCATAATTGGAAATGTTCCATTTGGTGATTTTGGTGTGTATGACAAGAAATATAATAAACATAATCTGTTGATACACGATTATTTTATTGCTAAATCTTTAGATATAGTAAGACCGGGTGGTATAGTAGCGTTTATTACAAGTACAGGCACACTTGATAAGAAATCCGAAAAATTCAGAAAGTACATTGCAGAGAGAGCAGAGCTGTTAGGTGCTGTCAGATTGCCAAATAATGCTTTTAAAGATGTAAATACAGTTGCAACAAGTGATATTATTTTTCTTAAAAAAAGAGAAAAATTAGTTTCTATAGAGCCGATGTGGGTACATACCGGGTTAATTAATCAGGAAGATGATATTAGTATTAATATGTATTATCATGAGAATTATAATAACCTGCTTGGTACTTTAAAAAAGGATAATAGATTCGGAACAGATGGTATCGTGTACTTAGAAGCTGATAAAAATAGAGATTACAAAGAAGAAGTAAAAAAAGCAATTGCTTCAATGGATTTTAAAGGTCAGTATACCGATGCCGAAGGTTCTTATCCTTTTGATAATGATGAAACAGATATAAAAACTTTAATTCCGGCAGATCCAAAAGTTAAAAATCATACATATACGGTAATAGATGATAATGTATATTATCGAAATGATTCGGTTATGCAGTTATATGATAAAGGAGGAAAAAGCGAGAAAAGAATCAGGGGATTAATAGAAATAAAATCTGTTATGAAAACATTAATAAATGAAATGATAAATAATTGTGATGATAATGTATTAACAGATTTGCAAGAACAGTTAAGTAATAAATATGATAGCTTTGTTAAAGCAAACGGATACATAAATTTAACGGCAAATGAACAGGCATTTAAGGAAGATGTGGAGTATCCTTTATTGTGTTCATTGGAAAATAAAAAAGATGAGATATATATTAAAAGTGATATATTTACTAAGAGGACAATTAAGACAGCAGCCGAGAAAACAGAATGCGAAAGCAGCTTCGAGGCATTAAATGTCTGCATAGGAAAATATGCAAAAGTAGATATGAATTATATAAGCTCACTTTTACCTAATAAAAAAATCAAACAGATAATTAGTGATTTAAGAGGGGAAATTTTCAAAAATCCATTAAGTGCCGATGAAGATATAAATGTTGGTTGGGAATCTAAAGAAGAATATTTATCCGGTAATGTAAGAGAAAAATTAGAAATAGCGAGGTTATATAATAAGGAAAATAAGTTCGATGATAATATTTTGGCTTTGCAAAAGGTTGTTCCTGTGGATATATCGGCAGGTGAAATAACCTGTAATATAGGCTGTCACTGGATAGATAAAGAGGATTATGAAAAATTTATTAATGAACTGTTTGATATAAAATCTGTTTGGGATAAGTGTAAAATTAATAAGTATACACTTGATAATTTGTACAGTATTGATAACAAGGTATATTTTGCACGAAGATATTCAACATTATCAAGTGTTACCTATGGCACAAGACGTATGTCGGCAGTTGAAATATATGAGGATTTGCTAAATAACAAGATTATTGAGGTAAGAGACAGGGTTGAGGATGAGAATGGAAATGTTAAATATGTTAGAAATGCACAAGAATCCCAGTTTGCACAAGAAAAAGCAGAAATGATTAACGATAAATTTAAAAACTGGTTATTTCAAGATGCCGAAAGACGGGAATATTATGTTACTAAATATAATAAAATGTTCAATTCAGAGGTTGTTAGAAAATTTGACGGAAGTAATATTGAACTGCAAAATCATAGTGTGGATATAGAACTTAGATCGCATCAAAAAGATGCAATCGCAAGAATTATCAGAGGCGGAAATACATTATTAGCACATTGTGTAGGAGCCGGTAAAACATATTGTATGATAGCCGGATGTATGGAACTTAAGAGGCTTGGATTTGCCAATAAACCTTTGATGGTTGTTCCGTCACATTTAACAAAGCAAACTGCAGATGAGTTTTTGAAATTATATCCTTCAGCTAACATTTTATTGACAACCACAAAGGATTTTCAAAAACATAATAGAAAGGTATTTGTATCTAAAATTGCAACAGGTGATTATGATGCTGTAATTATTGGACATTCGCAGTTTGATTTAATACCTATATCTAAAGCCAGACAAGAACATATGATTAATAAGGAAATCGAGGAAGTAAAATCATATTTAGATACATTAAATAAAGATGAAAGATTAACTGTAAAGCAATTAAACAGTAAGCTGAAGAAATTGGAGTTAAAACTAAAAAAGCTGTCTGATTCAACTAAAGATGATACTATTACATTTGAAGAATTAGGTGTAGATGCTCTATTTGTAGATGAGGCACATGAGTATAAAAATTTATCTTTTAATACCAGACTGGGAAGTAAGGTAGCCGGTATAAATGCAAATGGCTCGGAAAGAGCATATGATATGTATATGAAAGTTGAATATATACAGGAAAAAACTCCGGGAAGAAATGTTGTATTTGCTACAGGAACACCTATATCCAATTCATTAGCAGAAATGTATACAATGCAGAAATATTTGGGCAAACAGCAGCTGGAGAAAAAAGGATTAATGTGTTTTGATGCCTGGGCAAGTATGTTTGGGAAAATAGAAACTTCTTGGGAGGTTGCACCTGAAGGAGGGGGAAACAAATATAGAGCGAAAACCCGATTTGCCCGTTTCAATAATGTTGCAGAATTAAATAGAATGTATAGAGCATTTGCGGATGTTAGAATGGCAGATTCAATTAATTTGGATGTTCCAAAGTTAAAGAATGGAGATTATACAATAGTTGAAACAGAGCTAACAGATGTACAGGCTGAGTATATGCAGCTTTTAATGGAAAGAGCTGAAATGATCCATATTGGAAATGTAGATCCTGCAGATGACAATATGTTGAAAATTTGCAATGAAGCAAGATTAGTAGCAGCAGATCCAAGACTCATTTTAAATAATGAAAACTTAGACGCAGATTATTTTGGATATACCAAATTGGATGCAGTAGTTGATAAGGTTTATGAAAAGTATATTGAGTATAATGATTTAAAGGCTACACAGGCAATTATGTCGGATATAGGTACACCGGGAAAGAAAGATTTTGATATATATAATTATATAAAGCTGAAATTAATAGAAAAAGGAATACCGGAAAAAGAAATAATGTTTATTCATGACGCTAATGATGATAAAAAGAAGGCTGACCTTTTTGATTCTCTTAGAAAGGGTGATGTTCGTATTATCATTGGTTCTACAAGCAAGATGGGAACAGGTACAAATATTCAGGACAGATTGTGTGCAATGCATGAGATAGATGTACCGTGGCGTCCATCTGATGTAGAACAAAGAGAAGGAAGAATTATTCGACAGGGAAATATGTTTGATGAGGTTGAAATATTCAGATATATAACAAAAGGTACATTTGATTCGTATAATTGGAATGTAATAGAAAAAAAGCAAAGATACATCAGTCAGATAATGACCAGTGATATTAATGTTAGAGAGTGTGATGATATTGATGAAGTAACTATGTCATATGCACAAATGAAGGCAGTATGTTCCGGAAATCCGGATATTCAAAGGGAAATAGAGGTTGAAGCTGATATTATTAGGCTTAAAGCATTAAAATCAAGTTGGCAGAATGAAAGGTATACGGTTGAAAATAAGATAGATAGAATTTTGCCGAAAAAAATACAGGAATATACTGAAATTATAAATAATTATAATGATGACATTAAAAAATATAGTCATTATAACAGCAGTAATACTGATAGCGATGGAAATGTACCGTATGTTATTAATATAAACAAAAATATATTTACAAATAAAGATGAAGCAGGAAAGGAAATACTAAGAGAATCATATAAAGCTGAATTGAATATACGAAAATCAATAGGTTTCTATAAGGATTTTGAGTTGAAATTATTAAATACCAATGATATTTTTGGATTTAAGAGAGAAATTATAATTTGTGGAAAAAATAATTATCATATTGACATAACTAATGCAACATCAACAGGTATTTCTATAATGTTGGAAAATAAGCTGAAAAAGTTAAGTGATAATAAAGCGGATGTGGAAAATAAACTGGAGCATACAAATCAGGATCTTGAGAAAGCAAAAATATCCAGAGATATACCTTTTGCACACGAAGAGGAGTTAAAGAGTTTATTAATAGAGAAGGAAGAAATAAGAAAAAGATTATATCCTGATAGTGGTGAGTTAAGTGAAGATAATAATTTGGAATTAAATAATGTAAAAGCAAGAGCAGCTCAAATCTGATTTAAATGAAAGTGGTAATAATAATTGCCACTTTTTTTTATTTGTTTAGATATTATAAAGAATGAGTTTAATTGATGTAGCTATTATTGGGAAATAGAAATGAAAACAAAATGACAGGAGGATACTAATGGATAATAATGTGCTTGATTTTTTGAGCCGGCTTAATAGTGAATTGCGTAATGATTTTTCATATGACAAGTACAAAAGAAGTATATATGCAATAGAAGTTATATATGAAATAGGAATTATAAACATATACGATAAAATATTTTGGATAAGTGAGTTCGGATATTATAATTGTGCGTCCAGAAAAATTAAATTAGGTAAAATAGATGTTAATTCAGAGTGTGAAAAACACTCAAGTATTATTGAATACGTAAAAAATAAATTAATTACTAATCAGCAATATAATATGAATGCTTCAGCAGAATCTATTATTACAGTTTATTCTGATGACAATATTAATAAAGTTGAATTAAGTGTTGAGGGAAATAATATAATTATTTGTTTCTTTAGAAGCGATGAATTAGTAAATGTTATAAGAGAAAACAAACTTATATGTAACTCAGATGAAGATTTAATATTATTTTTACGAAAGACCTTGATGGATTTTATGAATGATATATTGATTGAAAATGAAGAGAGTGAAAATAACATTGAAGAAAAAATTTATTCTGTTGCAGATGTAAAGTTATTTATTGAAAAATATGAACAGGCAGATAACGAAGAGAATAAAAAAGATATATTAAATGATTTTTTTGAGTTTAAAGGAGGAAAAAAATAAAATGGCAAGATATACAGATATGATTCTTAAAATATATGAATATGAAAATAAAAACAATGAGAGTGAGGAATTAAGACTTACCGGCTTTGATTCATCTATTAATTCCGCAGTTGCTACAACGAAAGATAATAATGAAATAATTATGAAGTATCGCAAAATCATTGATGAGGAGGAACAGGAGCTTAATGAGTATAGTGAAAATCTACAGGAAAATACTCTTGTAGAAGATATTATTCAGTCAAAAGCTGTAGAAGATGTACTTGATGCTAGTCAGTTAAAAGATACAGATAAAAATAATAATAAGCTTGAGGAAGAACCGGTAGAGAAGAATAATGAGCAAAATAATGAAGAGTCAAAAAAAGTAAATAAAAAGAAACCCTTTTTTATTTTAGGAAATCAAAAGGATAATGACTTAATAAAGGATACAAAAATTGTAATTATAAAATGTCTTTCTGAAACCTTGTTTGATAAAGCATTTTTCAATTATAAGAATATAGATAATGCTATGGCAGCATATCTTGAGATAAATGATATAAAAAAGCTAATTGGATTTCAATATAATGATGATATTTACATAATTGCAGGGCAGGAAATGAGTGAGGATAAAATTGATATATATGTTACAGAAGAAGATATTAAAAAGTTTGGTCCGGAATTAAATAAAATATCTAAATTTTATATTGATAATCTGGTTAATAAAATAAAAGACAGAGAGAAGATAATATATAAAGACAGAATTATTTCAGAATTATCTCAGGATAATAAGGAAATAGATATAAGCTATAGAAAGGATTTATCTAAATCGGCTCAAACTCTTAAAGCAATTATTAATAAGAATTGTGATAAATTTGATTTGCGAAGAGCTAATATTGAGGATACTATTTTTATAGATTGCTCATTTGTTGATACCTTATTTTCTGATGTACAATTTAAAAATGTAATATTTTTAAATTGCATATTTGACAGGACAGTATTCTGTAGGAGTAACCTGCAGGTGGATTTTTCAAAATGTCAGGGAAATTATTTTGATGATAATGGGGAAATAATTAGATTGTAATATAGTGAAGGAGAAGTTTATTTATAATGAATAGAAGAATAGCATATAATAATTTATTCTTACCAAATGATATAAATAATGGTTTTATGTATAAAGGAGAACAAATAGTTGATATTGATATTTATTTAATACATAGGATTATAGATAAGAAAACAGGAAGGGAAATTTATTATGGTGACGAAAACTTTCCACCACGATGCCAAAAAATAGTATATTATGATTTAGAAAAGGGATATATAGTAAAAAGAAAGGATGGGATTAATAATAAAAGATATAAAGTAACATATACTATTGGAGATTGTTTTAAGAGAATATTCAATAAAGATAATCCAGTGTTGATTTCGTATAGAGAATTTATGGATATTCTTATACATAATAAAGAACAATTTAATAATTCAAATAATAAACCAGTGCAATCAGTTGCATATTATTATGAAGAAGTGTAAAGTGAAAAGAAGTGTATAGTAAATAATATTTTTAGAAAAATTCTTTGATTGACCGACATCATGATTAAAAGTCATTTTAATAAACTTTATATAACTGAAATATTTTAAAGCTTTGAAACTTATAAAAGTGGTAACTAAAAGTAATACTTTTAGTTACCACTTTTTTTGTGATGTTATAGTATTCTTTTTATAACAAAGGAGGTAAAAAGAAATAGTTATAAACACAAATGAAATTTACTTACAAAATAAAATAGGATCAGAATATTTACAATAGAAAGGAATTGAAAAAAAGTGGAATATAGTGAAGAGGAATTAAAAAATAATGAAAAAACAATAAATAAATTAATGAAAAAAGGTTTTATATTAGTGCCAACTCCTGATGATGAATTAGCGACAATTACATTTTTTAGTGTAATCACTAATAGTTATATTAAATGTGATGGTTGGGACCTTTTAAATAATCCGACAAAGGTGGCAATCGAAAGCACTGATGATTATACAGATGAAAAATTTCACCCTATGGATGGAAAAACATTGTATAGACTAGTCTATATTAATGAAAAGGGAAATTTAGAACAGTATGGATATGAAGTTTTTAATTCGTTAAATGCTATAAAAATTTATACATATAAAAATCCTACTATAGATGTTATCGATTATAATACTATTTTGAATCTCACATTAAACAATAAAAATGAAAAATCTGTAACAGTAGAGCAAGGAGGAAATAAAATGGAAGAAAAGCAACAGGATTTTGTAACAGTAACAATTTTAAAGACACAGGTATTAGGTTCATTTACAAGTCAAAATAATGGAATTGAATATTCAAGAATCCTTACATCAGATGGTTACACATTTATTCGTCCAACAAATACCTTAAAAGAATCTGCATATGACGAAGGCAAATTATATTTTTCAATACCAGAAGATTTTAAAATCGGTCTTGAAAGAAGCTACAAGATTGATGGACAATCTGATGCAGATGGAAAACCTGTATATAAGACAGAAAAGATAGAGGTAACAGCACAGGAGCTGCGTGATAAGGTTAAATATCATAAAAATCCAAATCCGGAAAGTAAGGATTCTGATTGGGTAGTAATCAGGGTGACAAAAGGTCAAATTGTACGTAATTTTGAGGCAAAGACTGACGAAGGAACTGTAAATCTTTCATGTATACTTACTCCAGATGGAGAAACATATATAAGACCTTCAGAACAGATAAGAGAAGTAAAAGGTAATTCTAATTTAAGAGAATTTTCTTTACATAAGAACCAGCAAATTAGACTAACTAAAACTAATTTTGATAATATTATTGAAAAAAATGAAGAAACAGGAAAAAATATCTTTGAAACAAGCCAAAGAGAAGTAACAGCTCAGGAACTCTTTGATATACATAATAATAGGCAGTTAAATAAGGGAAATGTTAATAATGAAAGTAAACCGGATATTGTAGAGAATATTAATAAAGGGAAAAGCAGATAACAGATAATGAAAAATAAAAGTACTCGTCACGAGTACTTTTATTTTTATATAAACTATGTGACATATAATTGATAATTGACAAAAAAATATGTTATAATCATTAAACGAAATATATTTAAGGAGGAAAAATAATGTCACAAGAAAGTTCACAATATGCAATTATGGATTACATACATATAGAAGGTAATTATTATATGCATAAAACTAAAGTAATAGTTGCTAAAGATAATAAGATTATATATGATGGTGTTGTTAATATAGCGGCATATATAGAAACAAATGAATCCTTTGTTGATATTAGTTGGGATGATAAAGAACAAGAGAAGTTTTATCAACGCTATAATGGAAGATATAGTAATACAGATATAGAATTTGATAATGGAAAATTATTCATTCATGCTATAGATAAAGAGGATTCGCCAATATGTATTACAATATATTAAAATTTAAGCTTTATATATAAATAATTAAATGAAAAAAACTTTACAAATGACAAAAAAATGTGTTATAATATTTATGTCCTAAAAATGTCTTAGGAAAAATATTTAAACACAATAATTCTGGGACTTTTAACGAGGTAGACACAATATCTTTTAATCAAGTTGTCCGGGGTTCGAATCCCCGATGTCTCATTAAAAAAAGGAA
>CAMWKO010000043.1 GCA_947174885.1 uncultured Clostridia bacterium
GATGAATATTATCTAATACAAATTTTATAATTTAAAACAAATTTTTATCTATTGAATCAATCTTCTTTACAATTAATTTTTTTCATTGTAATATCTTCTTAAGTAACTAAATACATTAAAGAAAAAGGAGATTAAATATGGAAATACTTGATTTATTATCATCACCATTTTTTATCGCGGGTGCTGTAGCAGTTTTCTTAATAATACTGCTATTTATAGCCGGTTATAAGAAAGCTTCCCCGGATGAAGCAATTATTATCTCAGGTCTTCGTAAAACCCCTAAAATATTAAAGGGAAAAGCCGGACTTATGATACCTTTCTTTGAAAAGAGCGATAAATTAAATCTGGCATTACAGCAGGTTGATATTAAGACTACTTCTGCCGTACCTACTGCAGATTATATCAACATTAAAGCCAATGCAACCGTAGGTGTTAAAATTTCCGACAATCCTGATCTTATAAAAAAAGCAGCTCAGAACTTCTTAAATAAGGATAGCCGATATATTGCTGTTGTAGCTCAGGAAATATTAGAGGGTAATATCCGTGAAATTATCGGTACCATGACTCTTACAGATATGATTTCCGATAAGAAAACTTTTGGTGAAAAAGTAGAAACCAGTGCTAAAAATGACCTTGCCTCTATCGGTCTTGAAATAACTTCATTTAATGTTCAGGATTTCTCCGATAATGGACTTGGAGTTATTGACAACCTAGGTGTAGACAATGTTGTAGCTATAAGTAAAACAGCTGCTATTTCAAGAGCACAGTCTGAAAAAGAAATCTCTGTAGCTCAATCCAAAGCTGAAAAAGAAGCAAATGATGCAAGAGTTGAAGCCGACCTTGAAATTGCAAAAAGAAATACAGAGCTTGCTATTCAGAAAGCCGAATTACAACGTGAATCTGATATTAAAAAAGCTGAGGCTGATGCTGCATATAGTATTCAGCAGCAGGAACAGCAAAAAACTATTGAAGTAACTACTGCTAATGCTTTACTTGCAAAGCAGGAAAAAGAAATTGAATTAAAGGCTAAAGAAGTAGAAATTACCGAAAGAAAGTTGGAAGCTGATATCAAGAAAAAAGCCGAAGCTGATAAATATGCTATTCAACAGAAGGCTGATGCCGAACTTTATGATACGCAAAAGAAGGCTGATGCTGAATTATTTGAACGTCAGAAGAAAGCTGAAGCTGACAAATACGAGGCTCTTCAAAAAGCCGAAGCAAAGAAAGCCGAGTCTGAAGCCCTTAAAATTGCTATGGAAAATGAGGCTGCCGGTATTAAAGCAAAAGGTGTTGCCGAAGCCGAAGCCATACAGGCAAAAGCTGAAGCTGAAGCTGCCGGTATTTTAAAGAAAGCCGAGGCAATGAAGCAGTATGGCGAAGCAGCTCAGATGGATATGCAGTTAGAAGCACTTAAAGTATACTTTGAGCAGTTACCAAAGATAGCTGAATCAGTAGCTTCTCCAATGAGTCAGATTGATTCTATCAAAATGTTTGGCAACGGAAATACAGCTAAGCTTACAGGTGACATAATGACTACCATCACTCAGGTAACTGACGGAATAAAGGAATCAACAGGTATAGACCCAATGTCAATACTTGCAGGCTTCTTAGGTGGAAAAATGGGAAATACAGCCAATATAACATCTACAGATGATGCTACTGCCTCAACAAAAAGAAGTTCAAAAGCTGATAATATAGATAATACATATTCAGAAATAAAATAGTAAATAATTAAAATATATTAATACATAATTTCAATGTATTATACTATACCAGACTATATTGATATTTCAGAAAATCTGAAAATCAAAAAAACAAGAAAAATGAGGTATTATTTATGGAAGCAGATACAATATGGGGAGTACTCATTTTTTTAGGAATTATCCTCATAGCAATAATATTAGGTTTTATTGGTTCTTTCTGTAGAAAATATTTCGCCTACGGAATGGGCAGAGGCATTTCAAGACAAAATCGTGATTTATACTATGATGAAATAAAGAAAGAATTTGATGACAACAAAGGAATGTTTGATTAAAAAAATCAAAAAGTGATTTTATCCACTCGGCGTTATTATTCCATAAAAAATTGTATCGAAAAATAATCTTTTTCGATACAATTTTTTTATTTCCATTCTGTCCGGCTCAATTACACATGGGAACAAGACTTTTTGAAGCTAAAAATAAAAAATACGGAAACTCAAAGAAACAAAATATTGACTACTCCTGCTCTTCTAAATCAAGCTTAATACAAAGCTCGTCTAACTGCTTATCCTCCACCACATCAGGTGCATCTGTCATGAGACAGGAAGCATCCTTAATCTTTGGAAATGCAATAACATCACGAATACTGTCCTCTTTTGCCATAAGCATAATAAGTCTGTCAAAACCGTAAGCTAGACCGGCATGAGGTGGAACACCATATTTAAACGCATTTAACAGGAAACCAAATCTGTCATAAGCCTCTTCTTTACTAAATCCAAGTACCTCAAACATCTTTTCCTGAACATCACTCTGATAAATTCTAACAGAGCCACCACCTATTTCATTACCATTAAGAATTATATCATAAGCCTTTGCTCTAACCTTTCCGGGGTCAGTATCAAGAAGAGGTAAATCCTCCTCCATAGGCATGGTAAATGGATGGTGCATAGCTACATATCTTCCCTGCTCCTCTGAATACTCAAGCAACGGAAATTCAGTAACCCATAAGAAATTATAAGTATTTTTGTCAAGAATACCAAGCTGACCGGCAATCTCTATTCTTAGTGCCCCTAAAACACTATAAACAATGTTGTTCTTATCAGCAGCAAACAGTAATAAATCGCCAGGTTTTCCTTCCATTGCCTCTACTAAAGCATTAAGTTCTTCCTCTGACATAAATTTAGCAAAAGAGGACTTATAAGTACCGTCTTCATTAATAGCCAGATATGCCAGACCTTTTGCACCATATCCCTTTGCAAATTCTACTAAAGCATCAATCTTCTTTCTAGGCATTGCTCCCTGCCCCTTGGCATTAATACCGCGAACAGAGCCTCCGTTTTCCAATGCTCCTGTAAACACAGCAAAGCCACAATTCTTAACTACCTCTGAAACATCCTTAAGCTCCATACCAAATCTGGTATCCGGCTTGTCCGAACCAAATCTGTCCATAGCCTCCTGCCAGGTCATTCTCTGAATTGGGAGCTTTATGTCTATACCAATTATTTCCTTAAAAATCTTTGCCAAAAGTCTTTCATTTACATCTATTACATCCTCCACATCAGCAAAGGATAATTCCATATCAATCTGTGTAAATTCCGGCTGTCTGTCTGCTCTCAAATCTTCATCCCTAAAGCACTTAACTATCTGAAAATATCTGTCATAGCCGGAACACATAAGTAACTGTTTAAAAAGCTGTGGTGACTGTGGCAGGGCATAAAATGTACCCGGATGAACCCTGCTTGGTACAAGATAATCTCTGGCACCCTCAGGAGTACTCTTTGTAAGCATAGGTGTTTCGATTTCAAGAAATCCCTCTTCATCTAAAAAAGTTCTTACCAATGTTGCAGCCTTACTTCTCATGATAAGATTCTTCTGCAAGTCAGGTCTTCTTAAATCCAAGTATCTGTATTTAAGTCTAAGCTCGTCCTTTGTACTAATATTTTCCTCAATAGGAAACGGAGGTGTAAGAGCCTCTGATAAAATTCTAATTTCTGTAGCACGAATTTCAATATCACCTGTTGCAAGGTTTTCATTGATGGCACCACCACGCTTTGTGACCTCCCCCTTTACTGCTATTACAAATTCATTACGAAGAGCTTCTGCCTTTTCAAAGCCTTCACTTCCCACATAGTTTTCATCAAATAAAATCTGTAACAGACCTGAACGGTCTCTTAAATCTACAAAAATAAGACTTCCCAGATTTCTTCTCTTTGAAACCCACCCCATTACTGTAACTTCTTCTCCAATATTTTTATTTGATATCTCTGTACACCTGTGACTTCTGTGAAGTCCTTTCATTGACTCTGCCATTTTTCTATAAACACCTTTCTATTATATCATATTATATTACTTTATTACCGCAAGAAACGAGCCAAAGTCAAGCCTTCTTGACCTTGGCGACTGACACGAGGGTCAAATTCCCTACAAACTTTTGCTGTACTGTAAACCTGATGCCTCATAGCTTACTACGGGATATTTAGCTATTTTAGTTCTTCCTTGTAGAAGTCTTCAAAATCATTGTAACCGTCTTTCATAAGCTGTTCCTTCTGGAACTTTTTATTCTTATTCATACGCGCAACCAAGACCTGTTCTCCATTATTTCTGGCCTCATTTGCCTTGGCAATTATACTGCAAAGTTTTTCTCCCTTAACTCCCTTTTCAATAAGATAAGCAGTCTTTTTTCTTTCGTTTGGTACCTCAAATCCGCTTTCCAGCAGAAGTAAAACTATTCTTTCAAAGCCAATAGAAAATCCACAAGCCGGTACGTCATTACTTGTAAATTTTCCAACCATTTTGTCATATCTTCCTCCGCCACCACAACTTCCGCCAAACTCAGGTATGGCAATTTCAAAAATAGTTCCTGTATAATAAGACATACCTCTTACTAAGGTCGGGTCAAATACTATTTCAAAATGTGAAGACTTTGTAGCTGTTACACTATCAATAATCTCCGTAAGCGATTCCATGACCTCCGCCTCTAAGAAGTTCTTTAACTCATCTCTTAAATATAAAAGTCCATTAGAAGCAGCTTCTATACCTCTGAACAGTCCCAAATATTTATCTACCGATTCCTGATTAAATCCGGCTCTGATAAGTTCTTCCCTGACACCATCAAGACCTATTTTATCCATTTTATCCAGGATAATAAAGACAATATCATATGAATCCTCAGGAAATCCACTATATGCTGCCATAGCCTTTAAAATACGTCTTTCATTTATTCTTATCTGGAAGTTCTTAAATCCAAGCTTTCCAAGTGTGGTGGTAGTAGCAAGTATAAGCTCTATTTCCGCTAAATTGCTGGGCTCCCCTAAAATATCTATATCACACTGCATAAACTGACGATATCTTCCTCTTTGTGGTCTGTCAGCTCTCCATACATTTCCCATCTGCAGTGCTTTAAAAGGTGTTGCCAATTCATTGGAATTATTTGAATAAAATCTGACAAGCGGTACTGTCAAATCATATCTCATTCCAAAATCCACTAAATCATTTTCTGTCTCCGCTGTTTCTATATTCAGCTTCTCACCTCGTTTAAGCACCTTAAATATGAGTTTTTCATTTTCTCCACCCTGTTTATTTGAAAGATTTGCAATATTTTCCATACATGGTGTTTCTATAGACGTAAAACCAAAAGTCCCATATGTCTCTTTGATTACATTCATTACATAATCTCTGATTTTCATCTCTCTTGGTAATATATCCTTCATACCGTTTACTGGCTTCTTACTAAGTGCCATTTCAGCTTCCTCCTAATTTCCCTTTTTGTCTGTATACAATTCCCTGTTTTTAATAACCTCTTCAATATCAATCTCATTAACAACATTTAGAAAAGCTAAAAATACTTTCATATCAAAATTCTTAACCTCATCTACCATAAGTGATATTGCTGTTTTAGTATCAAAAGCCTTTCTGTATGCCCTATCTGATGTAAGTGCAATAAATACATCACAAACTCTGAGTATTCTCGCACCAAAGGGAATATCCTCACCCATCAGATTTTCCGGATATCCGCTACCATCATAGTTTTCATGGTGATAAAGAATAGATTTTAAAATAAAATCAGAATAATCCTTATCTTTTAAAATTTCATAGCTGAGCTTTGAATGCATACGCACATATCTCAGCTGTTCAATTACCAGATTATCACTTTCTGCCCTTTCATCTTCTGATGCCAGCTTTAATTTTCCTATATCATGCAGCAGACCTGCTATAGCAAGCTCATATAACACATCATCCTCAAGTCCTAGTTCTTTGCCTATTTCATAAGCCATATTACTGACATAAATTCCATGGAGTATAGCCTCTGAAAGGTCCTGCTTTAAGATAACATTTTCCATAAAAACTCTCTCTTTTTCTTGATCATTTCTGAAATTCTGTCAATATACTGATCAACATTTTTCACATTATCGACTCTTTCGATTCTTCCTCCTTGAGGAAATACATATTTTGTCACCGCTCCTGCTCCAAGGGCAAGTATTGTCTGCTTTTCTTCCATAATTAGTATATTGTAAATTCCTGCTTTGTCAACCCTTGCATATCCAACATTTTCCATATTTCCAGCCATGTTTTTCTGTCTGTACATATAATATGGTCCCATATTCATCTCTCTGGCATATCTTTCCGTCATATTCATTATTTCCATATTGTTTTCAATAGTCATCTCTTTATAATTATTATGGAACATATTCAGCCTTGAGGCTCTTTTTATTGCCAATGAATGAATGGTCATACTGTCAGGATTTAACCTTAATACTTCCTTCATGGAATTTTCTACATCCTCATAAGTTTCATCAGGAAGACCCACTATAAAGTCCATATTGATATTGTCAAAACCAATGCTTCTGGCCAAATTAAACTTTTCTATTACATCTTCAACTGTATGATTTCTTCCTATAATATCCAGAGTTCTCTGCTTCATGGTCTGTGGATTTATGGAAATTCTTGTAACACCATACTTTTTTAGAACTAAAAGCTTGTCTTCTGTAATACTATCAGGTCTGCCTGCCTCAACTGTAAACTCCTTACAATATGTAAAATCAAATTTTTCTCTTATCTCCTTTAACAGCTTTTCAAGCTGATAAGCTTCTAATGCAGTAGGAGTTCCCCCTCCAAAGTATACTGCATTTAGCTTTTTTTCTTTAAATGCTTCTCTTGCAAACTCAATCTCCTGTATAACCGCATCTACATACAAATCCGATTTTTCCTTATACGCACTGACAGGATAGGAGGTAAATGAGCAGTAAAGACATGTCGTTGGGCAAAATGGTATACCTATATACAGACTATATCCGTTTTCATAGTCTATATCTTTAAGAAGCTCTATCTCACGTTTAGCAATTTCAAGTCCAAGCTCTATCTTTTTATCAGTAACAAAATATTCTTCCTTTAAATATTTCCTGACCTCATCATCACCTGCTCCAGATTCAAGCTTTGCAACTGCCAGCTTTGCCGGTCTTATACCTGTAAGTATTCCCCATGGAAGCGTAATTTCAGAATACTTATTTAGAATTGTATATATCTGCCTTTTAATCTGATTTTTGGCTTCCTTAAAATTCTTATAATCACAAGATTTTTCTTCTATTATGCCTGTCCCCTTTATATAAGAGCATATATGGGTAACCCTGTCTTCTGCTCCATCTACCTGTACATACATGGTAAAATCTATTTCACCGGAATATTTAACTATCTTTTCATTATTAACCAGGACCTCTCTTTTAGGATAAAATGCTCTGATTAATGTCCATATATCATATTCCAATTCTTCTTTATTCGTGTGGACAATTATTGCCATATTTCCTCCGTTAGGCGTACCACTTACGCTCATCACCTATTGTTGTAGCCTCATTATGCCCCGGTAATACCCGGGTATCCAATGGTAAAATCATAAGTCTTTCTTTTATTGATTTAATAATACTTCTACCACTACCTGTTGGAAAATCATATCTTCCATGACTCTCACAAAAAAGTGTATCACCACTAAATAATACACCATAGTCAGTCATTTCATAGCAACAGCTGCCTATAGTATGACCAGGTGTATATATTACTTTAAACTTATATCCTATTAATTCAATAATTTCATTATCCTTTACATATATATCAGCCTTAATACCAAAAGGCTCGCCGCCATAAATCCCTGACAGATTATATGCAGAATTTGCAAGTATAACTTCCTCCTCCTCATATGCATATACCTTTACATTATATTCCTTCCTCAAATCCGGAACTGCCCCTATATGGTCGAAATGCCCATGAGTCAGTAATATTGCTTTCAAATCCAAATCAAGCTCCGACAGTGTATTTATAATTTTAGTAAAGTTATTCGCCGGGTCTATAATAATAGCTTCATTCTTTTCATTATATACAATATAAGAATTTGTTCTGAGCATCCCCAGAACTAACTGCTTTATATTTAATTCCTGCATATATACCTCACTAGCCTGCTGTACGCACAATATCAATAATACTATCTACCATTCTTATTTTATCTATCAGCTTTGTGAGTTCACTCTTTCCACCAATTAAAAATGTTATGGAAATGGTAGCTATTTCCTGTTTACTCGTTCTACTGTTAATGCTCTGTACGTCTATGTCTCTCTCTGTAAATATCTTTGATATATCTGCAAGAAGACCTGTTCTGTTATTGGCAAATATCTGTATCTCAGCCAGATACTTTTCTCCCGCATCATCATTCTGCCAATCAGCCTCGATAAGTCTTGCTCTCTCAATTTCAGGTAAACACATAACATTAACACAGTCTGTTCTGTGGATAGATATTCCCCTTCCTCTTGTAACAAAACCTACAATTTCATCACCCGGTACAGGATTACAGCACTTTGAGTATCTGACCGAAACATCATGAATACCCTTTACAATAATTCCGCCTTTTAATCCTGACATATATTTTTTGTTCATTCCACTAGATATTTCTTTCAAAATATCTTCATCTGTGATTCTCTTTTTATTCTTCTTGTCATACTCCTCTAAAAGTCTGTTGACAATCTGCCCCTCCTTAAGGGCACCATGACCTATAGATGCCAGTATGGAATCCCACTCCCTAAAGCTGTATTTCTTTAGTACCTTCTCCATATATTCCGGCTTCATAATATCAGAAAGTACTATACCCTTTGTCTTACAGTATTTATCAACTAATTCTTTACCCTTTAATATATTATCTTCCTTAAGCTCCGATTTAAACCACTGGTTAATCTTATTCTTAGCCTGTGTGCTTTTTACTATATTTAACCAGTCTCTGCTAGGTCCTTTGGAATTTTGTGAGGTAATAATTTCAATTCTATCACCATTTTGTATAACATAATCAATAGTTACCATTTTTCCATTTACTCTGGCACCTACCATTTTGTTACCTACAGCACTATGGATACTGTATGCAAAATCTATAGGTGTAGAGCCATTTGGAAGATTTTTCACATCACCAGTAGGTGTAAAGCAATATACATCCTCTGAAAACAAATCCAAATCACTTTTAAGAAGACTCATAAATTCTTTATTGTCGGACATTTCCCTCTGCCATTCCAGAATCTGTCTGAGCCAGCTAAGCTTTTCTTCTTCATTATTTGTAGATACAACACCACTTCCTACCTCTTTATATTTCCAATGGGCAGCAATACCATACTCGGCAACTTTATGCATTTCCTCAGTTCTTATCTGAATTTCAAACGGCTGTCCGCTTGGGCCTATAAGAGTAGTATGCAATGACTGATACATATTTGGCTTTGGCATTGCTATATAATCCTTAAAACGTCCCTGAATAGGCTTATATTTTTCGTGTATAATTCCAAGTGCCGCATAACAGTCCTTAACAGAAGACACTATAATTCTTACTGCAAATATATCAAAAATCTGGTCAAAGGTTTTATTCTGATTTACCATTTTCTTATAAATGCTGAATATATGCTTAACTCTTCCATATACCTTGGCATTAATACCGGACAGTCTTACTTCATTATCTACGTCATTTACAATTTCATTTATTCTATCCTCTGCTGATGACAGTTTTCCATCTCTTTGTGTAGAAATTTCTGCATATTTATCAGGCTCCAAATATTTTAACGATAAATCATCAAGCTCTATTTTAATTTTGGAAATACCCAGTCTGTTGGCGATAGGAGCATATATATCCATAGTCTCTCTTGCCTTTTCAGCCTGCTTTGCGGTATTCATATATTCCAAAGTTCTCATATTGTGAAGTCTGTCTGCAAGCTTTATAAGTATAACTCTTATATCCTTTGCCATAGCCAGAAACATTTTTCTAAGATTTTCTGCCTGTATCTCTACTTTATCCTTGGCATATGATAACTGGGTCAGCTTTGTAACACCATCTACGAGCAGAGATACTTCGGCTCCAAACATCTCTGTAATTTCATCTAATGTAAGAATTGTATCTTCCACCACATCATGCAGAATACCTGCTACTATTGTTTCTTTATCCAACTCAAACTCTGCCAATATAATTGCAACGGAAACCGGGTGAATAATATATGGCTCTCCTGAACGACGCTTTTGATCCTTATGGGCATTAAAAGCAATCTCATAAGCCTTTTCTATCATAGATATATCATCAGACGGATGATAGGTATTGATAGTTCTTATAAGCTTGTCATATAATTCCTGTGGATTTTCAAAATCTTCCGGATTTTTCAATTTTGGCATATGCACTTCTATCTGATTTTTCACAATTTCCTGTTCTGCCATATTTATCCCTCGTTTCTATTCCTATATATTATGTTTCTGTTTTACCTATTCACTACTTCCGGAGTTTCATGATTTTTTAATTTAAATTTTATAAAATTTATAATTTTAATATAAAAAATACGAAAACTTTAGCCTACTTACCTTCATAGCAAATAACTGATTCTACAGTTTTAATATCCTTTATTTTTTCTCTGCCATTTAAGCCTGCAAGCTCAATAAGGAACACTGCACCCACTACTTCTCCACCAAGCTCCTTAACAAGTTTCACAATAGCTTCTATTGTACCACCTGTAGCCATAAGATCATCTACTATAACTACCTTTTGTCCCGGCTTTATAGAAGTTTTATGCATCTCTATAACTGCACTTCCATATTCAAGAGCATACTCCGTTGAAACAGTTTCACACGGAAGCTTACCTTTTTTTCTGACAAGAGCAAACGGTTTACCAAGATTATATGCAATAGGCATACCAAATATAAATCCTCTTGATTCAGGACCTACAATTACATCAAAATCAATATCTTTGATTTTATCCTGCATTAAATCTATCGATGCCCTTAAGCTTTCAGCATTTTCCAAAACACTTGTAACATCTCTAAAGATAATTCCCTGCTCCGGAAAATCCGGTATGCTTCTTATGTATTCTTTAATATCGTTCATAACTATTCCTCTTTTCTGCACTCATAAAATAGGCAATCTTTCCTATTGCGATAATAATTATAAGTTTACTCGTTTTTAGCAAAATGTCAATATTCTAACTAATTAGAGTTTCCGTATTTTTTATTTTTAGCTTCAAAAAGTCCTGTTGCTAAAGGCAAGATGCTTACATCATTATGATGATGTAAGCTTTTTGAAGCTAAAAATA
>CAMWKO010000044.1 GCA_947174885.1 uncultured Clostridia bacterium
TCCGTATTTTTTATTTTTAGCTTCAAAAAGCTTACATCATCATGATGATGTAAGCATCTTACACAAAAAGTTACAGATAAAAGTTCACTTTCATCTGCAACTTTTTGTGTAAGATGTCTATGTTGCTTTTGGCAACAAGACTTTTTGAAGCTAAAAATAAAAAATACGGAAACTTAAAATAATTGAAATATATATCTTTTTTCTCATAATGTGATATAATTTCTAATCGGTAAACAGATTATTACCGATAATATTCTTTAGCAGGTATCTTTATTATGAAGATATAAGGCAAAATAGAAAATACCGGAAAGGTAAAAATATGAAAAACAAAGAATCAAAGAACAAAAATACAGAGTATAAAATTTTAGCATTAGACATTGACGGGACATTGACAAATTCACAAAAGAGGATAACAAAAAAAGTAAAAGCATCAATTAATAATTTATATAAAAGGAATATTCCCGTACTCTTGGTTTCAGGCAGACCGACAGAGGGAATACTGCCTGTGGCAGAAGAAATTAATCTCATAGAAAATGGCGGATATATTTTATCCTTTAATGGCGGAAAGATTATTAAGGCTGATACAGGAGAGGTGGTTTACAGTAAATCAATTCCTAATGAACTGATAAAGGATATATGTGAATTTGCTAAAAAGAATAATTTAGAGATACTTACATATAAGGACGGAAAAATCATTACTACAAATCCGAAGGATAAATATGTGGAGATTGAGGCGAGAATTAACAGATTAGAAACAATAAAGATTGAGGATATGGAAGCATCTGCGCCTGATAGTCCGGATAAGTTTCTTATGGTAGGAGAGCCTGAAATATTGGAAAAGAAAGTAGTGGAAATGCAGGAGAAGTTTAAAGGAAAGCTGAATATATTCCGTTCAGAGCCATATTTTATGGAGATAGTACCAACCGGCATAGACAAGGCGCAGTCACTAAAGGTTCTTTTAAACTCCCTGTCCCTTACAAGAAAACAGCTTGTAGCCTGTGGTGACGGAAGAAATGATGTGACTATGATAGATTATGCAGGTATGGGAGTGGCTATGGAAAATGCCTGCGACGAGGTAAAGAGAGTTGCTAATTTTGTGACCGCTTCAAATGATGATGAGGGAGTTTGTCTGGCGATAGATAAATTTTTCTAAGCATCCTGCAACAATATTTTTTGAAGTTAAAAATACATAAACCGGAAATATAATCATAACAAGGCTGATATAAAAATATATTATAATTATTTATAGTTTATAAACACTGGAAATAAGAAATGTAGTGTGATATTATGATGTTGGTATTAAAATTATTGGAAATCAGTTAAAATCGGGTTTTTAACATAACAATTATTAGAATTATCAGGAGGTAGAGACATGATTTACATACCAAAAGGAGTCTGCTCAAGGCAGATTGATATAGAACTGGAAGACGGAAAGATTGCAAGTGTTAAGTTTGTAGGCGGGTGTAATGGTAATACCCAAGGTTTATCAGCACTTGTGACAGGTATGGACGTGGATGATGCGATACAGAGACTGGAGGGTATTAACTGCAATGGAAGAGGTACTTCCTGCCCTGATCAGCTTGCAAAGGCATTGAGGATAGCAAAGGAGCAGGCATAGTATGGAAAAAATAGCAAGCTTTACAATAGACCATTTGAAGCTTCTCAGAGGTGTATATGTTTCAAGAAAGGATAATGTTGGCGGAAGTATAGTAACTACTTTTGATATAAGAATGACAAGACCAAACTTTGAGCCGGTAATGAATACTGCCGAAGTGCATACAATAGAGCATCTTGCAGCTACATTTTTACGCAATCATAAAGAGTTTGGTGAAAAAACAATATATTTCGGGCCTATGGGTTGCAGAACAGGTTTTTACCTGCTTCTTGCAGGAGATTATATATCAAAGGATATAGTCCCATTACTTATGGAAATGTTTGAATTTATTTCTAAGTATGAGGGAGAGGTACCCGGTGCGTGTGCAAAGGATTGTGGAAACTATCTGGATATGAATCTTCCAATGGCTAAATATCTTGCAGAGAAATATTTAAAAGAGGTACTGACTGATATTGAAGATGAAAGATTAAATTATCCGCAATAGAGAAAGGAATTAAACTATGGTAGGTATAATCGGAGCTATGGAGGTAGAAGTAGCAAAACTTAAAGAAATGCTGACGGATACGGAAACATTAGAAAAGGCAGGCATGACATTTTTAAGTGGAAAATTAAACGGAAAAGATGTAGTTGTAGTGCGTTCCGGTATAGGCAAGGTAAATGCAGGTATCTGCACACAGATTTTAGTGGATGCCTATAATGTGGATTACATTATAAATACGGGTGTTGCAGGTTCTTTAAATAATGACATAAATATTGGGGATATTGTACTCTCAAGCGATACATTACAGCATGATATGGATGCTACAGGCTTTGGGTATGAGATAGGTGTGATTCCTCAGATGAAGCAGTCAGTATTTGAGGCTGATAAAAGGCTTATTGATATAGCAAAAAAATGCTTTGAAGATAAGATTACAGATGTAAATGTATTTGTTGGCAGAATAGTAAGCGGTGACCAGTTTATTTCAGACAAGGATAAAAAGAACTGGCTTGTAGAAAACTTTAAAGGATATTGTACGGAAATGGAAGGAGCAGCCATTGCTCAGGCAGCATACCTTAACGGGGTTCCGTTTATTGTTATAAGAGCCATTTCTGATAAAGCGGATGACAGTGCCACAGAGGATTATCCGACCTTTGAGGCAAAGGCAGCAGCACATTGCGTAAAGCTTTTAGAGGAAATGATTAAAGAAATATAGAAGAAAAAAAATATAACAGAAAATAAAGAATTAAGAGAAAAGCTACGAGAAAAGATATATATACTAAAGTATACAAAATATATATGAGGAATAAGATATAAACTTAGGAGCATATATATTACTGTCGAAAAAGTAACTTCTTTGTAAAATGAAAAATGTTGAAAAAGCTATCTTGATAAGATATTATCAAGATAGCTTATATTTTATATAGCAGAATAATTTTTTGAATTTCATATTATATAAAATATTTGGCAATAAAGGTACACGGTTTAATAAGGAAAATGTTACTGGTATTACAGCAGTTTATGCAGTAAAGTGGAGCAGGTTCCTTATGATTAGGGGATTTAGTAGGATGATATGGAATTATCCACTATTTTATGATAAGGGAGGAGATAATATGTTGAAAAGTTTTAGTTTGATTCTTATAGGAATATCCATAATAAGCAGGGCAGTAGTATTTTTTTCTTATGAAAAAATTCTTAGGGATTCTGACAAACCGGCAGAGGGCAAGGGCGTATTGTCTATTATTAACAAAAGATATACTTATCTTAATGAACTGAATACACCTATTAGAAATACAGAAGCGTTTGTACGTAAAAATGTAATAGAAAATACAATGTTAAAGACTTTAATTCCTACAGTGGATACCTTCGGATATATATTAACATTGTTTTCTATTGGAATAATGTTATATTCAGAAAATAATATAGATATTACTGTAATGTCAGGAGCGATTACATTTTTAATTACAGATAAAATGATAAATAAAGAAGAAAAGATGAAACTGGCGGTTTCAAATATTACGGATTATTTAGATAATACAGTAGCAAACAGACTGATAAATAAAAGAGAGCTCAGAAATGAGAGAATTGAAAATATTAAAAATGAAAGTATTATAAAGGAAAGAAAAGCAGACAGGGATAAAATCGGTTCTGTCAGACTTGTAAACATTAAAGGAGGAGATGTATCGGAGATAAAATTAAACGAAACCAGTCCGGATGAAATGGAAATGAACAGACAGGATATTACTTATGATATGGATTATAATAATATTGAAAGTGTTGTAAAGAGCGGAATGAGTAATGAAGCTGCTGAAGAAATAATAAATGAGGTTTTGCGGGAATATTTGGTATAAAATAATATTTTTTCGCAGAATAAAGAGCTAAATACTTGTAAATGGATTTTTTAATGATATAATAGTGATTGCATCAGAAGATGTTTAGTATTATCACAGAAACAGGAGTGAAATGAAATGGCAAAAGTAACATTTGATTATTCAAAGGCATCATCATTTATTAATGATAATGAAATGAAGTATATGGAAAAGCTTGTAGCAGATGCAAAGGAAACTTTAGTATCTAAGACAGGTGCAGGTAATGACTTCTTAGGATGGATTGATTTACCGATAGATTATGACAAGGATGAGTTTGCTAGAATTAAGGCAGCAGCTAAGAAGATTCAGGAGGATTCGGAAGTATTACTTGTAATCGGTATCGGAGGTTCATATCTTGGTGCTAGAGCAGCCATTGAATTTTTAAGACACAGTTTTTATAACAATGTAGACAAATCAGTCAGAAAAACACCAGAAATTTATTATGTTGGCAACAGCATTAGCAGCACATATATCAGCCATTTGGTAGAGGTAGTCGGTGACAGAGATTTCTCTATTAACATGATTTCAAAGTCAGGTACGACTACAGAACCGGCTATTGCATTCAGGGTATTTAAGAAGATTCTTGAAAATAAGTATGGCAAAGAAGAAGCAGCAAAGAGAATTTATGCTACAACAGATAAGTCAAAGGGAGCTTTAAAGAATCTTGCAAACGAAGAAGGATATGAAAGCTTTGTAGTTCCGGATGATGTTGGAGGTCGTTTCTCGGTACTTACAGCTGTAGGATTACTTCCAATCGCAGTAAGTGGAGCAGATATTGATAAGCTTATGGAAGGTGCAGCATCAGGCAGAAAATCAGCATTAGAAAAACCGTTTGAAGAAAATGATGCTCTTAAATATGCAGCAGTCAGAAATATCCTTTTAAGAAAGGGTAAATCAGTAGAAATCGTAGCAAATTACGAGCCAAGTATGCATTATGTATCAGAGTGGTGGAAACAGCTCTATGGTGAAAGCGAAGGAAAAGACCAAAAGGGTATTTTACCGGCAGCAGTAGACCTTACAACAGACCTTCATTCAATGGGACAGTTCATCCAGGATGGTGCCAGAATAATGTTTGAAACAGTAATGAATGTAGAAACATCAAGATGTCAGGTGATTTTAGAGGAAGAGCCGATAGACCTTGACGGACTTAATTATCTTGCCGGCAAGTCGGTAGATTTCATTAACAAGAGTGCGATGAACGGAACAATTCTTGCTCATACAGACGGAAATGTACCAAATCTTCTTGTAAATATTCCTGAGCAGAACGAATTTTACCTTGGTGAATTATTCTACTTCTTTGAGTTTGCCTGTGGTATTTCAGGTTACTTACTAGGTGTAAATCCATTTGATCAGCCGGGTGTAGAAAGCTATAAAAAGAACATGTTTGCACTTCTTGGTAAGCCAGGCTATGAAAAGGAAAGAGAAGAGCTGTTAAAGAGATTATAATAAAATAAGTTAAAATAATATTTAAAGCCCATAACGTTTACAATATTTAAAGGATGTAGACATTATGGGCTTTAAATATTCTGCAGCTTTTTTGTACAAGATGTCTATGTTGCCTTTGGCAACAAGACTTTTTGCAGCTAAAAATAAAAAATACGGAAACTCAAATATTTTATGATTGCTATAATTACACATTCTTGCTAAAATCAAATAGTAGAAAAAATTAATTATTTATATAAACAGAAATAAGATTATATACCAGACCTTATAATATAGATTAAGGAGCAATTATGTTCAGACTATGGGCAAAACTTTGGAAAAGCAACCATTTGCTAAGAGATACGGTTATATGTGATGACAGTGACTTAAACCGTATCAAAAAAGTATTCAATTCATTGGAAAAAGCGTGTATAGAATTTGACTTAAGCAAGCCAATATGGCTGGAGATTAACATAGAAGAATTTAAACGTCATGATAAGACCAGATTTCGACAGGACAATTTCATAGACAATATAGAATTTGATTTTATGGAGATACAAGTTATAGAAGAAGATATTTAGGAGGCTTATATGAAAGCACAAAACATTTTATATGGAGATAGAGATGATTTAAAAGAACTTCGTATGCTTTTAGAGAACCAATCAAATATTGCGAATAATCTTACAGTAATGAATATGGAAAAGCAAAAGCTGGAAAAAGAGGCATTGGCAGAAGAAAAACTAATGCAGGATAATATTGAATTTACCGTAAAAAAGCGAAGAGAGCAGATAGTATCAAACTTTGACAATGAAATAAGCAAATCACAGGATAAACTGAAAAAGGTACGCAATGAGCGTGGTAAGGAAAAAGACAAGAAGATAAAAAAACGTATTCAGGAGGAAACTAAAGATTTAGTTCAGGAAAACAGAAATATAAAAGAAGAATATCGTACCTATATGAAGCAAAAAGGGCTGTCAAGATGGTGGGATAACAAGCTGATTATGTCACTGTTTTTTCCAAGAACACCAACAGAGATGCTTATATTAATGGCATTTCTTATAGCCGCAGTTATTGGTGTACCTGTAATGTTATGTACACTTATGGGAAATACATTCTGGTTAATAAAAACATTAGTAGTATTAATATATATGGCATTGTTTGTAGTTATATTTGCATTTGTATACAGATTTGCCAGAGATGACTATAAAGCGGATTTTCTGGAGGTAAGGTCCAAGCAGGCAATAATTATGAAGAACAATAGCAGAATAGCAAAAATAAAAAGAGATATTCGCCATGATAAAAACGAGGAGGGATATGAATTAAATAAATACGATAAGGAAATAAAAGAGATAGAAGATATAATAGAAGATATTGTAAACAGAAAGAACGAAGCATTGTCAGAATTTGAAAAGAGCACGAGGGTGGATATACAGGAGGAGATATATAAGAGGGATATAGTAAGTATAGAGGACAAGAAGAATAAAACTGCAGAGTTGGCCGTAAAAATTAAGGATTATGAAGAACAGCAAAAGGAAGTTGCGCTGAACGTATCTACAAATTATACAGCATATATGGGAGAAGAAAATCTGTCATTAGATAGAATAGAAAAGTTAATAATGATAATGGATGATGGAAAGGCAGAAACGATAGGAGACGCCATTAATGTTCTGAAAACAATGTAGTAATTTGTCAATAAATTATTAAACAATCCACCATAATATGACACAAAAACAAAATAGGACATGATATAATAGTGCTGATTTACAAAGTAAATCAGCACTATTATAATTTGGAGTATTTAAAAGAAAATAATAAGGGAGGTATAGTTTTGATAGAAATTATATATAAGGATGAAACAGAAAATGTATCAGAAGACACAAATATAAAACTGCCTAAAAATATTAAACAGATAGGCGATGGAAATTCAGATTATCAGATATATGTAGAAGATAATATCATGAATTATTTGAAGAAATCACCGGAAAAAGAAAATGATATTAGATATGGTGTATTGCTTGGAAGTGTCAAAAAGAGCTATGGCTATACCTATATATTTGTAAATGCAGCTATTGATGTAGAGGATATTGTAGAAAACACGGTTATTTTTTCGGATGAAATATGGACTAACATAAATGACAATATTCACAGATATTTTGGAGATTTAAAGGTTGTAGGCTGGTTTACATCATTAAATTATTCTGTAAATAATGACATGCCATATATTACCAGAATACATCTTGACAATTTTGCCGGAAATGACAAATTGTACCTGAAGCTTGACAGAATAGAGGATGAAGAAAGCTTCTATATATATGGAACAAACGGATTGAAAAAACAGTCGGGATATCACATTTATTATGAAAAAAATAATAATATGGAGGATTATATATATGGCTCAAATATTACCTCGCGCTTCAGAAAGGATTCGCAGAAGAAGAAAACTACAAAAACTGATACGGTAAATGTATCAAAACCAAAGTATGGTATAGAAGAAAATGTGGCTAATATGCCTAATAGCAGTGCCTATAAATCAAAAACTACAAGCTTTGAACCGGTGGCAAAAAAACTTTCAAAAAATATAGCTTCGATATTGATGGTATTACTTTTGGTGGGCACAATAGCATTAGTTTCAAATGATGAAGCGATGAAAACGGTCAGGAATAAATTGCAGGGTCTGATTACAGGAGATGATGATAGCGAAAATAATATACCAGTAAACGGCATCATAAATGAAACAGAAGAAACTACTGCAAATATAAAAGAGGATGAAACTACTTCAAAAGAAGAGGAAACTACAAAAAATCAGGAAAATGAAAATAATCCGACAACAGGAAGTGTTACAGTAATAGAAAATGTTACAACAGGTAATACGGAAAATCCAACAGTGAGTGAGAATAATACAACAGAACCAACAGCAAGTGTTGTAGCAAATGAGACAAATTATTATACTGTAAATGTAGGAGATACATTATATTCCATTGCCATGAAAATATACAATGACGGTGACAAGGTAAATGATATAATGAGTTTAAATAATATTGAAAATCCGGATTATGTTGAGGTGGGAGATAAATTGTTACTTCCTTAATTGACAGTAATGATGTATACTTAATAAGATTAATAAAATATGATAAGCATTAAATGGTGTTAATAATTTGGAGCGACCAATGAAAAGCATAGTAGAATTAATAAAAAGAGAAAAAGAACCTGAACATGATAAAGAGTATGTAAACAAGCTGAAAAGTCACAAGTATAAAAAGCTAAAAAGAAATCTCATTATAGTGGCAGTAATAGTTATAGCTTTTATAGGAGTTTATCTATACAATCTTAATAAGACATACGATGATTATAGTATTGATGAAAATATTTTATCAGGAGATACTACAAAATTTAAGTTCTATGAATATGGAGAATATTATCTCAGATATAGTGATGATGGACTAGCCTGTATGTATGGAAGTGAAACTATATGGAATCAGGCTTTTGAAATGAAACAGCCGCTAATCGACATATGTAAGGATTATGTGGCGATAGCAGAACAAAAGACAAATACTATATATATTTTTAATAAGGAAGGTTTGCAGGGAAAAATAGAAACTTCATATCCGATTATAAATATTGAAGTTGCAAATCAGGGTGTTGTAGCAGCAATTACGGAAGAAAAAGATACAAACAATATAGAACTTATTGATAAAAACGGAACACTTCTTGCAAGAGGACAGACAGTATTGTCCGGAGACGGATGTCCAATAGATATATCCTTGTCAGAGGATGGAACAAAGCTGGTTGTATCTTATTTATATGTAAGTGGAGGTATTACACAGACAAGAGTGGTATTTTATAATTACTCAGAGGTAGGAAAGAACGAAGTAGACAGAATAGTAGGCGGTTTTAATCAATATAAAACAACTATTGTGCCAAAGGTGGAATTTGTTACAAATGATATAGCAGTAGCATTTGGAGATGATATGCTTACTATATATTCTATAAAGCAAAAGCCAAGTATTTTAAAAGAGTTTGAGCTGGAAAGGGAAGTAAGAAGCATATTTTATAATGAAAAATATATAGGGCTGGTATTTGAACCCGAAAATCTAGACAATCCTTATATAGCTAATATATATAATCTTGACGGAGATATTGTATTTAACGGAGAAATTACACTGGAATATAACAATATTAAAATTGACGGAAACAATCTTCTTATATATAATGATGATACATTTATAGTGCAGACGGTTAAGGGAAATGAAAAGTTTAAGAAAGATATTGAAGAAAATATAAAGGATGTGATAGGATTTGAAGGTGGTTATACATATATCTTAGTTACAAGTGAATCAATAGATAAAATTAAATTAAAATAATGCAAAAGGAGAAATATTTATGGAATACGGATTACTAATTGGAGTAATAATTTTTCTTGCAGTAGCAGGATTTTATGGATATGCCAGAGGGATGGTTAAAATTTTGTTATCAATGATAGCAATGATAGTTACAATTATACTTACAACGATTTTAGCAGTCCCTGTTGGAAAAATTGTAAAAGAAGTCACACCTATTTATGATAATATGTATGAAACTGTTGAAGAATCAGTTAAGGAATACAATATTATAGATGTAAGCTCTGTTAATAAGCTTGATTTGCCAAAGCAGATAAAAGAAAAAATTACAGACACAGAAGAAATCATTGACAATTATGAGAAGTTTGTAGCTACAGAAATTACTGATACTGCCTTTAATGCAGTAGTGTATCTGGTACTTTTGGTAGTTATTTATATTATTGTAAAAATAGTAATAACAATGCTTGATTTTGTTGCGAAGCTTCCGCTGATTAAAGAGGTTAATAAAATGGGTGGCTTTGCAATCGGTATAATATATGGTTTTGTTGTAATATGGATAGCATGTCTGATACTTACTGCATGTAGCAGTAAACCATGGGCAAAGGATATTTTTGCAGCAATCAATGACAATAGTGTTTTAGGATTTATCTATAACAATAACCTGATTACCTGGTTAGTCACAAAATTTTTATAGGAATAAATATAAAGGGTAATTGAAATTATTAAAGGCATTCAAGAAGCTGTCGCACTAATACAAAATTATGCGACAGCTTCTTTTCTATTATAAAGCAATAATATTACTTGAGTTTCTGTAATATATCAAAGCTTTACAGACCTTGAGTTTTCGTATTTTTTATTTTTAGCTTCAAAAAGTATTGTTGCCAAAGGCAACATAGACATCTTACACAAAAAGTTGCAGATGAGAGTAAACTTTCATCTGCAACTTTTTGTGCAAGATGCTTACAACGTTATGATGATGTAAGTTTTTTGAAGCTAAAAATAAAAAATACGGAAACTCTAATTTACGGACCATAAAAATAGAAAATACGGAAATTCTCTACTAAATAATAATAAATATAAGATACAAGATATAGAGTTTGTATTATGTTAAATCAGCATATATAGAGTTTGAAAATAAAAGTTGAAAAAAGTCTAAAAAAGTTATTGACAATGTGAAAATACTATAGTAAACTATCCAAGCTGTCGCTCTTACAGAGAGAAAGACAGAATAAAAAAATTGAAAAAAGTTGTTGACAAAGAAAAAGCGAAG
>CAMWKO010000045.1 GCA_947174885.1 uncultured Clostridia bacterium
TGCCTTTGGCAACAAGACTTTTTGAAGCTAAAAATAAAAAATACGGAAACTCAAGGTATGAAATCACAAAGTTATTTTATGGTTTTTGTGGATATTGGACTTTATATTATACTTCACATTATCTAAACTAAAGGAAACAGTATTATCATCCAGATTAACACTTGTATCTATTATTTCTTTTCCATCTCTTATAGCAATCTTAACTTCGGCAACTCCTTTTTTTAACCTCTTTACAAATCTTGCACAGTATATGGCATTTATGGCAATCTGCTTTTCTCCTATACTATCTTCACTATTCAGATAAACTGTTTCATCATCCTGTACAGTATTAATAAAGGTAACACTATCAATTCTTAAAACCTTTTTATTTTTCATCATGGCTGTTATGTCAAAATAGTCTTTTTTATCTACCTCGTCATTAATAATCATGATTCTTTCATCTCCTGCATGTCCAATAGAAACATGATATATATTTGGGGTTGTTCCAAGTATAGTTTCCGTTAATACTCCCAAAACAGAAAATATAATACATGAAACTGCAAATATTGCACAAACTACAATCCACTGAAGCAGACTGAGTTTTTCAAATCCAAAAAAGCTTTTGAAAAAAACCTCTGATATTACAAAAACTCCACACAGAATAAACAGCATACTTCTTCTTAAGTGATTTGCAGGCTGACATATTTTACATAATTCAATGAGTGCCGCCATTGCCAACCCTATTATACACAATGTGGATATCTGTGTTGTGCTTGCTCCGGAAATATGTCCAAACACCAGCATAATTATAATATCTATAAATACTATAAGTCCTCCCGGTATGGCAAGTCTTAGTACATTAAGTAAAAAGTCACCCTTTACCCTGTTGTTATTTGGCTCTAAGGCTAAAATAAATGACGGAATACCTATTGATAATGCACCTACCAGAGTAAGCTGTATAGGTACAAACGGGTATTGATAAGTCAAAAACACAAAAACAACTGCCAATAATGTTGAATAGATAGTTTTTGTCAGATAAAGAGAGGCTGATCTTTGCAGATTATTTATTGTTCTGCGACCTTCTGCCACTACTTCCGGCATTGAAGAAAAGTTTGAGTCCATAAGTACTATCTGTGATACATTTCTGGCAGCATCACTGCCTGACTGCATAGCTACACTGCAATCTGCTTCTTTAAGTGCCAGTACATCATTTACACCATCTCCGGTCATTGCCACTGTATGCTTTTTGTCCTTAAGTGCCTTTACTAATGTAAGCTTCTGATCCGGTCTTACACGTCCAAATACCGTATATTCTTCACATACTTCAATTAATTCTTCATCTGTAAGCTTTGAAGTATCAATGTATTTTTCACCGTTTCTAATGCCTACCTTTCCTGCTATATAAGAAACCGTAACCGGATTATCTCCTGATATAACTTTTACATCTACTCCCTGCTTTTTAAAATATTTAATTGTATCATAGGCTTCTTCTCTGATTTTATCTGTAATAGATATAAGCGCCACAGCCTTCATATCTTCCGGAAGATTTTTATCTTCAATATTTTTATCTGTATGGCACACAGCTAATACTCTAAGTCCCTTTGAAGAATATTCTCCTGCAATATCATTAAGTTTATCTGTCGGGTTTTTAACAATATATTCCAATGCTCCTATACAGTAGCTTCCTTTTTTGTCTATTGTAATCGAACCCCACTTTTTATCAGAAGAAAACGGTACTTTTCCTACAATTTCACACTTTAATCCTTCCTCTTCTACCGGCACTACCTGCGTATTGGCATATTCACGTAATGCATTAAATGTAGGATTATCATCGGTAAATGTATCCGTATATTTTTTTATCACCAATTTTATTTCTTCTGTTGTTATATCTTCTTCCAAAAGCCTTATATTTTCAACATTCATTGTACCCTCAGTAATGGTACCTGTCTTATCCAGACACAAAACATCTACTCTTGCTAATGTTTCAATGCAAAACATTTCCTGTACCAGAACATTCTTTTTTGAAAGTCTTATTACACTTACGGCTAATACCACCGACGTTAGAAGCACAAGTCCTGACGGAATCATACCTATAACTGCTGCCACTGTAGCCACAACAGTTCTGTTTATGTCATGACCTAATGTTTTATATTGTGTTCCAAACATTAGTGCCGTAACAGGTATAAGACATATGGTAATAACCTTCACTATTGTTTTAATACTGCTATTTATCTCCGAATTAGGTTTCTTTAAATATTTTGCTTTGCCTGTTATGGTATTTACATAGTTATCCTTTCCTACATGAATAACCCTTGCTTTTACTTCGCCTGAGGTTACAAAGCTTCCGGACAGCATTTTATCATCTGTTTTCTTTACAATGGGATCACTTTCTCCTGTAAGAAGACTTTCATTAACCTCACAATTTCCTTCTATTACAACTGCATCAGCCGGAATCTGACATCCGTTTTTTAGTATTATGATATCATCCAGTACAATATCTGATACCTTTATCTGTACAACTTTTCCATCTCTTAATACGTTTGCTATAGGAGAAGAAATAAGTGACAGCTTATCAATAATTCTCTTTGACCTTATCTCCTGAAAAATACCAATAAAGGCATTCCAAAAAACCACTCCCATAAACATCATATTTTTATAAGAATGCACCAAAAAAATACACAAAGCCAGAAAGCAGTTTACAATATTGAATAGAGAAAATATATTTGTAAATATAATCTGCCCTACAGTCTTTGTCTTTACTGCATAGTTTCCATTTACCTTATTTTCATTTATTCTGTCAAAAACTTCCTTGCCTGTCAATCCATTGTCTATATAATTATTGTCTCCGTTCAACTTAGTTTCTTTACTATTCAGTTTAATTTCTTCACTTCCGGTTGTCATATACTGCTCCAGCTATTTATCCTTTAATTGTTCACAAATATTTTATTTTAAATACCACCCAAGACTTTATATATTTTATTCCAAATAAAGTCAAAGACCCCATATCAGTCGCCAAGGTCAAGCAAGCTTTACTTTGGCCCGTTGCTTGCAGTAATAAATACTCAGGCAATATTTCTCTTATATTATAGTATTATAGCATTTTTCATAATATTATCCAGTACCTACACTAACATTTTATCACTACTGCCCCACAGATAAAATCTAACATAAAATTGCTTGTCAATTTTATGGGCTTGTGCATAAAACGAAAGTTTATGCACAAGCCCATTACCATACAGCCTCTCGATGTCATTATATCTTCAGCAGCTTTTCTATATCCAATTCTCCATATCCCTGAATATTTTTACTTATTCCCAAATCCTTTGCGGTATTTTTAATAGCAATTTTTACATCCTTTGGTGTCATATCCGGATGTTTTTCAAGCAAAAGAGAAATAGCACCTGATATAATAGGTGTAGACATCGAAGTTCCGCTTTTAGTTACATATCCTGTATTATTATTTGCCAGACTTGGTATTTTACTGCCTGCACACAATATATCCGGCTTAATAATACAATGACAGGTTGGACCTCTGCTGGAATAGCTCACAGGTCTGTTGGTTTTTTTCATATCATCACTGGAGCCTACGGTTATTATCTTTCTGCTTACTCCCGGTGCGGTAATAGTGCCTGAATCAGGTCCGTTATTTCCCGCTGCCGCCACCACTACAAGCCCGTTTTCCCATGCCATCTCCACACCATCTATAAGAGCAATATTATCCAAATCCTTATAATCATCACTGCCTCCTATAGATATATTGACTATACGGATATTATACTTTTCTTTATTTTTCAATATATATTCCAACGCCTGCAAAACATGATGTGCTTTTCCGCTTCCTTTTTGATTAAGTGCCTTTATACCTATAATAGCCGCATCAGGATTAATTCCAATAAACGCTCCTCTGCTGGAAAACCCACTTCCTGCAATAATACCGCTTACATGGGTTCCATGACCATTATTGTCATATGGATTTTTTCTACCTGAAATGCAGTCATAAAAATCTATCACATTAGCTTTTATATCATTATGAGGAAAAACCCCTGTATCAATCACTGCTACTCCTACTTTTCTCCCACAATATGTGTTTTCCATTTTATACTGTCTTGTATAATCTATAATATTTTTATATTTACTATTCATGTGATTATCCTAAAGCTTCTTAGTTATATTTTATACAAAACAAAAACAGTTGCCACTTATAACAATCTCTTTTCCATAGTTTCCTTATTTGTAGCATAAAACAAAGCATTTGCCTTTGATATAATACCCTTTTGATATAAATTGTAAAGACTTGTATCCATAGTAATCATACCTTCACCGGCACCTGCATATATCATATTATCTATCATATGTACCTTTGATTCTCTAATCATATTTCTAATGGCACTATTACAAATCATAATTTCAAAGGCAGGTATTAAACCTCCATTCGTTGCAGGTATCAGCTGCTGTGATACAACTGCCTGTAATACCATGGAAAGCTGTATTCTGACCTGTTGCTGACCTTCTGACGGAAATACATCTATTATTCTGTCTATGGTCTTTGCAGCTCCTATAGTATGCAATGTTGACAATACCAGCTGTCCTGTTTCCGCTGCCGTAATTGCCGTCTGAATAGTTTCAAAATCTCTCATTTCACCTAACAGTACAACATCCGGTGATTGTCTGAGTGCAGCTCTTAAAGCAACATTATAATTTTTAGTGTCTATTTCTACCTCCCGCTGACTTACTATACTTTTTTTATGACGGTGGATATATTCAATAGGGTCTTCAATAGTAACAATATGCTTGCAGTAGGTTTCATTTATTCTATCTACAAGACTTGCCAGTGTAGTAGATTTTCCACTACCAGCCGGTCCGGTAACTAATACAAGACCTTTTTTTAAATTACAAAAATCTATAACTGATTCCGGAATATTCAGTTCCTTAAAATCTGGTAAATCAAATTTAACCACTCTGAGAACACAGGCATATGAGCCTCTTTGCTTGTATGCATTACATCTGAATCTTCCCAGTTCATTAATAGATATCGAGAAATCATCATCTCCGGAATTCATTAGCTTATCCATAGTTTCCTCGCCTCTATAACTGAATATTTCCCTAATAAGCTGTGCAGTATCTATGTGTGTAAGCTTATAATCACTATAATTACACATTTCGCCGCTGATTTTAAAGCTTACAGGTCCTCCTGCTACTATATATATATCAGAAGCACCCTTTGAAACTGCCTCTTTTAAAATATCAATTACTGTTATCTGCATATTTTCCTCCTAATGCTTTAATCAGAGGTCGAAGTACAAACCCAAGGTTTAAAATTTCTTTCAGCCTGATTCTCCTAACTACTCTGTAATCAATGAAACGCCCTGAGAATTGTATTCTCCCCATGTTGTAGATATATAGCTGTTTATAATTGAAATACCGTTTGATGACTCATAACTGCTAATCTCAAGCTTAACAACTAATTTTTGTTTCCCTGATATATCAATATTCACTGTGATTATATCATTATCATCTATCTCATAGCCTGCATTTCCGACAGCTTCTGCTATACTGCTTTTGTAATCCCCTGACGTAGTATTTTGTTTTATATTCATTACCAGTTCATTAATATCTGCTATTTCCCTGACAGTTTTATTCCTAATCTGATAATAATTATAAACATTATCACATGCCTCCTTTGACAATGCATAATCTGACCTTGCACTGTTATATGAAAGTATTGCAAATACTGTAAGACATAAAGCTATAAATACCATAACTATAGAAGTAATCCCTGTTCCAATATGAAATTTAAACTTTTCTTTCATACTAATTTTCCTTTCTTAATATGAGCTTATTAAAGGATATTCCATAATATTCTTTATCCTCTAAAGTATCATCACCATTGCTAAAGGATAATCCATAGCTTACTATTTTTGAATAATCAAATGACTCATCAACTACCGCCTTTATCTTCACTATATATCTCATATTATTTTTATCCGTATATTCAAATTCATTATTTAAATAAGCAATATATACACCATTTTCATCCTCTGTATATCCTATGGATTCCAATAGCTTTACCGGAGAATTTTCCATATCTCCCAGTGGATTATCATAATCATAGCAGGCATTTGAAAGCTTTGCTTCTATATCCTTTGACATCAGTGAAAAATATGATATTCTTTCACTATCCTTGCTTATATTATTGGCATTTACAAAAACGCTTACAATAATTACTGATGCTATAGAAAAAAATAATATTACAATTATAAATTCTGTCAGAAAAGATCTGTTTTTTTCCACACCGTTCATATATTATCACCTACTTTATACTATCTATATTTACAGTAATACTACTTACTTTTCCTGCTTCATCTGTAACGGAAATAATCACGCATCTGTTTTCATTATCCATATCAAATTTAAATTCTTCTGCTTTAATGAGATTTGTACCGAAATCCAGTGTATATTCACTGCCTTTTAATATATTAGCTTCTCTTATATATCCCTCTTTATAAAATATAAGAGTAGAGTATTCAACGCCTGCGTCAATATAATTTATAACAAGTATCTGTGTACCATTATTTTCTATAACAGAAACCTTATCCTCTATATCATTTGATGTCTGAATTTTATTTGACACATATGACAGAGCAGCTCTTGCCACACTATTTGCATTTTGTCTGTCTGATATTGTGTTGTACACATTTGAACCAATTACTACCAAAACAACACTCATTACAACAAATATAAAGAATAACAGAATTACAAATATAAAATCAATGGAATGTGATTTTCTTTTCATTATTCTGCCTCCTTTATAAATACTGATATATTAGGCATTATATTTGTTGAAATAATGTCATATTGAACAATAAATCTGTCATAGTCAATAATCACACCATATTTTTCTTCTATTTCCGAAAGACTTTCCGGATAAACACCATTAATGGCATAGTTTGTTACCACTGCATTATCTAATGCAGTTATCAGTGTTTTAACCTCATTGCTGTCCACTTCCCTTGTTACATTAGAAAATGCAATTGCAAAAAATATAATAACTGCCACAAATACTATTACAGTCAGTAACAGTGAATTTTCTATACTTTTCTTTTTTTTATGTAAGTGCATAATATCACCTCTATCCTATTGATGACATAATATTAGCCAACGGAAGCATTACTGAAATTAATATGCCTCCAATAATAACAGACATTATGGCAACCAGTGTAGGCTCTATAATTGAAACAATATTTCCTATACTGTCTGATACTTCTTCCTCATATTTGTCAGAAATCTTCTTCATAACACTATCGAGCTTACCTGCCTTATATCCTATACCTATCATTCTGTTTGTCAAACCATCGAAAATTCCTGTTTCTTCCAGTGTTTCCACAAAGCTTTTGCCTTCTTTTATTAAATTCTGACACTTTGATACCTTTTCTTTAGTATAGCTGTCTTCAATTATGGACGGTGCCAGTTCTAAAGCCTCCTCCAGCGAATATCCGCTTGAAAGCATCATGGAAATAACAGCCGAAAATCTTGAAGCGGATATTTTTAAATTCATTTTTTTTATTGTTGGAACAGCTCCTAGAATTTTAAGAATTTTATTCTTATATCCAAGCTTTGATAATATAGCAAATACTATAACTATCACCAAAATTGCTACGGTTACTCCAAATACTACATATCCCAGTACTGCTGCCGTATTCATGACAGTTCTTCCGGTATCAGTCATATCCGAGCCTAAGCTTTTAAATATATCCTGAAAAACAGGTAATATGCGTGTAACTATAAGAATAGCCACTGCACTCATCATGCAGATTAATACTATTGGATAAGTTATTGCAGATTTTACTGCCTTTTTTATATTAGCCTCACGTTCATAATAAAGATTAAGTGATTTTAATACATCATCCAGTTTGCCTGTTTCTTCACCTATATTAATCATATTAATCATATATTCAGGAAAGATATGTACATCCTTTATAGCTAAATATAGAGATCCTGATTCTAATAAAATCTTACTCATATTTGAATAAATCTCTTTTGTTTCTTTATTTTCTGCCTCATCTGCCAAGGTATTAAAGCCATCGTATAATGGAATGCCTGCTTCTAATATCAGGTAAACCTGTGTACAAAATACTGCCAGTTCATCTGATGGCAGTACCTCTGCTTTTATGTTTTGAGATTTCTTTATTTCTTCTTTGCCAGTATTATTGTTTCCCATAAAACCTCCTGAAGCTATATATTTATGCTTTTAACTTTTCTTTTTAAGACCACTGTAATTATTTCATTTAATGCAATTCACTAGAATATTTAAAATTATTATTTTATTTAAATATCTTTATTTATATATTCTAATTCAACTTATACTAATATTCTTTATCTGCTGCATATGAGGAAGCAGTTCCACCCGTTGATTTAATACAGGCATCATATAAATGCCATGCTCCGTCATAATATATCTGATTCCATGCATGGTAGGTTTCTCCTCCATTTATATATCCATATACCATTTTACATGGTATTCCCTGTGTTCTTAACATTGTCGCCATCAGACTTGCATAGTCTGAACATATTCCTTTTCCTGCTGCAAGTGTATTATCGGGAGATGGTATATAATTGTTCAATGAGCCTGATGTTATCTGACCTGCCTTTGTATAATCATAAGCTATATTACTGGCGACAAAATTATATATATTATTAACTATAGTAGCTGCACTATCTCCCTCAAAGCATAGTTCATAGGATTTATTTACTGCCACGGAGCTTCTGTTGTAATTTACATAGAGATTTGCATATAAAAACGGATTGTTTGTGTTATCCATATTTACATTAAAATTAAGAGTATTCATGTCAAATCCCTGTCCGTTCGCACCTATCTGTAACACTCTTATGGTATATGCTCCGTTTCCCTTAGATAGCGGATAAGCTTCATATCCGCTTCCCTGCATTTTGAATTGGACTGTGACCCCATCCTTTATAAGCCATATATATGTTGTTATTCCCGTGGTGTTCTGCACCATTATATATCCTTTATTTGTATTGCTATAATCAATATTATAGCCATTCATAGACTGCACAAGTCTTCCCGATGCTTCCGGTATAAGTACTGTAATATTTCTATGAGACTTATTGGCTGCTGTAGTTATTTGAAGTGCAGTTGTAGTTATATATTCAGAATTTTTTGTTGTGGTAATGCCGGGTACTGTAGAAGTTTCTATAGTAGTTATCTGTTGTATATTATCTGTTGTTTGTAGCTCTATATTGCTTGTATTGTTTGATGTATCTGTAGTTTCTTTCGGTCCTGTGGGAATAGTTGAATCTATGATTGTAGTTGTAGTATTATCTATAGTAGTTTCTTTAATAACTGTTGTGGTAATTCCTGATATTGCAGACACATCATCTCCATCCTTACCACAGCCTGATAAAAGCATTATAGCTAAAAAGAGTATTATACTTAAATAGCTTCTATATCTCTTTACCATGAAATTTCCTTTCCATATAAATTATAAGCAATAATCAGATTAGAAATTTGTAATTTTATTTACTGTGCTGTAATAATTTTACTACATAAATAATCTTTGTCAATGCAATAAAATCTTGAGTTTCCGTATTTTTATTTTAAGTTTCAAAAAGTCTTGTTGCCAAAGGCAAGATGCTTACATCATTAAAATAAAAATACAAAAACTCTATAATAAAAAATTATAAAACTCTTAAATAAAATATGTAACCATTTTTTTAATTTCACATAGTATTTAGTGTAAATATTATTTGGAGGTTCATTTATGAGCGATTTAACTGCAACAAACTGCTGCAACAATTCATGTGGTAACGAAGGAGGTAACAATAACTGCTTATTATTAATCCTCGTTCTTCTTTTATGCAATGGTTCATGTGGCAATTCAAACGGTTGTGGCAACAATGGTTGTGACTGCTTATGGATTATTCTTCTTTTACTCTTCTGTGGCGGCAATAACAACGGATGTGGCTGTGGTGGATTAGGCTTCTAATCTGTACACTGCCTTTTGTAAAATTAGTAATAATATAATACATTAAACGTATTAAACATTTTAATTGCATTAGAAGCATTAGTGTTTAAATTCTATAGAGGGTTTTATCCCTCTATAGGATTAAAACATTATTCATATTTTTTATTTATTTAGAATAGTATTATAAAAAAACAAAAGGATTCAATATGTCCCAAGATAATATTCCTATCACTGAATTTGATTCTCTTGTTTCCCCAAAGGAACTTAACATCATAAAGGCTTCATTGCCATACCTGAATAGCAATGGGCAGTCATTTCTCTCTATTTATGTTAAGCTTAGAGAACTGATAAATACGATGAAGCTTGTAGAAAATGAAGATAAACTCTCCATTTGTTCTATGAATAATGGCGAAAGAAAAAATATAAGCTGCTTAATAGATGATATAAAAGTATATTTAGATAAAAATGAATTAGATACAATCAATACATATATGAACACTATAAATACAATCAGTATGTATAATGAATATATGTCTGTTTTTTCAAGTTTTGATGATGGAGGTAGTGAAAACAACGATGAATGAAGAATGGTCTAACAATCCTATGTTAAAAAATATAGATCCCATAAAACTGAGTATATTAAATGAATTTGCCAGTGAAGCCGAACGAAAAAATCCGAATGAGCTTCTTCCTTTTTTTATGGCATCTATGCAAAACGCAAATACAAAAGGAATTTCCTTTAACGATACTGAAACTGAGCTTATACTAAATGTTTTAAAGAAAAGAATGTCCAGCCAGGATATCAAGAAAATAGAAACGATAAGAAATTTGTCTAAAATAATTGCTGCCAAGGCTAACAAATAGTCCTTGGCAACACATCGAGTTGTAAACAACTCGATGTTATATAACATAATTTCTCTATCACTACTGCCTCGTGGATAAAATCACAGATTTTATGCACTCGGCACATCGA
>CAMWKO010000046.1 GCA_947174885.1 uncultured Clostridia bacterium
AGAGCAACCGGCTCATAACCGGTCGGTCCTGGGTTCGAGTCCCCGAAGGTCCACTCTGACAATTTAATATTTTGCATTTATATATGGCCTGGTGGCTCAGCTGGTTAGAGCGCCGCCCTGTCACGGCGGAGGTCGTGGGTTCGAACCCCATCCGGGTCGTTAACACTTAAGTGTTTCCCAGAGTTATTTACATAACATATATTTATTTAGGGATCTTAGCTCAGCTGGGAGAGCATCTGCCTTACAAGCAGAGGGTCACAGGTTCGAGCCCTGTAGGTCCCATTAAGTCGAAAGACTTATGCCGGCGTGGCGGAACTGGCAGACGCACAGGACTTAAAATCCTGCGGAGTAAAATCCGTACCGGTTCGATTCCGGTCGCCGGCATTAAAGAGTTGACAGGTGTCAGCTCTTTTTTTATCTTATAGAAAGTCCTTTAGATTTAATATAAGATAAACATTAATATATGTACTCACATGGTAGGAGTTGAATGATAGGCTTTGCTATTTAGTATAAAAACTTATTTCATGACAATAATATTTTTATACTAAATAATGATGAATACTCTTTGTAAACGGGTGCTTATATAGATTCATTGTAAATGAAGTTTACATTATTTTATTCTTATAAGTTTTATGAAATATTATAATTTATGAATTTTTTCATTTTAGATTTTATAAAGTATACTATTTGGTATGAAAAATATGAAAACTCTATAAGATAAGAAAAATTAGTATATACATATTTGTATGATATTGTGTATAATAATAAATATACTTTTGACAAGCATAGATAATAATATAATAAATTTAGAATGATTTCAAGGAGGATATACCAATGATAAATATTATTTTGGGAAAGAGTTATGCAATCGTAGCATTTCTTGGTATATTATTTGCATTTTTGATGACCTGTGTGTGTATTTCAAAGCTTAACAAGTTTCTACCTAAAGATATTGGCAGAGATTTTGCACATGATGGAAAGCTATCAGCAGGAAAGCCAAGAGGAGCTGGAATAATATTTATATTAGTATATACTATAACGGTACTTATATTTGGGAATATCAATATTGAATTAGGAATATATTTGTTTTTAATAGTGCTTGAAATGCTTACAGGATTTTTTGATGATGCATCAGAAGAACCATGGGGAGAATATAAAAAAGGTATATTGGATTTTATTGTAGCATTGATAGCTGCAATAACATATGTTGCTTATAATGGTACTACTATTCAAATTGCAACACTAGGTATATCTTTTACAATACCTAAGGTTCTATTTGTTATTTTAACAATTGTTCTTGTGTGGGTATCTATAAATGTTACAAACTGCTCTGACGGAGTAGACGGATTGTCCGGAACTTTATCAATAGTTACGTTAGTAACAATATATATTATAACGAGAATATTATCAAAAGGAACAGACATTGAATTCCCTATACTGGTATTTGTTGTATGTTTATTAGGATATTTATGGTATAATGCAACACCAAGTAAACTATTAATGGGAGATGCCGGTTCAAGGGCCATGGGTATGTTTATTAGTATAGCGATACTAAAGACACAAAGTCCATTTTTATATTTACTGGTAGCTTTAGTGCTAATTGTTGATGGTGGTTTAGGTTTAGTTAAGGTATTCTTATTGAGATTTTTTAAAATTCATATTTTAAAAACTACCAGAACACCATTACATGACCATGTTAGAAAAGTAATGGGATGGTCTAATACTCAAACTGTTTATAGATTTACCATTATTCAAATAGTAATATCTATAGCTACAATTTATTTATTGCTTTTGTAATTAAGTAAAATTTATTACTCTCAAAATAGAAATATGGAAACTAAAGGATTAAATACATTGTAAAAAAGTATATTGTATTTATATGAGACTTAACTAAAATTTGTGCGGTTTATTTAAAGGAAAAAGTATGATTAAATGTAGTTTAGCGATTAATAAAATAAGAAGATATTGGTATAAAGGATTAGTAATATCGATTATTTTAGTGATGTATATCGTATGCTTTTCAGGATGTGGTAAGAATACAAATAATACATCCGGTAATATAAGTGTTGTTACTACTATATTTGCACCATATGATTTTGCAAATCAGATAGGTGGGGAAAATGTGAATGTTCATATGCTTATGTCACCAGGTGCAGAAACACATTCATATGAGCCGACACCTCAGGATATTATAAAAATAAGTGAATGTGATGTCTTTATATATGTGGGAGGAGAAAATGATGAATGGGTAGATGGAATATTAGATACTATTGATATCTCGAATATAAAGATAATTAAGATGATGGATTGCGTAGAAACCTTAAAAGAGGAATATGTTGAAGGTATGGAGAAAGAGGAGGAAGAAGAAAATGAAGAGGAGTGGGATGAGCATGTCTGGACCTCTCCACTTAATGCTATTAAGATTTGCAAGGAAATAGAGAAGATCTTTTCAGAATTAGATGCTGAAAATGAAGAATTTTACTTAGATAATTATGAGAGCTATAAAGAAAAACTTATAGAAATAGACAGGTCATTCAGACAGATAGTAGCTGAAGGAAATAAAAATACAATTATATTTGGAGACAGATTTCCTGTCAGATATTTTACCGAAGAATATGGTTTAAAATACTATGCAGCATTTCCGGGATGTTCGGCAGATACAGAAGCAAGTGCTTCCACAATAGCATTTCTTATTGATAAAATAAAGAGTGAAGACATATCTGTTATATTAAAAATAGAATTAAGTACAGGAAATATTGCTGATACCATTAGTGAGGAAACAGGAGTAAAGATATATACATTTTATGCGTGTCATAATTTAACGAAAGCCGATTTTGATGGTGGAAAGACATATTTGGATTTTATGTGGGAGAATGTTGAAACATTAAAAATAGCATTAAATTAGATATAAAGAGAGATTCAATTATGGTTGGAGAGGATTTTCAATATACTGAAAAAGATAAATTTAAGATATATAAGCAAAATTTAGAGCAATATTGTGTTGGAATTGATAATTTTAAAAGAAAATTAAAAATTAAGATTATAATATTAATCGCTATTACAATATATATTGCATTAGTAAGCTTTGTTATGAAATTCCATATTAATACTTTATTAGAAACATCAGAAACATCAGATGTTACTATAAATAGTGTTTATGAGGATTATTTCTCTGTAGAAGAAAAAACGAATACTGCTATTGTAAACTTTGCGGCGTTAATTAGAGACTATGGAACATGGTTAATAATAATTCCAATGTTTTTTATAGGTAAAAATTTAGGACAGAATAAGTATGTAATTGATATAGCAAAGGAAGCCAGAAGGGATTTAAATAAGAGATTTTTTGAAGAAAAAATAGTTTATATTGAAAGCTGTCTTTTAGATGAGGATTATAAGAAACAATTTAAAAACCGATTTTTAAAATTATCCAAAAGATATATGCTTGTATCAACAATGGAGGACAGATATAAAATTTTAAATGAACCGGATATAAAGATATATCAGGGCGACCCAATTAAGATGAAAATAGTTTCCACTTTAAATACAGGGATAGTCTTAGAATTAAAAATACTTGAAAGAGAAGAATACGATGTAAGCGACAAAGCATTAGACTGGGATGAGGAAGAGAAGTTAAATAGATTTATCAGAAGAAAAAGTGTTGTTTGGTCAGCAAGGTGTATAAAGCTGCCATGTATTGCAATTAAGCATAAAGAAAAGGAATTCTGTTATATTGCAGCAGATGTATTTTATAACGGAATAGCGCTATATAAGAATGAAAGAGAAATGAATATTATATGTCGGCGTGTTATGTTAGAGGTAAAGAAGTACATAGATAATTATGATACAATAGAAAAAAGTACGATAGAAGAAGCTATAGATATTGTAAAAAATGTAATTAAAAGAAATATAAGAGATTTAGATATTACAAAAATTGATTATGATTACATTATCAAGAAAAATGAATGGGATTAGGGGGATTATATAAGATAGTAATATAAAGAAGTGCAATAGTAATGTGGATTAAAAATATTATAGAAAAGAGGTAAAAAAATGAAATTAATGTTTGCATCTGACATACACGGTTCAAAGAATTTTTGTGAAAAATTATTGGTAAGATATATGGATGAAGCTCCTGAAAAGCTGATACTTTTAGGGGATATACTTAATCATGGACCAAGGAATGATTTACCTTCTGGATATGATCCACAAAGGGTCAGTTCGTTATTAAATTTAGTTAAATACAATGTACTTTGTATTAGAGGAAATTGTGATAGCGAAGCTGACCAGATGATGTTAAATTTTCCAATATTGGCAGACTATAGTTGTATTTTTGTAGATGGAATATCCATGTATTTAACTCATGGTCATACATATAATATAGAAAATCCATTACCTATGTGTGAGCATGATGTTATGATATATGGACATTCTCATGTTCCAATGGCATTTGAAACTGAAAAAGGTCTGTTTTTAAATCCCGGTTCAGTATCTCTTCCTAAAGAAAATAGTGTAAATAGCTATTTGCTGTATGAAAACGGTGTATTTTCATGGAGAGATTTAAACGGTAAAGAATTTTTAAAATATGAATTTTAAAAATCCGGATTTTATAGTATAATAATATAATAAAGAAAGGTCGTGATATTTATGAAACGTGTTATTACAATTAGCCGCGAATGCGGTAGTGGTGGTCATGTTATAGCTGAAAAGCTGTCGAAGGAGTTAAACATTCCGTTATTTGATAGAGAAATAATTGAAATGACTGCAAAGCAGAGTGGACTTACGACTGATTTTGTGCAGGAATCAAATGAGAGGATTACTAATAGTATACTCTTTAATATAGCAAACAGTATGACATATGCAAATCAGGTATTTTCCGGTGGGAATGTATCTATGGTGGATAAAGTATTTTTTATTCAGTGTGATATCATTAAAAAAGTAGCTACAGAGTCTCCTTGTATTATTGTAGGAAGATGTGCAGACTATATTTTGAGAGAACGGGATGATTGCCTCAATGTTTTTGTACACGCAGGAAAAAAATACAAAATAGATAGATTTTCAAAGTTAAATAATATTAGTGAAAAAGAAGCAGAAAACATAATGAAAAAAAGAGATAAGAGCAGACAGAATTACTACAGATATTATACAGATAAGGAATGGGGAGATATAAAAAATTATGCATTAGCATTAAATACAGAGATATTGGGAATTGATACTTGTGCAGATATTATCATGGAAGCCTATAAAAGATAATAATATAGAATTTATAATATAGACTAGAAAGTACTTGACATTTTGGATATTCGTAGGTAAACTATAGTAGTTGTTTAAAACAGTATGTGCGTGTAGCTCAGCTGGATAGAGCACTTGGCTACGGACCAAGGTGTCGGGAGTTCGAATCTTCTCACGCACGTTAAGCCTGAAGAATTTTCTTCAGGCTTATTTTTAGTTTTACGGGAACAGGATGTCAAATCTGCTTTTTATTGACATTAATAATGACAAATGATATATTTTTATATTAATACTGTATTAATATAATTAAAGTAAAAGTAATAACAATGTAAGTGTGAACTTGTAATGTAAAATATTTGTTTAATGATTACATAGATAAAGTTACATTAAAGAGAAAAATGTTGAAAGAAACTTTCAATCCAGAGTTTGTGTTTTTACTGGCATACAGAAATTTCTGATTGAAGTATTAGGAGGCAATATGAAAAAATTTAGTGGTACGTTTATTTTGGCGCAGGCAGCCGTGATATACATTATCGGTTTTATAATTAGCATATTTATTGGTATCTATAGTGAAGATGTAAAGCATTTAAGTACAGAAATATTAGATGGAGATTTTTTAATATCAGTATTTGCTACTTCCTTTTTTATATCAATATTTCTTTGCTGTTTTTACATACCAATGAGCAATATAATTACAGGAAAGCTTGCAGAGAAAACAATAAATAAAACGGAAGAATATAATAGTAATACATTTTATACTAATAATTCTATTATAAGAATTTATAGACAGACTGGTAAAATCGTATATGTTGCAAATCAAAATCCGTTTAAACTGCAGGTGATTTCAGCAAAAGATATTTCTAATGTACGTACATATTATATTAAAGGACCTTTTGGAGGAACAAGATATGTATGCTTTGAATTTATTTATCAAAACAAGAGAGTAAGAATTCCAACCTTTACTTCAAGAAATATGTACAGTATGGAGTCTGAAGAGGTATTGACAGCACTTTCAAAGGCAGATACATTCTGTGAGATTTTGGAAAATGCAAAAAGAGCAGCAATTGGAGGTCAGATGTATTAATATGCCTGATATAATATTTGCAATTATTGGAATTGTTATTATTGCGTTTCCTGTTATAGTAAGATTTGTTGTTATTCCAATTTTAAATTATATTGTGCGACATTCCAATAGTGACACACAAAAATGTAAAATGTGTAAGGGAGAAATGGTGGATATAGAATCATTTTTATATTTGATTCCGGTATGCTTCAATAATAAATATAAGGAAAGTGCTGAATATTATAAAAGGAATTTTAGAAGAATTACAGATACTTCCCAAATTCCATCCGGAAATAGGGCATGTCGTCTTTTTGTATTTCAGTGTAAAAGCTGTGGGTATAAAAATGTGAGTATTGTAGATTTTTTACAGGTACGAGGCAGGGAACTGCTACAAGGTGGAAATATATATCCATATGAAGAATTTAGGGAATATATTGAAAAGAATAGATAAAGAGAAGAGTGTTAAAAAATCATTTCATGACTTTTTAACACTCTTTTTAATATTTTATTAAGAATGGAGGTAAGGTAAAATTCTGGAATATTTTTTTAATAAATTTTTTATTGATATTATTATAATTAATTGCTATTATTTACCTAAAATTAGAGATAATATATAAATACATAACGAAACAGGCACATAAGGAGATAAAATGACAAAGCAGCAGTTTCTAGACAGATTATATGAGGCATTGTGTGAATCAATGGATAAAGAGAGTGCTTTAAAGCATATAAACTATTATACTGATTATATAGAGTCAAAAGTAAAAGCGGGAGAGGGTGAAGAAAAAGTAGTAGCTTCATTAGATAATCCCAGATTAATTGCAAAAAGTCTGGTAGAGGCAGGTGAAGAAGCCTTTAGGTATAATGATGATGTATATGAAGAATATACTTCAAATACTAGTAATTATAATAGAAAAAACTATAAACAGAACAATACGAGAGTATATAAGGCGGTAATGGGAAATTGGTCATTTTGGCTGGTTTTAGCATTTTTAATATTAATTCTTTTAACTCTTATAGGATCAGTAGTAGGATTATTAGTAATAATTGGAAAAATCATAATGAGATTTATTGTACCTATTGTAATAGCAGTAGGGGTGGTAATGATATTAAAGATATTAAAAAAGTAAAATAAGTATAAAAGTAAAGAAGTAGGCGTAAGCCTACTTCTTTGAGGGGAGTATAAATAATTAATAAGGGGTTATAACATAAAAAGAAATAATAAGAAGTATTTCTTTTTACAAACAGAAGTATACAAGATTATGTCGAAAATTGCAAGTACTTTTTTGAATTTTTTTTAAAATTTTTTCACATACTAAATTTGTAACTTATAAACACGAGCATAAATATGTAATTTGGAGGTTATTATGAACAACAATTACGAAAATGATTATCAGAACTCAACAAAGAATGAAAGCAAGAATAGCACACAGAATAGTTCTAAGAACGCTAATAATGAGCAGCAGAAGAACTCTACAAAGAATTCTTCAAAGAATGACAGCAAGAATAGCTCAAAAAATTGTAATAAGTAGTTTTGTATAAGAATTTAAGCTTTTGGTGCAATTAATAAGTAAAACTGATTTCAGTTTTATAAATAGGAGAAATTACTAAAAAGTTTTCTTTTATTTGGAGATTGTGAGAAATCATAATAAGAAATTGTATTAATGTAATGATAGCTTATTCGGAGCGTTTAATTATTTGGGGTTAATTTCCAAAATATGGGGGATATACCCCCATATACATAGAACGTATTGTATTTGAGTGGATAAAAGAAAGCAGATTAGCTTCTGAAATCCGAATATTAATAGAAAATAAATTAATAATGTAATATGAACAAATTCTTGAGTTTCCATATTTTTTATTTTTAGTTTCAAAAAACTTACATCATAATAATGATGTAAGCATCTTGCACAAAAAGTTGCAGACGAAAGTTCACTTTCATCTGCAATTTTTTGTGCAAGATGTCTATGTTGCCTTTGGC
>CAMWKO010000047.1 GCA_947174885.1 uncultured Clostridia bacterium
TCAGCCATTTTTACACCCGGTGCTGCTGTCCATGTTCCTGAACCAACCCTATAATGCATATATTCTGTTGTATTATTTGTCTTATAGTACACAGTTGTTTCATTATCACCCGGTATATCGAATCCACCATTTTTATTTACATATATAGAGTGAGATCCACCGTTTACAGGGAATGTACCATATCCGTCAGATGATATTTTAACTATATCTGACTTATTTCCTGTAATGTCATACCATTCCTCTCCGGCATGTGACGTACCAACATACATTTTCTTTGAGCCACCGGCTCCGTCAGTAATAACAGCTGCTAAACCGGAATTTATATGTGCAGCATCACCTTCTCTTGTCCATCCGATTACATTTGCATCATCAAGATAATCATGCTGTGTACCATATGCATACTTTGTTCTTGCTTCCATAATCTTATCGATTACAGCTTTCTGACCTGCAATCTTTCCATCAGCTGTTCCATAGTAGTCACCATAAAATACACATGGATATCCGCTTTCTCTTGTAAGAATTGCTGTATAAGCAAGTGGCTTGAACCATGCTGCAACCGGTGATGCAAGAGACTGTCCATACTGTGTATCATGATTTTCTACAAATGTAACTGCCTTTGTAGGATTAGAAGATACTAAGGTATTATTAAATAAGTTTCTCATATCATATCCGCCCGAGCCATTAGAAGCTGCTGCAAGATTAAAATGAAGCGGAACATCAAATAATGAGCAGGCACCATTTGTTGCTGATATATATGTATTTAATTCATTTACATTACTTGACCAGAACTCGCCTACTGTGAATAATTCTTTTCCTGTTGATGTTCTTAAGTAATTTAACCAATCACTAAAGAATGAATATTTAATATGCTTTACTGCATCAAGACGGAAACCGTCAAGATTTGCAATACCTACATACCAGTTTCCCCAACTCTTAAGCTCATTTACTACATAAGTATTATCAAAATCAACATCTGCATACATTAAATAATCATAGTTACCATTTTCTGTTGTAACCTGCCAGTCCCAACTCTTGTTAGCAAATCTGAAAATAGCATTTTTCTTTTGATTATTATCATAATCTACACCATCAAAGCAGGATGCATTCCACTTAAATGAAGAATATGTGTTACCTCTGCCTGAAAAATTAAATTTGGTCCATGCACCAATTGTATATGTACCACTAATTGTCTCATTTCTATTTCCACCATTAACCTGAACGGCACTTACCTGTTCTGCTTCATCGGCACCTGCTTTATGATTAATTACAATATCTGCATATACCTGAATTCCATTATTGTGCAACTGGTTAATAGCATTAAGATATTCATCCTTTGTACCATACTTTGTTCTTACGGTTCCCTTTTGGTTAAACTCACCTAAATCATATAAATCATACGGACCATATCCTACATTATCCTGTCCGTCAGCTTTATATGCAGGTGGAAGCCAAAGTGCTGTAAAGCCTGCATTTGCTAAATCATTAGCATTTGATGCTACTTGGTTCCACAGTGTACCGGTATTTGGCAAATACCATTCAAAGTACTGCATTATAGTACCATTAATCGCGACATCATTTGAAGATGTCTTTGGCAATGCTGTCACATTTTCTGTAATTCCATCTACAGGTACCTGACTTGCTTGCCCGAAATCCCATACGAGCGAACCCAATACCAGACACAAAACCAGTAATAGTCCGGTAAAGGATTTGAACTTGTTTCTGTTCTTAAACTTGTTCATAAAAACCTCCATTCCTTTTTTGCGCACAAAAAAAGAAATTGTCTGTTAATAACAATTTCTTTTGTGCAAAATACCTTCTTCATATAATATTTTAACAAAATTCTAAATATTTTCAATAAAATTGGGACAATTTGTCTCCGTCATATTTAACTAAATTTTCCATAAAAATTTGTGAATTATGTACATCCTATATTCCAATCCCTGAATTGCCTGTCAATTCTATGTGACTATTCACATCTTTTGCAAAGTTAAACTATATTGAGGAAGGCTATAAATCTCTAAACTTTGAATCGATATCCTACACCCCATATAGTTTCTATATATTGTGGCTTAGATGTATCCAGCTCTATTTTCTCGCGTATTTTCTTGATATGTACAGTAACAGTAGCAATATCTCCTATAGATTCCATATCCCATATTTCCCTGAACAGCTCCTCCTTTGTATATACATGGTTAGGATTTGATGCCAGAAATGTAAGCAAATCAAACTCCTTTGTAGTGAGTACCTTTTCTTCACCGTTTACATATACTCTTCTTGCTGTTTTATCAATCCTGATACCACGAATTTCTATTACATCATTCTCTATAATATTACTATTAACAAGCCTCTCATATCTGGCAATATGTGCCTTTACCCTCGCCACAAGCTCGCTTGGACTGAATGGCTTTGTAATATAATCATCTGCACCAAGTCCTAAACCTCTTATTTTATCAATGTCATCTTTTTTTGCCGATACCATAAGAATAGGGGTATTTTTCTTTTCCCTGATTTGGCGGAGTATTTCAAAACCATCCACATTTGGAAGCATCAGATCTAATATGTACATATCAAAATCTTCATTTATTGCTCTGTCTAACCCTACGAGACCATCATTTTCAATTTCCACTGTAAAGCTGCTAAGTTCAAGATAATCTCTTTCCAGTTCCGCAATACTTTGTTCATCTTCTACTATTAAAATTCTGCTCATTGTCATATCCTCCTAAACTATCTTCCTAAGTATAAAATGAATAGTTGTTCCACTATTAAGCTTTGAGGTTGCCCATATTCTTCCACTGTGAGCTTCTATAATCTTCTTTGCAATGGCAAGTCCTATTCCGCTGCCGCCCTGACTGGAATTTCTTGATGAATCAGTTCGATAAAATCTTTCAAAAATGTACTGAAGTTCATCCTTTCCAATTCCCTTTCCGTTATCTTCTATCTCTACTCTTATGAAATCATCCTCATCCAGAATACGAATTGCTATAAAGCTTTCATTCTTATCCATATATTTAACAGAATTACTTATAATATTACTAATTACCCGCTTTAACTGCTCCGGATCAGCTATAACGATTACATCCTTATCTACATAATTAATATAAGTAAGCTTTATACCTCTTGCACTTAAATCTGTATTAATTTCATCAACACAGTCATTAAAATAATCTTCTAAATTCAGCTTTACAAAATTGTATGGAATTTTATTGCTATCAATCCTTGAATAAATGGTAAGTTCTCCAATAAGTTTATCCATATCATTTGCCTTATTATAGATTGTTCTTATATATTTATCCATCTTCTCAGGACTGTCTGCAACACCATCCATAATGCCCTCAACATATCCCTTAATAGCTGTGATTGGTGTCTTTAAATCATGTGAAATATTACTGATAAGCTCCTTGCTCTCTTCTTCGCTATGAATATTCTCCTCTATAGACTCCTTTAAATGCTTTCTCATTTCCTCAAAGGCCACACTAAGTTCTCCAAACTCATTATTCTTATATTGAACCACCTCAAAGTCCAGATTTCCCTGTGCAATCTTATATGCTGCCTTTTTTAGTTCTTTAACAGGTTTCAAAATGCCTTTATATATCCACAATGTAAGTAAAAACCCTGTTACAAAAACTACAATCAATAAAAATATGGCAAAGGCTACTACCATTTTTCTAACCTCCGGCAGGGAGTTTTTTATCTTTGATACAATATAGACAGCGCCACTACTGCCGTCAGAAAAGTCAAAGGTTTCCTGCTTTACAAGGTATTGTGTTTTTCCATTTACATACAGTGTTTCATTTATATTTTGTATATCTACTGATTTTTCAGAAAGAATGCTTTGAAGCTCTAAAAATTCTTTACTACTGCCATCATATATAACCGTATCACCTTTTACTACTAAAATAAATGTATACTTCGCAACAAGCGATGAATTAAATTCTTCTAAATAATCTATATCCTCCAGCTTTTCCGGAGTATTCTCTTTTATATCATGAATCTGCTCTTTTACATTATCAGTTATCTGATTCAAAATTCCTATAGAATTGTATAACATTTCATAGGTAGTTATTTTAATATCATACTTATTTTCTATCAAATCAATCTGATAATTTCCCACAAGCAAAACCACGCTTGGCAATACTATTATAGGTAGTATAGCTATAATAATAAATGAAATTATAATTTTTTTACTTAGCTTCATTTTTATCTCCTAATGCTTCAGGCAGAAGTGCTTTAACTTCCAGTCTAAACACAAACTCAAGCATCTATATAAGTATACATTATTATTCGATTATTATATAATAAATTTACAATAATATATCTTAAAAAAGTATAAAAATTTGCTATTGCACCTTTAAACTTCTCATCCAGTTCTTTTTTCTGAATACCGCAAACGTAATTACAAAACGCACACATTCCTCTAATGATAAAATAAAATAGACATATGGAATGGATAATTTAAAAACAAAGGCAGACAACAACCCCAATGGAACTCCAAATATCCATGTACCGATAAAATCAATACACATCATATATTTTGTCTTACCTCCACTTCTGACAATTCCTCCACCCAAAATCATGTTTAAGACCTTTACCGGTGAAATAATGGCAAACGCAAATAAAATCTGTCCTGCAACATCCTGTACATACTTTTCTACATTATAAATCTGAACATAATATCTGCTTAGAAATATCAGTGCTATTGATAAAATGACAGAACCTGCCAATCCATAAATCATTAGCTTCTTTGATTCTTCATATGCCCGCTCATACTCCTCATTTCCCAACGCTTTGCCAATAAGTATTCCGGCTGCCTGTGCCACACCATTTAATGCTCCAATCATTAAAACCTGAATTGGTACTGTAAGTGTCATGGCCGCACACGGGTCAGTACCAATATGACCGTAAATTGCGGTATATACATTTTCTCCTAAACTCCAAAAAAATTCACATATAATAATAGGAAGCAGTATTCCTATATACTGAAGCCTTCCGCTTTTACTCAGTCTGAAAATAAAATCAAGTTTAATATTCTGCTTTTTATAATAAATAAAAAATAAAATAATTATTAAAATACATCCTATAGCCTGTGAAATAACTGTTGCTATTGCTGCTCCGTTTACTCCCATTTTGGGAAAACCGAATTTTCCAAAAATAAGGACATAGTTCAAGCCTGTATTAACTGCCGCCGCAATTATACTTGCATAGAGAGGAAGAACTGCCGCCTCCATACATCGAAGCAATGTAGATAACAATGTTCCCACTGCCATAGGAATATAAGAAACTGCAAGAATTCTAATATACTCTGCTGCTGTCTCTCTTGTCATTGCATCCTCTGTGTAGAGCCCCATAATTTGTGACGGGAAAATTCCACACATTACAGAAAAAAGAACTGCTAATGAAACTGCCATTATCATATTAATAAAAAAGCTTCTGCTAACCTCCCTGCTATCCCTTTTTCCCATATATTGTGCAATCATAATTCCTGCAACTGCTGCAATGGCAGAAACAAGCACTGAAAAAATAGAGGAAAATTTTCCGCCTAACCCAATTCCTGCAATACTTGTACTTCCAAGCTGCCCTGTCATTACCTGATCAATAACACTAAAAGAGGATTGCAGTAATGATTGAAGAGTTACGGGAAGTGCAATTTTTAATACTGTTTTGTAAAATGTCTTTTCTGCTTTCATAGTAAATGCCTCTTCATCGTCTGAATTTTTGATATATATTTATACTAATTTAGATATTTGAATTGCACAATAGGTTAAACCCGTAACCCATTACAAAAAAAAGCGTTAAAATTTGTATAACTTTTACATAATTAATTTCCTGCAAATCTCCCATATTTTTATAACATGTTCTTTTGATTCCCCAATCCTGCCATATAAAAAGACAAAGTGTGAAAACTAAATTCTTTTCACACTTTGTCTTTCTATTAATGTTACAGGCAATGTCACTGTTGTTCCGGAATCATTTTCATTTTTTAACTTCTTAATCATTTCTACTGCCAATTCTGCTCTTTTTCTTCCATCCTGTCTTATTGTTGTAAGTGTCGGGTAAACCATTTCACACAAAGGACAATCATCAAATCCAGCAACAGAAATATCATTTGGAACTATAATTTCATTTTCCCGTAAAAAGTGCATCAAATCAATGGCATAATAATCGGAAACTGCAAATATTGCCGAATATTCTTTTAATTCTTCAAGCTTTTCTTTATAAAATCGGTTTCGTTCCTCTTTTTCCATAGGAATCAGCATAAAATCCGCCCTGCCCTCTTTCATTGCAGCCGAAAAGCCTTTATACCGTTCTAAATCCCCACAAATATCATTATCAGAAATGCAAAGCACCTTTCTGTGTCCCATGTTATAAAAATATTGTCCTATCTTATATCCACCATCATAATTGTCAACAATAAGATTACAAAGCCTTTCCTGCTTTTTAACAAAGCCGTCATACACTACAAAAGGAATATGTAAAAAATTCTTTAAATTTTTATATTCATCGCAAAAGCCTATGGCTATTAATCCCTCCATATTCCACATAGATGCAAAACGTGCAATTTCCTCCAACTCCCTTGTTGTCTTTACCATCATAAAATAGCCTGCTTTTTTTATCTCATCTGACAGATAATTAAGAGAAGAAGAAATAAAAATATCCTCCAGTACATGATTCTCATATTTTTTATGGTCATTCACCACTACGCCAATAATACGGGAATCATTTTGTGCCAAAAGTAGCTCTGCCATAGAGGGAATATATTTCTTCTCTTCCAAAAGCTCCTGCACACGTTTTACCGTTTCATCAGAAATTTTCTTAGTCTTTCCATGAATTACGTTGGAAACTGTGGCTGTACTTACTCCAAGTGCCTCAGCGATATCAACAATTCTTACTCTGTTTTCATTCACTTTTTTTCCTCCACAGCTTTATATCCGTCTATCTGTTTTGTTATATTATACCCAATGACAATTTTATGTCAAATGGCTTTTTTATTTGAGTTTCCGTATTTTTTATTTTTAGCTTCAAAAAGTCTTGTTGCCAAAG
>CAMWKO010000048.1 GCA_947174885.1 uncultured Clostridia bacterium
GTTTACATATACATTTGGCGACTGCGAATAATCATAAGCTGTGCTTATGATATAAACTGTGATAAATATTAAAAGTGTATTAAATGAATCAATTAGTTAAGCTCTCCAATTCGTGTAATTCCAACATATATATTGGAAATTTTATACCATGTTCTAAAGTCTACTTCTCCAGTCTGGGGCAGACCAAATATGGTTTGAAATTCTCTGACAGCATTAGCCGTATTATTTCCATATATTCCATCAACTGTTAAGCTGGGAATTGCAGTATATACATCGGATATTTCATTTAACTGCTCCTGTAGCTGTCTTACTTTATCTCCGCTTGAGCCAATAGTCAGATTATATCCGGGCCAGGATGAAGGGATGCCGGAAATTTGTTCGGCAGTATTTATATACATATCATTGCCATAGTAATTTCTGATAATTTCTATAGGTGAATAGCCTGCATCACCTAAATACTTTGAACCCCATTGGCTCATCCATTTAGGACAGGTTACACGCTTTCCGTCACAGTATTGTGTGAGAATAGGCTGCTTTACGTTTGGTCTGGAAAGAAACTGGTCAAATATTTCATCAACTATCTGCGAAATATTTTCAAATATATTTCTTCCATGAATCCATTTGTGGTCATAGGCAGTAGAAGAAGTGATAGTGAAATCATACCCCTTGTTCCGGTACCATTCAGTATAAACCCTGTTTAAGGTAAAGGACATTATTGCTAATATATTGGCGACTATAGTAGACTCTGGCCATGTCGAGTAAATTTCACTGCTGGCAACGTTTTTGATATAGTCGTTGTAATTCACATAATAGTCTGTGGCAGTAGTGTCTGACGGAGCACCATCGTGAACGATAATGGTTTCAGGAACAACTACTCTGCTAAGAACAATTTCACCAGATTCATTTATAGGCTTAATTTCGGATTCGGCAATCTTAGGAGGATAATATCCGAAAAGAGTGTGATCAGGTATAACTATATCAGAAGCAAAACGGTCAGGCTCAATAGTCCTCATAGTGACAGGAAGTATTGCATTTTCACCGGAAAATATTTCAATCCCTGATATATCTATAGGTTCATAACCCTCGGCAGTAATGTAAGCAGTATATTCAGAATAAGGCTGAATTGCGTTTGCTTCATCCAAGCTTAGTTCTACAGGAGGTGCGGCCAATCGTATGTTTTCAGTTCCTCCGGAGCTATTAGAAGTAACAGATTCAATAGTAGAGTTAGGATTTCCTGTGTAAGATATGTTGATAGTTGCATTATTAATGGGAATATTTAGCTGATTTGTGATATTTAAACGCAAAAATCCCGAATCAATAAAATTAGAATTGGGTGTTTCTAAAGTTTTAATGAGCATATTGACCTCAAAATAAGATTTGTATATTATATGAGGAATTAAAAAAAAGTAAACAAAAATTTTTGTATTGATATACATTTTTTAAAGTTATCTGTCTTATTAAATGTGTAACTATTTTTTATGTAAAGGAAAAGCAAATGATTAGCAATTCTTAGGTATTACTATAACGAGGATACTATGTATGGTGGAGAGGCTGACTTAACAGATAGTGACTTAAAGCTGCTTTGTGATAAGCAATTAGCTATTGCAAAGCTGCTGGACAGTAATATACCTTATACGGTAGAGGATGTTAAAAAATCATTTGAATTTTGGGAACGTGATGCTGAGGAGAATATAGAAAAATATAAGGATGATATATTTGAGTATAGTTTTTCCAACTGGTTTGATGTACTATTTCTGACGTTGGAGAAATTGGATTAATTTTTATGGAAACACAAGAAAAAATATACCTATAGAAAATATATAATTTATATGTTAAAATAACAGCATTGGTAAAGGAGAGTTTTTATAACTTCCCTATGTTGTATTATTTTAGAGGTATATTTATGAAAAAAGAATATATTTTTTGTACAATCTTTACATTAGTATTGGGCATTATTGTTATATGTAATATTGGAAATGTTAAAGGCTCATCAAGTATAGACCAGAGTATTTCACAAATTGAAAGTGAAATAAATGAAAATGAGTCAAAATATGAAGAAATTCAAAATAAACTGGACGAGCTTAACAGAAGTAAAGAGAATTTAGCAGAATACATAGTTAATTTAAATGACAGTTATAATTACATATTGCAGGTAATTGAGGATTTAGATGCCCAGATTGAAGAGAAAAACAGTGAAATAGAAAGTATTGATTTAAAAGTAGCAGAAGCAGAAGCTATGATTGATACGCAGTATGATGAAATGTGTTTAAGAATACAGTTTCTGTATGAAAATAATTCTACCAATATTATAGATGCTATTTTCAGGGCAGCAAATTTTGAAGAACTTATAAACCGAATGGTTTACTATAATGATATTGTAGAATATGACAGAAGTATGCTTGATGATATAGAGGCTACTATCAAGGAATGTAACATATTTAAAGAAGAACTGCTTGATAGTATTAACAACCTTAACAAATTAAAGGATGAGCAGAATACTAAAAAGCAGGAGCTGGAAAGTATGATGGCAGATGCGTCTATCAATATCAGCAATCATCAGTCACAGATAGATGCAGCAGAGGCTATAGCTATAGAAATGGTTAATCAGATGGAAGAAAAGAGAAATTCCATCCAGGCACTAAAAGAAGAGGAGTCAAGAAGACTGGAGGAGCTGGCAAGAAAGGAATCTATGGCGGCAGCAGGTGAAACCGAAGAAATTGTGGAATATGCACCTATAGACGGAGATTTAAGAAGACTTGCTGCTATTATATACTGTGAAGCAAGAGGTGAGCCTTACGAGGGACAGCTTGCGGTAGCTTCAGTAGTTTTAAACAGAGTAGAAAGCACAAGATTTCCAAATACTATAGAGGAGGTTATAGCCCAACCAAATCAGTTTACGCCATATGGTATGGGACTATATGCGATAGCTCTTGCAAAGGAGGATATGCAGCAGTCTTGTATAGATGCAGCAAGAGAGGTTTTGGAGAATGGAGTGCGTGTAGGTGACTGGCTGTTTTTTAGAACTATAAATAATATAGTTCAGGGAACTTATATAGGAAATCATGTATTTTACTAGATAGGCTTAATTTACCGAAATAGGATAAGTCTTAGGTTTCTATGGAAGTTTAACCGGGATTATTTTACTTGTATGTAACTCAGTCCTGAAATAAAAGTACTTAAAAATACTCTCATGGGTAATATTAATAACTACAAAAATTAAATTAAGGGAATTGATGGATGATATACAGTCAGCCGGAGTAGCTCTGGTTGACTGTCTTTGTTATAACAGATGTTTGTTTTATATGGTTTTACAACATAAATTATCCGTTTCACATCATTTCTTTATTGTATTATATACTAAATTCCGATATAACAGTCGAAAGTATGCAAACTGAACGGTAGCAGTGAAAAAGGAAGCGAAGAAGTGAAAGTACTTCTGATTGAAGCATTAGGAGGCAAAAATGCAGATAGCAGTATGTGATGATGAAAAAGAAATCAGAGATATGTTTGAGGAAAAAATACGAAGAATTTGTCCCAAAGCTGATCTGACACTATATAAGTCAGGTAAGGAACTGCTTTTATCAGAAGAGTCACCGGATATCGTACTGCTTGACATTCAAATGCCAGGAAAAAACGGTATGGAAACAGCCAGAGAGCTTCGCAGGAATAATAAAAAGTTAATTATTATTTTTGTAACGGCCTTGGAGGATTATGTATTTGAAGCATTTGATGTAGGGGCATTTCATTATCTTGTAAAGCCCTTTGATGACAGGAAATTTGAGAAAGTATTTATGGATGCTGTCGCACAGCTTGAGGAAAGAAAGGAGCTTGAAGCTGTAAATATAAAAAGAAAAGTTCCAAGTCTTATGATAACTACAGGGGGTAAGCATATCACTGTCAATTCAGAGGATATTATTTATGCAGAAGTCTTTGATCGGAAAATAGTTCTTCACACAATATATGAGGATATAGAGTATTATGGAAAAATGAAAGAACTTGAGAAAAAGGTGGGAGACGGATTTTACCGTTCACATAGAGCATATCTTGTGAATTTCAATTTTATCAAAAAATATGATGCTACAACAATATATCTGGAAAACGGACAGGCACTTATGGCAAAGCAGAATTATCATGAGTTTGTTAAATGCTATCTGAGATACAATCAGAAAAAAGGGAATAAATAAAGGTTTAACGCATTAGGAGGGAAAAACAGCAGATGATGAAAATATATTGGACAGTTATGTACCATGTACCGATAGCAGAGATATTCATTATGGGTTACTGTTTATACAGATTTGCAAAATCGTTTATGGAAAATAAAAAATGGGCATTCTGTGTCGGAGTAACATATTCTATTACCATGCTTATGCTTTATGTTATACCTATCCATTTTGATAAGATTGTGGCATACATTATAGGTATCCTTACTGCATTTATTGTAATGTGCCGGACAGACCGAAGAAATTATGAACAGAAAATTTTTATTTCAGTAACTTTTTTTTCCATGCGAGGGCTTACTTCTGCAATGGCGGAAATATTATATGATAAATTATATAGCTTTGCTGAAAATACTACATATATGACTAATCATCCGAATATGGATTTTGCATTATACGTTGCAGTATGTATATTTTATCTGATATTGGAGTTTTTATTTATGATCATTGGTATATGGTATATTTTAAAGGCTTATAAATATAAGTATACATATATGGAAAAAAAGGAACTGCTAATATTGATTATTCCACCATTTATGGGAGTGGTGGGATATGAAATAATGTGGTACTACCGTAACTTTTATATAGGAAAAACCGGAAAAACGCCTGATGTTTACGATGCTTTGACATTACTTTATTATGCAATATCTGTTATTATGATTGTAGTAGTTATTGTGTTATATCAGGGTATCAAGGCAAAGCAGGAAGAAAAGCTGCAGAATGAATTACTTGCTGTACAGATTGGAAATATTAGACAACATATCGAGCATGTCGAAAGCCTATACAAAAATATCCGCAGCATAAAGCATGATATGACAAACCATATTTTTACATTGGAAAGGCTATATGAAACTAATAAAGCAGAGGAGGCCAGAACTTACAGTAAAGATTTAAAGGCTGCACTTGCTGAAATGACAGGAGAAATAAAAAGCGGAAATCCGGTAACTGACGTGATTTTGCAGGAGTTAAAGGATGAAGCAGAGAAAAAGAAAATTCATTTTAAATCAGATTTTCACTATCCTGCAGCTTCCAATATCAATGCATTTGATGTCAGTGTGATACTTAATAATGCACTGCAAAACGCAATGGAAAATGCAGAAAAAAGCAGTATGCCATGGATACATATTCTCTCTTACCGCAATAATAATGCTTATATGATAGAGATTAGTAACAGCTTTGACGGAAATTTGAAGTGGGATACGGAAAGTGGACTTCCGGTTACATCAAAAAGGAAAAAAGACAGACATGGATATGGTTTGGCAAATATCAGGAGGATGGCAGAAAAATATGCCGGAGATATAGATATTGTTTATGAAAATGGTGAATTTCGTCTTAGTATTATGATGATGCTGGAATGATAAAACAACCTCTTATGTCAGAACTTTCAGTCTGATATTAGAGGCTTTTTTTGCTTCACAGCAGAAAAACGGCGTTCCACATCATATTACTTCAGTCTGTCGGATAAAGTTCCGAAAAACTAAGTAGAATGAGTAAAGTATAATCTTATTCTACAATAGAAAGTAGATTTTTGGACTTTCAATTGTCATATAAAAATGTCACATGGATGTATCAAATTGGAAAGGAGACCAAAATTATGATGACAATAGGCAATGCGAGGCAGACAGCGTTTCAGGGAGTAAATAATAATAGTAAGGCAGGGTATTTGGATACTAATATGCAGATGGATTCTGTTAGCAGGAACATACAGAATCAGTTGGCAAATGCACAAAATAAGTTGCAGGAGCTTTCTTCCAACGAGGATATGACATTGGAAGAAAAAATGAAGAAAAGACAGGAAATCCAACAGGAGATTACCAATCTGAATCAGCAGTTAAGACAGCATCGAATTGAACAAAGGAAAGAACAAAATTCTAAGGATACATCTATTGATGATATGCTTGGAGGTAGCAGAAATACAGGCATGGCAAATGCAGGCAGCAGAGGAAACGGTTTATCAAAGGCAAGTATGCAGGCAATGATTTCGGCAGATTCTTCCATGAAGCAGGGACAGATACAAGGCAGTGTTGCTACAAAAATGGAAAACAGAGCAGATATTTTAAAAGCAGAAATAAAGCAGGATGCAGGGTCAAATACAGAAGCAAAGGAAGCTGAACTTGCAGAAGCAGAAAAGAAAGCTATGAATGCAACTGCTTCACAGATGAGTACACTTTCAAATGCAAATCATGCAATGGAAGAAGCTAAAAAAGCTGATGAAGCAAATTCAAGGAGTGAAAGCAGGGATGATATGAAAGATAAGGCAGATAACAAAGGACAGGAAGATGGTGAAGTATCAGAAAATAAGAAAAGTACAGAGCAGGATGGATATACACGGGTTGACATTCGTCTGTAGTTTGTAGAAATCAAGAATAAAGTATATAGTAAGATTATCATTGTATATACAGGGCTTGGATGATATAATATAAGCAACGAGCCAAGTGTAAGGGCTCACCCTTACATTTGGCGACTGCAGATAATCATAAGCTGTGCTTATGATATAATATAAGC
>CAMWKO010000049.1 GCA_947174885.1 uncultured Clostridia bacterium
TTTAATGAGACATCGGGGATTCGAACCCCGGACAACTTGATTAAAAGTCAAGTGCTCTACCACCTGAGCTAATGTCCCATATTAAATTTTATGTGAACCATTCTGGCCCAAAACAGGGCTAGTTGGATTCGAACCAACGAGATGCAGGAGTCAAAGTCCTGTGCCTTACCGCTTGGCGATAGCCCTTTATAAACTTAAAGGTGGATACAGGGATTCGAACCCTGGGCCTCCAGAGCCACAATCTGGCGCGCTAACCAACTGCGCTATACCCACCATAAGGGCCTCCGGGACTTGTCCCTGGAAAATGTGCCCGAAGGGATTCGAACCCCCGACCCACGGCTTAGAAGGCCGTTGCTCTATCCAGCTGAGCTACGGACACATATTTCATGTGCATAATATAAAATTTTAATACATCGCTTTTGCAATGCAAAAGCGGGTGATGGGAATCGAACCCACGTATCTAGCTTGGAAGGCTAGTGTTCTACCATTGAACTACACCCGCATGGTCTTTAAGTCGGGGTGACAGGATTCGAACCTGCGACCTCTTGATCCCAAATCAAGCGCTCTAGCCAAGCTGAGCCACACCCCGCTGTGTGTGTTTCTATTTAGTTTTTACGTCCTTTTCCGTGACGCAGTAGTTATTATATTATAATGATTTAATATTGTCAACAACTTTTTACTATTTTTTTACTGATAGATAAAAATATGTTTTTAATACTATATAAAACCGCTGGTTTTACAGCTTTTATCTATTACTATTTTAATTCGTTTTAGCTTTTTTGCTATGCCTTAAACCCTTTTGTGTTTTTTATTTCTTTATTAATAAAGTCCTTATATCTTTTAACAGATAAAAATATAACATAAAAGTCTTTTACAAAACCTGTAATAAAAAGTTTACTTTTCAATATGGTTTTGTGAAGATTTTTATGTTACTTTAAATTATTACTTTATAAATTATTACTTGAGTTTCCATATTTTTTATTTTTTGCTTCAAAAAGTCTTGTTGCCAAAAATAAAAAATACGGAAACTCTAAAACTCATTAATATGATAAATACATTAATGCCGATGTACTAGTTCACATAATGCAATGTATAGCTGGCATCACCATCTTTATCTATCTCCATAATTACATATGTAGGAATCTTTCCTTCCTGTCTTGGATATGAAATACTTCCTGGATTAATAACCATAATGCCATCCCTAAGTTCAATTATTGGTCTATGTGTATGTCCATATAATACTATATCAGCTTTCCTTACTCTCGCCTCATCTAATAACCGTTCCAACCCCATTGATACATAATAAGTATGACCATGGCACATAAATACCTTATATTTGTCTATAGAGAACTCTGCTTCGTATGGAAGTCTTGAAAAAAAGTCATTATTTCCTGACACAATATATAAAGGGCAATCACATATTTGCTGTATGTGCCCTTCTGTACCTTCTGCATCACCACAGTGTATGAGCAAATCAATAGGTTTAACTTCTTTTAATACTTTTTCTAAATTTTCGTTGTGCCTATGGGTATCACTAACAATCAAAACCTTCATGTTTTAGTTTTTCCTTCATTATCTCTAATGCTTTTCCTCTATGACTAATCTTATTCTTAAGTTCCGGTGTCATTTCTCCGGTTGTCATATCATACTCCGGTACATAGAGTAACGGATCGTATCCAAATCCATTTGTTCCTCTCTCCTCTGTGGCTATTAGACCTTCAATAGTCGCAATGGAAGTGATAACTTTTCCATCCGGAAACGCTGCTGCAATAGCACATACAAATCTTGCACTTCTCTCTTCATCCTTTGCATCCTTTAAATTGTCCAGTATAGTCTGATTTTTTATAGAATAAGGTGTATCTTCTCCTAAATATCTTGCCGAATATACACCCGGTGCTTTATCCATATAGTCAACCTCTAATCCTGAATCATCTGCCATAACCATTTCACCGGTAATCTCTGATATAGCCTTAGCCTTTATAATTGCATTTTCTTCAAAGGTAGTGCCATTTTCTTCTATTTGAGTCTGTATATCCAAATCCTTAAGTGATAACAGCTCAACATTTAAATCTGCCATTATCATTCTGATTTCATTCATTTTTCCTTCATTTGTAGTTGCAAATATAATTTTTTTCTTATCGCTCATTTTCTGTAATCCTTTCAAATCTACAGATTATATTACAAAAGCTTAATAATAAACTTTATCCGATTATATAACATTATTTTGATTTTGTAAAACCTTTAAGACACAGATTGCACTCGTATTTTTCTTCAACATTGTCCCAATATGTTCCCGTATAGCTTATATATCCAATACCATCCGACAAATCCACTGCTGCCGACTTACTGTCTGTTACAAGCTCTACAGCTACCGGCCTTGTAGAGTTAGGCGTAGAAATATACATAATTATAGCAAACTGCTCTCCTTTCTTCAGATCTACCGTCTTTTCCAAATCAATAGTATAATACCCTGCATATTTAAGAGTCCCACTAGCCAAAACCTGACTTCTGTTTTTAAAATCACCAGTATCTCTAAAATTAGAGCAGACTGCTATTTCATAATATGTGTCCACATCTATTGCATAAAAAGATACTGCTTCTAAAATCTCATTCTGATTAGAGGTATATACATTTGCAAAATATGCAGATTCCTTTTCATATCCCAAATTTCCTCTCCAACCACACAAATCACTTTGATATATATTATCATAATTATCTACAGACTCTACTTTAGTATATACAACATTGTGAATTCCTATGTTTGCATCATAGTATGATACATAAAATAATCCATCATTTCCAAATTCTTTTCCCCAGCTATTCTGACATATAAATGCACCATTCCCCTCCAGCTCTGCATTAAAATTTTCTTTTGGATAATTATCATCCCAGCCTACTATTACTACATCATGATTAGGCTTTGACTCACCTATATAACAATATGATGCGGTATCTCTGTTGTAGTATTTTGAGTATCCATATGAATCATTCAGAGAAGTATATATAGATGTACTTACACCACCATATTTATATACCATTTTCTTTATTGCCTCAAAATCCTTTGAGGGAACTATCAAAACTTCCTGAACATGTTTTACCGGATCTAAAGTATTATCAGATATACCGTCTCCATATGGGTCATCCTCCTCTAATACAGGTCCCTGCCAAGCTGACAAATATGCAATCGCCATTGAATAATCTCCGCCATCATACTGTGACAAATGATAAGAATTACTAATAGACATATGATCTGCCGAAAAAGAATATCTTTCAGTAGGTAATAGTGAGCTTTCAAGTGCCGATAGAGCTGAGGTTGCCCAGCACGTTCCAAAATATCCCTGATTTTTTATTTCACCTATTTTTTCATAGTCTGTATAACAATATGCATATGGCAGGCTTCTCTCTTGCGGATTTTCGTTTATAACGGTTGCTTTATTTTCATTTATATCAAAATAGTATAAATATCCGAAATTATCCACTATACAGCTAAGTGGTATATAATAGAGGTTCCCTCTTTTAACAGGCGGGGTTCCAAGCTCTACTTCTTTACCGTTTGATATAATAATGCTATTTCCGATTGTAAGATCAATTCGATTATTTCCTCTTTCAATTATAATACTACCATCTGAATATGTGTTTACTGCGCAATCAAAGGCGTCTGTTACCACATCCAACGGCATCATAAGGATCATTGACCTATCCATAAATATTTTTCCGTTTTTTAAAGATATTTTCGCACCATCTATATTCAATTCTATTGGCTTACTGTTAATACTTGCAGCTATAATTCCTTCCCAGACCTCTCCCGTATCATCAACTATTCTTGTTTGATTTATATATTCAGTTGCAGTTACATTTTCATATCCAACATATAAAAATAAGAATACAAGTAATATAGCTATTAAATATCTAAATTTAATCTTCAAGATAATTTCTCCTGTCTATTCTGCTTCGGTGGTTTTGCACCCATAAACTGATAATAATATGTCTTAATCATACCATTATAGATTTTTCTGTTTTTTGTAGACTTAAGTCCCATATCATTTTCAACATTATCATATGAAGAAATGATAAATGCTGACCAATCCTCTAATTTCTTATATACCTCTCCAATAGTTCTATATAGTGCCGGTAAATCTTTCTTTTCTTCTAATCTTTCACCATACGGAGGATTTGTAATCAAAAATCCATATTTTTTGTTGTGACTTAAATCCTTCACATCTCTGCATTGAAAATGAATAAATTTGTCGACTCCTGCAAGCTCTGCATTTTTTCTTGCAATCTTTACCATATCATTATCTATATCATATCCTTGAATGTCTGTTTTTATATCAGTATTAATCAAATCATGTGCTTCTGAAATAACCTCATACCATTCCTTTTTTGGTATAAAATTTTTCCATTGCTCTGCCATAAATTCTCTATTCATTCCCGGTGCAGTATTTGTAGCTATAAGTGCTGCCTCAATGGGAAATGTTCCGCTACCACAAAATGGATCTACTAAAATTCTATCTTTATTCCAAGGAGTAATCATAATAAGTGCCGCTGCCAAAGTTTCTGAAATAGGAGCCTTAGATGACAATAATCTATATCCTCTTTTATGCAGTGAATCTCCCGATGTATCTATCCCCATTATAGCCTCATCCTTAAACATAAATACCCTTAAAGGGTAACTTGCTCCATCTTCGCTAAACCAGGATATTCCGTAGACCTCCTTTAGCCTTTCAACCATAGCTTTTTTTACAATACTTTGAATATCCTTTGGACTAAATAATTTACTTTTTACGCTTGATGCCTTTGTTACCCAGAACTTTCCGTTTACAGGTATAAATTCTTCCCATTCTATTGCTTTAGTAGCTTCAAACAATTCGTCATATGTTTCAGCCTTAAATCTTCCTGCAACAATCAATATCCTTTCAGCAGTTCTCAAAAAAACATTCGCTCTGCATATAGCTTCAATATCACCTTCAAATGTTACTCTGCCATCCTCTACAGATATTACATCATATCCTAAATCAATAATCTCTCTCTTCAATACTGCTTCTAATCCAAAATGGCACGGTGCCATAAGTTTATATATTCTCATACTTTTCTCCATATCTTCGATTACCCTTAAATAATATACCGGCAATACTGTTAAACAATTAAAAATTTATAATACAGCCTTAGATACAGCATTTTAGTAAAGAAATATATATTTGTCCATTTTTACGGTACATTTTATAAGCATCTTTTATGTACATATAAGGTGCTTTTAAACACCTTATATATAATGCAATAATACAAATATTAATTTACTTTTGCTATAGTATCAATCTTAAAATAGCCAAAAAAATATGTCAATGACAATTTAAACAGAGTTTCAGTATTTTCATATTATAAACTTTATTAATACTAAAATTAAAAATACATAAACTCAGGCTATCTTGCTTTATTAAAATATTTTCCTTTATAATTTTCAATTCCTTTTAGCAAATTATAAACTGTCATACCTCGTATTGCTAACAGCTTAGCACAATAAATACTTGTTCCTCCACTATCACAGTATAACACTATTTTCTTATCAATTTCCATAACATCTTTCTGTTTTTCAAAAACAATATATGGAATATTTTTTGCTCCTTTTATATGACTCTCTTTATATTCCTCTTCATCCCGTAAATCTATTATTACACAATTATTTTCTTCTATAATTTCATCTAATTTACTACTTCCAATATTTACAATTTTTCCTTTCTTTTGCATAATAATCCCTCCACTCATATACTAGTATATGAATGTAATTACAATTTGTTCCTTGAGTTTCCGTATTTTTTATTTTTAGCTTCAAAAAGTCTTGTTGCCAAAGGC
>CAMWKO010000050.1 GCA_947174885.1 uncultured Clostridia bacterium
GCTATGATGCGATGGGAAATGTAACAAAAGAGGTAGATGCGGAAGGAAACACCAAAACGTACACCTACGACAGATACGGAAGACTAACAGGTGAAACAGATGCCAACGGAAACACCACGACCTATGAGTATGACCGAAACAGCAACTGCACGGCAGTAACCACCCCTGACGGAGTAACAACAAGACTGACCTATGATGCACTAAACAGGATAACCAAAGCCACTATAAAGGTAAGTACAGGCATAGAGTATACAAAGAGCTATGAATACGATGCACTGGGAAGAGTAACGGCACAGACAGACGAAGAAGGAAATACCACAAGAATAACATATGATGAAAACTCAAACGTAGTGGCAGTAACAGATGCCTTAGGAAAAGTGACAGCAACATACACCTATGACGAAATGGGAAGAAAGAAAACAGCCACAAATGCGGTAGGGTATAAAACAGACTATGAATACGATACAGTAGGAAATCTGATAAAGACAGTATCGTATCTAAATGGGGCAGTTACAGGAGCAAATGCAGAAAACACAACAGCAGGTAAAAACGGAACAGGTGGAACAGCTACAGTAACAACCTACGCTTATGACGAGTTAAGCCGTTTAATCGCAGTAGCAGACCCACAGGAGGGAACAACAAAAGCCACCTATGACAAGGCAGGAAACCTAACAAGTATAGTAGATGCCAACGGAGGAACAACCGCATATACATATGACAGTATGCGAAGAATCCTAACGGAAATCAATGCCATAGGAAGCAAAACAAGCTACAGCTACAATGCCAAGGGATTACTAAGCGAAGTAGAAAATGCAAACGGACAGAAAACCACCTACACATATGATGCCCTCGGAAGAATAACCGCCATGATAGACGAAACAGGCACAACGACCTATACCTATGACGGAAACAGCAACGTACTTACGGTAACAGACGAAAAAGGAACAATAAGCCGAAGCTACGACTGTATGAACAGAGTAACCAAGGTAACAGACTACAAAGGAAACACCATAGAATACAGCTATGACGAAATAGGAAACCTGATAGCGATAACATATCCGGGAGGAGAAAAAGTAAGATACAGCTACTACAAAAACGGATATCTGAAAAAAGTCATAGACACAGCAGGAAATGTAACCACCTATGAGTATGACGGAAACGGAAATCTTACAAGAACAGTAAGACCAAACGGAACAGAAGAAATCTGCACCTACAACGAGGCAGGGTATATAACAAGCCAAAGAGATGAAAAAGACGGAGAAGTCATAAACGAATACATCTACACCTATGACGAAAAAGGAAACATAACACAGGTCATAGGCACAGGCACAACAGGAACATCAGAGGGAATAAGCAGACTGACCAGCGCCGAAATGACATATGATGCAGACAACAGAATGAAAACCTACAACGGAGAAAACGTTCTGTACGATGCAGAAGGAAATATGACATACGGACCGATAAACGGAGAAATGACAACACTGGAGTATGATTGCAGAAACCGTCTGATAAAAGCAGGAAACATAACATATGAGTACGATAGTGAAAACAATCGTATAGCAATGGAAACAGACAGCTATAGAGAAGAGTATGTAGTAGATACAGTAAGCTCAAGTCTGTCAAGAGTGCTTGTAACAAAGGTTTATGAAAAGAATAACGACATAGCAACAACAGCATTAGATGAGTTATCACTAGAAAATGATACAAAAGAAGCAGGTATAACAACAGAAAAAGTCACTATCTTAAGAAACAGCACTTTCCAAGATGTATCACTAGTATTAGACGAAACAGAAACACATGGAGCTGATAACGAAGTATCAATACTAAACAGGTCACTGGGAATAGTATTACTAAACAGCTTTGATGAATATATATCAACAAACAGTATAAACGAAACAAAAACTACTGGAAATACAATAGAAGATAGTGTATATTCATTAAAAGAAACAGTTACATACATCTACGGAAACGGCTTAATAAGTGAGTATAAAAACAACGTAGTGTTATACCACCATTACAACAACGTAGGAAGCACCACCGCCTTAACAGATGCAGGAGGAAATATCATAGCCACCTACACCTATGGAGCATATGGAGAGCTGTTAAGTGGAGATAATGTAATAACAAAATATCTCTACAACGGAAGAGCAGGAGTAAGTACAGAAGACAACGGACTGTACTATATGAGGCAAAGATACTACAACCCTGAAATAAAGAGATTTATAAACAGAGATGTAGTAACAGGAACATTAGGTAACTCGCAGAGTCTAAACAGATACAGCTATGTACAGGGAAATCCTATAAGCTTAACAGACCCATTCGGATTGTCACCGATAAACGGACTGTTTAGCGGAGGCTCCTTCAACCTAGGAGGACTACTCTTAGCAGGAATACACACAGCCTTAGACGTAGCAGGCTCAGGAGTAGGAATAATATCAACAGTAGCCAACGCAGTAAATGCAGTACTCTACGCAGCAGTAGACAAAGACTATGCAATGGCAGCATTGTCAGCCGTATCAGCCATATCACTGGGAGCAGGAAACATAGCGAAGTTAGTAGGAAAAGGCTCATTTGGAGCAGCCACTATAAGAGTAACAGGAAACATCATATCCGGCATGACAAACTTTGGGGTCAATGCATCAATGGCAGTAGATATGGCAAACCAAATGTTAGATAAATATGTATGGGGAGACCAAGAGTTCGGAGAAGAGGGAAAAGCAGAAGTACTATTCCTAGCACTAAGCATATATGGAGGATTAAACTCCGTTGCGGTAGCAATGCATAACGCAAAGCAGCTTGGAAATATGATGAAGTGTGTAGACGAACAGAGTAAAGAATTAGAGTATTTGATAAAGCAGTTATCTAATAGTCAGGTAAAGGCTAGTGAGAGTGGAAGTGATTCTGATAATTATGTATATAGAGCATTGAATAAAAAGGATTATGAACGTTATACAAAAGGGTTAGGATTAGAAGCTAAAAATCCAAATGGTGACTGGAATTTAAAAGAACATTTGGTTAATGGGTCAGGAAAGGCTTCATGGGCAAATGACCCATACATATCAACAACAAGTGATTTAAGCGTTGCTAATGGATTTAATAAATCTGGTAGTGGATATGGAATTGTTAAAATAGATATGAATAAAGTTACTTCTGCTTCATATAAGGGGTATGAAATATATCCGCGTGTAAATGGTGTAGAAGGCTTACCATATCATTATTCATTATGGCAACAAGAAACATCAGTATATCAAAGTATACCATTTGAAGCTATTATAGACTATTTTAATTGAAAGGATTAAGAATGGAAGAATTTTACTTAAATATTAACGAATTAGTGCAGGATTTATTAATTCCTGCACGAGTTGAAAAGAAAATAAATAGAGAAGCTTTTGATAAATTTTATAATATACTGGTGAAGTTAGAAAATAAAGTTAAAGGAGAGGAATATATACCTAGAAAAATTGCAGGATTACTGTATTTTATTTCTACTTCACTATCGGATGAAGCTACAAATTGTAATTATGATGATGAATTATTTATTGCTGTGGCAAAAATTGAGGATATGGTTGATAAAATATTATGGGATTCCCCATTTAAAAATTGAGGTGGTGGAATTATAAGATGGCAATATATTTTTATAAAATTAATGATGAATATGGTTGTTTTTCAAATTTTGCCCATTATGGATTCAAATTAGATGGTAAATGGTGGATGACAAGTGAACATTACTTCCAAGCACAAAAATTTTACGACACACAATATGAAGAAGAAATAAGGTTACTTGATAATCCCATGAAAGCAGCGGAAATGGGGAGAAATAGGGATTTACCATTAAGAAAAGATTGGGAGCAAGTAAAAGATGATATTATGAGAAAAGCAGTATTTGAAAAATTTACACAAAATAAAGAGATAAGAGATATTTTAGTGTCTACTGGTGAGGCAACAATTATTGAAAATACTATAAATGATTATTATTGGGGATGTGGAAAGAATGGTTCCGGAAAAAATATGTTAGGAAAAATATTAATGGAATTAAGGGAAGAACTAAGAGATTAATTATATTTCCTCAGAAAGACATAATCAAATTGAAAGTATTAATTATAATGTATAATTAATCAAAACAGTAAATTAGTCAATTCCGCCACAGTACCCTTACGATTTATGACTGTGGAGAATAATAGAGTTTCTTAGTACTCTGTCGACAAACAGAAATTTGCCGACACGAGGTCGGCAAAAGACTTGTCTGAGGCACGGATGCCGAATACAAGTCGGTTTCGTAAGCTTTAGAAAGAGTAAATCAGAGTGCTTAGAAACTCTTATATTCGGAACAAGGAATAAAGCGTAAGGGTGCTGTGGTGGAATTGACGGTTACGAAAATGTAACGATAGGAACAAATAAATTAACTATATATATTCAACAACCAACAGATAAAGGGAAAAAAAGAAATATATAGTTATTAAATTTTTTACACCAAAAGTACACTAAATGTAAAAAGGAACGTTCAAATATATTTGAACAAAAATTGAAATGAGGGATTTGTATATATAAATACAAAAAAATTATACAAAGTTATACACATTTCCACAATGCTTCTAAAGAGTGAAAAAAGAAGTATTGATGAGATAGTATTAAATTTTAGTATAAAAATAAGGTATAACATAAAAAGAAAAATAGTTGATTAATAAAACAATAAATTAGTCAATCATGTCATATCGCTGTGGTGGAATTGACGGTTGGGGAGATATAACGATATGAACAAATCAATTAACTATATATATACAATATCCAAAAGATAAAAGGAAAATAAAAAAGAAAATAAAAAATAAAAAAGAAATATATAGTTATCTAATAAGAATAGTTATTAAAATCAGGAAAATTGTGGAAATTTATACACATTTCCACAATGCTTCTAAAGCGTGAAAAAAAGAAGTTTTGATGAGATGGTATAAATTTTCAAATAAAATCAAATGTTTTTAATGATTTCAGAGCTTTGCAAACGATGTGAAAAAGAAGAATGAAAGAAGTATTAGCGGACGTAGATATTAATAAAAAACATATTATGTAGATTTGGATTAAAAAATATTAAAGAAATATGTAATAAATAATGTAGTATAAAAATAAAGGATATCATAAAAAGAAAAATAGTGGATTAATAAAACAATAAATTAGTCAATCACATCATATTACTGCGATGAATTGATGATTAAAGAGGTGTAACTATAAAAAGAAAAATAATTAACTATAT
>CAMWKO010000051.1 GCA_947174885.1 uncultured Clostridia bacterium
TTATACAACAGGTATATTTATTTTTCTATCAGAACATAGGCTTATAATATTTTAGTGAAATTTCTTTTTATATGTAATATAATTAATATGCAATTTTACAAATGTTGTGGATTTGATTAGTAAAGCGGAGGATAAAGCATGTTTAGATTAAAAAGAAGTCTGTTTTGGGTAGGTATATTGGTATTTACTGTTTTAGCAATAACAGTGTGCTATGGCTTGTTTACTTATGAGGAGCAAACTGTTTTTGTTGATTCATCTATAGAAGATCATCCCGAAGGAATAGTAACAGAAATGGCATTAAAAAGTGTGGGAAGAGTCAAAGCGGCAAAAGAAGAAGAGTTTGGATATTCTAAAGACTTTTTTACACAATTTAAGCCCTTTTGGTGGCAGGCTGATTCATTGACATATTATCAGGCTTTGGAAGAAAGATTTGATTTAGAACAGATAGACTATAATTTTAATTTTGAGGATCATTCTTATCTTCTTGTTTATGGAAGCCCAATTAATAAATTGTATAGCGATACAAGAACAATGTATAGCCATCCAATATATGGAAAGGTTCCAGATGCGATAGTAGAGTGGGATACGGATACTCCATATGAGTCAGAAGTGATGTATATATATGAAACAGATAAAATTCCACTCGTAGAGGTTGAATGGTATTAAACTTTGTGGTGTAAACAGACACATCTTATCCTTTGGATTGAAGGATGGGAGTGGGGAAGAATGGCAAGAAGTACACATGAATCAAGGATGCGTACTTGATTTTTGAAAGGATTCCAATTAAAAGGAGTATTGATATAGAAAGTGCTAATAAGAAGTTGAGCGATGATGACACATACCTATGTTGGCACACGGCTACAACAGGACCTCCATGGGAGATAAGCGCTCAAGAAGGTGAAATGCCACAATTGGTATGTCTTGAAGGAAACACGCCATTTGATTTTTATTTTGCTCAGAATACTTTCTTAATACAAGGTGAAAAAATTGGGAAACGCTTGGTAAGTGCTGAGGGAGATATTCAAGATTTTTACGGTGATGATGTCGAAGAATGTGATGGATGCATGCAATTGTTAAATGGAAAGTATGAGTGCTACGATATAATATATGTTACGAAGTGGGATATTATTGGTTCCATTGATCGTGGGGACAGTTTCAGAATTTTTGCATCCTCAAATTATATGAGCATCTTTGACTTTATTAGATGATAACAACACTTATGGGACGGTATCCTTCCTAAAATTTAAAATGCAGACAGGAGACTTAAGAAAAATGAAAAACTGGGATTTAATAGTGGGAGCAGGGCTTGGGATAATACTCTTTGCGGCATTGCTAGTATGGACGCAGATGCCGCATGTATCTGGAAAAACAGAAAATCCGGAAAAGGAGAAAATAGTTATATGTGTGAATGCGAGCGATATACAGAAGGATACTGCAGTTTCGTATGAAATCAGTGTAGAGGATAGCAGGGAAAAATTAATGTCATACAATGAAGATGGACAGACACTTCTATACATAAATCAAGATGGGCAAATAATAGAGAGGACGTTAACTGGAGAAATTATTTGCAATATAGAAAATGAGGAATTGACTGAAATTCGCAATTTACAATATATGCCTGAGCAACAGAAGATTTCATTTATTTATGATGACAGCCTTTATTGCTATGATCGTATAAACGAACAGCTTGAAAAAATAATTGACAGATGCGGAAAAAGTAATTGGCGAAATACTTACTGGTGGAATCCGTCAGGAGGAATATACTTTGTAGATTATGATGAAGATATGCAACAAAACAATTTATATTTTCAGGAAAAAACACAGGAAAGAATATTGATAGAAAAGGGGATAGAAAGTTTCTGTGCAAGCAAAGACGGAACAAAGTTATACGGAATCCAGATGTATGTGGTTCCCAACATGTTTGGCTTTAACATGCAGTATAGAATAGTAGAAATCAATTTGGAAAACGGAACAAGCAGCATATTAAAAAAGTTAAATTCTGATAACTTTACTTTGGAAAATATAGATAACAAATTTTTGCTATATATAGAAGAATCGAATGAAAAACAAATGAGTAAAGTGTATCAGATAAATTTGTCAAGCGGCAAAGTGAAATGTATATATCGTACAAATAAAAAAGTTATAGGGATTATTGAGGAATAGCAGTGACTGCTTTGCTGGAAGCAGAGAATATTGCCATGTGGAATGGAGGGAATGTATTTGATGAATAAACAAAAAATTTTAATATTTTTTCTTTTGATAGTTACTCTTTTTTCTGCAATTATTTGCTTCAATTTGGTAATAATTAAAGAAATCAATTTAGTAAATGGCAGAGAGAAAAGCGGAACAGACGTAGAGATAATTAAAGAAATCAATTTAGTAAATAGCAGAAAGAAAAGCGGAACAGATGTAGAGATAATGAAAGAAATGTTTGCAGGTGTTGAAAAAATTGAAAGATGTTATTATGAATCATATACTATTGGTATTACCTGGTTCGGACCAACAAATTATCATTTAACAGCTATGATAGTACTTGATAGTGATGAGATGAAACAAATAGCGCAGACATATAAAGGAGAAAGGCAAGAGTTACAGATAGAGTCACAATTTTTTGATAACACAGGCGTAGATGAAAACGCTATCTGGTATTATAACGAAGAATTTAAGGTTTTGGTTTTACATTGGCAGTTTGTTGGTGATGTTTTATATTCAATAGAAGATAATGCTTTATATTTAGATGTAGAAATTAATTAAGCTATAATGTCAGACGGTACTTTGCGGAGGTTTTTTATATAACGGAGGAGGCTTGCGGTGAATAAAAAAATTATCATATCGTGTTTTTTAATTATTAGTTTGATTACTATGATGATGATATATAAGAACAATACTGTGGATAAGGCAGCTGATACTATGGATAAAGCAGCTGATGCTATAGAAATTAATGTTGAAGGGTTTGAAATAAAATATATACCTCAAAATAGAAGTTTAACAGTTGAAGATTTTCAAAATATTGAATTAGGAGAATCTATAGATGAAATAGAGGAAAAAATCGGAGAACCAGATGTATGGCTCGGAAGTGGTATACTACATCCGGTATATATTCTGGATGATGGAAGAGCTGTAGTATGCCACTTCTCACAACTTTATACTTGTAAAGATTTGAAAGAATTAATTGTTTATAAGGGGAATAATGTAGATTATGTTTTAAAAAGAAAAGGAATGAGGCTTACTTTAGCGGACTGTCATGAAAGAAAGGAGACTTGGGTAAAATGAAAAGCAGAAGGAGGTATAGATTAGAATGGGAAAATATTATATGAATGTCACTTTCAATTTCAGTTTATGTCGTTAATACCGTTTATAATGTTTATCTCTATTATGTTCTTACCATCTATATTCAAGTATGACGGTTAAAAAAAGGCTATCCCCTTAATGTGAAGATCATAAAAATCATATCGAGTGTTGGAGCTTTGATCGTGCTGATATGCGGAATCTTAGAGATCAACTTTATAATTGATGTGTATAAGAAAACGGTTGTGGCATACCGGAACGGAGATTATCAAATAGTAGAAGGATATAAGGTGATTATTGAAAAAGACTGGTTAAAAACAGAAAATTGGTGCATTCCAAGACGTCATGGAAATATTATGAGTGATGAATTTACACCGTATCCGAAGAATCCGTTAATTCAACAGTTTTTTGCCAATATCGGTAGAACAGATGCCATTGGTTCTGGTGTGAGAAATTTATATAAATATACACCGATATATTCAGATGGTGGTAAACCGGAATTAATTGAAGATGATGTGTTTAGAATAACAATTCCTTTGGATAAGGTGGCAGCAGATGAGGCAAGAGAGCAGAAAACATTATCTGCAAGAGAACAAAAAATTTATAATATGATTTGCGAAAATCTTCACTTATCAGTTGAACAGGTAATGGCAGAATTTGACATATCAAGAGCAACAGTATTCAGAGATTATGCGAAAATTAAAAAGGTTACAGGTGCTATGCACGATAAAAAGACATCAACATGGAAAGTATAATGAAATATTTGAATTGGTCTCATCGAGTCTCGAGTTAGTCTCAACTTTGTCTCATGAGATTTGACACTGGATGAGACTGATAAAAGTAACAGAAAATGCTTTAAAATTGGCATTTTTGAAAAAAATGAGAAAATCAGTATCAAGTTAGTCTCACTCAGTCTCATTTTTGCATAGGATTGTGAGACTAAGTCGAGACCGAGAAAATTTTTAAAAAGCGCTGAGTTGAACTGGTGGTAAAATAGTGAATTGATATGTGGAATAACAGGAGGCAATGTGATGAATAAAAAAACTTTAATAATTTTTCTTTTGATAGTTACTCTTTTTTCTGTGATTATTTGTCTTGGTTTAGTAAATGGAAGAAAGAAAAGCGGAACAGATATAGAGATAAATAAAGATAGATTTGCAGGTGTTGATAAAATTGAAATGATGATATATAAGAACAATACTATGGATAAAGCAACTGATACTATAGATAAAGCGACTGATGCTATAGATAAAGCAGCTGATACTATAGAAATTAATGTTAAAGGGTTTAAAATGCAATATATACCTCAAAATAGAAGTTTAACAGTTGAAGATTTTCAAAATATTGAATT
>CAMWKO010000052.1 GCA_947174885.1 uncultured Clostridia bacterium
GCTATGATGCGATGGGAAATGTAACAAAAGAGGTAGATGCGGAAGGAAACACCAAGGAATACACCTACGACAGATACGGAAGACTAACAGATGAAACAGATGCAAACGGAAATACCACGACCTATGAGTATGACCGAAACAGCAACTGTACGGCAGTAACTACCCCGGATGGAGTAACAACAAAGCTGACCTATGATGCACTAAACCACTTAATTACAGCAGGAATAACCACCACAAACGGACAGGAATACAAGGTAAGCTATGAATACGATGCACTGGGCAGAGTAACAGCACAGACAGACGAAGAAGGAAACACAACAAGAATAACATATGATGAAAACTCAAACGTAGTGGCAGTAACAGATGCCTTAGGAAAAGTGACAGCAACATACACCTATGACGAAATGGGAAGAAAGAAAACAGCCACAAATGCAGTAGGTTATAAAACAGACTATGAATACGATACAGTAGGAAATCTGATAAAGACAGTAACGTATTTAAATGGGGCATATGCAGGAAATGAAGTAGCAAGTACAAATGCAACAAATGAAACAGCTACAGTAACAACCTACGCTTATGACGAGTTAAGCCGTTTAATTTCAGTAACAGACCCACAGGAGGGAACAACAAAAGCGACATATGACAAGGCAGGAAACCTCACATCAGTAGTAGATGCCAACGGAGGAACAACCGCATATACATATGACAGTATGCGAAGAATCCTAACGGAAATCAATGCCATAGGAAGCAAAACAAGCTACAGCTACAATGCCAAGGGATTACTAAGCGAAGTAGAAAATGCAAACGGACAGAAAACCACCTACACATATGATGCCCTCGGAAGAATAACCGCCATGATAGACGAAACAGGCACAACGACCTATACCTATGACGGAAACAGCAACGTACTTACGGTAACAGACGAAAAAGGAACAATAAGCCGAAGCTACGACTGTATGAACAGAGTAACCAAGGTAACAGACTACAAAGGAAACACCATAGAATACAGCTATGACGAAATAGGAAACCTGATAGCGATAACATATCCGGGAGGAGAAAAAGTAAGATACAGCTACTACAAAAACGGATATCTGAAAAAAGTCATAGACACAGCAGGAAATGTAACCACCTATGAGTATGACGGAAACGGAAATCTTACAAGAACAGTAAGACCAAACGGAACAGAAGAAATCTGCACCTACAACGAGGCAGGGTATATAACAAGCCAAAGAGATGAAAAAGACGGAGAAGTCATAAACGAATACATCTACACCTATGACGAAAAAGGAAACATAACACAGGTCATAGGCACAGGCACAACAGGAACATCAGAGGGAATAAGCAGACTGACCAGCGCCGAAATGACATATGATGCAGACAACAGAATGAAAACCTACAACGGAGAAAACGTTCTGTACGATGCAGAAGGAAATATGACATACGGACCGATAAACGGAGAAATGACAACACTGGAGTATGATTGCAGAAACCGTCTGATAAAAGCAGGAAACATAACATATGAGTACGATAGTGAAAACAATCGTATAGCAATGGAAACAGACAGCTATAGAGAAGAGTATGTGGTAGATACAGTAAGCTCAAGTTTAAGCAGAGTACTTGTAACAAAGGTGTATGATAAGAAAGCAGAAACAGAAGAAACAGAAAAAGGAGAAACAAGAACAGGAACAGCCACAATAAATGGAACAGCTTCTATTTTAAGAAACAGTGTTAATAGTATAGATGTATCGTTGGTATCAGATGAAACAGAAACACAGGGAGCTAATAGCGAAGTATCAATACTAAACAGGTCACTGGGAATAGTATTACTAAACAGCTTTGATGAATATATATCAACAAACGGTATAGATGAAGTAATAGCTACTAATAAGACAACTACTGGTAATACAATAGAAGATAGTGTATACTCATTAAAAGAAACCATAACCTACATCTACGGAAACGGTTTAATAAGTGAGTATAAAAACAACGTAGTGTTATACCACCATTACAACAACATAGGAAGCACCACCGCTCTAACAGATGCAGGAGGAAATATCATAGCCACTTACACTTATGGAGCATACGGAGAGCTGTTAAGTGGAGATAATGTAATAACAAAATATCTCTACAACGGAAGAGCAGGAGTAAGTACAGAAGACAACGGACTGTACTATATGAGGCAAAGATACTACAACCCTGAAATAAAGAGATTTATAAACAGAGATGTAGTAACAGGAACATTAGGTAACTCGCAGAGTCTAAACAGATACAGCTATGTACAGGGAAATCCTATAAGCTTAACAGACCCATTCGGATTGTCACCGATAAACGGACTGTTTAGCGGAGGCTCCTTCAACCTAGGAGGACTACTCTTAGCAGGAATACACACAGCCTTAGACGTAGCAGGCTCAGGAGTAGGAATAATATCAACAGTAGCCAACGCAGTAAATGCAGTACTCTACGCAGCAGTAGACAAAGACTATGCAATGGCAGCATTGTCAGCCGTATCAGCCATATCACTGGGAGCAGGAAACATAGCGAAGTTAGTAGGAAAAGGCTCATTTGGAGCAGCCACTATAAGAGTAACAGGAAACATCATATCCGGCATGACAAACTTTGGGGTCAATGCATCAATGGCAGTAGATATGGCAAACCAAATGTTAGATAAATATGTATGGGGAGACCAAGAGTTCGGAGAAGAGGGAAAAGCAGAAGTACTATTCCTAGCACTAAGCATATATGGAGGATTAAACTCCGTTGCGGTAGCAATGCATAACGCAAAGCAGCTTGGAAATATGATGAAGTGTGTAGACGAACAGAGTAAAGAATTAGAGTATTTGATAAAGCAGTTATCTAATAGTCAGGTAAAGGCGAGCGAGGGTAGTAGTGCTGTTGATATGGCGAGAGCTTCGCAAGGAAATGATGTGTATACAGGAATTGATAACTGGACACCGGAAAAATTATATAAAGGAGATGTATATTACAGAGGAGAGCCAAATGGAACAGAGTTTTTTACAACTAAGAAAGCTATTGACAGTGTAGGTTCATCTAAAAATAAACTATTTCAAGGCTTACAGGTTAAAGAGGATCTTGTTTATGGATATCGTAAAGAAATGGTTGGTTATATGTTAAATACTGATTTAGATGCTGCACAATCTATTTGTTTACAAAATATGCAATTTGGAGCAGGTGGATTGGAGCAAAAATATATTCCATATGCAAATAAGCTAATACAAGATGAAATACTTGTGCGTGTTGACAAAATAATATTAAAATAGAGGTGTAAGATGATAATATTTAACGACTGTTTATCAATAGATAAAGGATATAAATTTGAAGATTTTAAGTTATCTACATTTTATAATAATCAAAAAGATAATCGTTTCTTTGTGCTTGATGGAGTTTATAAAATAACGGGAATAGATGGTAAATTTAGAGTTGGGTTATGGTTTAATGAGGGAGTTATAAAGCAAATCCAAATGTGCTATATAGATGATATAATTGAGAACGAAAAGGTAAGGGAAAAACAACATAATTTAATAATTAGTAACATCAAAAAAATGGATTTAAAAAGTACAAAGATATTTAATTATTGGGATAAAAGAGAGGGACATAGTACAATTATAATCAATTTTTAAACATATAAAAGATTTATATTTAAAATAAAGATATATTAATGTATCTAATCTTGCTTAATTAAGATTTACCAAAACAGTAAATCAGTCAATTCCGCCACAGTACCCTTACGATTTATGACTGTGGAGAATATTAGAGTTTCTTAGTACTCTGTCGACAAACAGAAATTTGCCGACACGAGGTCGGCAAAAGACTTGTCTGAGGCACGGATGCCGAATACAAGTCGGTTTCGTAAGCTTTAGAAAGAGTAAATCAGAGTGCTTAGAAACTCTTATATTCGGAACAAGGAATAAAGCGTAAGGGTGCTGTGGTGGAATTGACGGCTACGAAAATGTAACGATAGGAACAAATCAATTAACTATATATATTCAACAACCAACAGATAAAAAGAAAATAAAAAAGAAATATATAGTTATCAAAATTAGGAAAATTGTGGAAATTTATACACATTTCCACAATGCTTCTAATGAGTGAAAAAAGAAGTTTTAATGATACAGTATTAAATTTTATACAAAAACCCAGTGTTCTTAATGATTTCAGAGCTTTGCAAACGATGTAAAAATTAGAAGAATGAAAGAAGTATTAGCGGACGTAGATATTAATAAAAAACATGTTATGTAGAATCGGATTAAAAAATTATTAAAGAGATATGTGATAAATATTGTAGTATAAAAATAAAGGATAACATAAAAGGAAAAATATTGATTAATAAAACAATAAATTAGTCAATCACATCATATTACTGTGATGAATTGATGATTAAAGAGGTGTAACTATAAAAAGAAAAATAATTAACTATAT
>CAMWKO010000053.1 GCA_947174885.1 uncultured Clostridia bacterium
GTGATAGCAATATTATGGCAAATGGCTTGTGCTTACTCACAAGCCATTTACTAAGGAGTACAAATGATTATGTAGAAAATATACAGGAGAAAAAATGATGATAAATATTGATAAAGACAATGAACATAAAGATAATAAACAGATAAGTTCTGCACTCTCTTCTTTTTTGATGATGTCAAAGTTCTTAGGAATCTCGGTTAATACTTCCGATATATCAGAGATTGTTCAAAATGCAAATGTTAAAGAAGCTGAAATTTTACTTTTGCAATGTGCAAGACATTATAAATTAAAATCTAAGCTCGTAAAAATTGATACCGGAAGACTTATAAAGGATGGCAATAGAATTTTGCCATTAATCGCTAAGGATAACGAGGGCGATTTTTTTATTATAGCAAAGATGCAGGATGAAAAGGCAGTTATATTAAGGGCAGGGAAAGCAGCTCCGGAAGTTATTGATTTAGAAGAGCTTGCCGGTTTGTGGAACAAAACAGCTATACTTATGACAAAAAAAGGTGGAGAAGCTTTAGAAGCTATGTTTAGCTTTAAATGGTTTATACCTACAATACTTAAATATAAAAAAGAATTTATTCTGGTATTGCTGGCTGTTTTTGTGGTGCAGATTTTAGGAATACTTACACCTGTAATGACATAGGTGGTTATAGATAAGGTACTGTCTCATAACAGTATGTCTACGCTGTATGTGCTGACTATTGGTATTGCCATTGTATATATATTTGAGTTGATTCTGACGTTAGCCAAAAATTATTTGTTCACTCATACAACAAACAGAGTTGATGTAATGTTAAGCTCCAGACTTTTTAATCACCTTTTTGCATTACCTCTAAAATATTTTGAAAGCAGGAGAACAGGAGAAACTGTTGCAAGAGTAAGAGAGCTTGACAGCATAAGACAATTCTTAACGGGTACACCGTTATCTTCCATGATTGATTTGGTATTTATTGTAGTGTATATAGTAGTTCTTTTTATGTACAGTACAAAACTTACATTGATTGTGCTGTGTTCGGTCCCTATATATGCAGTTTTATCGCTTATTGTTACTCCGCTGTTTAAGAAAAGGTTAGATGAAAAATTTAATGCCGGTGCTGAAACAAGTTCGTTTCTGGTGGAATCTATAAATGGTGTTCAGACTATTAAGTCCTTTGCTTTGGAAAACAGATTTGAAAGTAAGTGGGGAGATTTGCAGGCAGACTATGTTAAGGCAGGATATAAGACTTCCATGTTGTCTGCAACAGCAGGCTCTATTGCACAGTTTGTGCAAAAGCTGTTTGATTTGCTGGTTTTGTTTTTTGGTGCAATCGCAGTAATGGAGGGGAGCTTTTCGGTGGGACAGCTTGTTGCATTTAGAATGTTATCCGGAAGAATCAGCGGACCTGTATTGAGACTGGTGCAGCTATGGCAGGAATATCAGCAGGCATCGCTTTCCGTAAGACGTATAGGAGATATTTTTAATTCACCTACAGAAACGAAAAACAATTCAGCAATATCAAAGCTGCCTGTACTTAAAGGCAGGATTGCATTTGATAAAGTAAGCTTCAGATACAGAATTGAAGCATCGGAAGTTATTAAGGATATGAGCTTTGCTGTTGATGAGGGAACTATAGTAGGTGTTGTGGGAAGAAGCGGTTCAGGAAAAAGTACTATTTCCAAGCTTATACAAAGACTGTATATTCCTGAAAAAGGAAAAATTTCCATAGACGGAATTGATATATCAATGGTAAATCCGGAGGAGCTTAGAAAGCAGATAGGAGTAGTATTACAGGAAAATTTTATGTTTAATGGAAGTGTCAGGGAAAATATATCCATTCATATGCCTGCGGCTTCTGTTGAGCAGATAATTGAGGCTGCTAAAACAGCAGGTGCCCATGATTTTATAATGTCATTGCCAAACGGATATGACACTGTTATTGGCGAAAAGGGTGTGGGATTATCAGGTGGTCAGAAACAGCGTATAGCCATAGCAAGAGCTATTATTGCAAATCCACGAATACTTATATTTGATGAGGCAACCTCTGCCTTGGATTATGAATCTGAAAGTATTATTCAGAATAATTTAAAATACATCTGCAAAGACCGTACTGTGTTAATAATTGCTCATAGATTATCTACTTTAAAGGATGCAGACAGAATAATGGTGGTAGATGACGGTAAACTGCTTGAATATGATACTCACGATAATTTATTAAAATCCAAGGGACTATATTATAATTTATACAGTATGCAAAAACGAGGTGACATTAATGGATAAGAACAGTAAAAAAACTAAGGATAGTGATTTAAGTAAATATATTATTAAATCAAGTACTGCCAAAGATAAAAGGCTAAGGTATGATTTTATGCCCTCGCTGTTAGAGATAATTGAACGGCCATCACATATCGCAGGTAAAATAATAATAGTCGGAATAGCATTACTATTGGTTATATTTCTTATATGGGCAGCTCTGTCAAAGATAAATATTATAGTGACCGGTGCCGGAAGTATTTCACCGGAGGGGAATGTTGTAGCAATAAAGAGTATAACAGGAGGTACTGTCAGTGAAATTAATTTTAATGAGGGAGATTATGTTAATGCAGGAGATATATTATTATGCTTAAATACGGAGGATATAGAAGCAGAAATCTTAGAAATAGAAGACATTGTGGAAAGGCTTCTGATTGAAAGGGATATTAAATCTAAATATGCAGAGAGTATTGATAAACAGACAGAGGACTTTGAATATACGGAGAATATTAATAAACAGATAGAAGCTTCCAAATACCCGGATAAATATATGGAGCTTGTAAACAGCATTATATTGGAAAATAAGCTTCAAATCTTAGAATTTGAAGGATTTTCAGGGGATACTTTAGAGATAATGAAGCTACAGTATGAAAGTGAATTGCGTAGCAGATTATCTGAAATAGATGAGAGGTTGGAAAATTATCAGCTGGAGCTTAAAAGACTGGAGCTTGAATTAGATAATCATATAATAAAATCTCCGGTAGAGGGATATATTGGAGGAATGACGGTAAATCATAGAGGACAGGTTATAACTCAGGCAGATATATTAATGCAGATAGTGCCGTCAAATGAGCCTTTAATATTTGAGGGATATGTACAGGATAGTGATATTGCAGATATAAATATAGGAGATTTGGCTAAAATAAAGCTTTCGGCATATTCTTATTCAGATTATGGAGATATAGAGGGTAAGATTATTTATATCAGTAAGACCTCGTATGAGCTGGAGGGGAAAGGTAATGTTTATAATATTAAGGTAGAAATAGATAATGGTGTTCTTAATGATAATATAAATCTAATTTCGGGATTATCAGGAAGTGTGGAAATAGATATAGGAAAAAGAAGTGTGCTTGATTATTTTCTGGAGCCTGTAATGCAGGGGATGAGGAATAGTCTTAAAGAAAAGTAGGGGTATGACAGATATTATATTTGGAAATATAAAAATGAGTGTGAAAGTCCCTTTTCAGATCAGGTTTGCTAATGCTCTATTTTCCAAATTCTTCGTCAAAGTGTCAGGACGGGCAGCTATCCATAACGGATAACTGCCCGATAAATTCTAAATTACGAATACATATTTTCAATAAATTGCATTGCCTGTTCTGAGTTATAAAAGATCATATATTTTGTTCCATATTTAGATAACAATTCGATTATCTTTTTTCGCTCTGCATTAAATTCAAATACCCACTTAATATTGTAATAAAGAAACTTAAGAGTTGGTTTAGAATTGTACTTTTCCTTTCCTGTCCTTTGCCTTATCCAACGTCTAAATACCCGAAATAATCTGGTACATGTATTGATATCAAGTAAAATAATATAATCACTATATGCAAAACTTTCTTGCAGACATTTTCTGGGTGAACCTTAGACAATCCAGTTTTCACTCTCTATAATCTCTTTAAAAATTTTGTCTCTTTCTTCAGAGTTTCTTTTTTTATCCCCATTAGGAGTACGCTTCCATACAATATTATCTTTTTCATAAAATGGAATTTGATACTTTTCAGATATTTCTCTTGCTAAAGTGGATTTGCCACTGGCAACCGAGCCGATTATATCTAATTTCAAGATATTACCTCCTCAGATAAACAAATGCCGATTTTTTCTTCTATATATTATCAAAAGCATTCAACAAATTCAATATGAGTTAGTGAAATTGCCGGGGGTTTATTCCAGCAACCATTATCTTAAAAGGGACGTATGAAATGTAAACTACCATATTTTGTAATAATGTGGTATAATAACACCGAGTTGGGGAAACAACTCGGTGTGCCTCATGCATAAAATCTCTGATTTTATCCATGAGGCTGTAGTGATAGGAGTATTATGGTATAATAACACCGAGTTGGGTAAGCAACTCG
>CAMWKO010000054.1 GCA_947174885.1 uncultured Clostridia bacterium
GTATTAGATAATATTCATCTGTATATATAAATAATTTTAGAGTTTCCGTATTTTTTATTTTTAGCTTCATTAAGTTATAGATATATACATCTGAATCAGATTAGTATATGAAATCTGTATTGTAATAAAATCAGAAGTACTATTTGTAATATCAGTATTAAAGGCATGAATATTACAAAATACCAATGCCTGGTCTTATGTCTGAAAAGATACATACCAAGATTGGAACCAATACTGCCTCCGAAAATAGCAATTTGAAATAATGCTTTCTCCGAAATACGCCATTTATGTTTAATGGATTTTTGCTTATCAATGTACATAGATAGTAGTCCTGCAAATGTGGCAAGGATTATGTATATAATAAATATTTTAGTAAAGAGCTTCATATTTCCTCCTGTTATGTGAATATCAACATATTAACATAAAACATAAAAAGAAACTATAAATTTTAATTATTAAATAAAGTAAATATGGTAAAATATATACAAATATGATATGATATTTATAATATTTTAGGTATATGAAATAGAGTCATTAATTATTTATAAGGGGAAAATGGAAAGGAGAATGGTATGGACAAGTTATACAGCCTAATGAATTGGAGAGATATTGAGGGTATTGTCTATTCTGATATAGGTAATCCAAAGTCTGTTTTGGGGGTAAAAGCAGTTAGGGATGGAAATCTGGTAGGAGCTTTTATTCCGGATGCCCAAAATGTTTCTATAAGGGTTGAGGGGGTAAAAAAATTATATCCTATGGAGCTTATGGATGAAGATGGATACTACGCAGCACTTTTACCAAAAAGCACAAGAGGAAACTATAAATTTGTAGTTGAATATAAGAATGGGGATACATCAGAATATTATGATTCATATCAGTTTGACCCTGCTATTCCGGTAGAGGAATTGAAGAAATTCAATGCCGGAGTCTGCTATGATGTGTACAAGTATCTTGGTGCTCACAAGAGTACAATTAAAGGAGTAAGTGGATATAGCTTTGCAGTATGGGCGCCATTTGCAGACAGAGTAAGTGTAGTTGGTGATTTTAACTTATGGGATGGCAGAAAAAATATGATGGAAAGAATAGAAGATACAGGTGTATTTTCTCTGTTTATTCCGGAATTACCAGATGGCTCACTTTATAAGTACGAAATCAGAAAGAAAGACCAGTCTTTGGAACTAAAAGCTGATCCATATGCCTTTTATTCGGAACTTAGACCAGGAACAGCATCTGTTACCTGTGATATAAATACATTTAAATGGAATGATGCAGAGTGGATTAAGAGCAGGGATAAAAAGACACCGGTTAAAGAGCCATTGTCTATATATGAGTTGCATTTAGGTTCTTGGAAAAAGCCTGTTATAGAGGATGTAAGTGAAGGTGAAAGCTTCTACAACTATAGAGAACTGGCATCTATGATTGCTGAATATGTTAAATCTATGGGATATACTCATATCGAGCTTATGCCAGTTATGGAGCATCCGTTAGACGAATCATGGGGATATCAGGTTACAGGGTATTATTCAGTTACTTCAAGATATGGTTCTCCGGAAGATTTTATGTATTTTGTAGATTATATGCATAAACAGGGGATTGGTGTAATTCTTGACTGGGTACCTGCACATTTTCCTATGGATGCACACGGTCTTGCAAAGTTTGACGGAACCTGTCTGTATGAACATGAAAATCCACTTCTTGGAGTTCATCCTGACTGGGGTACACTTATTTTTAACTATGGCAGACCGGAGGTTAGTAATTTCCTCATAGCAAATGCAATGTTCTGGGTAGATAAATATCATGCAGACGGACTTAGAATGGACGCAGTGGCATCAATGCTGTATCGTGACTATGGCAGAAAAGACGGACAGTGGATACCAAATATCTATGGAGGAAAAGAAAATCTCGAGGCTGTTGAATTTTTTAAGCATTTAAACTCACAGTTTAAAGGTAGAATGAAAGGTGCATTACTTATTGCAGAGGATTCTACGGCATGGCCAATGATGACTGGCGATGTAAATGAAGAAGGATTAGGATTTGATTTTAAGTGGAATATGGGATGGATGAATGATTTCCTTTCATATATGCAGACAGATCCATTTTTCAGAAAAAATGTATATAATCAGATTACATTTAGCATGATTTATCAATATAGTGAGAATTTCCTGCTTGTATTTTCTCATGATGAAGTTGTTCATGGAAAAGGCTCCATGCTTACAAAAATGGCAGGGGCAGATGATAATATAAAATTTGCAAATCTGCGTGCTACTTATGGATTTATGATGACACATCCGGGAAAGAAGCTTTTATTTATGGGACAGGATTTTGCACAGAGAAATGAATGGAGTGAAAAAACCAGTCTTGCATGGGAAGAACTGAATCAGGAACCAAATACAAAGCTGAATGCTTTTGTAAAAGAATTAAACAGGCTATATAAGACAGAACCGGCCTTGTATGAAAAAGATCAGGAGATAGAGGGATTTGGCTGGGTTAATTGTGTATCACCTTCAAACAGTACAATATCTTTCTACAGACAGGGTGAAGATGAAAATGATATGGTCTTTGTAGTTTGCAATTTTGATACGGTACCTTTTGAAGAATTTAAGGTAGGAGTTCCTAAGTATGGCAGATACAAGGAAATCCTTAATAGTGATGATGTGAAATTTGGAGGAAGCGGATTAAAAAATAATAGAGTAAAGGTTTCAAAGAAGGACTCCTATGATGGAAGAGAAAATTCCATTATCATTTCGTTACCGGCGTTGTCAGTAGTAATCTTCAAATATGAATATGTTGAAGAAAAGATAAAAGAGGAAAAAACAAAGACTGTTAAGACTACTGCTACCACCAAATCAAAGACCAGCAAGTCAAAAATAGCTACACAGTTGGAAAAAGAAATAGCTAAGGAAGCACTTGAAAGAGATAAAAAAGAAACAAAAGCTATTAAAAAAGTAGTTGAGGCAAAGCCGAAAAAAGTGACAGCAAAGCCTGTAGATGATAAAAAAACTATAGTAGAAAAGAAAGCTATAGAGGATAAAAAGCCTGTAGCAGAAAAGAAAGCTACAGAGGATAAAAAGCCTGTAGTAGAAAAGAAAGCTACAGAG
>CAMWKO010000055.1 GCA_947174885.1 uncultured Clostridia bacterium
ATATCTTTCTTGATATCTGATTCCTTTTTATTTAAATCTATACTATCAAAATCAATGTTATCATCATTTAAATAATTTTCTTTTAAATATAATTCTATAGCCAGCTTAGTTATATGATAATGTGTCCTTATCTTCATAAAATATCTCCCCTACTGCATTTTCATATTCCCTTAGATTTTTTGATTTTTTAATCTTCTTAATATTTTTTTCTTTATTCTCAAAATTCTTTGAAAAATAAAACCACATTTCCTTCATTTTATACAGAACATTAATATCCCCCTGTATTTCCAACTTATAACCCTCATATAAAATATTGTGAAACTCTTTTAATTTTCTATACCTATTTCTTATAATATTTTCTGCTGTTTTATCTTTTTTATTATCTATATATTTTCCATTGGAAAATATTTCGCAAGCTAAATCAGGATTAGATATTATACCTCTTCCTATCATAATAGCTTTGATATCAGGGTATTTTTCTATAATGTTAAAATAATCATTTATATCAACTATATCACCATTGTAACATATCGGATTTTTACTTTTTTTATAAGCATAATCAAAAATTTCCATATGAATTTCATTTTTATAAAAATCTTTTCTAAGTCTTGGATGTATAATAATCTCCTCTAAAGGATATTTGTTAAATATATCTAATAGTTTATAAAATTCATCTTCACTTTCCATTCCTATTCTGGTTTTAACAGAAATTCGAACATCTATATTAGAAAAAATCTCATAAAGAAACTCGTCCATTTTATCCGGAATACTTAAAAATCCAGCACCTTTATTTTTAGAGACCACTGTACCTGATGGACATCCCATATTGATATTAACCTCTTTATACTCATACTTTTTTAGATTTTCTACGGTTTTAAAAAAATCATGGCTATTATTAGTTAAAATCTGCGGCACAGTATACATATTTTTATTATTATCAGGAATAATATCTCTTAATTCTCTTGATTTAAATTCCCTTTTAATTACAGGAACAATAAATGGCGTAAAGTATTTTTCAATATTTCCATATACATTGAAATATGAATTTCTAAACACATAGCCTGTGATTCCCTCCATAGGTGCCAAATATATTGGTTTTAAAAATTTATTATTACTCATATTATTATAGCTCTATCTTATTCTCTAGTAACAATCTTAAAAATTCTGTATCCCGTTTCATCCAGTTTTCCTTTTGAATTTCGTCATTTCTTTCTACAATTTTTTCTAATCTTTCCCATACAGGTTCAAATCCTTTTTCTATTTCACTAAAAGTCATTTCTGTTGGTACTGTCTCTTCTTCAACCTCACACCTATAAAACAATGAATGACATACATATTTTTGCCCCTTACACATTCTATCCTCTCTTATCTCCAGTATTCCCCCAATTTCCGTAATACTTTCAGGTTTTACTATTAACCCCACTTCTTCCCTTACCTCACGAATAATTGTTTCTATATAACTCTCTCCCTCTTCAACTCCACCACCCGGAATTTTATATTCACCTGCTCTGCTTCTTTGCATAATAAATTTATCACCATTACATATAATGGCTCTGACTGTATATTTCTCAAATACCGGCATATCCTCTGTATAATCTTTTTCATCTAATGTCAATAACAATTTCATATGTATCACCCTGGTTTTTCCTTTATTTTAATTCTTTGTACTTGATATTTTCTTACTGTATTATGTAATTTCTTTTCTGGATATTATACCATAAAATCGCAAAGCGATTTATGGGTCGAGTGCATAAGCCTTGTGCTTACTCACGATGACATTATACCATAAAATCACAAGGAGATTTTATGGGTCGAGAGTATAAACCGCAGGTTTATTCACGATGACATTATACCATATTTGATTGTTTTTAATATCTAATATTGAAAATTTTATTATTACAATATAAAATGATTAATATATCAGTTTTTAAAAATGAACTTATTTTTTAAGCATGAGTAGGTAATAGATATGTATGAATATTATATGTTTAATAAACCCGCCGGTTATGTAACTGCACGTTTTGATAATAGATATCCTGTCATTATGGATTTTTTTAAGGAAATAACGAATCCTATGCTTAAACCTGTAGGAAGATTAGATTTGGATACCGAAGGACTAATATTTATTAGCAATGACGGAAAGTGGAATAATCATCTTATGTCACCACAAAGCCATATTTCAAAAAAATACTTTTTCTGGGTATTAGGCAATATTACGGATGATAATATTGCTTACATTTCTAACGGAGTAAAGCTAGTCGGAACGGACCGACTTACTCTTCCTGCATTACTAGAAATATCAGAAAAGAGCCATTTAGGCAAACTTCCAATATATGCACGAGGAAACATTTATAATTCACTTCGTCACAACCTTGATTCTACACCCATTACCTCTGGTTACATAACCCTATGCGAAGGTAAAAATCATCAGGTTAAGCGAATGTTAAAAGCTATTGGCTGTTATGTGATTTATTTAAAAAGAGTGAAAATTGGGGGAGTTTCATTAGATGATACTCTTCCTTTAGGTAAATATCGAAAACTTACTAGTTGTGAATTGAAAAATCTATATAAATAAGGAAAAAACACATGTAGAATATTATTGTAGCAATATTATAACATAAGGTAAGAAAGGAACATGCGGTATGGAAGAATTGAATAACAGTGAATAACTTGTTAGACAAACAGAAGAAAAAATGATTTATAAAATATTCTTATTGTTGGAAGATTGCAATAATTTAGATGAGGGAAAAGAAAAGATTAAGTCTTTATTAAAATAATAAAATAAAAAAACTGCCTTATATAAGACAGTCTGAGGTACGGAAACTAGGATTGCTACATAAAACTTCTTGCTTTATGTTACCTAGTAAAAAAGGAATTATACTAGAAAGTATAGTTCCTTTTTTTAATGAGACATCGGGGATTCGAACCCCGGACAACTTGATTAAAAG
>CAMWKO010000056.1 GCA_947174885.1 uncultured Clostridia bacterium
TGCCTCTGGCAACAAGACTTTTTGAAGCAAAAAATAAAAAATACGGAAACTCTAATTTTGCATTTTATATATTTTAATGATAAAATTAGAACAATCTGATATATAATATTTATTTTTATATGAACATTTTCAGGAGGACTTATGAAAGACTATGTTATAATAACTGATAATACCTGTGACCTTGATGAGGAATTTTACAAATCACACAATATTCCTGTCATTGTTTTACCATATTCCATCGATGATATAGTATATGGCACAGACAACAAAATGTCTATTAAGGACTTTTACAATTCTATGCGTAACGGCAAAATGCCTACTACTATGGCTGCCAATCCCGAAACCTACCGTAGTACATTTAAAAAATATCTGGATGAGGGACTAGACATTTTATATCTGGCATTTTCTTCTGCACTTAGCAGTAGCTGTGGAAATGCCATTTTAGCTGCTAATGAGCTAAATGAAGAATACACTGACAATTCTGTTACCGTCATTGATACTTTATGTGCTTCCATGGGAGAGGGACTTATTCTCTACAAAGCTGTAATGCTTAAAGAAGAAGGTAAATCTCTTGAAGAGGTTGCTAAATATGTAGAAGATAACAAGCTAAAGGTATGCCATTACTTTACCGTAAATGATTTAAACCACTTACATAGAGGTGGTCGTGTTTCAAAGGCTACTGCTATAGTAGGTACTCTCATTAATGTAAAGCCGGTGCTTCATGTTCCAAATGCCGGTACATTAGTTTCTGTCTGTAATGTCCGTGGCAGAAAAAAATCCCTTACAACCCTTATAAATAATATGGAGGAACGCACTAAAGGTATCATAAGTGAAGATGATGTTGTTATGATAGCTCACGGCGATTGTATTGAAGATGCCGAATTTGTGGCAGATGAAATCAGAAATAAATTCGGAATTAAAAATATTATTATTTCATATGCAAGTCAGACTATAAGTTCTCATACCGGTCCCGGACTTATTGCATTGTTTTTTATGGGAACCGGCAGAGAGTAAGATTTTCATACAAAAATTGCCGACCTATGTCGGCATTTTTTGTATGTTGGCAAAGTACTAATAGCTTTTAATATTCTATAAATTGATTGAACTATAATAGGCATCCATATGGATGCCATCATAATTATTTGTCACAGCCTGTAAGTTTTAATAAAAAGTGACTGCATCTATTTGTAATAACCTTATTACTGTTATTTACCGCATTCTGCAACAAACTGTTCTACAAGATGCTGTACATCATCTAAGCAGACACCACATACGGTTCCGGCTCCTGTTTTTTCCTGAACTTCCTCTAATGTAGTTGCTCCGGCTTCAACAGCGTCTTTAATCATACCATTAGTAATATTCAAGCAACTGCAAACAACTTTATCAAAATCCATATAACACACCATCCTTTCAAAAGTAGTTTATACAGATTATTGGAAAATATACAGGTATAAATCATAGGAAGGAGTGTGGAGAAATTCTAATAAATCCTACTTCTTTAATCAATCAGCTTCATACATAGTAATACATAATCCAAATTCTCCCATTAAATTATTTCCTAATTCAACAATCATTTCTTTTTCCGGAAATATTTCCTTAGCTCTCCGTTTCCAATAATATACCAGAACATTACCAAATTGCTGAATTACCTTTTCATTATCCATAAGTTCACTGGAATCACCTATAAAGAAATCCCCTATACTCCATGTATTAACACTCATTTCAATAGCTTTTTTATTTTTATCATATTGTTTTTCCAATTTACTAATACATTCTGTAGATTCATTTATATTACAGTTCCAAAATTGCTTAATAAAAATATAATCTTTTACCTGTATAATTTGAGGTCAAAACAAATATGCTGCTGCTATCAAACCGCTAATTTTACATTTAAGTGTTGCATACTGAATTAAATCCGAACACCAATCGGCATCTTTAATTTCATTAATTATATTTTCGTCAATTATGCTATCAAAAATCTTAATATTTATCATATTTATCACCATCCAAATAATTCTTTAATTACATATGTCACAACATCTTTTGATTTATATACTCTCTATTCCCCGTATTGTCCTTTATAGCTGAATTTCATCTACATTTAACTTGCTTGTGCTTTCTGAGTTTCTAACCCACGAACCACTACTACCCTTGACAATCTTACTATTTATATCTTGTATTATTAAGAGCAACCTTGTATTTCCATAACCAGTCTGGAAATTTCTTCTACTTTTCTTTGTTTGATATAAATGTATAAATAGGTAATACTCCATAATCTAAATCATTTTCCATAATTTTAATTATACTTGCCACAATATAATATCTTTTGCCCTCAGATACCAAAACCACGATTTTTTTTTTTGCAGGAATATCTTTACCTAATTTCTGTTCTAAGTACATCATATCTTCCTCTGTTGCTTTATCTATCTGCAACTCCTGAAGCAAGCATGGTATTTCAATATAAGTAATATCACCAAAATATATATCAATATTGGTATTATATGTTTTATCTAAGTCCACTTTGTTGTTTCTTATAATTGCCTCACTATGTTGGACTTGATAAAACCAAAATTTAAACTTTCTATCAGCAAACTCCATCTTTTCCATCAAATCACCTTCTTTTCAAATAAATTTGAAATAATCTCACAATTTTTATACTATGTAACTTTATTTCATAACTCAAATTTCGTTTAATTTGTAACAGTTACCTCTCTGTTGCTTTTTCTATTCCATTTGTTGCTATTTTCTTTGCTGATTTACTAATTTTTTTCAATTATGTATTTCTCCGTTTTTTGTTTTGTTCAAATATATTTGAACGTTATATTTACAAT